>JBCBRY010000334.1:0-500 GCA_039819485.1 Bacteroidota bacterium | reverse complement strand
TATTCCCTGATTTTCCCTACTTTTTACCCTACTTTTCTGAAAGTTCCTCCCTACTTTTATCCCTACTTTTTGAACGACGGTCATTGGAAGGCCTGATTGTAGAGCTCTATTGTATATAATGCCGAAATTATTTATCTTCCAATACTAAAATGCACAGGTTTATAGCCATGATTTTCCACCACACAGAATTAATTGTCAGGGAATATTACAATAAAATAGGGAAGTGTGAACATACGACAAATTTTTCAAACAGTAATCCATCAACAGGGTGTCTGAAATGCTTACAACATTTATTAATTAACTGAATAGATCGCTAGACTTAGATCTCAATGAATTATTAAATTACGCAATTTCTGAACGTCGCGGATTTGGAATTTCAAAAAGTAGTGAAAAAGTAGGAAATAGTAGGGATTTTCTTCATTAATTAATGAAAAAGTAGGGCAGCTCAAAAAAGTAGTGAAAAAGTAGGAAAGTAGGGATCATTGGAAGGCCTGCTGTAT
>JBCBRY010000333.1:0-503 GCA_039819485.1 Bacteroidota bacterium | reverse complement strand
CGCTGGGCTGCCAGGTGCTGGCCCGACGGCCAGGGAGGCACCGCGTCATGCGATCAGGCTTTGAAAGTCCTGGACAGGGTTGCGGCAAGATCGGTCAATGCGTGAGATCTCGGAGCGGTTTGTACCAGGCGAGGCATGCTGCGCGCGACGGCTCGACCGGCAGGCTGTCCCGCGGGAGACAGTGCCCAGACTGTTTCTGGTGTCCACGGGAGATCACCTGGTACGCCCTACGGGACTCGAACCCGTGTTTCCGCCGTGAAAGGGCGGCGTCCTAGACCGCTAGACGAAGGGCGCAGCGCGGCATGTTCTAGGGGCTCGACCCCTTGGTTTCAAGGACGATCTCGTCGGGCGGCGGGGTGGTGCCGGCTCAGGGCGAGGCCGCATCCTCGATGCGGAGCTTGGCCTTGCGCCGCCCGCCCCAGTCGTCGAGTTCGAGCCTGCCGGCAACGTGAACGGGCGCGCCGCTCGCGGCGGCTTGCTCGAGCAGATCTGCCACCGCTCCG
>JBCBRY010000332.1:0-508 GCA_039819485.1 Bacteroidota bacterium | reverse complement strand
ACCCTGCAAAGCCCATTTTCGCCCTTTTTCCCTATAAAAGCTCAATATTTAGTAGTGAACAGACCTCGAAAAACACCTAAAACACGTTTTTACCATTTTGGACGAATTGAGCCATTTTTTCACAAACGCCGCATACTGAAAAAAGTGGAGGGGTAACCCCCTGAAAAAGGCCATTTTTTAACCAAAAACACCCAAAATAGCCCAAATCCAGCCAAAACCAAATCCAGCTCCAATACCACCCGCCAAAATCCAAACCACCCCCCCCTTGCTTTTTTTGGACCTCGAAAAACATTAATTTAGTACTGTACAGCCCCGATGTTGCATCCTCGCAAGCGGGTTTTGCCCGAAAAAGGTCAAATAATTTTCAAAATAAAAATCAGGAAAACTGCAACCTTTGAGGTCGGACAGAAGGACGACGGAGTCGTTCAAAACGCCGAGGGTACCGAGGCCCCAAGGGGGTCTGTGCAGGGGGGGAAGGGATCTCCCCCCGATCTGCAAAACCACCTCC
>JBCBRY010000331.1:0-515 GCA_039819485.1 Bacteroidota bacterium | reverse complement strand
CCAAGCAAATTTTGTGCATTTTTGTGATACATCTTTGCATTTTGCTGTATATCAATCATATATTTTTCATGACAGGAAAAAAACCAACCCCATATTTGAATTTGACACACCTGAAAACATTTATAAAGTTCTAAATTTGAATTTTGAAGATACGTCCCTTTTTGGTGAAAACAATCTATGTATTTTTGGTGAAATATAATAAATTTTTGTGCATATTTTGTCGAGGGAATTGGACACATCTGAAAACACATATTTCCAGCTTTTAGAAATTTAAAATCTCTTCATTTTTAATGAGATAATGTCATCTTTGATAGGGCATTTCTTCTCCTAAAAATGAAGAGAATTTAAATGTCTAAAAGTTGGAAATTTGCGTTTTCAGATGTGTAGAATGCGCTCAAGAAAATATACACATAAATCGCTTGGCGGCACAAAAATTACCTTTTTTTTGTCAAAAATGGATGGATTTTCACAATTTAAATTTTGAACACCATGTTTTCAGGTGTGTTGAATTCCAA
>JBCBRY010000330.1:0-517 GCA_039819485.1 Bacteroidota bacterium | reverse complement strand
GCCGGTGATGCGGAAGTGGCTGTTCTGCACGGCGACGAGGCTGCTCTGCAGTTTGAGCCAGATGTGGTCCTGGTGGAGGGCTTTTTCCGGAGGGGGAAGGGATACTGTTGCTGCCATTGTCGTTTTTTTGGCTGCAAGCTATGGGTGTGGGGAATGGGCCGGTTATGACTGAAGGGGATGGGGTGGGCGGTGTTACCGTCTGCGAACGGTAACACCGCTGCGGGGAATGGCTATGCCCCCCGGAAGGCATGGTCCACGAAGAAGTGGTCCCAGCAGAGCTCGAGGTATTCCACGACGGGGTCGGGGGCGTCCCCCTTGCAGAGGTAGCCGATGACGGCCGAGCCGAGGGCGGCGGACATGCGGTACCGGATCTCAATGTCGTAGAGGCGCTGGAGGTCCTGGCTGTGGGCTTCGGGAAGGTCGACCTGCGACCAGTCGGGGCGTGGGGGTTGGCTTTGAGTAGTCATGTGGTGGTTGATGTTTTTGCACGGCGAGGCCCCCGACATCAACCACCACG
>JBCBRY010000329.1:0-518 GCA_039819485.1 Bacteroidota bacterium | reverse complement strand
AAACCTTTGCCGAAAAATCTGCTTTGGCCAAAGCAGATTTTTCGGCAAAGGTTTCTATCGCGTATAAAGAATGTCTAGAAACCAAGTACTGGTTATCTCTACTGAAAGACACCGATTATATCACCTCAAAATCCTTCGATAGTATTTATCAAGATGCGGAAGAAATCTCTAAAATACTATTTTCAATCCTCAAAACCACCAGAATCACCAAAGATCAAGAGTAAATGTTCAATGGCCAATGTTCAATGGTCAATGGTCAATGGTCAATGTTCAATGTTCCCAAGCGGGATGTTTGAAAATCGCATCAATTACTCGAACGCCTCTTAACTGGTTAGACAAGGGCAGATGACCTCTAGGGGCAGTTAAATCCCAGGTGAATTCATTAGGGTAACGAGTCCAACTATTTCCGTTTTTCCAATTGATTTTTTCCCAAAGTTGCCCAAAATCTTGGCCTAAAGCTAACCAAATTTTTCTCTGGACAGAAAACCCAAATTTGCCTTCAGAATGCACTAGCCAGA
>JBCBRY010000328.1:0-523 GCA_039819485.1 Bacteroidota bacterium | reverse complement strand
GGTGCAGGCGACCGTTGCCACCCTGGCCGAGGAAGCACAGATCAGAACCGCTGCGACGTGGTGGACGGATACGGATTTTACCACTTCCACCACTGAAGTTGACCAATGCCAATTCGATCTTTCGCCAAATCCGGCCAGCGGATTTATCAATATCAAATGGGATAACAATTGCCTGTTTAAAGATGTGAACATTAAACTGATGGACATCAATGGCCGCATCGTCCGGAAAACTGAAAATATTAACCAATCTGTTCAGTCTCACCAAATGGAAATCAATAATCTGGAAAAAGGGATTTACTTCATCCAATTGAAGTCGGGCAACAGAAAATGGACAGAAAAGGTGGTGGTTAATTAATGTTAATGAAGAATGAAGAATGAAGAATGAAGAATTAGGATTGTACGGAACTTTGAATTAACATTTTGTATACGCGATTTCCAGAAATAATCGATTCAAATTTTCATTGAAAATAGGTTAGGTGCATGGACAAAGATAAGGGGCGCTAAAAATGACACTTTTATTTTG
>JBCBRY010000327.1:0-526 GCA_039819485.1 Bacteroidota bacterium | reverse complement strand
ACACCGTTTACATTGAAAAATTCCTTGAAAAGCCGCGGCATATTGAGATTCAGATTTTTGGCGACCAACATGGCAACGCCATTCATTTAGGAGAACGGGATTGTTCGATCCAAAGACGCCATCAAAAACTGGTAGAAGAAGCCCCCTCTCCTGTCATTAACGATGAAGAACGGGATTATATCGGAACGCTTGCCGCCGATGTCATCCGCAAAATGGGATATGTCGGCGCGGGTACGATTGAGTTCCTCTATGAAGACGGTAAATTTTATTTCATGGAAATGAATACCCGTATTCAGGTAGAACATCCCGTTACGGAAGTAGTTACGGGCATTGACCTAATTGCCGAACAAATTCGCGTGGCACAAGGAGAAAAACTTAGATTTACTCAAGACGATGTTAGCTTAAGAGGTCATGCGATCGAATGTCGAATTAATGCTGAAGATCCCAAATATAACTTCCGTCCCCATCCTGGACGTATTAGTGCTTATTTGCCCCCAGGAGGACCAGGAGTAAGAATGGATTCTCA
>JBCBRY010000326.1:0-527 GCA_039819485.1 Bacteroidota bacterium | reverse complement strand
CTTGAGAGGTCAATGACCTTGGGTGTCGAAAATCGCCATTTTTATCATATTTTGCATAAGATTAATAATGATTTCCTTCCCTAATAACTGGAAATGATTGCTAAAGCAACCGGATTATTTGTGTGATTATTACCACTTTTGATTTGACCCTGGTGACCTCAGATGACCTTGTATGACCTCTAATTACGATTTTCATTCATTTCAATACTTCAATGTATTCTGACACTGTCAGATTAAAATAATTTGTTTTATGGCTTGCATGCATCTACAGTGGTCCCTGCGTTATGAGCCCGCCCCTTCTGCGGACACAAAGCGGTCTCTCGTCAGGGTGCGGTCTGATATCGGGGTAGAGAAAGCCAGAGCGAGATCGCGGGATTGACGCGCATTTTTATATTTATATATTATTATACTTTAAATACTCAATAATGCTAATAATATAATGCTATACATTTTGTCAATTGACTGTAAATAAAATTGATATCCAGGTATTGTTTAATAACACAACTTGCAACTGAATTTTAATTACA
>JBCBRY010000325.1:0-527 GCA_039819485.1 Bacteroidota bacterium | reverse complement strand
CTTCACCCGCCAACATCGATACTGCAGGCGACGACAATGCCGCTGCCCTGGCCGCCGTGGCCAGCCTGGAAAACAAATTTGAACAGTACGCCAAAAACGTGGAAAGCTGGCAGCGGCAGTTCCAGGTAAATGTGAGCTATCTCGATATCGAAGAGGCGGGGAACAAGCTCGCGGACGTGCGTGAGGACGCTTCGCTTTAACGGTGAGAGGTGAGAGGTGAACGGTTAACATTAATTGTGTCCTATTCCGGTGTTGATTAACACCTACAAATTTGCCATGTTCACCGTTAACCGTTCACCACTAACCGTTCACCGTTGATAAATTACCAGGGCACCATCACCATCGAGCAGGCCCTCGCCGAGATCCGGGGCCGCCCCGACACGCCGTTCATCCTGCATTTCTGCAAGGCGACCGGCAAGGAAAAGGGCGACATCCGGGCAGTGGCCAAGTGTACCGTGGCCAGGCCGAAAGAGCATTACCAGACGCCCTATCAGCGCCGTATCGAAAAACGGACGTACGTCAAAAAG
>JBCBRY010000324.1:0-531 GCA_039819485.1 Bacteroidota bacterium | reverse complement strand
TTCACATGCAGACTCACAACGAGGTCAAAGCTGCTGTGAGCGAATGGTTACGAAGGCAATCTATGGAATTTTATGCTGATGGGATCAAGAAATTAGTACCAAGATGGCATAAATGTGTTGACCTGTCTGGCAATATTGTTGAAAAATTAAAAAAAATGAAGTATCTAACTTAACTACAACTTGGCTTATACCGTAGTTCCTCACCTATAAGAGGCGCTGCTTATGGCCGGGGTTTTCAATTTTCAAAATATTTTTGCTACTTTCGTATAAGCTGCCGCTTAGGCTACCTCGCTTATAAGCAGCGATTATTGTTTTGGGGAGTTGTCCGTTTGTCTTATTATATATATACATATGATCGTCACCGCTGCTTATGAGCGGGGTAAAGAGTTCAAATATTTTTGCCCTCGGGAATAAGCAGCTGCTTATTACCCCGGGGTATTAAGCAGCGCCGCTTATAGGTGGAAGCCTCTTATGGCTTATGGGTGAGGAACTACGGTAATACAAACATGAATAAATTACTGAAAATGAAAA
>JBCBRY010000323.1:0-537 GCA_039819485.1 Bacteroidota bacterium | reverse complement strand
GCTTGGAATAAAAGGTCATGAGCCAAACAAAGGCGAGGGCGGCGGCGAGCCACCAGCCTCCTCCGTGTTTGGTTGTTTGGGATTGGTTTTGGGGGCAGGGGCAGTCGATATTTTGGTAGAGGGTGTCCCGTAGAGTGAGGGTGTCGGTCCTTTCTTTGCAGGTCGTCTCAACGTGGATGAAGGAGTCCCGGAATTCGATCCTGGTGGATGCAGTCGGCCAGTCCCAGAAGAAGTCCTTGGCTTCCCGACCTTCGGTGCGGGATTTCGCTCCGCTCAATTCGGTTAGGTTGGGGTTGGTGTACAGCTCTTTGCTGCCGTGGCCGGGATTGTGGGCTGTTGCCCAGTCCCACCAGGGTGCGCTGTCCCGGTGGACCTGTTCCGGGGCGGTTATGGTAACAGTGGTATCGAGAGGGGTGGCCACGGTGACAGGAACCTTTGCGGTCTTTTTGTGGGCGCCACAGCTTGACAATAAAAAATGAAGAAGGAAAAATGATGAATAGATCAGGTATTTCATGGGTCGGGTTGTTTGCCCCAGGC
>JBCBRY010000322.1:0-539 GCA_039819485.1 Bacteroidota bacterium | reverse complement strand
CTCTTTTTCCATCAGTCACTTTAAAAGTTCTCATTTAAAATGTTTTTTTAATGTACCCTGATGAATTTTATTATATTTACATTTTGACTGTTTTACATCCTGATTTTCAACTATACAACTGTTTTTATATTTTGTATTTATTGTTCTATCCCTAATTTATTTGTACAGTACTAACTATGAGAACCATGTGAAATATATGTATCGCAGCATAACCATGTTATCCTCTTAAAATAAAGTCTAATAATAATAATAATAATACTTGATTCAAAACTGCCGCACCACTTCGTACATCCCATGTACAATTTCTAGTATTTTATTTGAGAATAATTATCAAGTGTTATATTTGTTAGATTCTTATTTTAGCTTTTGAATTTTTCTTTACTTTTTTCTTCTTCTTTTTTTTCTAAAAATCTAAATCTTTCCTATTTCTGACCACAAAAATGTGGGACCTTCCCAGAAGCAGCCATGTGAGGGTGTTGGTCAGTTGGGTGATTTAAACATCATTTGGGATGTGATAAATTGAAATCTTAAAACCACAG
>JBCBRY010000321.1:0-548 GCA_039819485.1 Bacteroidota bacterium | reverse complement strand
GTTAGATTTTAGAAAATTGATGTAAAATGTAATCTTCTGCCAGTTATATAACCCATACCTCATGTCAGATACAGCTCTGTCAACACTGTAATGTGAGACGCAGTGATTGCAAGAGATGTGTACTTAAATAATTTCATAAAAAACAACATCGATTTCGAGTTTATCTGAAGATATCCAACAAATTATGACAATCGAGTGTTAGTGCCAAATTGGGTATTAATGGATTCAACCACAAAAACGTGTTTTACAGCCAAAGTGTGCACTTAAGGCCAATACTGATTCAAAAATGCTTAAACTGAAGCGATTTAATGAAAATAAAAAATAATTACTTCTTTTTTGACTTGATGATTAAAATTGAAAATGCTGTTCCAAAGGGTGTACTCATTTATGAAACATACATTTTTCAGTTTTCTGTCAATAAATCATTAACACTAATCTGTATAATATATTTGTTATTAGACATCATTGGCTGTATGTCCAGCAGATAATATACTATTGTCTGGACAGTCTTCGTTCAAGTTGATGAAGAGAAATCAAGAATTTGTATG
>JBCBRY010000320.1:0-555 GCA_039819485.1 Bacteroidota bacterium | reverse complement strand
CTTGTCAGCACCTTGCATTTACTCGGAGGTGATGGAATCCTTGTGGTATGTTCACACCAAATGCGATGTGTTGCGAGTAAGTAAAATTTGGCAAAGTCCAACTTTCGTGGCATTTTCGGGCCATGGAGTGGCGGGAAAAACGTTCCATTTAATGAGGCAGAGTGTAGAATTTTTACACAGAGTGTTAAATTTTGACACGGAGTGTTTGAAATCTTGGGCACTGTGTAAAATCCTTGTCGCGGGTTGTCATGACTTCCTGTCGTACAGATGTCGGTGATTGGCAGCGACATGGCTTTTTGGCTCGCCGATATCCTTTTTTTACACTCAGAGTATGATTTCATGGACTACACAATGATTTTTACACACTGAGTAAAAATCAGGCATCGGCGACTGCCTACCTTGGACATAGTAATAATGGCCACCATGGCTTTGCTGCTTTTGCACATTTTTGTATGAAAGGGACTGTCAGCAATTTCACAATTTGCTCTTCATGAAGTCCATGTAAAACGTCATTCCGTAACGCTTTATTGCAAGAAATAACTCATTTTCTAAAAG
>JBCBRY010000319.1:0-555 GCA_039819485.1 Bacteroidota bacterium | reverse complement strand
GGAATACATGTTTATATTAGGATTCCAAAGTCTCAAATCTCAAACTCAAATACTAAATGAAATAAATCACTTTGAAAATTGTAAATTTTTGACTTTGAGATGACCTGTGACCTTGAACTCAAGGTCAAGGTCATTCATATTCTACCAGAAGGAAGTACTAACCATAAACTACCTATGTATCAAATTTCAGAGCTCTAGCTCAAAAACTGACTGGCCATGAAAATAATAATAATAATAATAATAATAATAATAATAATACGAACAAAAACAATATGATTCACCACATAGTGTTGAATCATAATAATAATAACTAGATGTCAAATTTAAAATTGATGAATCAATTTTGAGCATTCACCATATTCACTTGAAAATAATTTCATTGACTTCACTGAATTAAATTAATTGCCTATTTGATCTATTTTGATTTATTATTAAATGTATTACATCTGACAATTCAATATACACGTTTCATGAAATATACCATTTGACCTTGACCTTGAGGTTAAAAGACTCCTAGGTCAAATATGATTACATAACCTGAAGGTACTACTTCAC
>JBCBRY010000318.1:0-561 GCA_039819485.1 Bacteroidota bacterium | reverse complement strand
AGTGGGTGCCATTTGGAATCTCCGAAGGGTAAGTAGCCAAAAACGCGATGGGTAACCGGCTTTACAATGCCTATTAATCAAAAATGACCTAACCGATTTGAACCATTTTGGTGGAAAAAGATGCATTTCTCAAAGGCCCACATTTTCACATTTTTTCAGAATTTTACCCGCACCCGCGGCGGGGATATGCGCAAAAATCTGAAAAAAGACATATTTTACGGTAATTGCATTGTATTTTTTTTGGATGGTCAGACCCAAACCGTGTAAGTAAAAACAGAAACTAGACTTTAGTATCTAACTTTTGGGGCATGCAACTTGGTCCCACTAACGGGTTAAGTGGGTGCAATTTTGATTCTCCGAGGGGTAACTGGAGGGTAGCCAGCTTGACTTTCGCTAATATCTCGGAGATGGCTTAACGGATTTTAACGGTTTTTGTGGCAAATCATACGTTTGCCAGAGGCCCAACTTTTCGAATTTTTTTAGATTTTTCCGTGAAGCCACCTGGTGGCAAATTTGAAAAAACCCCTAAAAATGGCACTTTTTGCTGAAAGTGCTCTCTAA
>JBCBRY010000317.1:0-562 GCA_039819485.1 Bacteroidota bacterium | reverse complement strand
TTATGATATTTGGCACAGTGTTGTGTCTCATAGCCTAGTTGTGCCTTTTGGGGCTCATACTGACCCTACCAAAATACTTTTTCAATAATTATGCAAAATATGAAAAAAATTAAATTAAAAATTAAGGCATTCTTTCTATCTGGCCCAGTCCCATGTTTCTATGTTGCACAAACAACCACATGCAGGAAATACAAGGATCACTAAACAGAAGCTCCTGCTGCAAACAGCAATTGCAAAGGTGCATCAGCTGAAAGCCGAGGGTTTGCTGCCATGCAGCCTATGTTTTAAATGACAAAATGTTGTTTGTCTTTTTATTTCAACGAACTATTTGCTACAATAACACATATATTTGCACACAACTTCATTTATTATATATTATTATTAGACATTAATACACCAGTGATGTACATGTTTTTTTAGAATACATTTCACAAACAGATTATACTATGCGACTAACAATTACACAAAAAATACGTTGTAGCAACATTTATCTGAAAACATGTACATCACTGGTGTATTAATGTCTAATAATAATATATAATAAATGAAGTTGTGTGCAAAT
>JBCBRY010000316.1:0-562 GCA_039819485.1 Bacteroidota bacterium | reverse complement strand
ATTAAAATCATAACTCAACAGTGAGACGAATTTTTGACAAACTTACTTTTCTTGGAGAACTTTCAAATGGTAATCCTGCCCAGTGTATTTTGCTTCTGAAAAAATAAAATAATTCATTATATTAAAAAGCTTGTTGATTAAATTTAGATGGCAGCGTGACAGGGCCGTTAACAAATGCGTGATTTCACACCCGAAACACCCCATGTCATAGAACGGTATTAATGACAGGGACTCTGATATTCCCTAGTTAGGGTCAGTACAGAGATTTCTCCTGTCTCTGGGGATAACTCTGTCATGACTAATCTAAACTGACCAATCAGAAAGCAGGACCGTGTAGTTCTCTGTCACGAGCTCAGTCAATACAGGATGCTTAGTCATGACAGAATCATCCCCAGATGTAGGAGAAATCTCTGTACTGACTTTAAATAGGGGATATTAGGGTCCCTGTCATTAATACTGTTCTATGACATGGGGTGTTTGGGGTGATCCTTGAGTCTTTCAGTTACTGTTTCATACCCCTGGTTGCCACTGTCAATTTTTTTGTTGGATCCTACTTATTTTT
>JBCBRY010000315.1:0-571 GCA_039819485.1 Bacteroidota bacterium | reverse complement strand
ACTTATTAGATGAAGAGATTTTAGAAATTGTTACAACCGAAACCAAAGCCCACACCAACTTCATCAACCAACAAATCGAAAAAGCCAAACCTCAATAGCCCAAAAATGTCATTTTTTCAAAAATGACATTTTAACCAGGAACCAACTGATTAACGATTAAATGAATAAGGATCAACGATTTTAGATTTATTAAACCAAAAACCAAAAACCAAAAACCAAAAACCACAAACCAAAAACCACAAACCAATAAAAGAATGTCAAAAGTAACCTACACCGAAGCGAATATTAAATCCCTCGACTGGAAAGAGCACATCCGCATGCGACCCGGGATGTACATTGGCAAACTGGGCGACGGTTCCTCGGCGGACGATGGAATCTATGTTTTACTGAAAGAAGTCCTCGACAACTGTATCGACGAATATGTGATGGGTTTCGGAAAACAGATCGACGTGGAAATCAATGAGGGAGTGGTCTCCGTACGGGACTATGGCCGGGGCATCCCGCTCGGCAAAGTGGTGGCCTGTGTGTCGCAGATCAACACCGGGGGAAAATACGATAGCAAGGCCTTTAA
>JBCBRY010000314.1:0-565 GCA_039819485.1 Bacteroidota bacterium | reverse complement strand
GTGGCTTTATTCCTGTTTCGTGTCCATTTAGGCGCCCAGCAAGAAAATATGATTATCCAAGCCCATTCTAACCAATCTTATAAACAAATGTGACATACTGTCGTGCTCCAAGAAGCTTCAATATTTTCATAAATCATGAACAAAGTCTTGAAGTGAGAGCAATAATGACGGCCGTCAACGGAGGGTAACTGCAGTTACCCTCCGTGACGTATTTCCGGTTGGGCACAGTGAACAGCTTCTGCACAGACCTCGTGAGTTCTGTATATCATTCTGTGTATGCTTTGTAAAGAGAACGCCTGACAGATATGTACTTCACTTATAGGTAAAATAAAAACCATGGAGCCTAAAGGTCAGTGACATTTGAGTATGTCACATTTTATTGCTTTTTGATTGGACAAGGACAGGCTAAAGTAGCTCTGATTGGCTGTAAGCCAGGGTATATCACATGCATACAGTTTCAGATGTCAGTTGATTTTGATGACATGGTCAGTTTCACTTGAAGTGACTCCTGAATTGAGGTCAGGGATTAGTGTCTGGTTCCAATCCACTGACTGTGTGAAATTAG
>JBCBRY010000313.1:0-576 GCA_039819485.1 Bacteroidota bacterium | reverse complement strand
CTTGAATCTTGAAGGAGAGGATATAATATGAAATATAACATTGCATACATTGTAGCTTATTGACTTATCTGACACTCTCAATACTGTTTAGGTTCCAGCAGAGTTAGTGAAATTTCCTATGAAGGTTTTTGTGGAAAATTGATGAGTTCCAATTGCTTGGCCATTTTTGAGAGATCATTGATGATAGGTGGAGCCACCTTACAGCACTTAAATGCATGCACTTGTCTATTCAGTCTCTGGCAGACATATGGTCAGCTTTGATTTGTAAACTACTCATTTGATTCAATCTGTGTGATGAAGAAAAAACGGCATAATGAGTTACTCAATAGTCTATGAATGTTTGTTTGGTTAAAAAAAAAAGTCTGGTGTGGGTGGGAATTGAACCCAGGGCTCAAAATTACAGAGCAACCATGCTAACCACTCAGCCACAAAGACATCTGGTTGCTGCATGGAAAAAACATTAATGCAGGCAATGGAGATCATAACTGATACATGTAAGGAATATTTTAACAAAGATTAAGAGCAAGCAGGGAGTGGGGGGTGTCAGCATACCTGTTTTGGGGCTCCGGACATTAT
>JBCBRY010000312.1:0-578 GCA_039819485.1 Bacteroidota bacterium | reverse complement strand
CCTACGAAAAATTTGCACTGCCAAGGAGTGTGGTTCTCGTTTATCCCGCAAGGGGCGCTGGGGTCAAGGTCACGTGACGCGCAGCGACCTTGCTGGAGCGAGCTGTTTTTTCGCAACGCATTTATACGGATTACTCGCGTTATTAACACCGAACGACTGCATACATTCATCGTTCATATACCACAGATCGTTCCGCACAAGCTTTTGGACATTGACAATTCCTTTTCCTTGACGGATTTACCGGTAGAACTGCATGCAGTCCAAACTGCGCATCATCAAGTCCACGTGATGCGTCATTCCGTAACGATTTCCCAGAAACAGCATGGACGTTCGCCCATAGCTCTGTGTTTTCAACGCAATGTATACGGATTAATGGCGTTATTTCTACCAAAAGATTTCATGGATTAATCATTCATTTGGACATTGACAATTCCTTTCCTTGACGGATTTACCGGTTGAAAAGTGTGTGCAGAACGATCGCTGATATATGAACGATTAATCCATTCAATGTTTCGGTAGAAATAGGATGATTAATCCGTATAAATGCGTTACGGAATGACGCAACACGTGGACTTGAT
>JBCBRY010000311.1:0-579 GCA_039819485.1 Bacteroidota bacterium | reverse complement strand
TTCAAGTAACACCTGAGTAACATAGTAACAACAAATAACATCCAATCAAAAGAATATATTTTCAACCAATACTTCATAAATAGCTGATTAACAGATATATTTGGTTAAAATCATGATAAATAAAACACGGGTTCAATTCTCGTACGGGCTACCACTACAGAGCCTGGCAATCTTCCGATTGTCAGGCTCTTCTAATTTAACCGCTCAGGAAATTCATTGCATTTACCTTAATAGATGCGAAGCAGACCCTCCCTTTTATAAAGGAATTCCATTTTACCCTTGATTCGCATAATAATCGAATTTTTCGCCCCTCTCCTACCTCTTAACCAGTTTTATCAAAACTGTTCCCCTACTCAACTAAATTCGTTTTTTGATGCTCGAATGATCGTTTATTAAACATCTTCATTATTATTGCCGCTCTATGAATTTCAACTCTCAAGATGATAATTTTAGTTTACACAAAGTTTAATAGTAAAAATATCACAGATAGTCTCGGAAAAAGTGAATATAGTTACTATTTCGTTTTACGTAAATTTTTACCAGTATTGAGAGAAATAGCTGAAGTGGTCATTTTAAAAA
>JBCBRY010000310.1:0-612 GCA_039819485.1 Bacteroidota bacterium | reverse complement strand
CTTTTGGGGGTCTTAAGGCTCTTATAAAATTGAAAAATTCTTGAATTAACAAAAATAGGAAAAATTAATTTAATTACAATGTAACATTACTACTTCAATTTTTTAGCTACCTTCATGAAATTTTGCATGAACATGCCTGTATTATAGTGTTTTAAAGGTTTAGTCTTCTTTAGACCATAGATGCCATTTAATTTTTGAGAAAACCAAAAATTTGAAAATTTATGGCAAAATCGGCATTTTTCCTCGATTTATCGCTGGTGCTGATAAATGGTCAAGCCTAGATATCTGTTCTGAATATGTTCAGGTGCATAAATTTTGAAAAGAGAGTTATCTAGGCTTGACCATTTATCAGCACCAGCGATAAATCGAGGAAAAATGCCGATTTTGCCATAAATTTTCAAATTTTTGGTTTTCTCAAAAATTAAATGGCATCTATGGTCTAAAGAAGACTAAACCTTTAAAACACTATAATACAGGCATGTTCATGCAAAATTTCATGAAGGTAGCTAAAAAATTGAAGGAGTAATGTTACATTGTAATTAAATTAATTTTTCCTATTTTTGTTAATTCAAGAATTTTTCAATTTTATAAGAGCCTTAAGACCCCCAAAAG
>JBCBRY010000309.1:0-703 GCA_039819485.1 Bacteroidota bacterium | reverse complement strand
GTCCGAGAGGCTGTCAAGTTCCCCTTCCAGCAGCCCGACCTGCCCGTTGACGGTTTCCAGGGTCTGCTCAAATGCCTGCTTTACCACCGGCTGGACAATGGCCTGGTGGCCCAGGGCATGCAGCTGGTTCTGCGGCACCTGCCGCTGTTTCTTCAGGGCCCTGAGCGACCGCAGGACCTGTCTGCGCTTTTGTACGGTCGCCTTTTCCATGGTGTACGAAGGTAGGTCCAGGGCACGGCCCATCAAAGCCAGGGCCTCCGCAGCGTTCCGGTCGTTCTTGTTGATGATGCCGAGGGCCCTGGCAAAGTGGCTGCTCCGGTGCGGGTTGACCGCACTGACGTCGATGCCGTGCGTGCAAAGCAGGTGCAGCAAACGTGAACTGTAACTGCCGGTATGTTCCAGCACGCACAGCAGGCCCTCTTTTTCAAACCCTTCGATCCATTCCAATATCGCATCGCTGCTGTTGGAAATGTGGCTGTGGCCACTGACGGCCCCGTCCAAGAGGAAGATGTCCAGCCGGTCCTTGCTGACATCGATGCCGTAAATTCTTGTGTAGGTGTTTTTCATGAGTGAGTGAAAGATTTTGGATGACCATCGTGACACGGGGTCAATGGCCCAACTGAACTGTCCGATCTCTTACCGGAAAGCGGGGCTTTACATCCCGAACGGCCTTGAAGGACTTATGACTCATCGGCCTTTTTCC
>JBCBRY010000308.1:0-708 GCA_039819485.1 Bacteroidota bacterium | reverse complement strand
TTCATGATTCGGTAACTTGTTTCCAATGATTCGGTAACTGACGTTCTTGTATTGCAATTGGCATTTTCTTGAAACTTCTGAAGAATCTGTGTTCTCTCAGAAGTATTCCCAGAAATACTGCAAATCTAGGCATACAAAAACGTCAGTTACCGAATCATTGGAAACAAGTTACCGAATCACCCAGACAACACAAACAACAGTTACCGAATCATCGGCGAAAAAATAGCATGAAGAGATAGCTAAAACCACACATAGCTTGGGATGATAAATGAGCTGAGGGTATTTATCAGGTAAATTAAGACAGAAACACATAGTTACACCAATTGGCAAGCCTGTCAAATGCTCGTATTTGCCAAAACATTTCTGCCTTCTCCCAGGGTAGCCATTTTTAAAGATTCGGTAACGGCCGTTACCGAATCCGCTTTCCCCCAGTGAACATGGAACTGTCAATAACCAATGAATGCCCTTCATTCAGTAGTTGTTCACACCTTTATTACCAATGAGGTAACAAATTCGTTCAGGCATGTTGTAAACGCTATCTGGGCCAAAAAGTCCGCTCCGGTACGCCTATGTCTTCCACTACAAAGAATTGAAAAAAATCCATTTGCAGATATTGGCACTGACAGACTAACTGTTGAAACTGGCAGATTGGTTGATCATGACGTGTGGTTAATTTTCTCACTGCAAACAGAAGATTATCTCTCATGC
>JBCBRY010000307.1:0-717 GCA_039819485.1 Bacteroidota bacterium | reverse complement strand
AAAATTAATTTAATTACAATGTAACATTACTCGTTCAATTTTTGAGCTACCTTCATGAAATTTTGCATGAACATGCCTGTATTATAGTGTTTTAAAGGTTTAGTCTTCTTTAGACCATAAATGTCATTTAAATTTTGAGAAAACCAAAAATGTGAAAATTATCGGCAAAATCACCATTATTCCTCAATTTATCTCTGGTGCTGACAAATGGTCAAGCCTAGATAACTTTCTTATCAAAACTTATGCACCTGAAAATATTCAGAACAGATATCTGCTTAAGTATTAGCACTTTTAGGGAATTTGCATGTGTTTTGAAAAAAAATTAAATAGCAAAATATGTGAAAATTCCTCTCTCAATGCCTTTTTTGCCCACAGGCTTCATGTTATTTTGCATTATGATGTGAATGAATATGTTTTAATGACTCTGCCATTGCCTTTTGGGGTGTCAAGGCTCTTAAAAATGAGAAAATTGCAAAATTAACACTAATCAGAAAATTAAATTAAATTAATTCAATTAAATTACTCACTCAATTTGTGTGCTATTTTCATGAAATATCGCATGGACATGCCTTTATTATAGTGTTGTCAAGCAGAAGTCTTCTATGGCCCATAAATATCATTCAAATACTTATGTAACTCTACCAGCACCAGAGATAAATTGAGGAATAATGGTGATTTTGCCGATAATTTTCACATTTTTGGTTTTCTCAAAATTTA
>JBCBRY010000306.1:0-805 GCA_039819485.1 Bacteroidota bacterium | reverse complement strand
TTTTAAATATTACAACGATTGATTTTTGTCCTTGAAATCAGCTATTAGTCATTGCATATTTGTATCGTGATAGTTGAGTAAGTGGTGGTATGGATGATTTCCCCAGAAAGATGGGGAACCCCGAAGCGAGTTCGGGGCTAAAGATTTGAATATGTTCATGGGATTATAATTTGTGATAGCAGGCCGCACAGGCGGCTTGCTATTTTTTAGAAATGAAATGCAACAGGGAAAGAAACATGTGCAGATTGATTCATTTCTAACTCTTAGTGATGGAGGCTGGATTTTGGTGGAACTCCCAATCCAAAACCAAGACCAGCAAGATACTCCGATCACATCTTGACTTGTTTATGTTCATGGGATTATAATTTGTTAATAGTGGGTCGTCCCTTTTTCGTTTTTGGGGCGGCTTACTATTTTTTAAAAAGCAGATTTGACCCATGTAAAGAATAAAAAAAGGCCGATTCGGAAACCGAATCAGCCAACGTTCAGGACATGTTCATGGGACTATGCTTTGTAAGCATTCCTAAAGGATAATTTGTCAATAGTCGTCTTAATTATAGTTATAAAGCGAAGGTACGGCGAACCTTCATAAACCACCAAAGACCACAAGTAATATTTTCGAAAAATTTTAATTTGTTTTGGATATGTTCATGGGATTATGTTAAAAGTCATGCCAAAAGGCATGGCTTTTTTTTGTATTAGTCGAACTTTTTACTCGCCATGAAAGTTTTTAGTAAAAATTAGCCCCCCTAAAGAAACAGCCAAATTTTACTTGGTTTTTAGTTGGTTTTGTTTGTTAGTAGAG
>JBCBRY010000305.1:0-814 GCA_039819485.1 Bacteroidota bacterium | reverse complement strand
CATCCGGCTGTAGCTGGAAATAAAAGTAGCCCCCCGAATCCAATTCGTAGCAATGCTCCGTGGTTACTTCTTCGGGATCCGCATTGGTCGCCGCACCAAAGAGTACCCGATTTACCGTGGATTCCGTGCCTCGTACAATCTTTACCGTTCCGTTAAGGTCGTTGCCACATGAAGGGGCGAGAATTCGGTCTGACCAAAATAGGGGGTTGAAAATACTTCCTGGGTATCAAACCAAGTCCCGGCAATAGTCCCTTCCTTCCCTCTCGGCCCCCTACAACTTAAGGGTTGGACCAGGGGCCTGGGGCCAAAAAGGTCGTACATTTGGGTGCGCAAGGCAGGGGTAAAAAAATCATAGGGACAACTGGCATATTTAAAGGTCTCAACGGGATGAAAACGGTCATCGTTCAAAAAGGTAAGTGGGCGTTCACTATGATATACACCAAAGTCAAAGCTTTTGGCCTGTACCGTACCCGAGGTGGTTCCTATCAAGTCCCCGGCCGAAACCTGAAGCAATGTTGGAGGCTGCCCCTCGAACATGCTTATTCCTTGGTTTGTAGCCAGATTTCGGATTGCGGTAATGGGATTCGTTATGTGTCCAAAACGGAGTACCACCTCACAACTGGCGCGGAACATCAGGCCAAAGTCGGCCCCGTCATCCATAACATTCATCAAATCCATGTCTACGGGAGCATATATGGGTACCTCTGTAACATCAGGTTTAATGAATACATAGGAATGTGCAGAAAAGTTATGAAAGGCCTGTATTTCGCCAAGAGGCTCTATATGATCAATACCGTCAAGGTCTGTAAAGGAG
>JBCBRY010000304.1:0-818 GCA_039819485.1 Bacteroidota bacterium | reverse complement strand
TCCATTTTCTTGAATGCAAGGCTATCCACTGCTTCCAGCATGTCTTCAAACCGCTTTTGATAAGTTTGGAACACAAATGATTTCCAAGATGGGAACTGGCCCAGCCAGAGATCAAGCTTTTCCACCGGCACCAACAACATTTCCGTTTTGTCTTCTGCCACTGCACGCACAGAACTTGGTTTATTGGCCACACAACAGGTAAGTGACATTGCGCAGGTATCTCCGTGAGTAAGGAAATAAAGGAATGACTCCCTGCCATCGTCATCCTGGCGAAGTATTTTCAAGCTGCCAGATAAAATGATGGGAATGTAGTTCACATACATTCCGGGTCGCATCATCTCCTCACCGGCATCCAACTGTTTGAACGTCCCTACTTTGTCGATTTCGGCAATCAGGTTTGGCTCAAAACCAGGAAGCTTGGATTTTATTTCTTCTGTTAAAAACATGATGTCATTTTATTTTGACCAGGCTGTGTAGCCGCCTTCCAGGTTATAAAGTTTTTTAAACCCTTCCTTAGCCATTATCTTGCAGGCATTGCTACTGCGCCCTCCACTCCGGCAATAAATTAGGTATGTTTTCTCCTTGTCCAATTCCCCCACTTTCTCAGAGAAATCAGGAGAACGGTAGTCCAGTTCCATCGCTCCTTCTATTTTCCCTTTTGCTGTTTCAGGTGGGGTGCGAACATCCAATACAATAACATTTTCACCTTCCATCAAGTTTTTGAATTCAGTGACGGAAACGTCCTGATAGGATACATCATTTTGGGATTCGGAAGATGCTGCCCCTTCCTGCGATTGTGATTGACAAGCAAAAATGGT
>JBCBRY010000303.1:0-943 GCA_039819485.1 Bacteroidota bacterium | reverse complement strand
TGAAGCTGTTTAAAAATGATTTGTTTTATTTCTAATCAGAATGAGAGCAAAAGCTAAATAATGCAAACTCATCCAAGTTTGAGATTTGGTTTCAAAGCGGACGAGGAGCGATTTAAAAGCGTCTATCCATGCATTTGTTCTCTCCACTGAAAAACGTTCTTTGTAAAGTTCATCGTCGAGCAAAGGCTGATTGTCAGTGTTTTTCGAATTGCGTTTATTAAAATCAATGTTCGCAATTATCTCTTTTGAAGAACAAATTCTTCGGAATCCTTCACTGTCAAATCCGGCATCGGCATTTAAAAACAATCCGTTTGTTTCTATTTGTGAAAGTGCCAGATCGTCGAGCATTTTGAGAAAGAAAAAATCTATCTCAAACAGGTCGTGATGATGGCCTTCGATCGGCTCTGACATGGCCAATGGGAGCCCTTGTCTGTCCGTTAAAAACAAAGCATTTGTTGTCCTTGATTTTTTACGCTTTTGATAGCCCACTGCCTCCCCGCCTCTTTTGGCCGGAGTATGGGAGCCATCAAGTTGGACAGAGGACATATCCAGTTCCGATTTATGGGCACACAGCAATTTTGCCCACATTTGTTTCCAGGAACCGCCCTTTGACCATTTTCTAAAGTGGTAATAGATTGAATTCCAATTGATTGTGGTTTTCCCACAAAAAGCAAGAACTGGAATTTCACGCCACTGGCAACCACTTTTCAAACGGTAAATAATCGCCTTGATAATTCGCCACAAAGGAATTTTGGTTTTCCTACCGAGATTTGTCTGGTTCAGGTAAGGCAATAAATTTTTTGTTATGAACTTTTTAGATAGATTTACATACATGTTGCAAAACGCTTTTAATTGTTTGTGTTGGAACTAACAATTTACAGCTTTTGCAACATTTTTTATTTATTCCAACTTTTTGGAACAAATCATTTTTAAACAGCTTCAA
>JBCBRY010000302.1:0-1210 GCA_039819485.1 Bacteroidota bacterium | reverse complement strand
ATACTGGACTGCATGAAGGACATTGGAAGTCCCGGGCGAGTTGATATAGATGCGGCCATCAGGCCCCAGTTGCGAAAGAAGAAAGGTACTATGGTTGCCGAATGGGGACGTATGCCCATCATAAACGGCGACGGTATCCAATGAAGCAGCAATATCATCCGCCCATAGGTCAAACTGAAATACTTCCAGTGCTGAAGTGATATATAGGAAGCGGGAATTAGGGGAGATGGAGACCCCGTCTCCCAAAGTGGTGTTGGGCATGGGGATGAAAAAAGGGTTTTCAAATTCTCCGGTACATCGGTCGAAGTCATAGATGTAAATGCCGTTGGCTACATGATACCTGGCCATCTTGGAACCATCTGGTGAAAAAACAAAATAACTGTCAGTAATAACAAAGGGGAAAGTAGGGAACAGTTCAAATTCTTCAATATCGGTTATTCCATCAGGGGATAACAACATCCTGTAATAGCGGTTCTCTACAATGACGGCACTGATGATCCACCAGTCTCGGCCGTTCCCGTGCTTGACTGCAGTCTTCCCCCCACTCAGCGTTTCGTTATCGACCAAAGGAATATTCTTGGATACGACCTTGCCCAGTCCCCCATTGGACAATGGAGCAAGGGTTGTTCGGTGGAGTGTCCTTGCAACAATCCCAAAGGTATCATGAGTGTAATTGCTGCTATGAAACAACAGAACACTATCATGAGAATTTGGAAAAGGTAAAAAAAACTCACTCAGAGGAAGCTTATACCCTGACCAATAGTTGAGTGAAGCAAAAGGACCTGTATTAAGGCTGTCCCCGTTTTCCACAAGTTCATGTTCCCTATTTATTACTCTGATACCGTTGGTATAGAATTGTAGGTTGCCCAATGAATCACAGTAACTTGCCACAGTACTGCTGAACTCCAAATCCCTGTCTTCCCGATAAATCAACGGCGGGGATTCATTGAAATCGATCACCGTCCGTCCAAAAGTAGTATCGGAGGAAAACGAGCCGTAGCCCATGGGCCAGTAGTAGTCATGGTTCTGTGAACAACAAAACTGAGGTACCAAGGCCATAAACAACAGTAAGATTGAGAGATCTTTCATGTTAACAGTTTATACTATTTCCAATTTACTCCACCTTCACCAGCTTCCCACTCTCCAACAACACTTCTCGCTCCCATACTTCATAAAAATAAATGCCCGGCCGGATACTTTCCAGCCGCAG
>JBCBRY010000301.1:0-1412 GCA_039819485.1 Bacteroidota bacterium | reverse complement strand
TTCCCCAATACTGTTGTGCATAGCGCTATGTGGATGGTAGGTAAATGGGAGGTTGCTAAGAAAGCTGGCAAAGGTGATTATGATAAGGTCATCAAGAAGTACGGTGCTTGGGCAAAATCTACGAACCGGCCAATCTATCTTAGGATAGGCTATGAATTTGACGGGCCACATAACGAATTGGAGCCCAAAAAGTATGTAAAAGCGTACCGGCGTATCGTTGATTTGTTAAGGGCAGAAGGAGTAACCAACATTGCCTTTGTCTGGCATTCTTACGCTTCCGAACCGTTCAAAGATTACAAATTGTCTGCTTGGTATCCCGGTGATAACTACGTGGACTGGATTGGTATCTCCGTTTTTGGCCATGCTTATGGCGGTGCTGACTTTGGTCCTTATTGTGATAACGTTTTGAATTTTGCCAAAGAACACAAGAAACCAATATTGATTGCAGAATCGAACCCAGTTAAAGGTATTGACAAAGAAAACAATGAGGCCTGGGACCAGTGGTTTGTCAATTTTTTTACCTTCATCTATAGCAAGAATATTAAAGCAGTGAGTTTCATCAACGAAGACTGGCAAAGGCTGTTTATTCAAGGCATTTCACATTGGAAAGATGGACGTCTTTACAATAATGAAAAAATATCAAAAGCCTGGTTCCAAGAAACTAATAAAGAACGTTATTTGAAGCAATCACCTGAACTCTTTGAGCAGTTGGGTTACGCAAAACACTAATATTAAAACCTATTGCGAAATAATTATCCAAAAGTGTTCTGCTCTGCTAAAAGATCTAAAATCAATAAGTGCTTGGACAAAAATAAGAAGCACTAAAAATGATACTTTTATTAGAACAAATGTTTGATTTCTAAGTCTCAAAACTCTTTTTCAGGCAAAGGAAAAGTGTCATTTTAGTGCTTCTTATTTTTGTCCAAGCACTTATTGATGGTTATTTATATTGAAAAATAAAAGGCAGCCGGTAAAGGCTGGTAGGCAATGTCGGTTAGACGCCGACAAAAGCGACCATGCTGATCGTTACTTGCAAGCTGAAAATAAAACATGAAAATAATTACGCCAATAATATTCTTAGCCTTACTAATTTTCAATTGTTCTGACTTTCAGCAAAACAGCGAAAAACGAGGAATTAAATCAATAATGAATCTATTTTTCTTTTAATGCGATTACTGGATTAAGAAATGCGGCTTTTAAACTTTGATAGCTAATTGTTAATGCCGCTATCAGGATTAAACAAATTGCTGCGTAAATAAAAATCCAGATTTGAATGTCAATTTTATAAGCATAACCATCTAACCACTTTGACATTAAAAACCATGAAATTGGCGTTGCAATTAGAACTGCCAAAAATATTATTGATAAAAACCCCTTTGACAACATTGAGACTATTTGAAACAAACTTGCAC
>JBCBRY010000300.1:0-1412 GCA_039819485.1 Bacteroidota bacterium | reverse complement strand
TCTTCTGAAAAGCAGTATAAAATATTTATGCTGTTGTGCCTGACCACTCTTTTTAATTTTATTTTGGTTGGGTATCGGATTTATTTTACCGGGTTCGATTATTACCAGTTGGCAAGTGTAAAGGATATTGCAAATACGCGCAGCGTAACTTATTTATTTTTAATCTGGAATTTGTTTTTAGCATGGATTCCGTATTGGGTGTCTATGACTTTAAATCACCTGCCCAAAAAATGGATGGCTGTTCCAGCCTTGTTGGTTTGGTTGGTGTTTTTACCGAATGCTCCTTATTTGGTTACAGATTTATTGCATGTTGGATATCACCCGCCAGTGCCGATCTGGTATGATACCATTTTATTGTTTTCATTCGCGTGGACAGGCTTGCTATTAGGGTTTTTATCCTTATTGGATGTACAAAAATTTTTAGAAAAACATATCCGTAAAAATGCGGCCACCTTGATCATTTGGTCGTGTATTTTATTGTGCGCTTTTGGTGTTTATTTGGGTCGCTACCAACGTTGGAATACCTGGGATATCATCATGCAGCCATACCAGCTATTTATGGATATGTTGGCTGTTTTATTACATCCATTTAATTATATGGGATCATTGGGCTTGGCGGTAGTGATGAGCGGCGTTTTGGGCCTTGGTTTTTTGACAGTAAAAACCTTGTTTGAACCATCTAAAAACTAAAAAACAATGATGAAAAAATTAATCAGTTTATTCCATGATGTTATTTTCCCTCGCCAATTGGCCTTCGGTGTTTTCTTTCTGAATTTATTCGGTGATAAAAAATATGGTGCTCAACTGAAGGAGCGAATTGTCAAAAGCGATGAAGGGACGGTAGGGTTTGAGCTAAATGATTTTATGCATAGAAATGGATTGACATTTGTTCCCTGGTACGAAAAACACGATTTAAAACATGCGATATTAGGTTATGGAATTACACCTCCAGAGGAAATGTATATGCAAGCCTTCATGTTTGGTAATGCAGGGTTTTCTCCATTAATTACGTTGATCACGCTATCATTTTTGATCTGGATCCCGGACGCCTGGAGGTCTCTTCCTTACCATTTTCTGGTTGGAAAATTCACTAAACCTATTGGTGGATTGACAGTAGAAGGTACGGTTGAATTAGACTTAAAAAGATTGCGAGAAGATATTAACTTGGAGGAAGCGCGTCAGCGGGCGGCATTTATCATCAATGAACTGGCCGGTAATCAAAAAGAAAGAAAATATGCTGCCTTCCCGTTAAAAAAATAATACGAATACCTGACAAGTCGATTAAACTGACTGACTCAGGCTAAGACGGAGAAAGTAGAAAGGTAATGGAAGGAAGAATCAGGTCAATAAGAATCTTAAAAATAGGCAGCTGATAAAAAGTCTTTCTACCATTCTCTCTCGGCCAGGTTGAA
>JBCBRY010000299.1:0-1583 GCA_039819485.1 Bacteroidota bacterium | reverse complement strand
GCTTTCGTCCTGTTCCACCCCCCATCCCATGGTATACGAATCGCCAAGAAAAATAATCTCAGGAAAATCGAGTGAGACTTTGTCATCCCGAAAACCTTTTTCATTTACTTCATAACTACTGGTGAATTCCATATTGTTATATTTGAATTTTCCTGGCTTTAAAGTATAAAAAACTTTTTCATCATAACGCCCTCTGTTTTCGTCGTAGACGATATAATCACGGCAGTGGAATAAATAGATATAACTAAGGAATTGAGTGATTTTTTCAGGAAAAGTGCGACCGTTGACAGTCATTTTAAAAAGGGTACTTAATCCAATCTCACCTACCCATAAAAAAATCAGAAAAGCCCACATCCATTTTCTACTGAACAATCGACCTAATGTAGCTGCAGATAAAATAAGCCCACTCATTGCTAAAAGTCGGTATACCCATAAGCCTAAGTCTCCTGTTGTGAACCAGCTTTCCCTGAAATAGGTAATGGCTAATATAAAAATGCTAAAGAGCAGCAAAATGATATGTGTTTGTTTTTTTGTCATGGAGTTTAAATACGAAGTAAATCTATTTTTTTGGTTGCTTTCTCTTCCGGTCCCCTTCAGATAGGGTGATTAGAGCGTGGCTATCTCCCCCTCTGGAGGGGACCGGGGGGAGGAAGTTTCAGTTAGAGAGTATACTTAATTTTTAAGATAAAAAATAAAAATGCCATTATATTAAAATATACTGGTAATACTACTCGGGCGTTGATAAATATTTGTCGAATTTCCTAAAAACAGTAAATCTGATTTTCCAAAAACTTTCCAGAACTTTGCTGTTCTAATCATATGCAAAAAACAAATCAAATTTTTTTCACTAAAAAATTAATGGAGTGGTTTTCCACCAACCACCGGCCTTTGCCGTGGAAAGGGGAAAAGAATCCTTATCTCATCTGGCTTTCGGAGATCATCCTGCAACAGACCCGGGTAGAACAAGGGCTGCCCTATTTTGAAAAATTCAAAAAAAAATATCCAACGGTCAAGGATTTGGCGAATGCA
The DNA here is from genome assembly GCA_039819485.1 of Bacteroidota bacterium. Taxonomy (GTDB): domain Bacteria; phylum Bacteroidota; class Bacteroidia; order Chitinophagales; family Saprospiraceae; genus UBA6168. Next base: position 554 of record JBCBRY010000299.1, on the reverse strand, counting down.
CCCGAAGATGAGGTAATGAAAATGTGGGAAGGTTTGGGGTATTACTCCAGGGCGCGAAATTTGCACGCCGCAGCAAAGTTTATAGCAGATGAATTAAATGGCACCTTTCCGGACACTTTCCATGAAATACTTGGATTAAAAGGGGTTGGTCCGTACACCGCGGCGGCCATTGCGTCCTTTGCTTACGGGCTTCCCCATGCTGTGGTGGACGGAAATGTGTACCGGGTATTGTCCCGTTTTTTTGGGATTGAAGAACCCATTGATACCACCGCAGGCAAAAAGTTGTTTGCTGCGTTGGCGCAGGAACTACTGGATGAAAAACAAGCTGGAAATTATAACCAGGCCATTATGGATTTTGGTGCTACCCACTGTACACCTGCCTTGCCTGCTTGTACGAGCTGCCTGATGAAAAGCAAATGCACCGCATTTCAAAAAAATACTGTAAATAAATTGCCTGTTAAAATTAAAAAAACAAAAAGGCGCCAGCGTTTTTTCAATTATTTAATATTGAATGAAAAAGGGAACGTGTTTATCAAAAAAAGGACGCAGAAAGA
>JBCBRY010000298.1:0-1801 GCA_039819485.1 Bacteroidota bacterium | reverse complement strand
AAACTTTCGCATAAAGAAGTTGCAGAATTGTTGGGATACACGGTTGCGTTTATAAAGGTGAAAAAATTCAGGTGCCTGAAATATTTAAGAGAGATGGTTGGCACCTCTCCTTTTTTTCAAGCCTGACAATTTTTATCAATTAAAATGTTCGCTTAATTAAAACTGACAAAATGGAAAAAGATGATACGATTAACAATATTCACCGCTACTTATTAAATGATATGAGTGACGATGAAAAACATAAATTCGAAGCCACTTTTGACGCTGATGACGTGGTTAAAAAAAATGTTGAAATGGAAAAAAGGTTTTTAGATTTATTAGACCTGGCCTCCGACGTTGAATTAAAAAACACAATTAGTTCTGTACACGAAGGTCTCAAAAAAAATGGCTTTTTTGAAGAAGCAAATAAGGGAGATGCAAAAATTGTGGACATCCGCAAGAGAAAAACTGCATCCAGAATGTTATATGCCATCGCTGCCACCGTCGCATTAGTTATTGCGGCATGGTTCCTTATTGACACTGTTCCCTTTGACCCTGCAATTGTTTATGCCAATAATTACTCGCAGGAAAAAATATTGATTGACAATTTCATTGAAAATGGTTTTACTCCTGGAGAGGATGTTGAATTTCAGATGGGCCTCGACCAATACAGCAAAGGTGAATATCAATCGGCCAAAAAATTGCTCAGTGAATTCGCATCAAAAACACCAGGCCATGCCGCCGCCCGATTTTATTTAGCTCTCTGTGAAATGGAATTAAACAATTTTGATGAAGCAGTTAAATTATTAGAACCACTTTCGGATAAAGTTTCAGATGTTCAGAATAGTGCAAAATGGTATTTAAGTTTAGCCTATTTAAAGACTGGCCAAACGAATGAATCTAAACAATTATTGGATTCACTTACAAAAAGTAAAAATAAAGAATACCGAGAAAAAGCAAATTCCATTTTAACTGAGTGGGAATAATTAAAATATTTTTTTCCTTAAACAATGAATCAATTGAATCACATATTGTCCACTATATTTTTGTTGGTTTTTACCGCAACCAGCCTTTTTGCTGTAAACCGTACAGGCCTGGGTCTTGCCCAACAAATATTAGATGATTTATATGAAGTATCAGGACAATTCGTACAGGAAAAGCCTTCTCTTTTATTATCAGATGAGAACAAAAGAGTGGCCAGTTATTCCCCTTCCAAAAACCTCATTACTATTGATAAAAAAGCATTGGAAATCTGTGAATCAATGGGTAATGAAAAGGCCAATGCCCTTGCCTTTTTAATCGGCCACGAATTAACTCACGCTTTCCAAAAAGAGGTAAGAATGCATGGCGAAACGACGCACTTTCTGGCCTACGACCATCACTATGACAATATGGTTAGAACTGAAAAAGTAGCTGACATACAAGGTGTGTTCACTGGATATTTAGCTAATTACGGAATGCAGAAAGCCATCCCGGTCGTTCTTGAAAAAATCTATGGCGCATATGGTCTTATGGGAAAGCAACTGCCCAACTACCCCACTTTTGAAGAACGAATGGCAAGTGCCAGAGAAGTTATCCGTCTTGTTGATGAGCTCATAGATCTTTTTGAGACCAATGCATATCTATTGGCGCTTGGAGAATACAAAGAAGCCAGTTATATTTTGGAGTATATTATCGAATATTATCAGGGCCACGAGATTCAAAACAATTTAGGCGTTTGTTATTTATATAGTGCAAAAGAATTTATAGATAACGAAATCGACCAATTTGCTTTTCCAGTCCGTCTGGATGGCTCGTCAAATTTGCAAAAGATTGATACCAG
>JBCBRY010000297.1:0-1849 GCA_039819485.1 Bacteroidota bacterium | reverse complement strand
ATTGCAAAATTAAATGAGCTGGCGATTTATGTTCAGGAGGAAAAATACCACGAGGCACTAAAAATTTCAGAGGAAATTGACGCGAATAAACTGGAAAGGCTGGATGTCCTGGATTTTTATTATTTAAAAAATTACAGCGGTGTACAGATTTTATTACAGGATTTATTTCGGACCGATGAAAACATACCCCCGTTAAAAAGTGACGAACGAATAAAACTGCAAAAAGATACTCATAATAGCTTGACCATCCTTTTGGATGAAGCCCCACGAATGGCAGAAGCCAAGTACCTTTTGGCTGTAGTTAAAATCATGAAACAGGATTATGAGGAGGCACTTAAATTATTCGAAGAGGTCGAGAAAAAACTTAAATCCAAAAAAGTGGATTTTGATAATATGAAAAGTTATTGTCTGTTGCATATAGCCGGGGAAAAACTGATGAAGGCTGACAGCGACGGTGCAGATGAAGCGTTTGAACAGGTTTTGGAAATAGGCGTGATGAATGATAAAGTCCCGAGTGTTTTGATAAAAAACCGGTTGGTTAAAATCATGGATTCTTACCAGGAACGAGATTTTGTGGCGGTAAGGGAAAACCTAAGGGCGATACAGACCCAAGATTTGGAAGAAGAAAGAAAGAAGATGGTTTCAGTAATTACAGAGGCAGTCGAGATTCTTTTATTGCATACTGAAAACCGAACGGATGCGACTTTCAATAGCACAGGCGCCTTTGTAAAACAACACCTGCCGGAGCATTTTCCCGAACCAGATGACCAGGCAGCTGAAGAATATATGTTCCGAAATTTTAATGAAGAAGACCTGCCTATTTCTCCACAACTTTTCAGGGTATTCTTCTTTTTGCAAGCCTTATCGTTGCTGCAAATGAAAATTAAAAACAGAACGTCACTGACTGTGGCCGAATCGGAAGAAATTGGATATTTTTTGTTGAGAGCCTTGCAGTTCGATCTCAGGAACAGGGAGGTCCTGGCCTCGCTTGGAGTCATGTATTTTTGGTTTAACCCTTCGAAAAGAGATAAAGCGCTCGAATGGATGGATGCCGCCATAAATCTGGGTTGTGCAAATCTATATCTTTATGAGTTGGTCGAGCGGTACCACAACGTGGAAGTAAATCGACAAAAATTATTGGCTCAATTTAAAGACTTATCCATCAAATATTTTGTGAACTCCAATATTAATAAACAGCTTAAAGAAGAATTGGCTTTGGAATTAGGACAGTTTCAGGAATTTAAACCGGTCCTGATGGAATTGGACGAAATGAGCCATGAAGAAATAAAAAGCCCAACAATCGAGACTCTCGTTAACCGATCAAAACATTTAAAATCACTCACTTTGGAAATAGCCAAAAACAAACCTTTTTTTAAAGACATAAATAAGGTCCAGACTTTTTATGTTGAATATGGGCAGCTTGTAACTCAGCTGGAAGTGATGGCCAATAAAGCTGAAGATATCGAACAAAGTATCATGAAGGAAATCGGAAAAGTTGTTTTATTATAAATAATTGAGTACGGGAAAGAAATGAACAATAATAATTTGAGCCTGAAAACCCCCTCACCAGAGGGAGAACAAAAACAAATGAAATTTTCCCGACCGGAGGGGGTGAAGGGAGAGCCAATTCGTAAGTTTAATAAAACAAAATTTTATCCTGTACTCGGAAAAAATTAAAACTTTCCGTGCCCAGGCCATTTTGTAAAAAAGATTAAAACTGAAAAGTCAGAAGATATATTGGACGTAAAATTTTAAAAAATAATTGTTCTCGTTTAAACACCGATCTTTAACGGATTTTCTTCGGGAATAAAAAATTATTTAAAAATGGATGAAAAAAATAATACCAACT
>JBCBRY010000296.1:0-1939 GCA_039819485.1 Bacteroidota bacterium | reverse complement strand
ATGGATATAAACCTTGGATTGTTGGATTCAGTGGAGGAAAAGACTCTACAATGTTGCTTCAATTAGTTTGGTATGCTTTAATGAAAGTGAAGCCAAGGCAAAGAAAAAGGCCAATCCACGTCATATGTAACAACACTTTAGTAGAAAATCCTCAAATTCTTGAATACGTTGAGAAAGTCTTAAAAAAGATAGAAAAAGCGGCACATATACAGAAGCTTCCAATTACTGTAAGTCAAACTACCCCAAGGATTGAAGATAGCTTTTGGATTAACCTAATTGGTAAAGGTTACCCTGCCCCAAATAATATGTTCCGATGGTGTACAGAAAGGTTAAAAATTAGTCCAACTTCAAGATTTATTCTTGAAAAAATAAATGAAAATGGGGAAGTAATTATACTACTGGGTACTCGTTCAGATGAAAGTTCGAACAGGTCAAGGAGTATAAAACGCCATGAAGTAAAAGGTAGCAGGCTTAGAAGGCATACCTTTCCTAAAGCATACGTATATGCACCAATCAAGGATGTTCTTACAGAAGAAGTCTGGCAATATCTTTTAGCTGCAAAATCACCTTGGGGTGGTAAGAATCGAGATTTGGTAACATTGTACGGTAATGCGAGTGGTGGTGATTGCCCGCTAGTGACAGATATTTCTACCCCTTCATGTGGAAATAGTCGTTTTGGTTGTTGGGTTTGTACTGTTGTAAGAAAAGATAAATCAATGGAAGGGCTTATTGAAAATGGGGAGGACTGGATGGAGCCATTACTTGAAATTAGAGACTTCCTTTCCGAAACAATCAATCGAGAAAGCCCTACTTATGACCCTCACAAATACAGAATGAATACGAGGAGGAATGGAACTCTTGGACTAGGGCCATATCAACCAAAGTGGAGAAAACATGTATTGGTTCAGGTATTAAAGGCACAAGCTGAAATTCAAAAAACCAAAAAAAATGTATCACTAATATCAAATCAAGAGCTGGTAGCAATTCAGGTTATTTGGTATAGAGATAACATCTTTGAATATGATGTTCCAACGTTATACAAGGAGATTTACGGTAGAAAATTTAGATTCAGTTCTGCAATTGACCAAAATATAAAAAATGAAAAAGAATTGCTTTTAAATAGTTGTGATAACGATATTAACGACTTTAATCTTATCAACGAATTATTGTCATTGCAGAAATCAAAAGTTCTTTTGATGAACAATTGGGGCTTGCAAAAAGACTTAGAAAAGAAATTAGAAGAACACCTCTATCCATCGAAAGACTATGTATATTAAGAAATTAGAATTAAACAACTTTAGGATTTACAAACAAAAGCACAGCCTTTTTTTCAATCCAGAAAAGGATAAAAATGTTTTTGTAATTTCTGGCAATAACGGATACGGAAAAACAACATTCCTGACTTCTTTGGTATGGTGTCTTTATGGTAAACAGATGAAAGATGTTGATGATTTTTATAAAACCCAAATAAACGAAACTGGCGGTTATCCAAAATTCATTCAATCTTGCTTAAACAGACTTGCTCACCAAGAAGGTGAAAACGACTTCTTTGTATCAATCACTTTTTCTGACATTGATGTTCCATCAATAACTTGCGAAGAAATTACTATTCAACGTACAGGACATTTCAAAAGAGGAACTGACAAACTTGACATTTTTATTGATGGTGGATTAAATGAATTAACTAAAGAAGTTGGAAATGAAATTTTTATTCAAGATTTCATTTTGCCAAAAGAAGTAGCAAAGTTTTTCTTTTTTGATTCTGAGAAAATTGTCTCACTGGCAGAAAGCAAATCCATTGCTAGCAAGAGACAACTCAGCCGTGCTTACTCTGAAGTACTTGGAATTAAGAAGTATGAGGACTTAAGGAAAAATCTCGTTGATCTAACATTAAGGTTTAAGAAAAATTCTGCGAAAGCGATAGAAAAAGAAAAGTTCG
>JBCBRY010000295.1:0-1947 GCA_039819485.1 Bacteroidota bacterium | reverse complement strand
ACACTTTTATTTGGGCAAATGTTGATTTCCAAACCTCAAAACTCTTTTTCAGGCAAAGGAAAAGTGTCATTTTTTTTTGAACAGCCACTTACCATAAAATATTTAATTACAATTTGTCTTATCAAATAATATAATCACCAAAAATTAAAATTCATAGAAAATTACTGCGACGATTAAAAACGTACGCCATCCAATTTGCACCTCGAATGACGCTGGCAACTATGTGTCCGGTAAATGATCGTTATAAATATTCCACGCAGAGGCCGCAAAGTTCGCAGAGAAATGCACCAACCAAATTTATTTATCTACACAACTACACTACAAAATCAAAGAGATATTTTATTTATTTGCCGTTGAAGTGTCACGTATTGACCATTTTTGGATTAAATAAATACGAACCCTTTATTTTATTAAAAACCTTTTAAAACGTCAGCAATATCAAGGCATATGCAAAGAACGCTGAAACTTGAAAAAAACTTAGGGTTAACTGAAGAGGCATTTTCGAACTTGTTGGAACAACTCCGCATTGGCAACGAGCAATTGTTCGAACAAATATTTGTTCAATATTTTAAAAAAAACCTTAATCTTTTAAAAAAGAAATACAAAGCAACACATGAAGATGCTTATGACTGCGTGATGTGGGCGCTGATGCGAATGCGGCAAATGCTTTTGGAAAACAAGGTTGCTTATGGCAATCTCGAAAACTATTTTTCCCGAATCGCCGTCACCCGGTACATCAAATCACAGTCTCGGAAAAAAGAATTTCCGACAGAAGAAATGCCGGAGTTCAGCGAAGATGAATCGTTTTTCTTCGATGAAGAAACATTGGGAATCCTGGACCGGGCATGGTCTCACTTGGGGGAGTCTTGCCAAAACCTGCTTAAAGGATTTTATTATGATAAAAAAGAACTAAAACAGTTAACCAAAATCTTGGGTGACTCATCCGCAGCCAATACGAGAAAAAGAAAAGAACGGTGCCTGAAAAAACTGAGGGAACTCTTTTTTAAACATTATTAAAAACCAAAATCCCAATCAACCACCAATGTTGAATTCAAATCATTAATTAAATTTTGATCCCCAATAAATAGTTTACCTAACTCCCATATTAACACAGTGACTATATGAAATCGAAAGACTTACAAAAGTTGAACAACGACCTGTCCGAGCAAGGATGGGAAAAGCTGGCGAATAATTTATTAAATGCCAAGTTTGATGAGACGCGAATTCGACGCATGGAGAAAATAATGGAGCAGGAAGGAATTTACCGTACCCAAAAACCATCCCCATTTATTTCTTACCAAAAAACGTTGGCAATTGCCGCATCTTTCCTGCTCCTTCTAACTATTGGCTGGCTTCTTTTTAATGGTGGGCAAGACAGCGCCCAAATTCTCGCCAACCAACATCTTGAAAAACCATTCCAACTGAACGAAGGTGATCACAGAGGTGAAGACACGGTAGAAATAACCAGAGGTAAAGCTTTGGAAGCATACAACAACCAACATTACGAAAGTGCGTTGGAATACCTGCTCAACATTGAAGCCCAGGGAAGCATCGAAGCCTCCGATTATTTTCAGATGGGCCTTTGCCTGATGTATCAACAAAAACCAAATTTCAAGGAAGCAATTAAGGCATTTAATAAAACGAAAGAAAAAAACACCACTATTTATAAAGATGAAATAAATTGGCTGCTGAGCCTTTGCTACATAATGACTGACAATAAAAATGAAGCTATTAATTACCTGAATAAAATTTTAGATAGCTCAAGCAGCCGGCAGCAAGATGCGGCCAAAAAATTACTGGAAGAAATAAAAAAGAGCAATTAAAAGAATTGGAGAACATTAAATGTTCAGTCTAATAAATTGCATATTATGAAATCGGGCTTTCAAAATACGAGATTTCCGAAATCTTCGCTTCCATAATATGCAATTTATTAGACTGAACATTTAA
>JBCBRY010000294.1:0-2012 GCA_039819485.1 Bacteroidota bacterium | reverse complement strand
TTTTAAAACGGCGGTTCGACCTTCTTTAAAAACCGTGTCCATATTTTTAATATTGATGTCCCTATTTCAAGGCAAAAGACAAAGGAAATAATTAGCTTGTTTTATTCGATAAAAAATTAATTGTTTTGTATTGCGAATTATTTCTGCATCTTTTTTGCTGACCTAACCTGTCGTGTTTTTGATTTAATTTTTCACCTGCCTTTTAGAACAAATTATTATTTTCCCTGCCCCAATTATATATTTAAACCAAAAAACAAATTGAGCGAAGCGAAATCCCGCACCGTAAGTCGGGAAACCAAAAACCAAAAAATCCCTTTCACACCAAAAACGCCCCCACCCATCCCATTTTATTTTTTCCGATAAATTCTTGCCGCAAATTTGTTCCGGCAAAACACACCAATTTAAAGTCGCTCTACCAACAAGCTTTTTATAAAATGAAACATCAAATATCAGTTGCTAAAAATATACAAGCCCCTTCCGGTTTTATTTGGGAGACAATCAGTTTAGTCGGCGGTGTGCAGCACTGGATGCCGGGCATTCTTGACTGTCGGATGGAAGGCCGGGGTGAAGGGGCCCATCGGTTGTGTAAAATGGAAGATGGCTGGCTCCGGGAAATCATTGAAAGCATTGATCACATCAACCGAATTTTTGAATATTCTGTGCATGAACAAAAAATATTGCCCTTTGAAAATTTCCGGGGCAAAATCAAAATTGTAGACCAGCCGAAAAATAATTGTGAAATAATTTGGGAAGGAAAATTCGAAACGTTTCCTCCCCATCCAACGGGGATAAAAAATATTGTTCGACAATATTTTATTCAAGGTATGAGTGGTATGGAAAAACTATACCGGGAGCAAAGCGAAGATTTCCTGAACCTGATCTTAGCTGAGCGGTGATCAATGAATTTCTACGAGAACTTTACGGTCGCTACCATAAATTATTTAAAACCATTTAATTTTTTAATCAATAAAAGTTTTTGTAAAAATGAAAAATGTAATTCTGATCGCCCTGGCGTTGTTTACTTTCACTAACGCTCTGACTGCACAAAGCATGAGTAAAAAATACCGGACTTTTACGGTCAGCAGGGAGCTGCCCTTTTCGGCAGAAAAAGTTTGGGCTGCCGTTGCGGAGGACTATGGCAACATTGCCAACAATCACCCGAAAATCATTTCTTCCAACTACGCAAAGGGCTCGTTAAAAGGAGAGAAAGGAGCCCAGCGCCATTGTTATTTTAATGAAAAAGGCTCGCAGGCATTGCACGAGGAAATTACGGACTGGCGTCCTGAAGAGGGGGTTTTTGTCAACCGCATTTTAACGGCCAACAAATTTCCCGTCGACCCCGATAATACGCGCGGCACCTATATGATTAAATCCACCGGGCCGAACAGTTCAACCATTTCCATGAAAATGGATTTCCGTACCAGGCCTGCATTTATGGGTTTTATGGCACAAAATAAATTCAAAAAATTATTGCAGGATTATTTTATTGCAGTGGAACATAATATTGCAACTGGGGAATCCGTGACCGCAGCGAATTTTAAAGACGTTAAAAAAATGTATAATTAGCTGAGATCTCCTCGATGGCATAGCTGTCTGTTCGATCTGACTTCTGACATCGAAATAATCTCCTTCTGACTGCTAAAAAATTCATCTTTTCCTAATGAGGATTTTTTGCGCTGGCCTTTCTGCCAGCGCTTTTTTTATTTATTGCTATATTGTCTTTTTTAATGGTCATAAAAAATAGCTGAGTACAGAGTAAAACTAATCAATGATAATTTGAACTTGAAAGACCTCCTCCTGATTCCCCCCAGGCGGAATAAGGACGGATTTAATTTCCCCCACCAAGTGGGACAAAGACACATTTAGTTTCCCTCTCTGAAGGCCGTAAGGGAGGAGGACGTACTCACACAATTTGTCAAAATAATTTTTGTCCTGTAAGTGCTTGGACAAAAATAAAGAGCGCTAAAAATGACACTTTTATTTGGGCAAATGTTTGATTTCCAAGTCTTAAA
>JBCBRY010000293.1:0-2061 GCA_039819485.1 Bacteroidota bacterium | reverse complement strand
TGACCGAATATATGGATTTAATGAAATGGGAATTGCGAGAGTCAGAAAAAGAAGGTCCGCTAATAAATTAAGTATAGAAAGAGTCTATGGACTTATTGACACCACCGGAAAAGTAGTCCTCGATTGTATATACAGAAAAATTAGACCTCAAGAGAATATTAACCTGATAATTGTACAAGACGAAAATAAGAAGTACGGAGCAGTAGATAAATCTGGAAAAACTATCATTCCTTATGAGTATGCCCGAATATATGACTTTGACAAAAATGGTGTGGCCAAATTCAAGCAATATTCAGAGAAAACTTCGGTAAACTCTTTTTATGGAATTATGAACATCGAAGGAATAGTCCTAACTGACGACAATTATTCCTCCATCGGTTCATTTACAAATGGCTATGCAGTCGTCGGAAAAGATGAAAAATATGGAGTCATAAATCTTGCAGGAAGGCTCATCACAAAAATCGAATACGAAGAAATAAAGCCTTTTAATGATAAAGGTTTTGCCATCGTAAAAAACGAAAACGGATATGGCGTCATCAATAAAAATGGACTTGAAATCATACTGCTGTTTTTTGAAAAAGTATCGGATCATGGCCATTTTTTCTTAGCAGAAAAAGGAGGGAAAAAATTCGCCATCGACTTGGCAGGCAGGTGCATTGACAAAGAGCATCAAAATAGATACAACCTTTTAATAGAAGAATATCATAAACAATAACTGAGTACAGAACAAAATTTAATTATTAAAAAAAACGAGTACATCCCCTAACCCTCTCCAGAGGAAAAAAAACGAATTTAATTTCCTCCTTTGGAGGGGGTTAGGGGGAGGATTTTCAGGCGTAAATTATCAATGTTGAGTTTTGCCCTTTACTTAGAAGCAGTAAGTATATGCAGTTTAATTCTACCTATTTAAAATCAATCAAAACGAAATTAATTTTATTGATTTTATTGGCCGGTTCCGCACTGGTCTATGCGCAGGATTCACAGGATGCCTGCAAGGTGTTTCTTGGGGAGACCTCATTCAGTCATTCCACTTTTAATGCTCCCGTCATTACCGATGCGTCGGGCCCCATCAGTATTATCAACAACTACAGCACACCTTCCGAAGACCTGAAAGCCATCAACCAATTCCTGGAATTATTGATCACCCTGAACAAGGACCCAAACCTCAGTGCGCTGCCCCCCGAAAAACAAATTAAATATCTCCAGGATCAGATCAATACTTACAAAGAAGAACAAAAGGAATTGAACGCAGTGCGCCAGGGCGTAGCCATCGAACAAGCGGCCATTGAAAATAGCAAAACGGATTTTTTGCAAGAAATCCAGCAGGAAGCAGCATCCCTGCGAAACCTGCTCTCCTCATTGTCCGACAAAAACCTGAACGACCTCATGGCCAAAGAAGTCGAGCAGATTAAATTCAGAAGCGAAAAAATAATCGAGAGCGCCAACAACTGCTTGTCCAAGGACTTCGAACTCACCACCATCCAGGATTCCGAATCCGGCAACCTCATTTATGGTTACTCGCTGGAGGCCATTAAAAACGATCCCAATTATTTATTGGTCGAAGAATATTACGACGGCCTGGCCAGGGTCAAAAGAAATAATAAATATGGCTTTTATAATGTGAAAGGTGAACTGGTTATTCCATTTAAATATGACCATGCGGAAAATTTCCGCGACGGGTTCAGTATTGTAAAAAATATTGGGAGGTGGTATTTAATTGATACGGCGGGAAATATTGAAACTTCATTTCCAAGGTCTGTAACTAAAGTTACTTTTTGGAATAAAAATATTTTAATGATTACTGATACCATCTTACTTTCCTATCTAAGCACGACTGATGAAAAGAAAATAAATAATCATTATTATCACCAAATATCTCCCTTAATAAAAGGCAGAGCAGTTGTGCAGGCGAGGCCCAATGGTACATTAGGAAATAAAAAATACGGCCTACTCAATGAGACTGGAGAAGAAATAATTCCCTGCCTTTATGATTCAATCGCTCCTTTTAATGACAAAGGATTGGCTAAAGTTTATAGTTACACAAAAATTAATAATTTTTGT
>JBCBRY010000292.1:0-2208 GCA_039819485.1 Bacteroidota bacterium | reverse complement strand
CAGAACGCCCGATGAAATGGAAAAACTAAACGAGAAATTCTACTTTAGGGCGGTTGCGGCTTAGGGGAAGAGGACAGTTGGCTTTAAGCAGTTGTTCCAAGGTTTGAGTGGCCGGCGCCAGGCGAAGGTCAATTTTCTGCGCAACCCCTGCTTCTTCCCAATAGCGGCGGGCGATGCTGGTCCATTCGTCATTAACATCACAGGCGATGATTTGGCCATCGTCGGGAAGGGCCAGCGCCATGCTTAACGTGCTGTAGCCGGTGAAGACGCCCAGTTCCAAAACGTGCTTTGCGCCCATCAACTGAATCAAAAGGCGCATGAACTGCCCCTGCTCAGGTGAAATTTGCATACCGCCTCTTTCCATTTGTTCAGTTGCTGAACGCAACCTGCGCAGGACAGCAGGCTCTCGCAATGAAATGGATTCGATGTACTCAGAGATTTCAGATGTTAGGGCGTAAATTACAGATGCCATTGACATTGGGTTTTAAAAGGTAAAGAACGATGATCGTTTTGGACAATAACTGAAGGTCAGTCCGTTTTGGCCGACAGCTGTTCCCATTCAGTGCGCAAGATACCCATCGCAATGGAATCATAATATTTGCCTTTTACAATCCTTGCTTTTCGAAAACATGCTTCCTGTTGAAAACCCAATTTTTCTCCCAATTTCACCATCCGGGGGTTGCCCGACCAGGTCCTGAAATCAAGATGGACCCATTCAGGGTTTGCTTCAAATAAATAGGAAATCCACATAGGAAAGGCATCCGACCCGTATCCTTTTGTCCAGTCATCTTCGCGGTAGATTACGATTCCGGCAGATGCCCAGTGCGTTTCTTTGCTCTGCCAATACCATGTGACCGTACCGATAAAACGGTTGGACGATTTATCGGCAATAACCAAACAGGTACGCACACGATCTTCGGCAGCCTCGATTTGCCATTGCTTTACTCTTTTCAAAACTTCCGCTTCGTCCGGTTTTTCATAATAGGGGCCATCGTATTCCATCCAGGGGTGTATTCCGATATGGGCGTTCACATAAGCGTCGATGTCGTTGGTCTCCCAGTCCCGAATGACTACTTTCTCACCTTCACGTTTCATATTAGTATTCAATTTTTACTGCTGAACAGGTTATGCGGCAGCGACCAAAGCGCCTGAGTTGTACTGATAACTGACCGGACGAAATTTCATGGCTTGATCCAGGCCGTCGGTATATTCATCCATACTGTTTTTAAGTCTTTTATCAGAATAACGAACATCTTCAATAACAATAAACCCTCCCTTGACTTTTTCTAATTCTTGCTTGGATATTTCTTGAAATTTATTTGCGAACAATGAAGTTTTATTTTCTTTTTTTCCATTTTTAAATAGGTATGATCTTAATTTGGAAATTATTGAAAATCGAAAATTTAAAGAATCAAAAATTTGCCACGAAAAAAAGAAACAATTTTTTCCGATTTCCGATTTCCGATTTCATCAAAGAGGTATACCAAACCAGAACGGCATTTATTGCTATCCTGATCCGGTATACTCAGCCTGATATACTAAGCAAGACTCCAAATATTTATTTAATGGAATCCATACAAAAAATCAAACGATGATTATTTGAAACGAATGTTCATAATCTCCTTGAGGCCAGCCTCAAAAGGTTTCACGTTCTTTTTCAAACGCTTGTCGGAATAGCAGACGTCCTCGATGACAATGAACCCGCCTTTGAGTTTGTCCAGCTCATCCTTGTTGATCTTCAACTTCATGATTTCTTCCAGTCCATTCTCGCGGGATTTCACATTCATTACTTTTGACTTCATAATTTTTAATTTAAGATTAATGAATATAAGAAAGCGCTAAAGCAATTAACCATGGTATAACTTTTTGAAAATCAAATGTCTTTGAAAAAATAAATAGCTGATGCTGGTCCATTTTTTCAGGATGGATGATTTTCAAATAAATAGGCAGATTTCACAGGTATACTCTGTAGTTATGCGGGGTGCGTACAGTTTTTATTGGGTTTAATTGCACCATTCCCATCATGTGTCGATCAGGCAGTTGAAAGTTTTGGGGCAGAAAAAAATCATTCTTTGGACTGATTTATCCAAAAAAAAATGAGCCTAACTGATAAGCTCTGATTGGTCGTCAAAAGACGAGACGTTCTAAATTTAATTCGATTTTTTTTTGAAAATAATAGGATTTCCTCTTCGGGCAGTATTGAATATC
>JBCBRY010000291.1:0-2213 GCA_039819485.1 Bacteroidota bacterium | reverse complement strand
CTTTAATTTTTAGAAAGTTAATGAATCATTCCGAAACTTTCTACTTTGATGCGGTTGCTCTTTTTGGGAAGAGGACACAGTAACTGCTAAAAGAGCCAAGGGCAAGCTGTAATAAGCTTCTATTCAAATATTATATCAGTAAAATTAGGTTCACTCCCCCACCACCATAGCCCATGCTTTTTCAATTGGGATAACTTCTGTAGAAAACACATTTGCATTGATGTTTGGCGAGGTAGATTGAATTTTTCTCCAAAGCGTTTTTACGCGAGGCTCATATCGACGGGGGTGGTACTGGCTTTCATAAAATTTTTCCAACATCATCAAGAACCACCTGGGACGTTCATACCCTGGCTTTCTTAAATGACGGTTGATGTAGCTCCTAAGCTGTTTGACCTGATCGCCAAAAGTATCTGTCTTGCCGTCCTTCCAGAGATGCAGCAAGTGGCTGATGATAACCGCTACATTATTCCGGCTCTTATCGGCGTTCAAGGTGGGGATGCTGTTTAAAAATCGGTACAGTCGAAATTCACCGGGAATGTCCATGCCATACAGTTCCAAGTAGGAGCGGATCAGTTGCCAGCGTTCATCAATTTCTTTGCTTTTGAATTTCTTTGGTGTGCTTTGAGCCAGTTTCCATGCCTCCAGTGCAATGGCCGGTTTGCCACTGTGGAAGCCGACAAGAGCAAGGTAGATTAGGCTTGCATGATAGTTGTACGACCCTTCGGTCACCATTTGGACACATCTTTTTGTCATCACTTCGGCTTTGCCAAAATCCTTTTTGCCAACTAAAATTGGGATCATTTGGAATGCAAAATTCCATCTAACGGTATGCGGTATGGGGGATTCAAACTTGTAGAAAAAATCAAACGCTTCCTGACATACTTTCAGAACAGATATTTTATCATCCGTTTGCCAATGATAAAGCACACGAGTGCTGAATAAATAAAAATTATAAAGGAAATTATCAGAAGGCTCTGTTGACAATAGTGCCTTTATTCTATTTTTAAATTCGTCCATCGAAAGTCGTCTCTTTATGGCGAATGCCAAGCTTGCATATAGTCGTTGAGCCTCCGTTTCTTTGTTTACTTCCGATTGCAAGTAAATACTCAATTCCTTGTATTTATGATATTTTTTAGTAACGGTGTCAGTTACGCTAAAATGCATTTCCAATTCCCTGGCGAGTGGTAGAGCCAGTTCAGGCATTTTGAGTGCGATAGCCTTTCTAACCACTTTTTCTGCTTCCGGCACTCCATTCATCTTATCGCCGCTATGGATCATCATCTTACAGGCTGTAAAAGCTTTCAGCAGTTTAAAATAGCGCCGCCTAAATAGAGAACAATCTTTGAAACTATTGATTAAAATTCCCTCCATCAGCCTACCAGTCAAATTGCTGTAAAGCACATTGAAATGTTCATCACTTGCCCCCTCTTCATTAAATTGAATTTTTGCTTCCTCCCTGTTCATCCCTCCATTCAACATTTCAAACAAATGCAAAAGCTGTCCTCCGCCTGGTCGGTAGGCACTTATCGCAGCCAGTCGTTTGATACGATCCATTTAATTTAGGTTTTTAATTTAGACAATCAGCCGTAACGTTTTGAAATACAGACACTTATGATTGATAAAGATAATTTTTTACGATAAAATCAGATTTATTATTAATAGTGAAATGAGATTGAATACAAATACGCTCAGACTTTTTTTGCCGACTAATCAATTTGTAACCACAAAATCTATATTAACATGAAGAAAATTAACATTCAAAAAGACGATCTTAAAAACACGCTTGCCAACTTCTTGAACCACGTTGTTCAAACTCCAAAAAACATCAAAGGAGGGGGAGAAAGTATTATTATCGGAGACCTTTCGGAATATTGAGTAAGCAGTCAATGGCACTTCTCGGAAAGTGCCATTGATTTTGTAATTCCTTGGATATTAAATATTTAGAGGCAAATCCGGAATTATTTTTTTAGATATTTTTCCAACATGTGCCTGATCCATTGGAGCAAGGTTTCATTGTCGTAACCTTCATTGCCCTGATCGGCTTTCGAGGTGTTTTCGGTTGCCATGCATCAATTTAAAAGCGTTTTTAATTAAGGATTTGCGCTTCTAAAATAATGAAACATGCTGGATAAATTTCTGTGCCTTATCTGTCAGTACCTTTGTACTGACCTTGGTAATATTATATTTATTATCTGATTCCTAACATCCTTTCA
>JBCBRY010000290.1:0-2343 GCA_039819485.1 Bacteroidota bacterium | reverse complement strand
TAAATAGATTATTTCGTTATTCATGGTAGATAGATCTTTAAGTCACGTAATTTGATTGTTGTATAATAGGGTCTTTTAAGCTATGTGCAAAACCATCTTTTTAGATTTCAATATTGAACTGTTTCTTATGTCTGTTATAGTATGCTTCGCAAAATTTGGTAGAGCGCATTGGCCAATAATCAGAGTGAGCTTAAATCTCTAGATTTTCTTGGGTGTTAAATTTTTGAAGGTGTTTGAAAAACTTGCAAAGGAGTGAAAATTAAACACTGTAAAAACAGGTATTTTTCCAACTCTGCCATTTGAGGAAATATCGAAATGAGGTTCCTTTCACCCTCATTGATGTACTCAGAAAAACAGAAAAGTTTCCGATGCAATTTTTCTCGTTAAGGAACGAACTACAGCGTTCTTTTTTTATGGTTCGACAATTGATTGTGAGCCGACTTACTTGGTACAAAAAAGCAATAAAAGAAGTTTTCCTTAGTTTTCCCAGGCAACTGATAAATGGGCATCCCCGACGCTTTCGAATTCCTGTCTCAAGAAAACAAAGTAAACCGGACCTGCTTATTGATGCACCGCGGTGTTGTTTATGGCAACCTGTTTCCTTTTCATCATCGGGAACGGCAAGACCTCCCGAATACTTGCCGAATTCGTCAACAGCATAATCACGCGGTCAATCCCAAAGCCGACACCACCCGTAGGGGGCATGCCAACACCGATGGCCTTGATGAAGTCCAGGTCAATCGGATGGTTTTCAAAGTCTGTATTTTTCTCAATGTCAGGTTGGTTTCTTTGCTCCGCAAACCGGTCGTATTGGATGACAGGATCGGTCATTTCACTGTAGGCGTTCCCAATTTCCATCGCATTGATAAACGGCTCAAACCGTTCGACGAACCCGGGCGCCCCTCTTTTGGCTTTGGTCAGGGGTGATATTTCGAAGGGATGGTCAATGATGAAAACGGGTTGTATCAGGTGCTGTTCGCACAATTCTTCAAACAGCAGGGTTATCAAAATACCTTTGGGGGCATCATCGGGGAACTCAATCTCATGCGCCTGTAACGCTTTTTTCAGGCAGTCCCTGCCCATTTTCAGGACATCGAGGTCGGCGTATTCCTTGAGTGCATCGACGATGCTCAGGCGCCGCCAGGGGACTTTGAAATCGAGCATTTGTCCTTGGTATTCGATCTCTGTGGAACCATGTATTTTTTTTACCAGGTACTCGGTCAATTGTTCGAACCGCTCCATTTGACGTTGGTAGTCGGTTCCGGTTTCGTACCATTCCATCATGGTGAACTCCGGGTTGTGGCTTTTGTCAATGCCTTCGTTCCGGAAATTTTGGCAGATGGTGAAGACTTTATCAAAACCGCCCGCTATATATCTTTTCAAATACAGTTCCGGGGAAATCCTCAAGTAAGCTTTTTGCCGGTCTAGTGCCCACACCTGCGTTTCAAAGGGCCGGGCCTCAGCCCCGCCATAAATCATTTCAATGGTGGGGGTCTGTACTTCCAGGAACCCCTCTTTTTGCATCCATTCCCGGATCATCTGGATGATTTGAAACCGAAGCTCCATAAGCTGCTTTGCTTCGGGTGAAATGGTCCAGTAAGTGTATCTTTCCCGAAAGATGATCTCTGGGTCTTCGGCTTTGTAATAGGTTTTGTTGCCGGTCTCTTTTCCCATTGGGATCCTGACGACCGCCTTACATAGCATCTGTACATTTTCGAGCTTAATGGTCAATTCCTCTTTTCTGGTTTTGAAGACCGTTCCTGCTACCCAAAGTATATCGCCCAGATCAATAAACCTGTCCAGCAACTTCCAGTTGGTCTCGCCTAAATCGTCTTTTCTGGCGTACAACTGGATGCGTACACCGTCTTTTTTTAAATCTATAAAAACAGCTTTGCCTGCCGTCCTGATGGAACTAACCCGGCCTGTCGTTGACACCAGGTGCCCATTCGCAAGGAGTGCAGATTGTTCCGCTAAAATGTTACCAATGGTGTGCGAACAATCATACTGATATGGATAAGGGTCAATGCCTTCTTCTATCATCAGGTTTCTTTTTTCCAGTAACTGGGCATCGAAAAATCTTGGATATTTCATGATTGAAGTTGAAGTTGTTTGAAAATTCCTGTTGAGTCGAAAATACTAGGATTTTGAGGGGAGGTGGCCGAAATTTTAGAAGGGATAGCAGCGCTATCGCTGAAAAAATTTCGGCCACCTCCCCTCAAAAGACTGGATTTGCGGCCAGCAAGGAGTTTTTAAACAACTTCGTTGTTAAATGTACTGATTGATAAACATGGGGACAGCCCTGAATGTATGGCAGCCACCCGAGCCGCTGCTCCGCAGCGCCGG
>JBCBRY010000289.1:0-2370 GCA_039819485.1 Bacteroidota bacterium | reverse complement strand
GCTCTTTGATTTTTTGCTTTTTTATCCTTGGTTTTTAGGAACGTATAAACTGTAACGTAAGAGGCTGGCTAAAGCAAATCAACGATCCCAACAGTTTGGGCACGGACCTTTTTGCCTTTGGTGTGAACTACAACACCGTATTGCACGGTGGCACGTCGCTCTACAATGGCAACATAGCTGAGACCGAGTGGCGCACGGCCAATACGGACAACTCTTTGAGGTGGTACAGGCACGGGTACGATCCGTTGAACAGGCTCGTGTCGTCCATCGACAATACCGCCGATCAAAGGTACAGCCTTACGAATCTGTCGTATGACAAGAACGGCAATGTCCTTGGCCTTACAAGGAAGGGACATTTGAACACAGGCAGTACATCCTTCGGCAATATGGACGTATTGGGCTATGTATATGATAGCGGGAACAAGGTACTGCGCATCAACGATAGCGGTAACGACTCCTATGGTTTCAAAGATGGTACGAACACGAACGATGACTTCGGATATGATCCGAATGGAAATTTAGAGATTGACCGAAACAAGGGCATCAATTCGATAACCTATAACCACCTCAATATGCCCACCTTGGTGGACTTCGGGGCAACGGGCAACATAGCGATGGTCTATGCCGCCGACGGCACGAAGCTCAAAAAGACGGCCAGTAACGGTACGGTAACGGAGTACGCCAACGGGTACGTGTACGAGGGAGGTCAGTTGCAGTTTTTCAACCAACCAGAGGGGTATGTAATGCCCGATGGGAATGGTTACAGGTACGTTTATCAATTTAAAGATCACGTGGACAATGTACGCCTGTCGTACACCGACAACAACGGAACGTTGGAGATCGTGGAGGAGAACAATTTTTATCCTTTCGGCGGAAAGATGAAGGGGTACAATACGAGTGTATCGCCATTGGGCAACAGTACCGCACAACGTTGGAAGTTCGGTGGCATGGAACTTGACGAAAGCCTTAACAATGCCATGGGAACTTATGATTTTGGGGCTAGGACATACGACCCATGGGGCATCCGTTGGTGGAACATTGATCCCAAGGCCGATTTGATGCGTAGGCACTCACCGTACAACTACGCATTCAACAATCCCGTGTTCTTCCTTGACCCTGATGGAATGATGCCATGTCCAACGGGAGATTGTCCCGAAGGCCCTTTGACCGAACAGGAATCCATACAAGTAAGTGGAAGTGCAGAGCCTATGGTTTTTACTGAAACTGCAACAAAGACAAGTGTTGAAGGATTCCATGTAGAAGGTAAAATCGAGGGTAAATTTGGAAAGGCAGAAGGGAGTTTGTCAGGCTTCGGTGCCAGTAAAGAATTTGAAAAAACGGAAAATTCTGTTAGAGGTGGTGCTGAAGTACATGGATTGGAAGCTGAAGTAGAGCTTAGAGGCGGTACTGAAGACAATAATATTGCCGTAGAAGCTGAAGGTAGTGCTTTTAAAGCAAATGCAGATTTCAAGGCAGGATTGCATACAGGAGACGAGGGGAAGTTTGGCATTGAATTAGGTGCTAATGCGAAGGCATCTGCACTTAATGGATCTGTAACGCCAAGTGTATCTCTCTTTGGTGTAAAATTAGGTGTTACAATCGGAGGATCGGTTGGTTCTGCACATATTGGAGCAGATGTAACAGGTATAGTGGATACAAAAAACAAAGAATTTGAGGCTACGGGACAGTTTAATATTGGATTGGGCGCTGGTTTAAAAGTAGGATTTACCCTATCCAATACGAAGCAAAAAATACATAAGCGAAAGTAAAGGTCTGTCTAATATTAATTTAAATTGAATGAAAATTGCCTATATAATACTTTTTGGATTGCTTAACCTTTTGATTTTCTCTGGTATTACTAAGAAAATTCAAATAGGGTTCAATATCAGAATTTTAATGACGGTAGTAGTCGCAATAATAACGTTATTCCATTTTGTAGATTATTATCGTTTAGCCATAGATAATCAAGTTTTTTTCATCCTATTGATTTTTAGCTTGTCATTTTTTATTTTCCATTTTGGTTCAAAGCTTGCAGTTTTTTTCGCTAAAGCCGTAACTAACAGAACCGATGAACCTTTGTATGGGTTATTTACAAAATGGATTAGTTATGTGGTTTTTCCTTTGATATATATATTTCAAATAGCTACAATCATTAAAAATTAAAGTAAGCGAATTATGAGGAAATACATATTTTATTTATTTCTATACATTTCAATTAGTTGCGCCCAAGAAAGAGATATTGAAGTAACAAGGGAAGACTTCACTTTATCCTATCCACCTAACTTCATTTTTGACGAAAGTGGACAGGAAGGAGCTGTTTTTATTTTAAAGACAGAGCAAGAAGGCGAAGACGATTCTTTCATTGAAAAT
>JBCBRY010000288.1:0-2432 GCA_039819485.1 Bacteroidota bacterium | reverse complement strand
ATACTTTGGAAAAAAATTAAGTGGCGGTTCAAAAAAATGACACTTTTCCTTTGTCTGAAAAAGAGTTTGGAGGCTTGGAAATCAAACATTTGCCCAAATGAAAGTATCATTTTTAGCGCTCTTTATTTTTGTCCAAGCACATAATCCAATATAATTATTTAAGTATTTTATTTAACTCTAAAATTATTGACAGCCAAGCCTCATCGTGGTCAGACCACTTTGAAATAGGTACCTTGTTTCTTGGAAGTACCTGAATTTTTGCCAAATCGTCATTGATCCAAAAACAAGGCCTGAGATAGATAGGTACTAATTTAACTTCCCTCTTCTTATGGCGAAGTAAAGCTATTTTCACATCTCTGTTTTGTATTCGATTCGATCTAAAAAAATTTGAGCTAAGTAGAAAGATGATAACATCAGCCTGGTATAAGACGGACTCAATATACGTTGAAGATTCTACCCCAATCGGAACATCCTCGTCGGTCAAAATTTTTATATTATTATTAGCGCAAAGACTACTCAGCTGATCTTTAAGTTCAGTTTTTGATGATTCATCTTCTTTGGCATAAGAGATAAATAAAACTTCCTCACCTGTTTGCTTTTTGAAAAGTGAAGAATAATCTGACAAAAACTGCCTTTCCTGTCCAACTGAAATACTTCGTGCCTTTTTGTTCGGAGGCCACTTAATTCCATTTTTTATAAAAACAAATTCACCTCCTTGATGACCTACTTTTTGCAGTGGTTCTCCCCTTGGTGTTTGCTCGTCCACGTTAAATCGGATGTTCTTTAAAACGGACCGGCAAAGATCCCCTACCCATAAATACTCTTGCGTATTCTTTTCCAGGATCTCCAATAAGCAGGTCGCAAAAGGACTATGCTCTCCGGGAAAACCATCTTCAACAGGCTCATGGCGACCTGCAGTAAGGAGATAACGGGAATTATAGTCGTACAAATTTGATGGAGGCGAAGGTTCGCTCCTCCTGAAAAGCGTTCCTGAAAAACATGAATCCACTATGCCAAACACATGTCTTGCTTTTAGGTTACGGATGAATTTTTGCACTTCATAATTAGCAAGGTAGGTATCCCTTTTCCCATAAAATGCATCAGCTAACAACCAATATCCTTCTTTAATTGTATGAACCAGTTTCCCATGTCCCGCAAAATAAAAAACGAGGTTGTCCTCGGATTGTACTTTTTCAATCAATTCATCAAACAATTCAATCAGGGCTGGCCGGGTGGCATTTTCATCAAATAGTTCGATGCAATGATTTTCTTGAAACTGATAATTTTTTACCAAACATTCTTTAAATGCCAAAGCATCCGAAACAGCATTGTCGAGCGGCCTGATACCATTTTTGTAACTGTCAATGGCAATGATTAATAAATAATTTTTCCCAGCATTTACAGGATGCAACACATCGGAAGTGAGTAAAGCTATTTCCTCTCTATATGGCATATCAATTATTGCTTATAATTAGCATACAAAGGATGGTTCCTGATTTTGTTTTGTATTTCTTCAGCTTTTGTTTTGTTGCCTGACAGTAAGTAAGTGTATGACTCAAAAACCAACAACAGCAAATACATGCTCCGTTCCGTGGGTTCCAAATTGTCTCGATTAATAGACCACCACTCGACCGCTTCTTTATAATGTTTGTATTTCAAAAATTTTATCCCGGTCTTGATCATTTCAATTTTATCCGCTTGTCCCTGTAAAAGGTTGGATATCTGAATACCCTGCAACATCATTTCATCATTCTTTCCCAAAAGGGCATCCTCTAATTTTTCCAGGCGGCTAACTGTACCGGCAGTGATATTTTCAAGAGAATTATCCAGGTCAACTATCGTCAAATGACTGCTCAGGTTGCTTTCATCCAGACCGTCAACTTTTAACAACTGGTTGAGCAATTTTTCATTCTTCATTTGGGCTATTTGTCCTGATGTGGTGAATGCCAGTCCATCTTTTTTTTGCAAAGAAATGTGGTTAGCCTGGACCGAGTACTGACAACTTGGACATTTGAAAAAATGATCCGGAAAAATGGTTTCACAATTTGGGCACTTCATGTTTTTGATTTTGAAGTTGTTTAATGATTGAAGTTGTTAGAAAATTCCTATTTTTCTTTTGGAATAACTTTCTTGATATGGTCGATAAAATCGTCTGCTTTTAAATTAAACAACGGTGACAAAACGGTCTTTAAGCTAAAATCTTCTTGCTTTAGCTCATCCGGAAAATGAAAAACAGGAATACGTTCAAGCAATTCCTTCCTAAATTTTACACCCCTGATGATTTGTGTCCCGGCATTTCCTTCATCCATAATGTTCCCTGAATGGTCTTCAGCAGAATTTTCTTCGGGAATAAAAAATTATTTAAAAATGGATGAAAAAAATAATACCAACTCGCCGGAAGAAAAAATAGAGGATGTTATGGAAGAAAATTC
>JBCBRY010000287.1:0-2460 GCA_039819485.1 Bacteroidota bacterium | reverse complement strand
CTAAACAAGTATCCTATTGGAAGGAAATAGTCCATTTAGTCAATTAAATATTATATTGTCGACTTTATGAAAACAGTCCTTATCCAAATACTGAGATCCTTTGTGCAAAAGAAGGAAATGAGAATCGATTTGTCCCGAATTGAGGATTTCGGTTTTGGCTTCGCACGATGCTTTTGGAGAAAGAAGGTTTGCAGAACGTTTTCCTTTTTAGTCAGCCTTTCCGTACTCATCTCCATCAATACTGATGCTCAACCTCAGAAGTATACTGTCTATGATTTTGGATCAAAATTGTCCAAGGACCTGATCAAGGGCATCGCCTCCGACCAACAAGGTTATGTGTGGTCGGCGACGGATAAAGGAGTGGTGAGATTCGACGGACAGCGATCCGTTTTTTTCAAGAATGAAATACCCGGAGGTTTTGCCAAGGCGCTGACCCGCTCAACGTCTGACCGGATGTTGGTACTGCATGATTTTGGACTGACCGAAATACATGATCTTCCGGACTCCCTGGTTTTTCAGACATTAATGGAAGGAATACCAGAGGATACGGATTCCAAACTTTACTATCCCAAAACAATCTTTATTGATGGTAAAAAGCGTGTCTGGATCGGCGAGAATCAATCGGTTGTGCTTTTTGACGACGGCCATCTCAAGAAGTACAGAATTGGCAACAACCAGGAATTTGGTGTATTGTCGAGAAGTTTTTCTTTCGCTGAAAATGCCGGTGGAACTCTCTGGTGTTTATCTCACAGCGGGCAGCTTTTTTATTTTGATGAAACGGAGGGTAATTTCATTCAGCAAAACCTGGGACGGAACCTGGAAGAAGCGGCCTGCATGGTCACGATAGAGGGCAACCTGGCCTGGATCGGGATGCGGGATGGTGTAATTCAGGTAGAACTCCAGCCGCAAAATGATCCCTTGCCGGTTGAAAAAATCGGTGGGCCAGACGGTGTATCCATCGGGCTCATACATAACGATAACGACTTTTTTGTTGGTACTTGGAATGATGGGTTGTACTACACCAATATTTCAGATGCATCACATTCGTTCCAGAAAATTGAAAAACTCCCTTTCAACGATGTCGTTGGCCTTAGTTCCGATCAAAATAATGGACTCTGGGCGACAGGAAAGGAAAATACCGTTTTACTTAAAACCGATTTGTTCGACCAATTTGATCTGGGTACTGCCAACCGTCCCTCTATTACCTCGCTCAGCCTGACCCCTAATGGAAATATTTTGGTGATCGGAGACGAAAACGAAACAAATAAACAAGCTATTTATGAATTGGAAAACGGCTATATTAAATGGCAATCAGGGTTTGCGGAATATCCATTTGAGAACATTCCCCTGTCTGCGTTTAATGACGGAATGAATGTTTGGGTGGGTGGTTTGAGTGGTAGTATTTATAATTTTGATAAAAATAATTTAAGTGCGCAAAAAAGAAATGACATCACGAACAGCAACAGTCCTATTTCCAAGATTACAAAAGACTCAAAAAACAATATTTGGATAGCGGGAAATATAAATCATGGTTTAATTAAAATTGATCAAAATGGGGAAAGTGCGTTCTTTAATGAGCAGCAGTTAATTTATTCCAAAGTTATTTATTCATCGCCCAACGGGGAATTGTTTGCTGGAGGAAAAGGAAAGGAAAGTTATTTGTACAAATTTAATTATGATAAGAATTTATTCGAAAACTTAAGCCCTTCTATCAATGAAAAAATAAACATTGAATTTGAAGTAAAAGACATTATTGCGGACCAGAACAATGACTTGTTTTTGTCGACGACCGATGGTGTTTTTAATGCAAAGCGAGTTCAAGATGATAGCTTTTTTGTAAGAAGAATGGATTTGAAAAAAATTCCAAGAGATGAACCTTCGAATGCATTGGCTATCTCCCCAGATGGAACGTTGTGGGTAGCTACCACAAGTGGTTTAGTGGCTTATAATGAAGCTGCTTCTTTTTTGTTTGATAAATCATCTGGGCTGGCTGCCAACAGTTTTACTGATATGGGCCTCGTCTTTGACGACGGAGGTAATTTATGGGTCGGGACCGCTTATGGGCTTTCTATTTTTAATAATGAAAAATCTGATTTTCGCATTACACCAAAACCAATTATTGAAAAAGTTATCATTAATGTAAAACGGGATTATTACCATGCCCGCAATAATGAAGTGCTGCCATATAATGCAGGCATTGAGTTCGAATTTATATCCTTGTCTTTTCCGGTAGATCAGGTCATTTACAAAACCCGTTTAATAGGACTTGACTCATCCTGGTCGGAAAGTGGATTTGCAAAACAATGGTATGTAAATGGCTTGGCACCAGGTAGTTACACTTTTGAAGTCATAGCTCAACAACAAGAAGGGATGAAATGGAGCCGGCCGGCCTCTTTTTCTTTTAATATAGATAAACCCTGGTATTTGAGAGCCTGGGCAATAATTCCTGCTTTATTTTTA
>JBCBRY010000286.1:0-2479 GCA_039819485.1 Bacteroidota bacterium | reverse complement strand
TGGACAAACGTTTGATTTCCAAGTCTCAAAACTCTTTTTCAGGCAAAGGAAAAGTATCATTTTTTTGACCACCTGCTTATTTAAAACAAATGGGTAACGGAAGTTGTAAAGCGCTATTCATTCAGGTTAATTTTCAGACATAAAGGGAAAAGACCTCCTGCTCTAACAGTTTTCTCTCACTCAAGCATACACAAGGACCTTCCCAAAAAGTACATAGTAATTTAAGGGTAACGTTTTAGAATTATGGGTATTAATATTATTAAGACGTTACCTGGTTTTAAGATAGTAGTTCGTTGAAATAGAGAGGGGAGCGCGCTGTCCTGTATGTTTGTTTACAAGAGTTTTTTACATCACTTAGGAATTAATAACCTGAAAAATACAATCCAAGTATGGCGAAATTTTATCTGTTGTGATCTAAAGTCTTTGTCCGAAATTTTGAAAAATTCTCGAAGACCCTCCTAAAAAATGCCTGGTGCCATCCAATGAACTATTGAGAGCTCCAAAAATAGATCGTATGAAAACTCACTTCGATAAAAGGCAGGAAATTAAGAACCGGTCAATGGCCAATGAGGTCACCCAAAAACAAAGCGGTGGTGGCTCTGTATTCCGATTTGTCGATAATCGGCCGCAAGCATCTATACAAAGAAAATTACAAGACATAGCAGATAATAGTCCAAGAGCAATGCAGTTTAAAACTTTTCATGAAATGGCTAATTCCAGCCCATTGATGCGAAAAGCCATTCAATTGCAGGCGATGGCAGACCGATATACTGTTCGAAAACAAGCTGACACCAAGACTGGAAAAACTGCGGCCTCTCTTGGAAATGTTGTACAGGCAATGAGGTACAAAGTCGGGGAACCACCACCACCGGGCGAAGAAGACGCTCGACCCGAAGTGGAGGCAGCTAACCAGGGAGGCGGTGTCTACGTCAGCAGTAGCTATCGACGTTATGTACTCGATCCATCGGGCGCTTACCTCGTGCCAATAGCTGAGGCTCCCGTTCCTACCTTCTCAGCTGTGGCACCACCTCGAAGGCTTTTTGGAACTGGCAGGTCACAAAAGGAAACATTCGATTTGGCTGGTGAGCAGGTGCCTGTTAAATCCAGGCCGATCTACCGAGAGCGGCGAAAAACAATTGCAGCAAAGTTAGCGGGAGACCCTGTGGCCGAACAGCAATTGCGCGCATTGGCCGAGCATATGGATCCGAGACATAAGAAGTACAAAAAAAATCACAAGAGGCAGAACAGAAAGATACGTGATAAGGCGGTCAAGCGTCCCGGCGACGTGCGCGGCACGGGCAATGACGAAGGTGGTGAAACCTTTCTCGGAACGTTGGCCACCATGCGCGACGCTGGCATGACAGGTGACCCAAACGTACGTACAAAAAGTGTAGGCAAGCACGGCCAGACCCTAACTCGAATGGACTGGCATGAAGGGAACCGCACTCGCACCCGCGACTTGCCACTCGTTGGCGGGCCGGACTTTAATCACCCCGGCGTTGCTACTAGAACGCCAGGTGGACAGGATCATCTCAACCGCGGCAATGCAAGACTCGACGAGGCCCGCGCGGCCGGCATTTTAAGTCACCACAGTCCGGCATCTGAATTTGGTGCAGCCTTGGTGGAACAGGTGAAGATGACAAAGCCTCCTCGCGATATTGTCGATCCAGATAAAGTCGAAGGCTTCGACCCACAAGGACGCGATTTGCATACTGATGGAAATGCAAGGCAGGATCTTGCGTGGTCCTCTGGCTTAGCAAGAGAACTACGAAGTCGAATGGCAAAAAAGCTAGGTGATGAGTATGAGAACCTCAGTGACTATGGAGTTTCAGAATTATCGTCCGACGATGAAGCATTTGACGAAGCCCTACCCGTTGAACTTGTGGAAGCTGCGGTTCGCAATCCTCGGTTGATGCCTCTGTTGGCACCCTCTATGGAGCATGAGAAGCCGCGCCCCAAAAAATGGAAATATAAAAGGAAGCGCTCGAAGAAAGAGGAGTGGAAGACGAAAAAGAGAAGAAGAACAACCGGTTGAACAGCATCTTTGAAAAGGCCGCAAAGTTGCAGCCTTGAGAAGAGGGTGAGGAGGTAAATGAAGATTAAATGAATTAACCACATGCAGTCAAATTCCAAAGGCATAGATGTCTCGCACTTTCAGTGTGACCTTGATTGGTCGGCCCTTAAAAATGAAGGTATTTCTTTTGCATTTGTAAAAGCGACGGAGGGGGAGACTTATGTCGATCCATGTTTTCACAAAAACTGGGCGAACGGACAAAAGGAAGGATTGAAATTGGCCCCCTATCATTTTTACCGTTCCAAGGACAATCCCGGCAAGCAAGCCGATTTGTTTATTAAAACCGTAAAGGTAATCACCGACCGCTTGGATATGGCGCCCGCACTGGATATTGAGATGGAAACAGCTCCTATCTCGCACGAGCAATTTGCTGATGATATTTTGCAGTGGTTGAAACGGGTGGAG
>JBCBRY010000285.1:0-2489 GCA_039819485.1 Bacteroidota bacterium | reverse complement strand
CCCCTGGCAAAATATCGCGGGCTGCTACATCTTGCTGAGGAGTAGAAAGAATGTTGGGGCTCTCAGAGGAATGGTTGATAAACCGTTGATCGTCTGAACAGAGAATGTACAGATTCAACTCTTTATCGTAGTAGGCATATTTGAGAAATTGAATCTTCGCCGCTTGGGGCATTTTTAGAAAATCATCTTCGGTGTAGGAAGCATCAAAATCGGGATGATACTTCCAGGTGACGGTTCCTTCGGGGATGAGTTGATCGGCAAAGAGTCCAATACCGTGAATCGGGCTAAGTCCAATTTGAGTGCTAATAAGAAGCATGATGAAATTTTCCTCACAATTAGAGCAGTTTTAAACCAGTGACACCAACAACAATCAAGCCAATGCAAAGAGAACGAAGCAATCCATAGGTTTCGCCAAAGAAGAGAACACCTGCGATGACAGTGCCGGATGCTCCAATTCCAGTTAAAACTGCGTAGGTAGTCCCCACAGGAATCGTTTTGAGTGCCTGCGCCAAAAAGAAATAGCTAATAATAGTGACAGCGGTTGTAATGGCAGTCGGCAAAAAATTGGTGAAGCCGTCGCTCATCTTCAGAGTCACTGCCCAGGCAATCTCCAGTAGACCTGCAACAAAAATACTAATCCACGCCATAATTCAAACTCTCACACAAATTAAGGTAATGAACAGTTGTTAGAAATCTCAGACCTATCACGATGGTGGAGAAACCCAAACACATGGGGAAACTTGAGCACTGTCCGCTCAACGCCATCTAACTTCTCACGAAAGTCCTGGTAAATCTGGTGACGCTTCGTCCAATGGACATTAGGACGCAGGTGATGTTCCTGGTGATAGCCTTCGTTACAAAAAAATAGATTGAAGGTGCGATCGTAGTAGCTAGTGGAATCGGCGTATAAATTTCCAGGAGCGGCACCAAAGTGTTCGTAGTAATTCGCCAAGTAGGTGAAAAACCAACCCAGGTAGAAAACAGGCAAGTAGAAAAAGAGAAAGAATTGCCAGGAAATGACAAGATATCCCAACGCCGCTAAGCAACAAGCAGCAGATTCCAAACTCAATTGAACAATGTCCCGTTGCTTCTTCGCCTGTCGAAATGAGGCAAGCACATCATCCCGAAAGATAGCAAGCGCACAATAGGAAATCACGTTCTCGTGCTGTCCATTTTTGCCATTGGCAAATGTTGAAGACCAATCCTGGGTATTGCCATTAGAGTCTTGGCGATCGTTGCCGTATTGATGATGGTTGAAATGGATATAGCGGTAATGCGTCACTGGAAAACCCAGATTCGCAGAATTGAAAACTGCATACACAGAGTTAAGAAAATCAACTTTAAACCAGGGAGTATGAACAAAGTTGTGGGTAGCGATCAGTGCGTTGTACCAAAATACGAAAAGCATGATGGGAAAGAACGCAAAATTCTGTAGAAGGCCACGAGAACCCCAAGTTATTACCAACCACAGATTAAAAACCAGTTGAAAGATTGTGCACGCTAAAAGCAGAGCATCCCAAGGTGAATGCTTAAATAGACTTCTCATTGTTTTTCCTGCTGTGTAGATTGCATGATCATCACGATCATCTTTGTGATTTGCCTGCTCAAAAAAGCTGAGTGGAGTTTTTTTGGGCAGGCAACAAAGAAATTTGCATTTCAGTCGAGTCAAAGCTACTGACTGTACTCTTTAAGCTCGTAGTCAGTCGCTTGTTAATTTACTGAAATGGGTTCGTGAATGGTTAGATTCTCTCAAACCCTGCACTACAAAATGGCTCAGAGAAATTGCTTGAAGGGATTGGTGAGGGCTGTAGATAACCCTTCAGAAACCGCTTCGAAGCTTGGAAGGACACCGCTTGGGAGGACACCATGTACCCCTCTGAAAACTGTAATAGTACCCAAAGGGGAAAAGAAATCTTAATAATCAGCCAGTAAAATTGCTGAACCAATTTCTTAAGAACTTATAAATTTTTTACACTAAATAAAAATCTGTAATTATACGGAATAATTAAAAAAATATGTAACTACTCAACCTGCGGTAGAGGCAGTTGAGGATTATCCGCAAACAAGTCCACGAGTGCATCGAAAACATTGCGATCCTGCTTCCGCATCGTCGCTAAATAGCCCCGGATTCGGCAGAAAATATCGGGCTGCTTCCGGACTGAGGCAGGGACCCGATATTTTCTGCTTGAGTTTCATCATCCGGACGTCCCGTTCGGCCTGATTATTATCAAACGGGATGACAAAATCATGCATAAAGTCGAGGACGGATGCTTTTTGATGGCGCAAACGTTCTAGTAAATTGTGCGGCGGTGAGTGTTTCGGTCGGTCTCGTTTCTTCGGTGCCTCAGGGGAAGGTATCGCCAGTGGATTGACCCTCAACCCTTGCTCTACAATCGCATCATACCGGGCCTCATGAGCCGCTACTGCACTGCCGCCAAGGCATCGGTTCCTTTGGCTCGAAGCATCTCAACGTGACTGTGAATGCTCAC
>JBCBRY010000284.1:0-2569 GCA_039819485.1 Bacteroidota bacterium | reverse complement strand
GAATCATTAATTCGATTTTACTCAATTGGGTAATGAGTTTTGGAGCATTGTGCATCAATGTTCCTGCTTACCATATTCACTAAAAAAAAGGAGGAATCCGAAAATCCTTTAAAAGAGTAGGGATAACCAAACACTTTATTTGTTATTATGAAAACAGAATTTTATTTAAAGAAACTGAAAACATTATTGGTCTGTTTATGTGCATTTTTGGCACTTGATGCGCAACAAACATTGATTTTATCGGAAGGGTTTGAAGCCAACTGTAACCCTTCGGCGGACGCGTTTTTTGTAGGTTGTTTTAACAATTGGATTTCCACCAGTGGCACGCCGGATAATTTATCAAGTTTTCAGGGTGTGTCGGCAGTGGAAGGAGAAAAATATGCCCATGCATTTGTCGAGAACAAATTCGAGTGTGTTCCTTTTGCATCGAGGGGAGAAGGCATGGCCATCTCTCATGCTTTCGAGCAAGGTAAGATGTATAAGCTGGAATATTACTACCGTCAGGAGGGACTTGTGACAGAAAGTAGATGGTTGCTCTCCAATACCATCCAAAACTCAAATTCCGGCGGTGGTTCTTCCTGCAACTATTTTATCCCGGATGACACAGGCAGCGAAGAGGTATTTCTCTATGAAGACGGTGACGGGAGTTGGGTCTTTGTTGAGTTTACTTTTACCCCGGAAGGCAATTACGATTACCTGTGGTTGCGGCCTTTCAATCCCAATTTGAATAATGTTGGCAACGGAATAGGCCATATTTACCTTGATGATGTTTCCCTTTATGAAATCAAGGAAAACACTTCCGCTACGTACTGTGATAAAATGGAGCCGGCTTCGGCAGGGGCCTGGGAGAGCAATTTGACTGGTGTTAGTATCGAACAACCTGGATCTTCGGGAGGTGCCGGTGATTTCTATTTGCAGTTGGTCGATGGGTCCGGTGTTTCAACGGTTTACAATGAGACCCAGTTCTCGGGTGACTGGACCCAATTCAAAAATAGGTGTATCTGCTGGGATTACAAGCTGATTGAAGACAACCGCAATGGTGCTGCGTATCCTGCTTCCGAATTAACGATTTATGCAGGGTCTTTTGCTAACCCTACCCTCAGCGCAACCTACAACCCTGGTATCTCGACCAGTGAGACTGATGATTGGGTCAACATCTGTGCCCCCATCGGCTTGTGTGAAAATGGTCAGTTGCCGGCAGGGTGGACGATGACGGTTGGTTCTGGATGCGGCGACTGGGCCACGCTTTTGTCGGGCGTATCGGGTATCTCATTTGATCCGGAAGTAGTACCCTGGAATGGCGGTGGCGAAGTAATCGGTATCGACAACCTCTGCATTGAAAATTGTGATGCGGGTTGCGATGGACTGTGCCAGTCAGATGCCGACCTTACTGCTTGTGTGGAGGAAGACAATTTTGGGTTCATCAGCCTGGCTTGCCCAGGTGCTGATTTTACCTGGACATTCCCACCTTCCAGCCCAGCTATCGAAGTTACTTCTGAAGGTCAATCCGTGGTTGTGCAGGCAGGCCCCGGTGTTTATACGGTGAATGTTGAATACCCGGATGGCTGTTCGGAAGAATTAAGTTTCACCATAAGAGAAGACTGCTGTGAGGAAGAACCCGTCAAGTGCGGTACCCCGGCCGGATTGTTTTGTGAAGACGAAGGGAATGGACCAATCCTGAAATGGAGCCCTGTCAGCGGTGCAGTCTCTTATATCGTTTCCATTAACTATGGCGATACTGGTTGTAAATGTGTCGGTCCTCCATTTGTGGACCAGGTTCAGACTTCGCAGACATTCATCCCGGTGCCTTTGTCACCATTTGATTGCTTCAGTTGGAGTGTTCAGGCCGTGTGCAGAGGTGGAGAAACTTCGTCTCCTTCCGTGGAAGTATGCTACAATAAAGAGGAATGCCCAAGGAGAATTGGCCCAGGAGAGACCGGAAAGCGGATACAGCAGAACAATGGCTTATCTGTTTATCCAAACCCTGCCACAAATTCTTTTACCGTAAAAACGAAGGCCAGGGGAGCATCCAGGTTTCTCGTGTACAACACGTCGGGCACATTGCTGTACGATTACCAGATGAACACTTCAGAGGTCGTTGTAGATGCCAAAGCAATTGGCCTTGCACCTGGTATTTATTTCATAGAATGGACGGACGGTATAGAACGGAGCCAGGAAAAATTAATCATCCAATAAGGATGTTGTTTTAGCGAAGCAAAGAGAATCCGCTCTCTTTGATTGCTCTCTAATCGAACTGAAATGTGCGGAGCAAGTCTTGCAAAATAAATTTGTCTGCAAAGAACTTCTTCAAAACATTTCAGTCGATTTTTGTCAAAAACATTTAAGCAAGCTGCTGGTCAAAAAAATGACACTTTTCCTTTGCCTGTAAAAGAGTCTTGAGGCATTGGAACCAAACATTTGTCCAAATAAAAGTGTCATTTTTAGCGCTCCTTTACTTATGCAACTGGTCAAAAAAATGACACTTTTCCTTTGCCTGTAAAGGAGTCTTGAGGCATTGGAACCAAACATTTGTCCAAATAAAAGTGTCATTTTTAGCGCTCCTTTACGT
>JBCBRY010000283.1:0-2770 GCA_039819485.1 Bacteroidota bacterium | reverse complement strand
TTGATGATGAAAGCCTGGAAAAAGCGGTGGCCAATGTGGAAGGCCTGGGGTTCAAAGTAAAATTGTCAAAAAATATAAAGGCAAAAAAAGGTTTTATTGCAGGC
This sequence comes from Bacteroidota bacterium, assembly GCA_039819485.1. Lineage (GTDB taxonomy): Bacteria > Bacteroidota > Bacteroidia > Chitinophagales > Saprospiraceae > UBA6168. The sequence goes on along the minus strand of JBCBRY010000283.1, from coordinate 2,666 downwards.
TCGGACCAGCAACGAATTGATGATTTAAACTGGGCCTTTTCAGATAAAAATATTAAAGCGGTTTGGTGTGCAAGGGGTGGCTATGGATGCAGCCGATTGTTGCCGAAAATTGATTATAAAAACATTAAGAACAATCCAAAAATATTTATTGGTTTCAGTGATGTAACGGCACTTGTAAACGCATTTTATCAAAAAACGGGGCTCATTACTTTTCATGGCCCGGTGGCCGCTTCTAATTTTACGGATTTTACCAAGGAGCAATTAATGGCTGTTTTGGTAGAGGGTCAAGAGCCACATGAAATTAATTTGCCTCAAATAGAAAATCAATCAATTGAGCCTTTCTCATTTACGTCTAAAAAAACAAAGGGAGAACTGGCAGGCGGGAACCTCTCATTGCTTGCTGCCATGGCTGGCACCGATTACGCAGTTGATTTCAAAAATAAAATTGCCTTTATCGAAGATATCGGGGAAAAGCCTTACCGAATTGACCGGATGTTGACCCAGTTGCGGCAAGCCTGCCAATTGGACAAAGCCTGTGGGATAGCTCTGGGCGATTTCTCCGGGTGTGATTCAAAGGACGAAAATTCACTGACTTTAAATGAGACACTGACGGATCGCTTGCAATTTAAAGGTATGCCGGTCGGATACCGTTTCCCATTTGGGCACACGAACGATCACTGTACTTTGCCAATCGGTGTAAAAGTGGAATTGGATGTGGAAAATAAAAGAATAAAATTATTGGAAAGTGCAGTTGTTTAGAGAGCAGTTGTTTCAATACATCCGCCGATGAATTTTATTCCCTTTTCTGATGGAACGGATTAATAAAAATGCAAATATGCCCGTGGTGAAAAATGCATATTGGCCCAATTCTTTTTCGCCGTTCCTCCAAAATAAATAACCGAAGGAAGCTGCTGCAATGATTAGAATTGCATATAAGAACTGTTGGGCAACTTGATAAAATAACTTGGCGCTTTCTTTTATGTCGGGCGTGCGGGTAATTAATTTTTCCTTTTCAATAATTTGCAGGACACGGTGCAGTTCATCCGGTATGCCAATGGCTGTAGAAACGCTCCTTCTAAAAAAACCACTGACCATGCTTACCAAATCATCGCTTTCCCCCATCACATATTCTTTCACATAAGGCCTGACCACGTGCAGTGGATTCAGTTCGGGGGCGAGGCTGTTCGAAATGCCCAGCAATAACGTCAGCATACGGTTCATCAGGACAAAATCTTTGGGCATTTGTACTGTTCCGGCGATGCCGCTCAAACCAATGTCCTGAATAAGGTCGAACATGCTGTTGTTGAACGGATCGATTTCAATGTCCTTAAAGTTCAATCCCTCCAGCTTTACTTCATTCTGTAAAAAATTCCTCAAGGCATTGATCATTTTTTCTGCCATTTCATTTGCTTCGTAACCATCGGCCAGAAAACCCATTTGACGCATGGTGCTGATTACTCTGGTGTTGTCATTCTTGATGGCCGCTTCAATCAGCTGGGGAATGCCGTCTTTTAATTTTTGCCCAAGGTGGGCTACTGCTCCAAAATCAAGCAAAACGATGGTGCCATCAGCTTTTACCAAGATATTCCCCGGATGCGGATCGGCATGATAAAAACCATCTTTAAAAACCATTTTGCAATAAGCCTTCAGCAAGCGGGCAACAACGTCTTGTTTGTCCACTTGCCAGGTGTCAAGTTGTGCGGTATTGGCAATTTTTACGCCTTCGTGCCATGTCGTCGTCATGGTACGCATGGTGGAATATGCGAGGTGGACTTCTGGAATAACCAGGCCGGCTTCTTCTTTTAGGTTTTCCCTGATGGTTTGCATCGATCTGGCTTCCTGCTTGAAATCCAGCTCTTCTTCAATCATTTTCCTGATCTGGGTGTACACATAGTCCAGCCCCTTGATATCATAAAACCAACCGACCAGTTTATTGAGCTTGCGAATGATTTCAAGGTCAACTTTTGCAATCCCTTCGATATTGTGGTGCTGCACTTTTACGACGACGTCGGTGCCGTCCGGCAGCTTGGCCCGGTGGGCCTGGCCGATGGAGGCGGAGGCCAGTGGCATTTCATCAATAGACTGAAAAATTTCCAATGGCTTTTTGCCAAACTCGTTGATAATTCTTTTTTCCACTTCGTGAAACGGTCGGGGAGGAATACGGTCCTGCAGTTCTTCCAGTGGCTTTTGAAACGCTTCGGGCAGGAAATTGGAAAGGATGGACAAGAGCTGGCCGATTTTGATGAACAGCCCGTTCAATTCCAGGATGGCCTTTTTGACTCTTTCGGCGTTTTTGATGTGGAGCTTTAATATCCTCTTTTCGTAGTATTTTTTCCCCAACATCTTTTTGGCCAAAAACAAGCGCAAGTAGCTAAATATCACTACTGTTGTAGTCCAATAAGCTTTTCGTGTGCGCCACGCCGGATTGTATATTTTATTTCTGGCCATTTTAAAACGGGGGCAAGATAGGAAAGAGTTTGGAGTAAGTTTAAATTGAGTAGGATGGTAGGGGAGTAGGCGAGTAGTGAGTGGGTTTATTTTCTGATTTACTGAATTTAGTAAAGTTGTTCAGAAATTAATAATTGTAATTCGTTCAATCCGTTTTTCCTCCCCCCGGCCCCCTCCGAAGGGGGAGAAAAGAAAGTGCATTTCTCCCCCTTTGGAGG
>JBCBRY010000282.1:0-2855 GCA_039819485.1 Bacteroidota bacterium | reverse complement strand
TAAAAAGTGGTTGCCAGTGGCGTGAAATTCCAATCCTTGCATTTTGTGGGAAAACCACAATTAACTGGAATTCGATTCCATGTTTAGGGTGATTGCTCATTTCTCATATTTAGTTTAATTAATAAAAAAATCCCGAATGCTAAAACAATGCACCATTCGGGACTCTTTACTAAAAACAAAAATGTAGATAGGTCAAACTTTCACCAATTCTGCCGCCTTGCCATTTATCTTCGCAATTGCCTTTCTCTCTTTTTTCTGCGGATACAGGATTTCTGCCCGAATGGCTTTCAGTCCTGATACACCTTGCAGGTCTTCGATCTCCAGTAATTCAATTTTTCCAAATTTTCCTTCGGACTGCAGGAAGGTCAGGTAGTTGAGGTATTCCTGGGCATCCTTGTCCTGCGAGTACACGATGGCGAGTTTGTGCGGCTGCGTCAACCGTTCGTTGGTGCCTTTGATATAGGATTTGTCGATCCGTTTTTTGATGATCTCATAACGGGCATTGTAGGCACCATCCACATCAAATTGCTTGTTGTCCATCATAAACTTGATGGCGAGGGAGTTGCTGTGGATCAAAATGAGGGATGCCACCTGCAACGGGAATGGTAACTTCTGCTCCAGTTTAAATGCTTTCTGTTCAATGTCCCACATGGTCTCCAGTTGCCAGAGGCGGAGGTTGTGGAGGTACATGATATCGAAGTTGTCATTTTCCAAAAGCGAGCCTCCGATGTACATGTTGTATTCTACACCGTCGGTGTTGTAACGCTGAAAATAATGAGGGAACATCTCCTGTGCTTCCTCTTGGCGTTTGTCGAGTACGGCCGACAATTTTTCATTCAAAATGGTAACGCTGTCGTCGTAGGCTTTCCGCTTTTTATAGACTACGTTCAGCTCAGGATCAATTTGGTCCATGTACGCTTTGATCGGTTGCTGATATTCCTGTCCCAATGTTTTCAAGTGATTGAAAACAGGATAGATTTCTCTTTTCAAAAATTCCAGGATGCTCACTTCGTCCCCTGCTTTTAAACCTCCCTGCACTTTTGTCAGGCTTTCCCTGACCCGGTAAACCAGCTTCTTGTAGATGGGCATCGGCTTGATTTTCATGATTTTGCCGAAGGTGTCGATAACTAATGACAACTGCAAATCGAGGTCAGCCTGGATGGCATTGTTGCGCGCCGTGGAAGAGCCTTTGATGTCACTTTGGCCGTAGAGGGGGAAAACATTTTCAAAAACAATATCCTCCAACATCGGCATATCTACGCCTTCCCTCTTTTGCTTGTTGAAATTGGTTGCAGCTTTGGTAAAACGCCATTTCACCGCCGGGTGGATCGTCGTATAGTTTTCCTGGATGGTGCTTTCCATGAGGTTCTCCGTTTCCTCGAAAAAGCGCTCGACCGCTATTTTTACAAAAGGAAGAATGTCTTGCAACTTAGCGGCATTCAGAGAGTTGAGTTCGTTTTTACGGGGCGAGGCAAATTCCAGTAGTTGAACGAGGCCATTCTCCAATTTAACGGGGGCAAGCAACATGCTCTTGATCCCTTTATCAATCAATCTTTTTGAAAAAATATTGTAGTCGGTGTTTTTTGCGTAGACATCCATGTCGGGAATAGCGATGGTATTCAACTCCTTCATGCAATAATCCGTGACCCCGCCACAGAACATGTCCCGATAGCTGCCTTCGTCGTCTTTCTGGATAAAAAGGCTCCGGGTTGGTTTGTGCAAAAACGAACCAAAGACATGTTGTGAGTTTGTATTGTAAACAGAAAAGCCCACCTGCAAATCCTTGATCCCGAACAGGATCTGCATGTTTTCCCGAAATTCATCGAACACGTTTTCATCATGCCGGAGGAATAGCGAACGGATTTTGGAAATGGTCACATCCAGGGTAGCGTCGTACATGTTCATCACGCCAAAGCCCTTGAAAATGTAGCTGTTGGGCGGAAACTTGGATTTCCAGAGTTCGAGGTCATTACCGTGCATCAACAACTCTGCGATGTCTTTCTTGGTTATTTCGGGGGCCGCATCAGTTTTGATAATTTCAGTAAAATCCGCATTGAACATGATACGGTAATGGCGGACGATTCCGGCTTTTCGATCCGGGATTTCCACGAATATCGGACGGCCAAAGTTGAGCGGCTGCTGGTAGTACTTGGCCAAAATGAACGAGCAGGCCATCATATAAAAATTGGCCTCGTCAAATTTGGCAATGCTCATTTTGAAGCCCTCGCCCGCATTTTTTAGGATATTGGAAAAACGCGTGGTCGGACGAAAAGCCTTGTACTGAAAAGGCACCATGATCGCTTTGATCTCATTGGTCTGAAGCGGGTCGGGGAACAAAGGCTGGGTAATCAATTCAATGACCTCGGCATATTTGTCCAGTTGTCTCATATCTTCCAATCCTTCCTTCAGTTCAGGAAACTGGTTGGCCTTTTCCAAAACCAATTTGGACGATTTAGAATAAGGATGTTCTTCGTTGTTGGCAAAAAACTCAAATTCCTGGTACATACGTTCGAGGCTGAATTTGATGCTGAAAGGCAGCTCATCTGGCTGCGTGCTAAAATTTATAATTTCCATAATGGATGATTTGTCGATGAATTTAGTTTGTTTAGCTTTTCGCTCAATAATGATTGTTATATCGTTGAAATCAATAAAACGTTGCTTCGATTGCCTTGCTAAAATTACCATAATAATTCATGAAAGGCAATAAGGTTGAATCATACCGATTAATTTCAGATGAAGAATCGAAAGAATTGGACGGAGTTACTTTGTATCGCACCGTATTTCCTGATTTTTAAATTTCTTCTTTTTTGAATATGAAGTTGTTTGAAAACTCCTTGTTGGCCGCAAATCCTAAC
>JBCBRY010000281.1:0-3062 GCA_039819485.1 Bacteroidota bacterium | reverse complement strand
TTGAAAGAATAAGTCTCCATATAATAAGCAATATCGGATTGCAAGTTTGAAATGTAAACATTGCTTGGCCTATCTATAATTAAACTTTCTATATCGTATCTTCTACAAAATATACGAGCCGAACAATAGGGAGGTAAATAAGGGTATTTTGTTCCCCGTTCGTTCGGGATAAAGGATGAGATACTTTTTCCTTCTGGACTAAATAAATGTACATATAAACCTGATACGTATGGGCTATAAAACGTAATGTACTTTCCCTGCGCAGTATCAACTTTTACTTTTGGTTTTAATTCTTCAGCAAGTATTAATTTCAGTTGGTCTTTTTTTATGATATAAGTACCGTATGCAGTATAACTGGTAGAATAATCGTACTGATCATTCAGGCAACGGAATTGAAAAGTACTGTCATTTTTTAAATAGATGCTCGCTCTTTGATAACCAGCGCCTCCAGGTATTTTACCAGTGCGATACAAACCAGTAATATTTTGTGAATTAATAATTTGAAAAAAGAATAAACATAAAGCTGATAAAAAAAGAGTTTTAGTTTTCATAGACAGATGGGCTTTCCCGATAACGGAAATGGTTTTGGTAGGCTGCTGGATTTTTTAGTCAAAAAAATTAAAAGTATTAAATAAATGGTGACACCGCTTCTTTTGCCTGGAAAACGGCGTATTAAAATAACGTCGTTCATGAATGGCAATGAGTGGTGTCACCATTTACCTTAATTTAAAAATTATCTGTTGACTCAAATTAACCTGACGGAATCGTTTATTTAAAAATACTAAGCAGGTGGTCAAAAAAAATGACACTTTCCCTTCGCCTGAAAAAGATTTTTAAGACTTTGAAATCAAACATTTGCCCAAATAAAAGTGTCATTTTTAGTGCTACTTGTTTTTGTCCGATCACTTACTTCCATTTAAAATTCCATTATCCAAACTAATCTGTAAATTTGGTTCACAACTTTAATCCATTATTCCAATTCATTGCGGCTACTTAAACAAATATTCTTTTTTTTCCTCTTGGCGATGTGTGTGAACGCCAATGCTCAGCCCACGGGCATCCAAGTCAACAAATCCCTTTCCACCGAGCAATTGGTGAGGGATGTCTTTCTGAAAAGTGGCTGTAAGAACGTTTTCAACATCAAGTCGATCAACAATGGACTGAGCATCGGTTATTTTGAGGACGACAGTTTCATCTTTGGCTTTCGCGAAGGTGTCATTATTTCCAGCGGCGATGTGGAACTGGCGGAAGGGCCGAACGCCGAAATTGAATCGACCTTTGCCTACGCCAACCAATCTGATGACCCCGACCTGAATACCTTCGCTCCCGGCAGTATCTTTGATGTCGGCGGAATTGAGTTCGACTTTATACCGGTGGGCGAAACGGTTACTTTTGAATATGCCTTTGGCTCCGAAGAATACTGCGAATTTGTGGGCAGCATGTTCAATGACGTCTTCGGCTTCTTTGTGAGTGGCCCGGGCATCAATGGTCCTTTTGCCAACAATGCTATCAATGTGGCACTGGTGCCCGGCACCAATGAGTTTGTGGCCATCAACAGCATCAACCACGCTACCAATTCCGACCTGTATATTAAAAATGAATTGTTGGTGGAAGCAGATGAGTGCGATATTGCTTACGATCCGCTGTACCTCGACCAAATTGAGTACGATGGCATGACGGAGCAATTACAGGCAACTATCGACGTCGTGCCCTGCGAGACCTATCGTATCCGGTTGGTCATTGCGGACGTCGGTGATGACATCCTGGATTCGGGAGTTTTTTTGGGTGCTCAAACATTTGATATTAGTGGAGATGTGCAAATAACCGCCCGCTCAGAAGGCAGCGACGAACCCGTGGCGGTGGAGGGTTGCCGAAATGGTGAATTCCTGTTTCAAAGACTGACCAATAATAATGACCAGGACCTGGTGGTCTATTTTACCATCAACAGTAGTAGCACTGCCACCAGCGGAAGTGACTATACCTCCGTTCCTGATTCCATTGTCATCCCAGCCGGGGCAACCTCGGCCACGCTAACCATTGAGGCATTGGAAGATATGCTGGTAGAAACAGAGGAGACTATTTTTATCGAAATTCAGTACCCTTGTGATTGTGTTGACCAAGAATTTGCCACCTTGACCATCAGAGATCGTGAACCACTGGAATACCTCACTTCGTCGATTCAAGTATGTGCCGGCCAATCTTTTTCCATTTCGCCTTCCGTCAACGGTGGCCTTGTTCCCTATACTTATCAATGGGAAAATGGCGTGACTTCCGCTACCCTGAGTACTTCGGTCGATATGAATACCGATTTTTTAGTAACTGTGACTGACTTCTGTGGCGACAGTATCGTGGCCAATTTGCCGGTTGAACTACAGCCCGTCCCGGAGGCCTCCATTAGCGGGGAAATAAATTTTTGCGAAGGCGTAAATAGTTTTGTAGAAATTGATTTGGGCGGCAACCCCCCTTGGGCATTTCAATATATAATTGACGGTGATGTGGCGGGCAGTTTTTCCAATGTGACGGAAAATCCATACTTGTTGCCCGTTGCCGGTCCGGGCATTTATGAACTGGGCATTTTTACGGATGCCAACTGTATCGGGGTGGTTGCCGGCTCGGTGGTGGTCAACGAAATCGATAACCAAATAAATTATGAAGTAACCCCGACCAGTTGCTTTGATAATGCAGATGGAAATATAACTTGGTCATTATCGAATGGGGCAATTCCAGTCAATATTATCTGGTCACCCCCGGTAAACAATAATTTAAACCCAACTGAATTATTTTCAAATAATTACAACTTATTGGTGACCGACTCGAATGGCTGTCAATATGAAGCGATGATTGAAGTTCCCGTGGCGGTAAATGCCAACCCTGATTGTCGTCCTTTCGATTTATACGTGCCTAATTCTTTTTCCCCCAACAATGATGGAATAAATGATACATTCAGGATTTTTCCTTCTGAAAATAGCAATATCGAATTAATCAAAGACCTGCACATTTTCAACCGCTGGGGCGGGTTGGTTTTTCACTTGACCGATTTTACGGCTTCAGAGAATATGCCT
>JBCBRY010000280.1:0-3215 GCA_039819485.1 Bacteroidota bacterium | reverse complement strand
GTTTTTGGTTCACTCAATCCAGAAACCAAAAACCAAAAACCAGAAACCAAAAACCAGAAACCAAAAACCAGAAACCAAAAAAACTATGAAACCACTCATTTCTATTATTTCAGTAAATTATAATGAGCTGGAGGTCACTTGCGAGATGATCGAAAGCATCCGGAATAATTCCTACTCGAATGTTGAAATTATTGTGGTAGATAATGCTTCCAGAAAGAACCCGGAGGCCTATTTAAAAAAACACTATCCCGAAGTAAAATTTATCCGAAGCGAAAAAAACCTGGGATTCGCCGGAGGCAATAACCTCGGCATCCAGGAAAGCACGGGCGACTTCTTGTTCTTCCTCAACAATGATGCGGAACTGACAAGCGGGGCATTGGAAACACTGCTGGAAGTCTTTGTCAAGTTCCCCCGAGCTGGTGTCGCAAGTCCGAAAATTTGTTATTATATCGCTAGACCGAGCAGTGGGCCCGATGTGATTCAGTACGTAGGTGCCACCCATGTCAATTCGTTCACTGCACGGAATAGCATTTTGGGCGAAGGCGAGGATGACAACGGGCAATATCGGCAGCTCAAAAGAACAGCCTATGCGCACGGAGCTGCGATGATGGTACCGAGGAAAGTGATCAGCAAGATTGGAATGCTGCCGGAGGATTTTTTCCTCTATTACGAGGAGCTTGACTGGTGTGAGCAAATGAAAAGGGCAGGCTTTGAGGTATTCGTAGAACCCAATGCCAAGGTTTACCACAAGGAAAGTTACTCCGTCAACAAAGTCTCTGCATTGAAAACCTATTACCTGAACCGCAACCGCATACTTTTCATGCAACGTAATCGGTCGGGTCTCCAGTTGGCGGCTTTTGGAGTGTTCCTCCTGTTTTTCACCATACCTAAAAACACCTTGTTGTTTGTTTTGAAAAATGACTGGGTCAACCTGAAAGCCTTTTATCAAGCCATCTTGTGGCATCTCCAAAAACCGAAAAAGTTACGACCAGCATCTACCCCCCGAATTTTGAAATTTCCAGTGTCGGAATTTAAATAGACCGGCATTCAAAAATATGACCAGCATCTACCCCCCGAATTTTGAAATTTCCAGTGTCGGAATTTTTTCAGGCACTTGTAAGATATGACCAGCTTCTACCCCCCGAATTTTAAAAACAACAATGAAAAAATCGATTCTATTTTTTCATTTAAAATATAAGACGAAAGCTCTACCCCCTTTTTTTTCTCCCTTCTCCACTAGTAGAAAAACTTGTTAAAAATGTCATTTTTTTTGAAAATGACATTTTTACACTTTTTTCAATCCATCGTCATCGGAACGCCCCCCATTTTTTTATAACCCTGCTAAATCCAGTAGTTTTACCAGATCAACACGAGAAGACAAGCACATGGAAATAGTGAGCATAATATACCTGATCTTATCGGCCTTTTTGGTTTTCTTCCTGGTCCTTCCGACCATGACAGTATTTTTTTCCCTGTTTGTAAAAGAGAGAATACCGGTGCCGGAAAAAGCCAAAAAATTTGACTTTGCAAATATTATTACCGCTTATAAAAACGTGGACATTGCAAAAAGCTTGGTGAATTCTTTGATCAAACAAAATCACCAGCACCACCATATATATTTAATTGCGGATAACTGTGATATGTCTGGTTGGGACATACAGCACGAAAAGCTCACCGTGTTGTGCCCCGACCCACCGTTAAATTTAAAGGCTAAATCAATTATTCACGGTATTGAAAATTTTGTTCGCCCACATGAATACATTGCTGTTTTTGATGCCGACAATTTAGCTCACCCGGATTTTTTAAAAACAATTAACCGATATGCAAATGCAGGCCATCGTTCCATTCAAGGTCAGCGCACAGCCAAAAACCTCGACTCACTTGTGGCTGGTGCCGACGCATTAGGTGAATTTTACAAAAATTATATCGACCGGTATGCCCCGTATAAAATAGGTTCTTCCGCAGTGATTTCCGGAAGTGGGATGGCTGTGGAAGCAGAGTTGTATAAAGCCTATTTGGCCAGCCCCGAAATAGAAGAAGGAAAGCACCATTGGAAAAAAATGTTGCAGGAAGATAAAATTCTTCAGAATTTTTTGCTGCGCAAAAACGAACGAATTGCCTATGCCTGGGATGCAATCTGTTATGATGAAAAAGTAGATGACCTGGGAGCGGTGGAGACACAGCGCAGCCGTTGGTTGTTTTCCTATTTTCAAAATATGCCCAATTCAATCGGTATTCTTCGTCGGGCCATTTTTAACTTCAGCTGGAACCAATGGCTGTTTGGCTTGGTCACCATAGCGCCTCCGATGTTTATCATGTTGGGTTTTGCATCGGTTTTAGCCGCTATTGGGATTTTTGTCCGACCAATTGTAAGCCTTGTTTTAATTGGGGCAATGGCTATTTTTGCGCTCACTGTTTTCTGGACGCTGTATTTGAGCAAAGCACCCAAAGCCGTATGGCATGCGGTCTGGGCGTTGCCGGGATTTGTTCTTGGTCAAATCAAAGGGCTCCTGAAAATGGGCAATCCGAATAAAAATTTTAAACACACCGAGCACAAAAAAAATGTCAGCATCGAGGATGTGTTGAAATGAGCGGTTACCTGTTAGCAGTTCGCTATGAGCTTTTTTTAGCTCATGGCACCTAACGGCCGACGGCTTCAAGCTAAAACCCATTATGCAATATTCAGCAGAAGAAGTCATACAAATAATTAATTCCTGGGATGAAGAGACCAGCGTTTTCTTTTACCGGTTGATTTCTTCCAATATCACGATTTCCATCCGGGTGGTCTTAGAAGATGAAGAACTCAATAAATCGGAAAAATTGGAAGAAATAAAATCCCTGAACGAATTTCACCATAAATTGCTCAGTTGGTTTCCGTTCGCTTTGAACGACGGGAAGAAAGCACCCGATGCTGCCAAATTGTTTATGCATGTAAGGCACTTTGCAGAAAAAGCAAAACGGAGAGGCGCCATTGAATACCCCGTAGCATCTGCCTTTGAAACGACCAAGAACAAAGTCAGTAGCGAAAATAATTAAGCTTGAAGAATTACCTGCTCTATATTTCTTTATTGATTAATTTACTGCTTTTGGTGGCAGTTTTTTTTGCTATAAATAAATACGGTGGCTGGAAAAACCTTTGGGCAAAAATAAATAACCGGGGAATAGAAAAGATTTATCACCATCGTAAAAACCTATTTGAAATGTTGCCGGAACGT
>JBCBRY010000279.1:0-3238 GCA_039819485.1 Bacteroidota bacterium | reverse complement strand
CTCAAAAGGATTTAAGGGATTTGGAAATTCAAAATCTTCAGGAACAAAACGCCAAGAAGAATTATTAGGAAAATTACTGTAAATATTTAAGATCAACCTCCTTTGTTCCACAACATCAAAAGTGGTGACGGTTTTTGAATTATTTATATCAGCTGCAATAATTTTATAAGGGCTATCCAACAATTCCACATTTAAAATATGCCGTGTTAAAATGACTGCATCGAAAGTGGTGACCCCATTTATATGGTTATCATTTTTAGACGGAGTAACCGTGTAATTACCACCTTCTGGCAACTGTATGAAATAATTTCCTTCGTTATTTACATCTATGTTTTCCGAATAGCCATTGTCCGGATCGTCAATGAGGATCTCAACATTGCTCATTCCAATTCCTGTTTCAGTAATTACTTGCCCATCCAGAAATGGATTGCATTCATCACAATTACCAAAATTATCTTGCACAACAATAGAAGAATTACAGGTGCTTTGATTACCCGATTCATCCATAAAGACAACTGTTACGGGGTGTAAACCATCATCACAGCAGAAATAGGTTATAGAAGTTACCAATGTATCTGTTAAAAAATAGGACTGCACTGGTCCCCCGCAATTATCAAAACTTCCATCATTAAGATCGTCCGCCCAAACTTCTATTAAAGATGGATTCGCTAACAACAGTTCGACTACAATCTGTGGTTTGCAAAGAGCGACCGGCCCGACCGTATCCAATACCGCAAATGTGTCGACACAAGTCCCGATCTTCCCACACTCATCAATCGCAACGAAACTCATCTCGTACTGACCGGGCACTAAATTGACGCTTTCTCCCATTATTTCACCCAAATCGCCTGAGATGGAAAGGTCAATATTTCCACAGCCTTCCACTTCCGGGGTTGGCACGGTGACGGTAATTTCACAATTATTCTGAAAAACATGTAAATCAGGAAAGCCGCAGTCATCCGGAAAAGTAGGTCCGGTCCTTTCATTGACATTGATAATCTGTAAATACTCGATTACCCCGTCGCCTCCGTCCATGAACTGCAGACTATCGAGTTCGATGTCATCACTTAAATTTACATCTTCATAAGAACAAGCATTTGTGATGGTCCAGTATCGCTTTATTTGGTAACAGCCTGCCGTACCGCTTGGAATTATTTCATCGAACATTTCCGTAACCATATTTTCACAACTCACACCTGAAACAACCGGTTCTCCTAAATCAACTTCCAATGGGTCTTCACAGATATCCATACTTGGCGGAAATTCGACGGAAAAATTCGAGATATGCTCAACTGTAACTACCTGTACACATTCATCCATCTGGATACTATCCGAAGATAATGTTCTGACCACAACACCACGGCCACATCCATCTACAGAAATCGAATCTGTTTCGGTAAAGGAGAAATTGCAATTGCCATGGAATTCTGGTTCTCCCAACTGATTTAATGTTTCGAAGTCGTTAAAACCAATAGCAGGTGCGATGGTGCCATAATAATAATCACAGTCAATTGTATCAGCAGGCGGGCAATTCACCAAAGTTCTTTCCTCAATGATCAAGTTCGAGATCCTACTGGCGAGGTTCCCACAATTATCAAAAACAGTATATAAGATGGTATAACTTCCTTCAATCAATTCGATAGTAGACCAACCACCATTGGTGTTTAAGGTATCCCACGGAGTCCTGATCTCAACGTCAAAACCGGAGCATTCCTGAATAATATCCACTTCAGCCAACAAAATTGAATCATGACAAAAACTATTGGTGCTCACAAAAACAGAATCGGGGACTTCAAATACCGGAGGGTCCATATCTACAATGGCGATGAACTGGGTATCCCTGATCATGTCACTGGCATCACACAAATTGACTGCGGTCCAGACACGTTCAATCTGATATGCTGCACCACAGGTATTTACCACATCATCCAGAAAATTGACCGAAATATCGCAATGGGAATTTGCATCCAAGGGAAACCCGCCAAGCATTGGCTCACCTGTAAATACCGGATCGGAAATTTCTTCTCTGGTCATTCCTTCCGAGCAGTGCAAAACCGGTTGGGAAATTCCGTCATAATCATCTGGAAATTCAATGAGAGAAAGATCTACCCTCAACCCTGTGATGACTTGTTCACAAACATCAATGTTACCAAGTGGATCCGTCGAAACCCATGAACGAGTTGTTTGGAAGCTGATCGAATCGGTACACAGCGCTAAAGCCATGTCATCAAAATAGGTGATGCTGAGATCGTTGAAACAGCCCACCGTATCGGGAATACCGGTAAGCGAGGGTAAAAGAAATTTATTGCAGGCAATTGTGATATCATCCGGACATGAGATGGCGGGAGGAGTTCCTCCAACAACTGTTACGTTGGTCGAACATTGTGTCATATTTACCTGATGTTGCACCACTGCGATGAAAGGACTGCCGACATCATCGGCCGTGATGACAGGATCGGTCACTTCACCCAAAGCATTAATTCTTGCCGTAAGGTAATTACTGATACAACCGGCCGAATCAAGTTCAAGTATTTCTGAGGCGTTGAACGTCCGTTCACAAGCTCCATTGAGAGATATTTCTATATTAAACTCGCAATCCAGACTGACAGGCTGAAATTCATTTACGATGATATTGAAATTACAGACTTCGAGTTGGCCGTTAATTGTAGTGGCTGCTAACGTCACCACGGAAGTGCCGGCACCAAAGAAGGAACCCGAAACCGGAAAAAATACTGTATCCACCAATTCTTCCGTACTGAACCATGCCGCTGTATCAAAAACCACCGACGTGTTACATTCATTTGGCATCAAATCCACAGAAATATCAGCAGGACAAGTCAGTGCCCAATCAGCATTGGTAGCATGAAGGGAAAAGGGAAAAAACAACATCATCGAATAAAAAATGATGCAATGATAAATTCGGTTTTTAAAAGTATCCGCGTACATGGGATGGACATTTTAATGATAAATATTCCAGTCTGGGATGTGAGTTTGTCTAAGTTTTCGCCTGGTAAGAATAGGGTTTTGTAATCGATGCGAAAATTATCTTTTGATGTCCTTTAGAGATAGAGAGAACCGCAGAAGGTAAATAGTGAATGGGTGGGTATTATCAATTGAAAATTTGGCAAATGAGTTCAACAGAAAGCAATGATTTGTTAAATTGCTAAGAAAATAGTTAATTTAGCAGCCTCCTGTTTCGACTAACAATACCCACCCATTCACTATTTACCTTCTGCGG
>JBCBRY010000278.1:0-3417 GCA_039819485.1 Bacteroidota bacterium | reverse complement strand
AGAAAATGTTCAAAAATTTAAAAATTTCTTTGCGAACAACCAGGACCTTGACCTGCTGCGGCAAATAAAAAATGAACAGATAGAAACTCAGTCGTTTGATTTTGACGGAGTTAAATATAAAACCAAACAAATTGACGAAGTACTCGCAATGCTTGAGGAAGAACTGGATGTTCAACACAAAGAGCTGATCGAACTGGAAGGGCAGGCATTTTGCCACCATTATCTGCTGGCAGAAAAAAAGGGAATAAAAAAATTATTTTTAGATAACCATATAGCGTATACGATCATTGCGTCAGAAAATAATAAATACGGAGAATCCTACGCCACTACTCAATATTATTTTAGTGTGCTACAAAACAACCCACAATTATCAGGCGCACAAGCTGAATATTTATTGGGTGAAATGAAGAATGTCCGGACCAATGTATTTAACCATTTTAAAGCAAGCGAAAAAATTGATTTGCCAGCAGAATTCGGCAGCATCCCGGAAGGAACGAAGTGGTCTGAATTTTTAATTCCGGACATACCTTTTTATAAAAGAGACATCAAGGATGGTGATTCATTTCTGCATTTTTATAAAGGAATCTCTGATGTGTATTTTAAAATAAATGAAACAATGCTAACGGCATATTCAAAATTGATTTGGTTTCAATCCGATTTGCTTGAAAAATAATTGGACCAGCCAAGAACTACTCCAGATGAACTTTATAAAAACAATCTTTTTTTGTGGGATTTTTTTTGCACCTGCCTGCCATTCCCCCCAAAAATCCCTCCCGTCCCAGTTCGATTTTGGCAACATCGAAAAAAATATTTATTCCAATGAATTTTTCGATATGCGGATTGAATTCCCTCCTGACTGGCACCTCGTCAGTGCCGAGGAAATGGAAGCTTACCAAAAAGCTGCCATGGAAGAACAATTAAAAAACGATCCGATATTGAGTCGAAATAATTATGTGCGGAATATTACAGAAACAGCCATCAATAATTACGCATCTTTATTATCCGTTTATAAATATAAAACAGAAGACGATTTTGTATTGTATCCATCTTTTATTTTACACACCTTTAATACCAAAGGAGATGGACTCGATCAAACAGCTAAAGGGTATCTATTTGATTTAAAAGTTGCGAAGAAAAGAGAGCCGGGTGAGTTGGAGGTCGCCGAAGAGTTTTACTGGAAAAACATGGGGAAAGAAAAATATGATGCGCTCTGGTGGATTAATTACAATTTTGATACTCCCATCATGCACGAAGTATTTGCCAGAAAAAAAGAAGACCTGCTTTTATTGATAAATATAACTTATTCAACTCAGGAGGAGAAAAATGAATTGCATACAATTTTAGATCGAATCCAAAAACTAACCATTAACACCTCCGAATAGCCACCATGAAAGTCACCTTATTTCAAAACCAGTCTGGCTGGTAAACTGAGCAGTGTTTATTCCTCTTTTAGTTTATTGGAAGTGATGGAGGTGGGAGCCAGCTTAAAATTGAACTAGGCCCAGGACGGCCGGTTCAGATGCCGGGCTACCCATCCATCATTCGGATTAGAGAGCGTGAACAAGAGTGTGTTTTCACAATGCAAAGCGTCCGTCGTACAATTGATTGGACTATCTAACAGGCGGGTTCATTGTCCGTTGTACAATCGTTTTAGAAAGCGTGTTTTCGCCGGATAACAGAAAACCGGGGCTGTAGCCCCATAAAACCAAAGCATTCAAAAAAGGCCATTGACTCATTTTGCATCAGCCAGGCCCGACGCGGGCGTCGGCGTCCTTTCTTGATTATGTTATTGACCAGCTTAGGGTCTAATTATCTAAGGTTGAAAAAAGAAACAATCCAAATGTTAGGGTCGCTGCACAGTAAATTTCAAGTAAGTGAAGAAGCGGCATGTTTTGTAAAATGAAAATCAACAGCTCAAGGTCGCAGTTATTTTAAAACATGCTTCTGTTCGTCTATTCCAATACAGGTGAAAAAGGTAACATGTTCTACCCTGCTTTTTCCGAATGCCCGCACATTTTTTTTGATGTTGGTCAGCCAGGCATTTCTATTTTGCCTGGCCGTAGGCGTCTGCGGGAGCAAAGGCAGTTAGGATGAATACATATAAAAGGGAGAAAAAACCCTATTCGCACAGCATTACGGATTTTGACAAACAATGATTGGCTAAATGTTGCCCATCATTCAAACCTAAAGCGCTCTTTATGCATAAAGCGTAGCGTCATCGATTAAGCCGCTGCACAGGTGGCCTCCCACTTACTTTTCATCTTTTCCCAAAATCATGTTTTCAAAAGATGCCAAAAAGAACATGACAATGATGATTAAAACATATTGGATTTCGAATTCCATGGCTATTGTTTTTTGATCGTAAACGGTTGGTCGTGCATCGAACCTGGGAGCGCATTTCAGAAAAACTTCCAAGCTCAATTTTCCCATTCACCTTTATTGAAGCATAAAATTAAGGCAAAGGCTGGAAGGAAATTGGTTTAATAGATGACCGGTTTGAAATGGTAGAAGTCCTGAGGTACTGTATAGACTGGATTTTCCAGCCAATCATCAAATGACTGCTTTTTCCCAACTTTCTGCTAATTTTACACATTAGCATGTATGCATGATTTATTAAACAAATAACCAAGAATGAACAAAACCACCTTCCCACTCCTATTCAGTTGTTTCCTGATGATTTTTTCAGCCTGTGGTGGGCTGAGTCCCGTCAATAACAAGCCGTTGTCTGAAAGAGAGATTGGTTTGAAAGTAGGCGACATTGCACCCAACATCGACCTGGACGACCCGGATGGGTTCAACCGGCAACTTCATGACATGAAGGGAAAAATGGTACTGGTAGATTTCTGGGCCAGTTGGTGCGGCCCCTGTCGTTCGCAAAACCCCTTGATTGTCGGTGCTTACAAACGCTACCAGAATGCCAACTTTAAAAATGGAGATGGTTTTGAAGTGTTCAGTGTTTCATTGGATGAAAAAAAAGACCGCTGGAAGAATGCCATTGAAAAAGACAACCTGTTTTGGCCCAACCATGTCAGCGACCTTGACGGTATGAATTCCTATGTCGTGCCGCTTTACGAACTCACTTCCATCCCGGCCAGCTATCTGATTGATGGTGACGGAGTGATCCTAAAAACCGATGTGCACGGCGATCAACTGGACCGACTCCTTACCAAGTACCTGGAGTAACGGAGGATGGAGAATTAGGACTCTACGGAATTTTATGATTTAAATTATTTACAATTTGTATAAGCTATGGATCAAAAAAAATGACACTTTTCTTATGCCTGAAAAAGAGTTGTTAGGCCATGAAATCAACATGTGCCAAAATAAAAGTGTCATTTTTAGCGCCCCTTAGCTTATACAAATTGTAAATAATTTAAATCATAAAATTCCGTAGAGTCCTAATTCTCCATCCTCCGT
>JBCBRY010000277.1:0-3455 GCA_039819485.1 Bacteroidota bacterium | reverse complement strand
TGGATGAGTTTGCATTATTTAGCTTTTGCTCTCATTCTGATTAGAAATAAAACAAATCATTTTTAAACAGCTTCGTTTTTAAAAATTAAACTTTGTCCTGTACTCAGAGCTGTTTTATAAATTGGTCTAATCTTTTTAGGATATTTATTAATTCGAAGTTGTTTGGAACTTCGTCATGTATTTTTGAAGTACAAAACAAATTTTCTTTTTTATTTTTCAGCATGGTGCGGGCAAAACAAATCTACATTTTTCCTAAACAAATAGGGGCAAAATGGACATGTACATTCCTGGTTTGCTTGTTAAGTACTTTTCTGTTCTCCCAGCATTTATTAGAAATGCCCGTCCGGCTTTCCTTGCAAAAAACATCGCTGGCTGGCGCCTTGGACAACCTGGAAAAAGGGTATGGCCTGCAATTTTCTTACGGCAAGCTTGATCTGTCGCCCAAAACGACGCTGGAATTTTCCGGCCCGTTGCATGAGTGCCTGGCCAAAATTTTAACGCCCAACCATATCAGCTTCGAAGTAGTGAAAACACATATCGTGCTCAGGCCAATCCCTTTGAGCGGGCGTACCATCAAGGGCCGTATACTTGATAAAGACACCCAAATGCCACTCATCGGGGCGAGTATTGTTGTACTCGGTTCCAGCCCGCTGCGCGGGGCCGATGCCGATGTGCAGGGCTATTTTGAAATCGGTGAACTGCCGATCGGGCGGTATGATTTTCAAGTGCAGTACCTTGGATACGAGCCTTTAGTTGTTTCCCAGGTCCTGAATTCATCGGGGAAAGAGGTATTCCTCGACCTCGAACTGACCGAAGCGACGATGTCTTTTGTGGAGGTCACGGTCCTTGACCAGACGGAGTACGGTGAGCCCCTCCATGAAATGGCGATGGCCAGTGCCCGCTCCTTTTCTGTGGAGGAAACCCAGCGTTTTGCGGCAGCCATTTCTGATCCTGCCCGGATGGCGCAAGCATATGCCGGTGTCTCGAGTGGTGGGGATGACCTGTCGAATGAAATCATCATTCGGGGCAATTCGACACGGGGACTGCTCTGGCGATTGGAGGGGGTGGAGGTGCCCAATCCCAACCATTTCGGAGGCATGGGCAACGGGGGTGGGGCCGTAAGTATGTTGAGTGCGAGTACATTGACCAACTCGGACTTTTACACCGGGGCGTTTCCGGCAGAATTTGGCAATGCCATCAGTGGTGTTTTTGATCTGCGGATGCGAAATGGCAACACAGACAATCGGGAGCACAGTCTGGCCATTGGCAACCTGGGGATCGAAGCCTCGACGGAGGGTTTTTTAAAAAAAGGATCGAAAGCCTCTTATTTGATCAATTACCGTTATTCCACGATCAAGTTCATCAGAAGGTGGCTGCCGTCCGTTGGCAACGAAATCCCCAATTACCGGGACCTGTCCTTTAAGTTCAACCTGCCTACTGAAAATGCCGGCAACTTTGCGGTGTTCGGCTTGGGGGGAAAGAATTTTTCCGAAAGAACCGGCATCCGTGACAGCTTGCAGTGGAATGATTTTGATGATGCCTCGGATTTGTACGAAGAAGAAAATGTTGGCGTGCTTGGCGTGACCCACCGGTTGCTTTTATCGGATGACGCTTATATCAAATCCTCGGTGGCCGGCACCGTATATGATTTTTATGATCGAACAAATTTATTGCTGCGGAGGGAAAATTACCCGGACACCCTCGTCGATGAATCGGACTTTACCAATGTTGATTTCTCCGGTTATTTTTCTTTTCACAAAAAAATAAATGCCCGGAATAAAATAAGAGCGGGGTTCATTATCAGCCATAAATCTTTTTCGTATGACTACCTGACCGTCGATAATTTTCTCAATTATATCCTGTTTTTCAGGAACAAAGGAAATACGCAATTTTTACAAACTTATTTTCAATGGAAAAAACGGTTGCACGAAAAATGGGAAATTAATTCAGGGCTCCATTTTTCCTATCTTTTCCTCAACAATACTTATGCGCTCGACCCGAGGGCTTCTTTAAAATGGCTCCTCCGTCCCAAACAAACATTGACCCTGTCCGCCGGCATCCATTCCAAGCCCGAACATCTTTCAACTTATTTTATTGAAAATATTTTACCGAGCGGTACCATTACCAGTCCCAACCTTCGGCTGAAAATGTTGAAAGCAGTACACCTTGTTCTGGGATATAGCCGGGCCTTCGATTCGCAATTGAAATTGACCGTAGAAACTTATTATCAATACCTGTTTAATATTCCCGTTTCGGAAGATCCCAACAGTGGTTTTTCCGTATTGAACAACCAGGACGTTTTTGATATTATTGTCAACAATAATTTTGGCCGGGTGCCGCTGATCAGCGAGGGGATCGGTGAAAACTACGGTACTGATCTTACACTGGAGCGACCGTTTTCGAATGGTTATTATTTTCTTTTTACAGGCTCTGTCTTTGATGCAAAATACGCCACTCTGCAAAAGAAAAAATACCACGCCATCACCGCGAACAATTATATTCTAAACCTGCTGGCTGGCAAAGAATGGAAACTGGGCAGCCGCCAAAAAAATGTGTTGGGCCTTAATGGGAAGTTCACTTTTTATGGTGGCCGCAGGGATACCCCGGTTAATTTGCCGGCTTCCCGGGCTGCCGGTTTTCAGGTGTTGGAAGAAGACAGCTATTTTTCTGAAAGGCTTCCGCATTACCTCCGTTTGGATGTTGGCTGTTCTTATAAAATAAATATTCGCCGGCAGACACATACCCTCCGGCTTGATATTCAAAATGTGACGAACCGGTTCAACGTGCTTGACCGTTTTTACGATGGCATCAGCCAGGGACTTTCCGATGAACTGCAAAATGGGCTGATTCCGTTTTTGGTGTACCGGGTGGAGATTTAGAAAGCTATCTATTGAGCATTCAGATTCCGATTTTAATCGATTATCTCTCAAAGCTAATGTTCAGTAGCCTTGAAAAGAAAAATTCAATTACCGAGGTGTCAATGTTTTCCGTTTTTCTATTTTCAATTAGGTTCGGACTGGTGCTTAAAAATTCGACGACATCGGGTATTTCCTCAAATAGTATTTTTATGGTTGAGAAAAGATTTTGTGTTTCTTTTCTAAAAAAACTATCAATAAGGTGTCGTTTGATTTCATTTACAAAAAAATCTTCCTGATTTAAAAAACTTTCAATCTCTATTCTGATATTAAATTCATCTTGGTTCGAAACCAAGGGGACAAGAATGAATTTATGCTGTCCGGACTGTTGCTCATCCTCAAAAAAAGGTGTGATTTTATTTTTAATATTTTGAATAGATTCTGCAATTATATTTTGAATCTGTTCTTTGTCCTGCAATGCCTTGGATCCAAAGATGACTTTTTCAGTGCCTAAATTTAATTCGAAAAACTTTTCGATGAGTTCATCAAAACTCCACGTAACGTATTTTTTGAAAGTCTCATTATTGGCGTGTACAGTTT
>JBCBRY010000276.1:0-3624 GCA_039819485.1 Bacteroidota bacterium | reverse complement strand
ACGACGAAATAATGTACCGGGAAAAAATGATGAGAAAAAAGTGATTTCTTTGTTGAATAATTTCGTCGTTTTCAGTTGCTTCCAGCAAATATGCGCAAATTATTTCTTCATTAATCTCCTCTATGGACCTGAACCGCTTTGAATAAACTTGTTTGCGGTTCCCCCGGTCCAGGTAATTATTTTCGTCGGTTAACAAATAGCCATAATTAAACCCAAATTCTACACCGTCCAATGTCTTGCTGCCCCACGCCACTGCTCCCGGCCAGATATAACAAATTCCTTTATGCTTTTTATAAAATGGGACATTAAAAGACAATCGTTCTTTAATGTGCGGAACCGTTTCAAAAATCAGTTCCCGCAGATGCTCCAAAATAACCAATTGATTTTCTGGCAGATACGCCAACAACTCTGACATATTCTGAAAACGAACATCTTGCATTTTCTTTTTATTGGAAGCCATATTTTATGAATTACCAGATTTGTAGTCTTTTAGCAGGTGATCAAAGATAAGGAGCGCTAAAAATGACACTTTTATTTGGACAAATGCTTAGTTTCCAAAGCTTAAAACTTTTTTACGAGCAGAGGAAAAGTGTCATTTTTTTGATCACCTGCTTAAGAGTTTATCAGATTTTAAACTATGATTAAAAAAACACTTCCTGTGCGACCCTGTAAGTATTGGCGTGTGCTTCAACCACGGTTGCGAGCTTTTCAGAATACCCGCCTCCCATACTGACCGTCACTGGAATTTTATTTTTATGGCAAATATCAAAGACCATTCGATCCCGTTCTTTGCAACCCTGTAACGACATTCCCAATCGGCCTAATTTATCTGTGGCCAAAACATCAACCCCCGATAAATAAAAAACCAGGTCAGGCTGCACACTGTCCAATAATTCCGGTAAAGTATTTTTTAATATTTTTAAATAAGGGGCATCCGTGGTCTTATCCGCCAATCCGATATCCAGATCGGAAATTTCTTTTCTCAATGGATAATTTTTTTCTCCATGCATGGAAAAAGTAAATACCCTGCTTTCATCTTGGAAAATCTGTGCCGTTCCATTTCCCTGGTGTACGTCCAGATCAATCACAAGGATTTTATTCACCAATTTATTTTTCAATAAATAATTGGATGCGATGGCTATGTCATTCAACAGGCAGAACCCTTCTCCTTTGTAAGTAAAAGAATGGTGCGTACCTCCTGCAATATTCATGGAGCAGCCATATTGCAACGCAAACAAAGCACACTGAACAGTACCGTTGGCAATATGGGTACCTCTCCGGACCAATAGTTCGGACATGGGAAACCCAATGGCCCTGATCTCTTTGCGGGTCAAATTTTGATTCTTTAACTTTTCCCAATATTCCTTTTCATGTGTCCACAAAATCACTTCTTCGGTGAGTGGTGCTGGTTCAAAAAAATGATCCTCTGTCAGGGTGCCTTCATATAGCAACTGCTCTGGCAACAGTTCGTATTTCATCATAGGGAATCGATGCCCCTCAGGAACGGTGTATTTATAGATGGATGACCAGGCGACTTTAAGCATTTTTCTTTTTAGAAGTCAGATTGCTGCGCTGTCAGAAATCAGACCGTTTCACTGTCAGTGGCCAGACTTCAATGCATTTAGATCCTGATTTTCTGACCGCTGACAGCGCAGCGACCTGACTTCTTTTATCTAAATTATGGTGTCTTCAAAATGACAAATGAATTTCCGCAAAGATAGTTTGCTGCAACCTTGTAAAATGAATGATTTCTTCTAAAGTGTCTATTATCTCCAACTTGATTGGTGTTTAGTCTTTTCTCGTTTGCTCGTACGATTCACCAATCAAATACTCACTAATCTATAAAATCATGAAAAAAGTAATCACCCTTTTGTTTGCAATGATGATTGCACTCACTTTCCTCGATGCCCAAAACATCAAAACTCCTCCAGCGTCCAAAAAAGCGGCAGTTGTTGAGTACATCGGACTGAGCAAAGTTGCCGTTAATTATTCAAGGCCAGGTGTAAAAGGTAGGGAAGGACAAATTTTTGGCGGAACGGTTGTGCCTTATAATGAAGGGCAACCCTTTCCGTGGCGTGCGGGAGCCAACGAAAATACAGTCATGTATTTTGCCGATGATGTGACCATCAACGGCCAGGCCCTTTCTGCTGGCAAATATGGATTTCATACCATTCCGGCGGAAAATGAATGGACATTGATTTTCAATAAAGACCATGCTGCCTGGGGCAGTTATTTTTACGACGCCGAGAAAGATGCGTTGAGGGTTACAGTGAAGCCAACTGCCTGTGAATTTACAGAATGGTTGTCCTACGAATTTGTCAACCAGACAGACAATAGCGCGGACGTGCGGCTGCGCTGGGACAAAACTCAGGTTTCGTTCACGGTAGGCGTAGATGTGCATGCAGTGACTTTGGCTGGCATAGAGAAATCACTCATCGGCCTCGACGGATTCAACCCGCAATCTTATGCTGCCGCTGCCCAGTATTGCCTGGGTGCCGACAAAGACCTGGACAAAGCACTCGCCTGGTGCGAAAGATCCATGGACCCCAATTTTGGTGGACAAAAAACCTTTCAGACCGTCAGCACACATGCGTTGGTTTTGGATAAATTAGGAAAAGATGGTGCCGATGCCGCCATTGAAAAAGCTTTGAGCATGGGAACTATGACTGAGCTACATTTCTTTGGCCGCTCTTTTATTCAGGCAGGTCAGCCACACAAAGCCATGATGGTTTTCGAAAAAAACAGAAAGAACAACCCCGATGACAAATTCACCACTTTGGTCGGCCTGGCGCGCGGCAACATGGCCATCAAAAAATATGACACAGCGGCCAAACACTTTAAAATGGCCGCCCAAAATGCCCCACAAGGACAAGCTGCATTTTATGAAGACTTAGCCAAAAAATGTGAAATGAAAATGCAGAAAGGAGGGTGATTGGTTTATTTGCTCAGGTTGCATGAAGAGTAAAAGGACAGTCGATATTAGAGGAGGGACATCCGGTAATGTGAACCTGAAAGAGAGGTCTACCATAAAATGTCTTTCTACTCTTAAATTGTTTTGATTCACAAATTTGCACCGAGGCTCAGTTTAGCGGAAACACCGTTTTAGAACGGTGTTTCCGCTGGGGATTTTTTAAAGAAAAAAATTCGAAACGTTAGTCGCCCCGATTTTTTATTTTATCAAAAAATCGGGGCGACGCTTATTTAACGAAATTAAAAAAAATAATTATAAATATCTTCGGAAATGCCTTTAAACAAAGGCATCTTGCTTGAAAGCAGGTGGCCAAAAAAATGACACTTTTCCTTTGTCTGTAACAGCGTTTTGAGGCCGTGAAATCAAACATTTGTTAAAACAAAAGTGTCATTTTTAACACTCTTTATTTTCCTCCAGGCAAATAAAACATAAAAATAAATTCACATTTTTAAATAACATTTTTGACCTGAACAAATCTGTGATTTTTTTTTAAAAATATCTGAAGAATAAAATGTAATGACAACGTTTTTTTCTAAGTACAGGACAAAACTCAACGTTGATAATTTATGCCTGAAAATCCTCCCCCTAACCCTCTCCAAAGGGGGAAATTAAATCCGTTTTTTCCCCCTTTGGAGGAGGATGTACTCGTTTTG
>JBCBRY010000275.1:0-3728 GCA_039819485.1 Bacteroidota bacterium | reverse complement strand
ATTGAAACTTGCTGAGGTTGAAAAATTAAAGACTGAAAACAATTACCTCAACCATCAATTGGTAAGATATGCTGAACTACACAAAGAAGAAAAAGAGGAAAAAAAATTGTTGCTGGGCAAATATGAGGAATCACAAAACAGCTTACTCGCTTCCCAAAAAGAATTCTCAGAAACAAAAGAACAGCTCCAAAATAAATATTATAAACTGTTGATCTTATGCGTAGCTATCCTTATACTCCTAATAATATTTGCACTCCCCCACCTGATAGAGAAAATTGTACTAATATTCATGTCGAAAGAATATTAACACACCTTCTAAAGCCGCTTGTTTTCGTTCCTTAAAAAGATATAAAAGGCAGCAGCTTGGTATTGGTGAACATTTCCACATGGAGAGAATCAAAATTTCATGGAGCGAATTTGGGCACGAAAAGAAGTGGCTTCTTAGGTCATGTAGAAATAACGCATATCGTCACAAATGAACAAAGCACGAAAACATGTTTCAACAATAAGGTTTTCAGAGAAGAAGATAAAGCGAAGGATGTTTTTTCACGTCCTGGCATTGACAAAAAATACTTTTCAAAAGTAATTGATTGACATTTTATTCTTTTGTTGAACAGTATATTCTATTAATGAATTTGAACAGTGAAAATGCCTTTTTTCAAGCGGTTTTTGCCCTAAAGTGAACCTTTGAAGTATTTAAAATGAAAGAAGTAGCTTTATATATTTTAAGGAACTACTTTAAAATACTTTAGGGGAACGGAACCCCTTATGTTAACTGGTCTTTCGGGTCGCAAAGTGAACCTTTGAAGTATTTAAGTTGAACCTTTCCAGTATTTGAGGGCATCTAAAGTGAACCTTTGAAGTAGTTCATGCGAACGTTTGCAGTATTTGAATTTCAGAAAACGAACCTTTGAAGTATTTCGTTTTCTGGCTTTTTGTGCTTGCATTCTTCGCAATAAAGAGTAAAATGAACTTAACCGATAAGGTAGTTTGGTTCGTTTTATTTTTTTATCTCTTTTCATGCAGCCAGTCCAATATACCCTTTTCAAAAAAGAGGAGGGCGACCTTAGATTTTTGGAGTTGAAAAAACACAGTGCCTTGGCTCAGATGAACAATGATATGAGCTTGCAGCAAAGGAAGTCCATGAACGTTTTTCTGTTGATAGCCAAGGACATTCTCAAACGCCAACCATGAGCCAATGTGTTTCAGGTTGAGCTTTGAGTGTTGAAATGGTTGGCTTGAATAAATAATAACGACAACACCAAGCTGAAAAAAGATTTGTACCAATTGGTGAACCTTGTGTTTGAATACAATATCCTGAACAAGGACAAGAACAGTCGGGGGGCGTTTTCCTTTCTTTCCCATATTGATATTAGCAGCAAGAAATGACAGACGGCCATTGTCACCTTTTCCCTTCCACCACCAATATTAGCAGCTATCCCTGAACCTGAAATGTGGGTCAGGCTGCGCTTTTATATCCAGAGAAACCTTACCAGTAAATATTCATTAAGCATGCGGGAAAACATGTCCGATTACAAATGAATCCATAAGATCAAGATCAACATGGAGAGGTTTAGAAGGCTCATGGGGATTACGCCAGAGAAATACTCAACGGTGTCCATGCTGAGAAAAAAGGTCATTGATGTTGCGGTAAGCGAGGTGAACGAAAAAACGGAATTACAGATAAAATATGAGCTTATCAAGACGTGAAGGAAGGTGACAGATATTCAGTTTTATATTAAGTCAAAAAGGGAGGAAAGCACCTTTGAGAAGAGCAGCCAGCAGATTGTAGAAAAACTGAGATATTATTGATATAAAGACAAGCAAATCAAAAAGTTATTGGATGCCCATGATGGAGATTATTTGATGGCCAACATTGCCGTAATCGAGGAATATCTCGAAGGGGGCAAAAAAATTGATAACGTGAAAAAATATCTTTCCAAAGCGTTCATCGAAGATTTTACCAGTGAGGAAAGCGAATATGAAAAAGAAAATAAACTAAAGGACAAATGAAAAATGCTTGCCCTTGAGCAGGTCAATGAACAAAGGGCAGAGGAGTATGAGATCGAAGACCAGTTCAAGCAGTACAAGAGAGAGCTTGTCAAATCCAAGCTATCAGATTTGAACAAAGAAGGAATGAAGGAACTGGAAGAAAACTTCCTTGATTCGATAAAGCATGTCCCTGCAATGGTCAAAGCATATAAAGAATGAGGGCTTGATAACTCATTTATCGAAGTAAGTCGATACAGGTTTTTAGCAAGCCAACTTTTGAGTGAATCCGACCAAGATTTTGAGGAATTTAAGAGGAAAATCTTGAAGAAATAACCGTTACCCGACATCAATTTCTTCATCAATATCACCCAGCTCTTTTTCAAGCAATTCAATGGAAGGGAGCTTGCTCTGAAATTCTTCAGGGAGGGATTCGGTCAACCTGTATTCGGAGATGCCAATCGGTTTATTAATATCCTTCATGGCGTATTCCGCCACTACGCCTTTTTTGTCTTTGCATAACAGGATTCAAATTGAAGGGTTATCTTGTTCTGACTTCACCAAGTCATCCAGGGCAGACAAATAAAAATTCAGTTTGCCAGCATATTCTGGTTTGAATTTTTTGCTCTTGAGTTCGACGACAACATAACAGCGAAGTTGCAAATGATAGAAGAGGAGGTCAATGAAAAAATCTTCATCACCCACCGTCAATGGATATTGTCTACCGACATAGGCAAAGCCTTCTCACAATTCCAATAAAAAACTGGTTATGTGTTGTACGAGTGCATCTTCGATTTCTTTTTCATTAGCTTTTTGGGTAAGGTTGAGAAAGTTGAACAGATAGGGGTCTTTAAGGGTTTCTTCTGCCTTGTCTGATTGAGGCTTTGGAAGCATTACCGAAAAGTTGGTTATGGCTTTTCACGTTCTTTCATACAACCTGCTTTCGATGTGATGAACCATCACATTTCTTGACCGTCCCTGTTCTAAGGATTTTTGAGCATACCAGAACCTCTTTTCTTGGTCTTTCACTATTTGTATAAGCGTTATATTGCTATATCGGCTCAATTGGGCAAGTGGCGCTTGCCCAATTTGAAAGTTGGGGTATTCCCTCGCAAATGTTCTCATGTATTTAAGGTTTCTTAGAGAGTATCATTTTGAAGCAGGAAAAGATTTTTTCAAATCTTTCGATAAATGTTCCAGTACTTTGTCTCATCGTTGTGATTTTTCTTGACGTTCCAAGATCATCTTTCAGATTTCCCGGTAGAGGAGTAGTAAGGTCTGGTTCACCTTTACCATTGCTTGGATTTGGGCTTTGCTGATTTTTTCTTTAACTTGTTGGAGGAAGTTGGTGTAATGATCGTTGAGGACGAGTTCTTTCATGCCAATTTTGAGCGAAGTAAAATAGATTAGTTCAGTTGGGTTGTATTGATTTGATGAAATAGTACAATCCCTCAATTATTGATATTACTTGCACGTTAGTTTGATAGGTTTTGGTTAAATCCAATAAATGAATTTACGACACAACATATATATAATATATTAATTTGGCATACTCTTCTTAGTTCAGTACATTTACAGAAATACACCCTGCAAATGCCCTGAAGATGAACAACCATAACGAAAAAGATAGTAATCGAACCAATTGGGTAGAAAAATTAAAAAAGAGTTGGCCTATATTATTGATTGGCGGAATGATGGGCACAATTATTCTATTACAGCATCCAAGGTTTGCTGTAATA
>JBCBRY010000274.1:0-3734 GCA_039819485.1 Bacteroidota bacterium | reverse complement strand
GGAAAACGAACAAGAAATAGTACTAATATTGTGACTTATTCTAACTCAAGTGTAAGCTCATGTCCTAGTTATTGCACTCCCCATGCTAGAAATGGGGAATTAACAAAAATAACTACTGCTAAACCAATGAAATGTGAAGAAAAAAATGAAGAAGAAGTGAAAGTCGAATTAGTTTCCCCAGTTGAATCAACAACTTCGCAGGCTCAGTCTGAAATACAGGAAGTCATAAAAGAAGGTGATCCAACCACTGCGGCTATTTTGAAAGAGACAGTTAGACAAGCTGCATCCTCGGACTCGGATGGTGTAGCCGTTGCTCAGAAGAAAAAAAGGAAAATACAGATACAGAATAACTTAATTAATCCTACTGGAGACACATTTCGAGATATTTTTGTTAAGCCGAAAAAAAGCAAAAAATGAATGACCAAGTTTTGGAAGAAAGTGTCCTTGCCACCGTCGATCAATTGAATCTTTTCCAAACGCCAGTAATTCAGTCAGCGATTGAGAGATCTTCGATTTTGGAATTCAGGCCTACGACTCAGCTAAATTCGACCTCGGATTGTCCAATTCGGTTCTTCCTAGGTGGTGATAGCCGACATTACTTAGACATTTCAAGGACGAGATTACATGTCAAGGCTAAATTAGTCAGGGCCGATGGTAGTCAAATAGAAAAGTCAGAAATAGCAGCTCCAGTCAATCAACTTTTACAGTCGTTA
Source organism: Bacteroidota bacterium (assembly GCA_039819485.1). Classification (GTDB taxonomy): domain Bacteria; phylum Bacteroidota; class Bacteroidia; order Chitinophagales; family Saprospiraceae; genus UBA6168. Next base: position 3,021 of record JBCBRY010000274.1, on the reverse strand, counting down.
TGGTCTTCCATTGAACTAAAAATTTCTGGTAAAACTGTATGCATGACTACAAATGGGACTTACCCTTATGTAGCATATTTCCAGACATTGCTTAAACAATCTGATGCAACAAAGAGTAGCCAACTCTGCACTCAAATGTATTTTAAAGAAAATGGCGGTGTTTTAATGGATGAAAACCCTGAGGTAAATCTTGGGTTTGTTAGAAGAAAACAGCTTTTTGAAGAAAGTGCAATTGTATCAATGGAGGGGCCGTTAGCTGTCGATTTCTGGTCAACTAATCGATTTTTATTATGCAATACTTCGGTTGATTTGACTCTTTTTCGCTCGCGTCCGGAATTTGTCGTTCAAGCCAAGGGTGATGAAAACTACAAAATATCCATCGTGGACGTGTTCTTACGTGCCCATTACGTGATAGTCTCCCCCGGCGTAATTTCTGGACAAGCGGCTGGCCTACGCTCCGGCGCGAACGCGCTTTTTCCGTACGTCCGTACTGAATGTAAGACTTTCAATATAGCTTCAGGTTCTAGGTCTTTTCGATTTGACAATGTTTTAAATTCTAGTTATCCTCAGAGAATTCTGATTGCGTTTGTAAGGTCCGATTCCTTTTCTGGAAAAAAGGAATTAAACCCCTTTTTTTTTCACCATTTCGATTTGAGTCAAATAGAAGTCTCAGTTGATGGAGTGAGCGTACCTGGTAGACCGATTTCTTGTAAATTTGATGACAAGGGACGAGACGCTGCAGAAGGATTACTCAGGCTATACGATTGTATTGGAACATCAAACAGTCAATTGTTTTCAAACGGATTGGATATAACTGATTTTGTACATGGATTTTCAATTTTTGCCTTCCCATTAAATGCAGGAGATTTGGGAAACAATTTTTTGGAAGTTATGAAAACTGGTAATATTTCTGTTCAAGGTGTGTTTGGGAGTGCTACTGATAAATCAGTCACTATGATTCTATATAGTGAGTCAACCAGTGTAATTGAAATTGACCAATCAAGAAATGTTACTGTTCATTAGTGTAAAATGCGGAGTGACCCCCCTAAAACCTATATTTTTACGTGACAAATAACTTATTAGTCAGTACCTTTATATCATTTACACTGAGTACTTCGTGTTTAGAAGTGTTTTTTACAGGTAATTAAAAACCATAGTTATGGAAAGTCAATTTGACGAAAGAAAACATGAGGGGGGCACTCTCAAAGAAATGGATGCTGGTTTTATGACCGATAAGAAAAGTTTTGATCACAAAGAAAATCATCCTATTGTTCCATTCGAGGTACCTGTTTCTATTATAATTTCTGGACCGTCTCAGTGTGGAAAAACCACTTGGCTGGTGGAATTACTTAAACATAAGGATACAATGTTTTCTCAGAAGATTGAAAAGGTCATGTTGATATATGAAATTTGGCATCCGTTATACGAAAGTCTAGAAACATATTTACCAGGAATTGAGTTTTCCAATAGAATTCCGTCAAGAGAAGAGATTGATTTATTTTGTCCTGATGATTCTACCCATAATTTGATCGTTTTTGACGATCAAATTTCCAATATGGCATCATGCAAACATTTTTCTGATTTTTTTCTAATTCTTTGTAATAACAGGAAGTTGTCTTGTATTTTGACAGTGCAAAATATATTCTCCAAATGCCGAGGTCTCCGTGATATTTCTCTCAATGCAAGGGCGTTAGTTATTTTTAAGAATTTGAGATCGCTCGACCAGATTAATCTTTTAGGAAGTCAAATGTTTGGACAAAAGAAAAATCTATTCGTACAAGCCTTTCAATTGGCAACTTCTAAACCTTATGGCTGTCTAACAGTCGATTTAAGCCAACGATGTGATCCCAAGCTTCAGTTGAGATCTAATATCTTACCAGGCGAAGGCCCTGTTATTTGTTATATACCAAAAGGATAACTTTTTTATAAAAAATGGAAAAGATTGATAGATATTCAACATTATTAAGTTTGCTTGCAGAAACATCCACAAATACAGAAGAAACAAGGAAGGCAATTTTAATATCTGCCGATGCTAGACTTATTCGTATAATTTCTGAAATATCTTTGAACATACTGCATGGTAAATTACCTATCACGTCATATTATAAAAGGAAGCTTTCAGGTGAGGCTGACACCATTCGTAGACTGAGTTCCAATCAGCTTAAACACACAGGAAAACGGAAGTTGTGTTATTTGAAAGCTAATGTGATAGGTTTAATGTTAAAATCTGTATTACAACACATTTTAGCATTAATCGAATCTGACCCGAAATTTTTTTTTGGATAAATAATGGCTTCGAGCGCTTTGATGGTAGAAAATGTTTTTTTAGACAAGCAACATTATGAGAGATTATTAGCAAAAATTGATGAAATGCAAGAAAAATTGTCAAGCATTGAAAATGAAAATTATTCAGCAAAAATTTCAACCATCCCATCTAGCCCGCAAAGTGAAAAAAGTATATCTGATGAATTGGATACTGACAGTGACTATGATGAATTATGGCTATCTGGAGAAAATAATTATCCTGAAGTAGAAAAGATTAAGCACGTGCCAGGCAGAGGTTTGACAAAGCAGGTTCAATTTCATAATTCCAAACTTCCTGGAGAAAATGTAAACACAGCCAAAACGACGCGTCCAGATGGCAAGGAAGTGCGCCAAAATGGGGGTAAAAAGATTAAGAAAGCTGATATACGCGCAATGCTTAAACAAAACAAGCCAGGTAAATTTGGCGGTAGAAGCGTTGACTCATTACTCAGGAAAAAGAAACTTAGAAAACTGCCAGAGCTTTCGAAAATCCAGGAAATAGCTAGCAATTGGCTGAAACTCTGATGCTGTTTGTCCCTATGTCACACCCATGCCCAAAAAGGACGATCTTCTCCCTGCAAGGGATAATCCCCTCCTGCATGAATTATTGCTTTATTGGTGCCTGCAGTTTTGATTGACAGATTTTCTACACAATAAAACCCTTTGCGCGCTTATTTTGAACCATTCTGCAAAGAAAATTTTATCTTTACAGAATTT
>JBCBRY010000273.1:0-3798 GCA_039819485.1 Bacteroidota bacterium | reverse complement strand
ATAATGGAAAATTATAGCGCCAATACTGAATTGGTCAAAAAACTACAAACTATAACTACCAAACAAATCAGAGACCACAATAAACTAACAAATGTTCCAAACGCTTTTAACACGATAATCTTACTGTTGGCAGGAATAGTTGTCATCCTGATATCCTTTTTTGTGAAAGATTTCCTCTATTAAAGTATCGATATATGAAAATACAATTAATTAAAAATGACAGCTTTAATTTTTGGGCCATCTTAGTGGACATGATCGCATCGATCATGGTTGTATTTCTATTGATAAACTTTGTTGACAATGTATTAAATACTCGAAACCTTGAGGCATTAATTATTGAAAAAAACAGGCTTGTTTTTTATGAAAAGTATTTAAAGGCCGAATTTTCTGATGAAATCAAATCCGGTCAATTAAATACCATTTCCGATGAAACATATTTAAGGATAATCTTAGATGAAAACATTTTGTCATTTGAAACACAGGATTATGAGCTGAAGCCCGCGGGAGAAAAAATAATTGAACGGTTTGCCGTTGTTTTTACGGACGCCCTAAAAGAATCGACCATAGACGAAATTCAGGTTGAAGGCCATGCAGATAGGCATAAATTTAATGTATCAACATTCCCTAAAAACAATTGGGAATTGTCGTCCGCCAGAGCTACCAAGATTGTAAACAAGCTGATTGAGTCCAATAAAACCATAGAACCTCTACTGTCGGCCAATGGATATTCATCGCACCGGCCAAGGTCTGAAAATATTGACCACCTAAATCGGCGGATAGAGATAAAAATCTACTTTCATGCAGAGAACCAAATAAATTCATTAATAAGATGAAATCTGGTCTGAATAATTTCTATTGGCGTTATAAGTCTGGATATCTGTCTGGGGACAAACTGGACTATTTAATAAAAGAAAAAATTAACGACCTATTTAATTTTACAAAAAAATATGACAGCTCCAGGCCTCTTATCAGGGAATTTAAGTTGGAGCATATAATAATTGAATATTTTAATTTGGCTGACAAAGCAGACGCACTACGATACGACCGAAGGTATAAATTATCCATCCAAAAGATTGAATCAGCCATCTCAAAAGCAATTGAAATCAAAAGGCTTTTAAAGGTTATCAACCAATATGAATATTCTAAAAATCTTTATGAAGTACTTACGCGGGATTTGGCTGGCACAGAACTAATGGAATTACCTGTCTTTAACATTTTTTATAAATTATTAGACGGTTGTAAGTCCAAGATTGAAAACCAGAAATACCGGCAAGCTGAATTTTTAATACGGTTGTGCATAGGAAAAATGCAAATAATCAGGCAAAATGATTCGGTGGATAAACAAAAGCAAAACAAATACAGAAAACGATTAAATCAATTGAATTCTGTTTGTTCCGAAACAGTCATGTACGCCAGGGTTTTAAATGACAATCTGGATACGAATGGAAAAATAACCGGTATCCTGAATGGTTTGATTAAAAACCATCATTATCTATTGGCTGAGAGATTACTGCAGGAATTAGAAATTAAATTATCTGGCAGAATCTCTTTTTGGAAAGAACTGGAACTCTGGACAAAAGATAAAAAGAACAATGATATGCAAGCGCTGCAACTGTTTGAAAAAAGATTGCTCCAGTCCCTGAAAGGAGGGTCATGGAAAATTGGTACATCATTTATTATCCAGCAAAGTTTAATTACGATCCAAAAGGAATTGGATGATTTCAGATCGAATTTTAAATCTGATAAGTGGTAGATTAACTTTTATGGTCAATCTGAGTGTGCCCCCTAACCTACTCCAAAGGGGAACAAAAACGGATATATTTCCCCCTTTGGATGAGGCAAGGGAGAGGACGTAATCGTAAATTTATTTAAACAAAATTTTGTCCAGTACGCAGCCGATTAAAGAACGAAAAAAATCATTTTATTCATTTAAATTATAATTATGGCAAATTTGACTCAGCAGGACAAAGTGGTAATTGACAGGAGAAGCAACCTTGATCCCGTTTTAGGCTACAATCTTTTAATCTTCAGAAACAGGGTATATTTTAAATTTGTACGCAACAGAGAAAGGTACAAACCCTCCTTTTGGGAACGAGGGAATAATTACCATGCTTACGCAGTTTCCAGCGACAACAATTTATTGTTGCGATTCAGAAAAACACCTTTGACCACTTCAGGGGTGTATAGATTCCATATTGATTTTGAAGTGAGTTATTCAATTCCAAAGGAAGAAAATGCAATGATGATCGTTGAAAAACTTTCGAGCGATCCTTTGAAAAGATTAAGGGCAAAAATCGGTTCACTTATTTGTGGCGAATTGAGCGAGTTGGATTGGAATATAATTTTTGACAATAATTTATTCAAAAAACACAAACATAAAGCGTTAGAAAAAGAAACGGATGGCTCACCAAATATAGAGCTGATCCGCGAATTTGCATTGGACCTGGGCATACAAGTGAACAACATCGAATTTAACCGCGTAATACCCGAAAGAGATGGAGGGCTCACCGTTAAGAAAGCATTTGTCAAAGCATCTACCGATGAACAACTGGCAGAAATTGAACACGAAAATAAAAAAAGCACCATAAAAAGACGCACAACAGAAAAGGTGCTTGAAAATCAAGGAAAACTCCTCGATGCACTTACCGACAGCACAAAAACAGCTTTGGAGCAGGCTTTTATCAATATGGGCGGAGTCATTGATACGCCTGAAAAATTCAGAGAAGCAATTCAAACTGCAAAAGAAATCCAAAAAGATTTCTACCAGGAGATACCCGGTGAATCGACGGCGTTCCCTACCGGCAATTCAATGGACCAAAATAGCAGAAGATTAAATCCCGAAAAAAACTATACATCTGAATCGGTAGAAATTGTCGAGAGTGTCAAACATTGGATCAACAGTAAAGCGATTGCTACCGGAGAAAAAGGCAAATTACTTTCGGCAGTTCTACATCTTGCTGCCAGTATCATCCATAGTGAAGAGAGTATAGAGCCCAAAACCTATGTTGAAGAATTATTTAAACTTGAATTGAACAGCCGCGATGAAATATTTATCAAGGAATTTTTCGGCAAAATAACAGAATTAAAAACCCAACTATTATGACCGACAAAAATAAACCAGCAGAAGAAAACATTCCTGTCAAAGAAGAAAAAAAGGAACAGGGACCTGTCGTAAGATCTTCACAAGGAAACCGAAAAGAAGGAAAAAACAAGAAAGAAGAAAAAAACCAAAAAGAAGAAACCAAAGACGAACCGAATAAAAAAAAGAAAGAAGAAATTGACAAAAAAGATGAGCAAGAAAAAGAAGAGACAGATTTCAACATCAACGCAGAACAGGCCAATATAGTCGATACGGACGGAGGCTCCGCAGTGTTTACGGATACTTACATCAAAACCCTAAAAAACGATTTTAGTATATTTTCAGGAGAACTCGCCAGTCACTATCAGGTGTTTTCTACTGAAGCCGTAAGCGAATTCGAGGAGCAGCAATTATTAGAAGCTACGGATCCCCAGTTTGAAGTTTTTGACAAACAGTCCATTGAAAATATCTTAAAAAAAATAAGCAATTATAACATTGTATTACTCACCAGTAAAATAGACGTCGACGTTTTTACATATTCTTTGAAAGTTTGTAAAAATTTGATTGAAGGTGAAACTCCATCCAAGACCATCTTCTTAGTCCCTTCGCTTGACAAATTCATTAAAATAAATTTAATGGATGTTATCCGTAAAAAAAAGTTCAAAAATGGCATCCTGGTATTTCAGGATGTTTGGGTTTTTTCTTGCTAAAACATCCTG
>JBCBRY010000272.1:0-3836 GCA_039819485.1 Bacteroidota bacterium | reverse complement strand
AAAGTTGTAAAGCATATAATAATTGGTAAATATATTATTTAAGGTTCAGACTCTTCAAAGATTTCTCAGTTTTTGCAGCACTTCTGAATGAACAAATAGGTAGATTGACGGAACGACAATTTCTTAAAATGCTCCATTCATATCTTTTAGGCGTGATTGTTGTATTTTAAATTGTTTTAATATGAATGGGCTGTATCACTGCTCGCCAATTCCTGTTTCCTCACAACGGCAATCAATCTATTTTCTTTACAAACACCATCCAAACTCGCTGTCGCCTGGCGGCTGACACATAGCCTTAAAATAATTTTCCAGTCTATCAGAATTCAAAAATAAATTCTTCATGATTAGCAAAAACCGATGCGAAAAGGTTGTAAATCAAGTTTTTAACCTGCTTGGCCGGGTACTTTTTTTACTGCTTCTTACCTGTCATCTAACGGCGCAACCGTACGCTTTCATTCCGAACAATTTAGGTAATAATATAAGTGTCATTGACCTTCCTACCAATACGGTAGCAACGACCATACCCGCTGGGCTCGGCCCATTTGGAGTGGCCGTAAGCGAGGATGGGACGTTGGCCTATGTGACCAATCAATTTTCCTCAAACGTGACAGTGATCGACGTGTCGACCCTTACAGCGGTGGCTACTGTCGGAGTGGGGAGTGCCCCGGAAGGAATTGCTGTCAGTCCGCTGGGGAAGGTTTATGTGGCGAACGCTGGCAGTGGAAATGTCAGTGTCATCAGTACGGCTACGAATATGGTGATTGCAACGGTACCCGTTGGTACTGCCCCGCATGGAGTAGCCGTCAGTCCGGATGGTTCCCGTGTGTATGTGAGCAATTTCTCTTCTGCGAACGTAACGGTCATTGATGGTACCACTGATGTAGGGGTGACTAATGTGTCTGTTGGGATAGGACCACAAGGGATTCAAGTGAATCCGTTTGGCACGGCAGTATATGTCGCTAATCAGTTTTCAGCAAATATCAGTGTGATCAACACTTCTACGAATATGGTGACGGGTACCATCAGCAATGGGCCGGGATCGGTTCCATATGACCTGGCATTCTCTAATTCAGGTACTTCCCTCTTTGTGTCCAATCTTGGTGCAGCCTCTGTCAGTGTGATCGATGTGTTGACGAATACCGTTTCGAGTACCATTCCCGTCGGAAACGGCCCACGGGGAATTTCTGTTTCATCGGATGGGGCCGACCTTTTAGTGGCGAACGGAGACGACGGAACGGTAAGTGTAATCGATCCGACCATTTTGTCAGTCGTGACCACCGTACCGGTGGGCAATACCCCGATTGCCTTCGGGACCGCCATGACTCCGCCACCTCCGCCGGCGCCGATTCCGACGATCGGAGAGTGGGGACTTATTTTACTCAGCCTTGGCATATTGCTGTTTGGTTTGGTCGCTTTGTTTAATTTACATTTCCAGCATTCGATTGAATTGGCAGGTGGCATTGGTGCTGTCGCTCGGGAAGGGGTGGCCGCCGGTTGGTCAATTGGTCAATTATTTTTTCCGTTCCAGATAAGTGAATGGAAAAAATCATTGCCGGTGGCTTCATGGACCCTCCTGGCTGGATTTATTTTTATTCTGTTAATCTGGGGGGAAATTGTGATCCATGATTTCATCGGCATGGCACTGGTGTTGCCCCTGGTCATGTACATGATTTATCTTATCAGGTTGTTGAAACAATAGAGCTTAAAATATATACCACGGACAATTATTGGTCGAGGCGAATTCGGCAATATAAATCCTCGGCTGTCGTGGATAAGAGGTCCGTATTACAGGGTTCATGATCAAACCCTTGAGTCGCATGAATTATGAGCATTTATCAGGATAGGTAAGATTAATTCAGAGCAGGCCACTTTCCTTTAGGACAATCCTCCGTCTTCAGTCTTGATTTCAACCAGATCACACAACCACAAACGGAACAGGTCTTTTGGCCAAGAATGGAATGCTCGCAGTTTTTGCAGATCGCATTGCGTTGCTGACGTTCTTCGGCATTTAAATATTTATTTTTATCCAGCAGATCGTAGATAGCCATATGATAATGATGAGAAATTGGTGAATGTTAAAGGTACCTTTTTCTGCTGATATTTCTTTTCCATCAGCAATACCGGCTCCAATAAATGAGAAAAATCATTTATCCGATTTTAAGTAAATATTATTCTTTCAAATTGGAGAATGTCACGTTAAGAAACTAATTCCACACGTTTGATCTTTTCCTGTTGGTTTTCCTTAATCCCATCTTTTAGCTGTCTTTATTTTCGTAGCTCTTCGGGAATGAAGTCTTTTATGTAGCTGCTGTTTCAGCGGCTCAAACCTACAAACACACCCTATTTCGACATCGTGTTGCTAATTATTTTTTAACCATTAAAATGAAAATTCCAAACATGAAAAGATTAACTCATCTTGTCTCTCTATGTCTATTCTTCCTATTCTCCGGCTCGGACCTGTACGCACAAACATGTGGTATCAATGGTTCGGGTGCATTGGAGGTTGGACAAACATCAACTTATGGAACCGGTACCTTCTCGGGGGCCAGCTACTTTTGGTCGGTTACCGGTGGACTCACCATCAATGGTTCCAATTCAGGCTCAGGTGTTTCCGTTTCCGGCACTGCTGTCGATCCGACTGCGCAACTTTGCGTCACAAGGTTTCAGGAGGGCAAGGAACCTTGTTGTAATTGTAAAACAATCCCGGTCAACTGCGTGCCGGCTACTTCGGTAGATCTTACGAATGTACCGAACGACCCCTGCCCGGGAGAGGAAGTCACTTTTACGGCATCAATTAATCCCGGTAATGCCGGTTTTGATGAAAGTAATTTCTATTGGGAAGGAGGAATCGGAAGTCCCGCCAATGTGCCTATCGAAACATCTCAGGGAGGTAAAACCTTTACCTGGGCAACACCTGCGGGCGATCAGCTCTGGGTGAGGGTCACCTACACTTCTTGTGACGGGACTAAGGTGAGCGATCTGGTCTTCATTGAGGAGTGTTGCGTTCCGGTAACTTCTCTGACGATTAACCAAATTCAGGTCCCCGGACAAGGTTGCCCTGGAGAAACCATGGAGTTTCAGATAGAATACCAGCCGCCTAATGCTACTTTTAATGTAAGTAATTTGCATTGGTTTGGAGGGTACGGTTTTGTCAGAGATATAAATACAATTCTTCAAGAAGAGAGAGGTGTGTTCTCATTCTTTTTTGAGACACCTGAAAACGGACAAGCATGGGTGGCGGTAACTTATGATGATTGCGATGGCTCTGAAGATGAGGCTTTCGTGATTGTGGAATTCGATATATTCGATTGTTTTAAAGGAAATATTCCTCCTGCCCTGAATCGGCCGACAGGTGCAAACAACAATCCACCTACTGGTCAGGTAGCTCCCAACCCTTTTTCGGAAAGCACCAACCTGCAATTTACGCTGGACCAGCGTGCAGAGGTTCTGCTTGAGTTGTACGATTTAAATGGAAAAGTATTTTATTCAAATGTTGAAGAGTTTCAGAAAGGCAGGCAAAATATAGAAATCAGTGATCTTCCCGCTGATCAGAACGGATTAATATTTTACCGCTTAAAAGCCAATAACAAGGTTATTCATACCGGAAAATTAGTTCGGAATAAATAAATAAAAAAGCCGGGGCATATTGATTAATTATATGGCCCGGCATTTTCTTATTTATTTAAAAATACAAGAGGTGACCGCTAAAAAAGTGTCATTTTTACTTGCATTTAATTTTGGTCACCTAAACAGGTAGTCCAAAAAAAATGACACTTTTCCTTTGCCTGAAAAAGATTTTTAAGACTTGGAAATCAAACATTTGCCAAAATAAAAGT
>JBCBRY010000271.1:0-4031 GCA_039819485.1 Bacteroidota bacterium | reverse complement strand
TTTAATATGATTATTTAAGAAGGCATATGAATTTCAGGTTTTCTGTCGTCTAAGTGAAGTTTTTCAATCGTACAATAAGTTTCTCCGTATTCCAACTTTATAATCAGCTGCACTTCCCAGGTTGCTCTATATTGTTCATAAAATGTTTGAAAGGGTAGGAGTCTCAAAAAGATTTGTCGATTAATACCGCAATTTTATTTTTACCAAACCGAAGAATAACTAAAGTTGCCTATTTTGATTATTTACCCGGTACAAACAGCCTCTAAAATATTAAGCGTATTCTTTTTAGTTAAAATATAGTTTTGTACCGTATATTAACTGCTTAATTTCACCCGCAGAAAAACCTGAGAATGTCAACTTCAAACAAGCATTATACTTCCGTTCTGGATTGGGATTTTATTCTCGAAAAAATAAATGAGGAAAAATGTCTCTTGGTTCTCGGTCCCGAAGTATTTATTGGAAAGAACGGGGTTTCTTATGATAAGCAACTGCTGGAGCATATTGCTCCAGCCAATAATCCCAATATCCTTCGTTTCTATGAAAGTGATGGTTTTTTCCTCTTCGACAATCCTTCTGTTCAGACTAAATTATGCCATCAGATCAAAAAATTTTACAGGGATAAAGAACCAAGTGAAACACTTCAGCAATTAGCTGAGATCCCGTTCCACATTATCCTTACCGTTACACCTAATATGCTTTTAAATAAAGCAATTGACGAACACGGATTTAACTACCAATTTGGGCATTATAGAAAAAATAAAGAGCCGCGCTCAATCATGAAGCCGACTAAGCACAATCCTTTGGTCTACAACCTGTTTGGATGCCTGGAAAGTGATGAGTCACTCATATTGACCCACAATGATCTGTATGATTATTTTAAATCCATCTTTGGCAGAAAGAGCATGCCCCAATTACTTAAAGAACGGTTGCAAGACATCCGTAACATTCTTTTTCTCGGCGTACCCTTCGATAAATGGTACATGCAATTATTATTGAGGGAATTGGAAATCCACGACAAAAGTGCTGCCTTCCTCCGTTTTGCCGCTAACCAGTCCATCACTGATGAGATTAAAACTTTTTGTACCGAACAGTTTGAAATTAATTTCATTTTTGATGCTCAGGCTGAAGGTGGGAAAAATATTTCCCGCTTCGTTAACGACCTATACAAAAAGTGTGAATTAGCAGGCATCTTAAGAGAAAAAGGGGCTACTCATTTAACCGATAAAGAAAAAATAAAACAGTATATCATGCAGGCCAAATTAGAAGAAGCATTTGACCTGTTGGCGGAGTGTACAATGGGCAGTGAATTAGAGGGCGATGTCCTGATGTTGGCAGGACGTTACCGTAATTTTAAAAGACGATCCAACAACAATCTATTACGGGAAAACGAAAGAGAAGTACAATATGCAAATATTGTTGAATCACTCATTTCTTTTGCCGATCAGTTAATCTCCTGATTCGATGTTCAATGTTTTGCCGAATTGAAACAACCGTGGTCAATCATATACTGTAACATCATCTACCAATTAGCAGCATGAAGACTCGCTACCCAGGGGCCAGGCCTTTTTCGACCGACCAAAAACCCATTTTCTTTGGAAGAGAAAAAGAATTGGGTGAACTGCACCGCTTTGTGCTGGCCGAGCAGTTGGTGGTACTTTATTCCAAATCTGGACTTGGCAAAAGTTCATTGCTCAATGCTGGTCTGATACCGTTGGTAGAGACGGAGGGAAGGTTCCTGCCCGTACAAATCCGCTTTGGAGCGTTTACAGAAAGCAATAATAAAAACCCATTAAACGACTGTTTAAATAATTTAACCGGAGAGAACAAAGAAACCATCCCAGCACTGGAAAAAATAAAACCACAACAAGAAAATAGTCTTTGGTACCAATTAAAAACATATCAGCTGAGCAGTGGGAACAATGGTTTTATATTGGTATTCGACCAATTTGAGGAACTTTTCACTTACCCCGCTGCCATCATCTCTGCATTTGGCCAGCAAATCTCTGAATTATTATACCTAAACATCCCGGACCGTTTCCGAAAAATGATGGAGGATGGCTTGGCACAAAATGAAACATTCCTTTCGGATTCGGACATGCGGCAACTCCACCAACCTTTTGAAGTGCGGGTAATCATGGCCATCCGTTCCGACAGGATGAGCCTCATGGATAAACTGTCTACCTTTTTGCCGAACATTTTAGAGAACTGCTACGAACTGGGCGCACTCAATATCGAAGATGCCGAAAGTGCCATTCTTTCCCCAGCCTATCTGCCACAGGCAATTGGTCCGTTCAAATCACCTGTGTTCGATTTCGAGGACGAGTCAGTAGCATCCTTGATTGAGTTTTTAAGTGAAGATTACTCACAGGAAATTGAGAGTTTCCAGTTGCAGATTTTATGCGAGTACATTGAAGCACAGGTTGTTTTGAAAAAAAATAAAACCCTGGTGACAACATCTGATATCGTCCATCCTGAACTGATACTCGAGAACTATTACCTGGATAAGATCAATGAATTGCCTCCAAGGTTTCGCCTTCCCGCTCGTAAGCTACTTGAAGAAGGGCTGGTATTTGAGGAAGAGGAAAGACGACTTACCCTTTATGAAGGACAAATTACCAAAGCCTATAATGTAACACCGGAGCTGCTGCGAATGTTATTGGACACGCACCTGGTCCGCTCTGAACCAAGCCTCCGTGGCGGCTATACGTATGAGCTAAGCCATGACACGCTTGTTGCCCCGGTTTTAAGGGCAAAAGCAAAACGCAAAGAAGCTGAACGACAGGAAGCAGAAAAAGAAGCTCAACGTCGGAGAGAAGAAGAGTTGGCCCAGTTGAGAATAGAAGCAGAGGAAGAACGAAAAAGAACTCAAACTGAAAAACAGTTGCGCAAAGAGGCCCAGGCAAATGAGAGTAGGGCAAAACAACGCACCAGGTATGCCGTGATTCTGTCTTTAATTGCGATTTCATTAGCAGTAGTTGCAATCATCAGTTACCAACTGGCAAACGAAGAAAAACTTAAAGCACGCAAAGCGCTTAATGATTTTAGATTAGAACAGGCTGCAAAAAAACAACTTGAATTCAGTGGATTGGAGGAAAGAGCGAATGTGATCTTATCAGCTGGTGGGTGCCCAACCGAAATAATAAATGAGATGGAGGAAATATCCAATGAATATCCCGATAATGATTCTTTAATAGAAATTATAGAGGATTTGAAAAATGCAAAAACCAGAAATAAATGCCAATGAAATTTGCAGTCCATATTATTCTTTTCTTTTCTCTGATCGTTCATTCGAAAGCACAAAACAATTACGAGGAAGCAATAATTTCTGGAGACTCGCTCTTAAAAATTGATAGTTTCAAATTGGCTATCGATAAATATTTTGCTGCGGAAGCTTTTGATCCTACAAAAAAACAAATCGTCCAACAAAGAATAAATAATGTATTTGATAAAATTGAAAAACTAAGAAGGGATGCAGAAGACACCAGGAACCAGGCTATCAGGGAAAGGGAAAAAGCCGTTCGTGCGGAAGAAAATGCAAGAAACCAAGAGAGATTAACACAAAATCTTTTGCTTGAATTAAGGGGCGAACAGGAATATACCAAGAGATTGCTCGCCCAGACCGAACTGGAAAAACAGAAAGCAGACAGTGCATTTAGTCAAGCCGACAAATTAATTGAAGCATTTTATTTTTATGAAAACAAATTCACAATAGCCTTCAAAGACGACCGGTTTTATTTTATCAATAAAAAAGGTGATGAAATCAGAAAATTGGGTCGATGGACGCTTGCGGAGAGATTCGACCAGTTTGGTCTATCTAAGGTTAAAGACGAATTTGATACTGATTATTTGTTGGATACGGCAGGCACTTTATATAAATTGGGTTATTCCATCCGGCAAGTAGAACTTGATAAAGATATTGAGGCTCTGATTTTAAAAGGGATAAGATTGAATGCAAAAGTTATTGCTTCATTAAAAGCACCTAAATTGCAATTGTCTAAGTATAATGCTTTTATTTTCGATTCTTTTAATGA
>JBCBRY010000270.1:0-4166 GCA_039819485.1 Bacteroidota bacterium | reverse complement strand
TTTCACTTTAAAAAGGCAGGCAAAAAAGCCAACAATGGCCAACCAATCTATTGCCGAATAGTCTATAACAGAAAAAAGCAGGGCCTTTTACCGGAGAATATATTGAGTTTTCCAAACGGTTCCCGGAAAGTAACAGGCCCAAACAGAGCCACAGGTTGCAGGAATAACTTCTGAACATCCAGGTAAAAACCCTTGCAAAAAACGTGAACTTGAATATCAAGAAAGGGTTATTTCAGCCAAAGGTTTAAAAGGCTTCTACCGGAATGGAGATGCCAGGGACACCGTTGATCTAAACTGAGGGGCATTTTCCCTGCTGAGTTTAGCTGCCCGAGCAGTATCGCTATTGATTGGGTTTTGGTCGTACAACCTTTTGTTTATTGATCAGCTTTGTACTCCTTGACTGAGCTTTCTATAACATGTGATGGAATCAACTCAAGAAATTGGGCGAATAAAGTTTTGCTACTGTTATTGCCCCACTTGATTAAGCCATATAATTAAATAATTATGAAAAAAATATTTGCTTTTTATCTGTTTTTCCTGCCGATTTGGGCCAATGCTCAAGACATAAATTCTAAACTGACCAAGGAAGAGGCTTTAGAAGATATTAGGTTTTTGAAAGAGGCTCTAGAAAAATCTCATCCTGGAATGCACAGGTTTACTCCTAAAGAAGCAATGGACGAGGCTTACTCTCAAACTATTTCAGCAATTACCAATACTAGCTTAATTAAGTTTTATGGAGAAGTGTCAAAGCTTTTAAGCCTTATTAATTGTGGACATACGCAAGCTGAATTATCAAATAGCACTTTAGATCCTTACATCAATGATCTGTTAAGAATTCCTTTCAATGTGTCTTTTCTCGAAAGAAAAATGGTAGTCTCAAAAGACTTCAGTGCTGATCAGAAAATAGAAAGGGGGGCAGAGATCATCTCAATTGACGGTATAAATTCTGAGGATGTTGTATCAAAACTTTTTGAAAGAATCAACGGAGATGGTTTTGTGCAGAGCTTCAAATATGAGTTCTTGGAATTGTACTTTTGGCTTCTTTACCCTCTATACCTTACCGACACAGGGCTGCCACAGTCTTATACTATTGAGTATAAGAAGCCGTTTGAAGAGGCAAGACATAAAGTTGTAGTAAAAGGCCTTTCCCCAATAGACATAGAGGAAAAAAAAGTTGAGGAAAATCAAGGTAGTGAGTCGCGCTCATTAATACTTGAACACGACTTTGCGCTACTGACCATTAAGTCTTTCAGTGGTGGACGATTCGACAATTATTACAGTTTTCTGAAAAAAAGCTTTAAAACAATTAATGAGAGTGGTGTCAAAAACTTGATCGTTGACTTAAGAGATAATGGTGGAGGAGCAGATGACTACGGTATTAAGTTAGTTACATATTTGGCAAACTCTGACTTTAATTATTTTGACAGAATAGAAGTTACAGAATATTACGCTAATCAAAACGAAAGTGTGAAATCAGAAAATGGCGTTCATTACTGGCCGAATCACCCCGGACTATCAGAATGGTCAGCAGATGAGAACCGGTTTGAAGGAAACGTATATGTTTTAATTAATGGAATAAGCTTTTCAACAACAGCAGATGTCGCCTCCGTATTGTTTGATAATCAATGGGCTACTTTTATAGGTCAGGAAACTGGAGGGGGAGCTTATGGCAACACAAGCGGTCATGCAGAAAACATATTATTGCCCAATTCAAAAATCAATGTGAGCATTCCTTTTTGGATGTATTTTACTGCACTCAAAAACAAATACCCAAAGGGCCGAGGAGTAATTCCGGATTACATTACTACTCCTTCTATGGAGGAGTTCATCAACAATGTAGATGTTGAAATGGAGAAGGCAATATCTTTAATCAGACAGAATTAAAGGAGCCTCTATTTTTTTTGATCCTCAAATTGTCACTTACAGCCAGACTGAATTACTAAGGCGATAGTAGGAGAACGCTAAGTTTATTACTGGTATTTTCATCTTCCCAAATGAAGAAAGCCTTGAAATAGACCCACTTTTTTTCACTAAAAAATTGTTGCTGTTTTAAACACCTGACAACCAATTTTTTAAAACTAAACAAATAGCCCTTATGTGACCACATTTTGAAGCCTTGATATGCAACATGTTATATCAAGGCTTTTTCTTTAGGCACCTAAATAGACACAACAATTTTCAGGTTTTCTGCGTCAACGAATGGGTACTAAAATGCAGGACAGGAAGTCAAATGGTTTTGAATATAAAAAAAGATAGACTTACCGTGTCAAGAAAATCATTCGTTTTTCTTCGGTCCAAATGGCACTAAGGGTATTCTATGAATAATTCGATGAAGTCCTCACCTGGCACCTAAATAATACCTTACCAACAAAAAATAAAATTCGTTGCTGCTTGCCATATATCCTTGGAAAAGCCCTGCACAAAAAAGAACTTCAATGATTAGGGGAAAATAAATTCCCAATTGTCCTGTACACAGGCAACCCGCCTGACTTTTCGCAACGTATAGCCAAATAACAAAACAATAATGACGAAGAATTTTCCGGTACATTCAGTGATTGAAGGCTGCCGCAGAGGCCAGCAGTCCAGCCAACTGATGCTTTATGAGCACTTCTTTGGTTACGCCATGGGGGTTTGTTTGAGGTATTCGAAAAACCGGGAAGAAGCACTGGAAATTACCAATGATGGCTTTTTTAAAGCCTTTACTAAAATAGATCAATTTGATAGCAAACAACCTTTCAAGCCCTGGTTGAGAAGAATACTGATCAACGTATCTATCGATTACTACAGAAAATACCACCGGCTAAATGAGGCACATGGATTGGAGAATATTAAAATGGCACCGACTGCCATATATAATGAAGCATTGGATAATCTGGAATTTAATGACCTCCTGAAAATAACGCAGCGCTTGCCAGCCGCTTACCGGATGGTTTTTAATTTGTACGTGATTGAAAACTACACACATCAGGAAATAGCAGACCAGCTCGAAATCAGTGTAGGGACGTCCAAGTCGAACCTTTCAAAAGCCAGGCAAAAAATCAAGTCCATGCTGGGAGTGTCACATGGCATTTACTTAAAACCAGAAACAAATGGAGGATAAATACTTTGATAAAAAATTAAAAAGCATACTGGAAAGCCCACCTCCCATGCGGCCGGATGCAAGTGCATTGGCTGACATGAAAAGGAGACTCGAAAATATAAATACGCCACGGGAACATTCTCCAAAAGGGCTACTTTGGCTGCTGCCTTTGTTGATCCTTCCATTTTTGTTTGGGACATTTTTCTTTTATCAGAAGTACCAAAACTTAAATCAAGAGATAAATAAATTACAATCACAATTTACCGAACTAAGTCAAAACGAAATTCAAAACAATTATATAACCTATCATTACGACACCATTTACCGAACCATTTATAAAGATAAAATTATTGAGAGGCAGTTTGAAAAAACCATTATCCCCCCGCCCCTCATTTTAACATCTTATTTGCCACACAATAATTCAAATGCGTATCATCCGCAGGGCCAGCAGGCACTGACGGATTTTAGCTTTCTGAAAAAGGGGCTTTTTAATTCCATCGACAATCAATTCACAAGTGGCCGAGGCTTTTCAAACATAATAAATTTAAGCTTGGTAAATTCCGTAACCACAGAGACCACAGATAAAAATTTAGACGCGATTGGCTACCTTCCTTTAAATCCGCTTAAATATAACAATGAGCTTAACCCTCTCGATAAAAAATTAAACGACGCTCGCTGGGAAGCCAGTAAAAAGAACATCAACCCTATGTATTATCTGATTCCAACCGGAATCAATGCAGGTGTAGACAGAATGCAGTGGGTTAGAGGAAACACAGGATCAAAGAATTTTTCAGGCACAAGTTATGGCATAAACGGAAGCCTTGAATTTCCCAGGGGAGTCGAAATGCAAGTTGGGGTAGAGCGACTTGGGCTAAGTTTTGAATTAAAAGAACAAGATGATTTATCCAGGTTCCCGATACTACCTCCCGACAATCCGGGCGATTTATTTAAAGAATTAAAAGTGGGACTGAGCTATATTCAAATTCCTGTGGTATTAAAAAAATATTTTCGAAACAAAAAAAGCTTACAGCCAATGTTTGGGGTTGGCCTTGTATCTTATAAACCATTAAAACAAAAGCTCAGTTAT
>JBCBRY010000269.1:0-4198 GCA_039819485.1 Bacteroidota bacterium | reverse complement strand
ATTTCTCCCCCTTTGGAGGGGGCCGGGGGGAGGAAAAACGGATTGAACGAATTACAATTATTAATTTCTGAACAACTTTAGTCTCTAAAAAAACAAAACTGTTTTTCGAAAATACATTTTCAATTCAGATCCAATTTATTTTTCTAATTTTAGAAAAACGCAAGCAATTAAATACTTTTTAAAAAACCGACAGGTTAGACTCAATATATCAATTGCCAAAAAATAATTAATTTTTTGGCAATATTCATACTTATAATTTTTTATTTCCCTTTTTATTAAATGGCAATTACAAAACCATTTTCAAAAATTTACAGATCGGACAAAACATACGGAAACTCATAAAGCGGTCCCTTGAGGGAGATTAAAATTCCGCTGACGAACCCTGCGTAAACACCTACCGTTTAAATACGATTTTGCCCGGAAAAGGATCATTCTGTACCAGTAGGTCTAATTTCCTTGGTTTCCACCATCAGCATAACGGTTTTTTGCGGGGCCCTGGGCCGGTGCAGCAGGCCCTTTGGGATCGTTACCCCTTGTCCGGGGCCAAGCTCTATCGTCCTGTCTTCCAGATCTATGAACAACCGTCCGCTGATGATATAAAAAAATTCATCGTCCTCGTTGTGCCTGTGCCAGTGGTATTCGCCTTCCACGATGCCCAGCCTCACCACGCTATCGTTTACATTGGTTAGTGTCTGGTTGAACCATTTATGCTCACAGGACTCCACCAATTGAGGTATATCTATGAGGTCTAAATGATTGAATTTGACATCCATTTGGGTGACATAACTGTATTTCTTTTCCATGTGCGCATTAAATTTTCTTAAGGTTTGAAGTATTCAGTGTAAATCGGTTTTCTACATCTCCGGTATTGACATTGGTCTCCCTGACAAACATCATCAGATGAGCCTCCTCCCTGGCAACGGGCCTGTGCAATACCCCTCCGGGCACCACCAGCAGTTCTCCTTCGTTCAAACAGATGGAGTGCGCCTCAAATTCGAGGTGAATGGAACCCTTGACAACAAAAAACAGCTCGTCCTCCCCCTGGTGCCGGTGAAATTCAAAATCGCTGCCCAACAGCTTCACCAACCGGACATGTTGCCCATTCAGTTCTGCCGCAATTCTGGGTTTCCAATGATCATTGATCCGGTTCAGGCTATCTTTAATGTTTATTTTTTTCATTTAAAAGGTGTTGTTTGACGATTTGGAAAAACTGGTTGCCCAGCCTGGGATGCTCCGGCCTGGTTTGGTTCATCAATACAATGACCAGAACCTGCTCATCTGTCAGACGGAATATCTGGGCGAAAAAACCATTGATCGACCCATTGTGCTTCGTTAACTGGCCATGCGGGGTGTCCAATACCCGCCAACCGTACGCATAGTTTTTTTGAACAGGCTGGAACAGGGTAGAATCCCCTTTCTCTGAGATTAACCGACGCTCGTACAGCGCCCTGTCCCACAACAGCAGATCGTGAGCCGTGGAGTACATATTGCCGCCCCCTTTCAACAACTGCATGTTGAGGTAGTCCGCATTTATGATCTCCTTGTCCTCAAGCAGGTAGCCCGAAGCACGGCCGGTAATCAGTTCCCTGGGGCGGTCCATACCGGTATTCTCCATGCTTAGCGGTTCAAAAATGAAGTCTGCCATAAAAGCTGCATAAGATAGTCCACTGGCTTTTTCGATAATGCGTGCCAGGATAAAATACCCCAGTCCACTGTAATGAAAACTTTTGCCGGGGGCCGTCCGAAGGGGCACTTCCCAAAACAGCGCAATGACCTCATCCGTGGTCAGCTCCAACGCTGTACATTTTTTGAATTCACTTGATCCCCAGGCATGGACCAGCCCCGAAGTATGGCTGAGCAATTGGTGAACCGTGATTGACTCCCAGTGTGCCGGTATGGAATCCAGATACGAGGCAATGCTTTGGTGCAGGCCAATTTTCCCTTGCTCCACAAGGACCATGATACCCATTGCCGTGAATTGTTTGGTCAGTGAACCTATGCGGAATTTTGTTCCAATATCATTGCGGACGCCCAGTTCCAGGTTGGCGTAACCAAAACTGTTGCTGTAAAGTACCTGGCCTTTTTTTGCTACCAGGACATTTCCGCTGAATTGATCAATCGATTCAAAATAGCGATCAAATACCTCTTCAATATCTTTTTTTCCCTGAGAAAAAACCAGGACAGGGAAGAGGGCAAAAAATAAGATACGGAAAACGGTTCTCAAAGTAGAGTATATTTTAAGTTGGACGGGGAAGTTGGCGGAATCAGCTCGATAGTTCATAGTGCCTCACTTCGGAATCATAACCGATCATCCATTCCTGGACGGTATCTGGCACCACGGCTTTTGTTGGGTCCCGGCCGGCAAATTGTTCGATACTGTCCAGGTCTTCCCAAAAGGTCATTATCAGGAATTCGATTCCGTTACCAACAGCTCTTTGCAAAATTTTCATCTCGATGAAGCCTTTCATTTCATACAGCTTTGCCAAGGTTTCATTCCTCAGGTGTTGGACATAGTCACCGGCACTTCCAGCTTTCGCCAATCCTTTCCAAATTCTTACTATCATGGATAAAGTGTTTTAAAGTTTTGGGCTACAAAGTGTGGAAAAGGCTGCGAACGCTTGGTAATTCTGTTGTAATGCACACAAACCAGTTTGGTCGTTGCGGCCACGGCTCCGCTTTCCGTTTTTATCATTGTATGAAGGTTGGTCACTACCTTTTCCTTCAGCCCCTCAATGGTCGATTCGATGTAGATGTTTTCACCGGGAAATATTTCTTTGTGATACCGAGTGTTTTGTTCAACCGCCGCCATCCCGAATGGCGATCCTGCAAAGTATTCCCGGTTCAGCCCCAACATAGCAAAGAGCTGAAAATTGGCCTGGTCGAATTTCCCGGTGTAAAACTTTACGTTCATATGTCCCATCTGGTCACAATGCCAGGGATAGACGCTGCCTTGATATGTTTTGAACATGGATAGTTGTTGGTGATCGTTGACACCATAAAATTAAGGGACTTTAAAGTATTAGTAAAATGAAATTATTTTTACATTTCAATTAGAAATACTCATACATGGAAATTCGTCATTTAAAACTCATCAAGGCCGTGGCAGATTATGGCACGCTGACCAAAGCAGCTTCCAAGCTTTTTCTTTCCCAATCGGCGCTAAGCCACCAGTTGAAGGAACTGGAAAGCAAGCTCGGTGGAGAGGTATTCTACCGAATCCACAAGAAAATGATCCTCTCACCCGTCGGCGAGCACTTGTATGCCGCAGCCGATCAGGTACTGGACATCCTTCAAAAAAGCGATGCCCAGGTTCGACAAAGTTTGGGCGGCAAAGGTGCCTTCATCAGGGTAAGTGCCCAATGCTACACGTTCTTCAACTGGCTCTCCAGTTTACTGTCGAGCTATCGGCCACAGTTCCCGGATGTAGAAATCCGGATAATACCGGAAGCCACTTTTACGACTTTCGAATGGCTTGAAAAAGGCAGGTTGGACGTCGGCATCTTTCACTACAAACCGGCGGGCAACGGCATTTCCGTCTTCCCGCTGTTTGAGGATGAACTGGTACTCGTCACAGCACCGGAATCCCCGTTGGCCAAAAAGACTTATGTAAAACCTTCGAATCTGTCAGATTCGCATTATATCACCCACCTGCTTGCCAAGGGTTGCATCAGCCGCACCTATCAGGAGGTCTTTGTTGACCACGCTGTCAAGCCTGCCCAAATAACGGAAGTCCAATTGACGGAAGTGATTTTGGAAATGGTCCGATCAGGCCTGGGTGTTTCGATCATGGCCCGGTGGTCTGTGGAAAGCTATTTAGAAAAAGGCTATGTAAAAGCAATACCAATAGGTAAAAAAGGCATGCACCGCACCTGGTATGCAGCCACCCTCAAGAGCAGGCAGAGGCCAGAGTATATTGAGGCATTTATTGAATGCTTGAAGGAGCTGGGGCCATGATCAGGGTTGTTCTTCGAATTTCGCAAAAATACCAGCGAACGAAATGAACAGGACACTTTCTATCTCCTTAGAAAAGGATTTCGTGGGTATTAAAGTTGTTCAGAAATTAATAATTGTTATTCGTTCAATCCGTTTTTCCTCCCCCCGGCCCCCTCCAAAGGGGGGGAAAAGAAAGTGCATTTATAACCCGGTGGGGGGGGGCGGGGGGGGGGAAAAATTTGGGGTGATTATTTAATAAAAACAC
>JBCBRY010000268.1:0-4565 GCA_039819485.1 Bacteroidota bacterium | reverse complement strand
TTGAAGAAAAAGATATCGTTGAATTATTATCAATTTTAAAAAAGTATAAAAATTCAATAAAAGTAAAATCCATTTTATCGCACCTGGCCGGCAGTGAAAACCCGGCTCATGATAATTTTACGAAACAGCAAATTAATTTATTTAAAACCATTTATAAAAAAATAACTACAGCTCTTGGCTACCGTCCTTTACGACATATCTTAAATTCCGGCGGCATTATTCGTTTTCCCGAAAACCAAATGGATATGGTTCGACTGGGCATCGGTTTGTACGGCATAGACGAAAGTGGCATTTTGCGAAACCAATTACGGACCGTCAACACTTTAAAAGCAACTATTTCACAAATAAAAAATATAGAAAAAGGGGAAACCATTGGTTACGGCCGAATGGGAAAAGCCACAAAAAAAATGCGCATCGCTACTTTGAGTATCGGCTATGCAGACGGACTTTTAAGAAAAGCAGGAAACGGGAATTATCACGTTTTAATCAGAGGAGAAAAGGCGCCCATCATTGGCAATGTCTGCATGGACATGACCATGGTCGAAGTGACACCTATTCCAGATGCTCACGAAGGAGACGAAGTCATTATTTTTGGAGCAGATAAAAAAGGGAATGAGCTACCAGTGCAAGAACTTGCCAAATCCCTCGATACGATTCCCTACGAAATATTCACTTCAATTTCAAAAAGAGTAAAACGGGTCTATGTCCAGGAATAAAAAATTCTGTCCTCCATCTTCCGCCTGCCGTCCGCCGATTCTACCCCGTTGGTCTAAATATTTGTTTTCTCAAAACAATCCCTATCCTATTTTTGTCTCCCTTTTTTCAACTTATTGTTCTTAACAAGAAAAATTTTGAATCATAAACCATCAACTACCTGGCTTTTTAAAATGGCCTGGCGGGACAGCCGCCGCAACCGAGGGCGCCTCCTCTTGTTTATTGCCTCTATTGTAATCGGCATTGCGGCGCTCGTTGCCATCAACTCATTCAGCGAAAACCTGCAAAAAGATATCGCCAAAGAAGCCAAGAGCTTGCTCGGTGCCGACCTCCAGGTGGATGGCAACCAACCTGCCCCCGATAGCATTCGCCAGGCATTTGACCTCCTGAACCCAACTCGCCAATCAGAAACGGTCAGCCTTGTTTCGATGGCTTATTTCCCTAAAAATGATGGCACGCGGCTTTCCCAAATCAGGGCCCAGGCAGGTGCCTACCCGTTTTTTGGGAAATTGGCAACCGAGCCGTTAGAGGCTGAAAGCACTTTCAAGAAATTAGTCTCGTTGGGCGAAGGTGAAATGCCACCACGGGTGGCATTAGTGGAAAAGACATTGATGCTGCAATTTGCCTTATCGGTAGGCGACTCCGTCCGGGTGGGCAACGTTTTCTTTGAAATCATCGGCCAATTAAACGCAGCACCAGGACGGTCGGGTATTGCGGGCTCGCTGGCGCCCGTGGTCTATATACCAAAAGCCTACATACAGCAGACTAACCTGATCCAGCCGGGCAGCCTTGTCCAGTACCAATACCATTTTGAATTTGCGGATGAAACGAATGTTGCCGAAACAGTAAAAGCCGTTCTGCGGCCAGCACTGGAGGACACCTCATTCGGTTACGACACGGTGGAGGAGCGGCAGGAAGATGTCAGTGAAGCATTTACCAGCATGAACACCTTTTTGAACCTGGTGGGTTTCATTGCTTTGTTGCTTGGATGTATTGGCGTGGCCAGTTCGGTACACATTTATATCCGGGACAAGATGTCGAGTATTGCAGTGTTGCGCTGCCTGGGAGTAAAAGGCATTCAGGCGTTTCAGATTTACCTGATCCAGGTAGTGGCCTTGGGCCTGGCCGGAGGTATTCTCGGCGCAGCCCTGGGCAGTTTCTTGCAGATTAGCCTGCCTGCGGTACTCTCCGATTTTTTGCCCGTAACGGGCGTTAGCGCCGAAATCTCTTGGGAAGCAATGGGACTTGGCGTTTTAACAGGTTTGGGCATTACCGTACTGTTTGCCCTATTGCCATTGTTGGCTATCCGCAAAGTCTCTCCTCTGCGGACGTTGAGGGCATCATACGAAGAAGACACCAATGGAAGTGATCCTCTTCGCTGGGTCGTATATATTTTGATTTTCCTTTTCGTTTGTGGTTTTACTTTTCTCCAGACGAAAAGTTGGGAGTCGCTGTTTTTCCCCTTGGGGATTACCGGAGCATTCATTGCTCTGACAGGTGTGGCCAAAGGCCTGATCTGGGGAGTGAAACGTTTTTTTCCCAGAAACTGGAGTTTCTCATTGCGTCAGGGCATCTCCAATTTGTACCGCCCAAACAACCAGACATTAATTCTGATCGTAACCATTGGCCTGGGAGCCGCCTTGATCTCCACTTTGTTTTTGATACAAAACTTATTACTGAAACAAGTGGAATACACCGGCTCCGGCGACGTGCCCAACATGATCGTTTTTGACATCCAACCGCCCCAAAAAGAAGGTGTCGTACAATTGACCAATGCCAATGACCTTCCCGTCAAACAACTTGTCCCGATCGTCACCATGCGGGTAGACAATATTGATGGGACCACTTTTGAAATGCACGTGCGGGACTCCGCCCGCGTTGCCTGGCGGGAAGAAAGAAGAAAAGCAAGGGAAGAAGGCCGCGAACCAGAACGCCCTCAACAAGACGATGACGACGACGGCCCACAGGAACGACCCTTCCGCAGCGACTGGGTCTTCGAGCGGGAATACCGCGTGACTTACCGCGACACCTTAATAGAGACTGAGAAAATACTGGATGGCGAATGGCATGGCACCGTGGCCGACGACGGAATCATTTATGTATCGTTGTCCGAACGCATCGCCCGCTCGATGAAAGCAAAAGTCGGCACGGAGATTACGTTCAACGTGCAGGGGGCACTGATTGAAACGGTAGTCGGCAGCATTCGGGAAGTGGACTTCCGCCGGGTGCAGACGAACTTCTTCGTCGTTTTTCCGAAAGGTGTTTTGGAGGAAGCTCCACAGATTTACGTAGTGGTTTCTAAAGTGGAGTCGGAAGAGCAATCGGCCAAGTACCAACAGCAGTTGGTCAAAAATTTCCCAAATGTTTCCGTTATCGATCTCACTCAAATACTAAAATCCGTTGAATCCGTTTTGAACAAAATCTCTTTTGTGATCCGGTTCATGGCGCTGTTCAGTATCCTGACGGGGTTGGTGGTATTGATCAGTTCGGTGGTATTGAGCAAGTTCCAACGCATTCAGGAATCCGTTTTGCTGCGTACCCTGGGTGCCAAACGTCGGCAGATCATCCGTATCAACGCCATCGAATATTTCTTTTTGGGTTCTCTGGCCACCCTGACGGGCATCTTGCTCTCCATCCTAGGTAGCTGGGCACTGGCGAAGTTTTCATTGCAAATTCCTTTTGAGCCGAACCTGCTACCTATTATATATGTGTTCATTGGAATTACTGGCCTGACAATGCTGATTGGCCTGTTGAACTCAAAGGATGTGGTCTCGAAACCACCGTTAGAAGTGTTGCGCAAGGAGGTGTAATTCAATTTATTATATGCATTCAAGAAAAAATTTGAAAGGAACGGACACTTGATCTGTCACAAATAACAGCTTTAAAAGCCCTGTTTTTAATGGATAAAAAAAAACAGGGCTTTTTTATTTGTCACAAAAAGCCAATTTTATAGAAAAAAAGAGGCCGCTTCCCCTTGCATATTTGTTTCACAAACGAACTGATAGTCTCCACCACCCACAGAAACAAAAAAATATGAACACTCTTAAAACATTTTTCTTCTTCATCCTGGCTTCTTTTGCTACTACTCTTTTTGCCCAGCCTGACAATGCTACTAAAGCGTTGAATTTCAAAATCCAAAAAATTAATCACAACACTTATGGTGTTTTCGTACAGCCTGAAGGTATCACGCCAAGCGAGCGTACGATCACTGGTTCTGGTCAGGTGACCATCGTTGCTCCAGCTGGCTTTACTTATACCAACCTGGAAAACCACGGTGGTTCTTGGGTAGAAAATGCAAGAGTGGTTGCACCGGTTGAAGCTACTGATAAAGCCTATATCTCTTTCGGTTTTGTAACTGACTTTCCAAAACTCAATTTGTACCCAAATGAAGAGACCATGTTGTTCTCTTTCACTACCGATGCAAGTTATGATGGCACTTTCAACTTAATCGACAATAACAATGACCCGTTCATGGTTCCTAATTCTTACGGTACCAATCCTGGCAACGACCTCGGCATCATCGATGCAGGTGCTCAGGGTGGCCTTCAGTACTATGCTTACGCTGGCAACGTCGAAGGAAATGATGTACAGGCAGTTTTCACCAGCAAGAAGAACAAGAAAAACAAAAAAAGAAATTCAGAGCTAACCGTTGCTCAACCTGAATAATTGACTTAATAAAAAGAGTGTTCGTTAAAAAAAGGGTTGTCGGCTTAGCCGACAACCCTTTTTTACTTTAACAATATAATTTAAAAAATCATGTAACCTTAAATCGTTAATCTTTTGGTTTTTGGTTTTTGGTTTTTGGTTTTTGGTTTTTGGTTTTTGGTTTTTGGTTTTTGGTTTTATATCGG
>JBCBRY010000267.1:0-4614 GCA_039819485.1 Bacteroidota bacterium | reverse complement strand
GTTTTT
Source organism: Bacteroidota bacterium (assembly GCA_039819485.1). Taxonomy (GTDB): domain Bacteria; phylum Bacteroidota; class Bacteroidia; order Chitinophagales; family Saprospiraceae; genus UBA6168. The sequence continues at coordinate 4,608 of JBCBRY010000267.1, read as the reverse complement.
AAAACTTTGGAATACTCAATTGAAAAATTTTTTTTAGAAAAATCTTGCTCATACTCCTTTCTATTTTCATCAAATGGCAACACGATCAACTTACTTGTCAGTCGACTACAATTACCGGCACTTGGGGTAAAAGTTGTACATTCTAAAACTGCCAAGTCATTTTTAATGAATTTTAACTTTGGCGTAAAATCGCAAGTATCTTCGAAAACATAACACTCAAATTTTTCAGGAAATAATTTTTCGAAATTTTTATTTCCCCATTTTAAAACATATTCATCATTTACCCTTTCTAATTTCACAAACTGCCCCTTCTTGTCTTTAAAATTAAATTCTGCCTTACAATCATCGTTTATTTCTTTAATTACTTTTTCTTGTCTATTTTCTTCGACAAAATCACCAGAACCATTTTCTTTTTCAACGTGGCTCGAACAGCTAATTAAAAATATAAAAGCAGAAAATAGGACTAATTGATTTTTCACAGGTTTATGAATTAATTTCATTCTGTAAATCTAACAGACACTTCCCCCAACCCTTCTATCTCCGCTCGAAAATGATCCCCCGCTTCCACCTTCACCATTGGCCCGATGGCCCCGGTCAGAATCAGGTCCCCGGCCCGCATCGGCGTACCCAGGCGGGCCATCGTTTTGGCCAGCCAGAGCATCGCATTGATGGGCGAGCCCAGGCAGGCTGAGCCCATCCCTTCCGAGGCGACTTTCCCATTTTTATCCATCCTCATTTTACAATTGATCAGGTCGAGGTTTTCCAGCCGGACGGGCTTGTGGCCGACTACCCAGTGGCTGGCCGACGCATTGTCGGCAATGGTATCGGTGATGCGGATGTCCCAGCCCTCAATCCGGCTGCCCACCAATTCAATGGAAGCAAGCGCATATTCGATGGAAGAAATAATATCGACGGATGTGATCGCATCTGAAGTCAGGTCTTTGCCCAGTACAAAAGCGATCTCCGCTTCAGCCCTTGGCTGAATGATCTCTTTGGTTGAAATTTCACCGCCGTTCCAAACTTCCTTGTCTTCCCACAACATGCCGAAATCTGGCTTGTCGATGCCAAACTGTTTTTGTACCGCCGGTGATGTAAGCCCGATCTTACTGCCGATTACCTTGGCCCCTTCCGCGATTCGCAATGCAGTATTGATCGCTTGTACGGCATAGGCTTTTTCGGTATCGTTTTCACCGATAAGATTGCGTATCGGGGCACAGGTTTCCCCACTTTTGGCAGCTTCCCGCAGGCGCTTGGCGGCTGCTTCTATATTGCGTTTTGACATAGGGTATTGAATTTTTGCCCAAAGGTGAGAAAATTTATGTTAAGCGGTTCTCCGGCCCTACCCGTCCGCTATATTAATTCCGGGCATAAAAAAATTTCACAATTTCCAATTTCCTTTTTCGGCCAATCTAAAAACCTACTTTTGCTCTATGTTGAACGGTATTAAAATAGTAGACTTTACCCGCCTATTGCCCGGCCCATTGGCCACGCACCTTCTCTCTCAAATGGGCGCCAATGTAGTCAAGATTGAGCATCCCAAACGCATGGATTACCTCCGCTACTACGGACCGCAGGTAGACGGAGCCAGCCCTTTTTTTCACTCAATCAATTATTTAAAAACAAAAAAGACAATTGACTACCAAAACAAAGAGGGCAAAAAAGCCATTTTAGAAATAATAAGAACAGCTGACGTATTGGTCGAGCAGTTTCGGCCGGGTGTCATGAAGAGTTGGGGGCTGGACTACGCTTCGTTGAAATCCATTAACCCAAAGCTCGTATATGTTTCTCTGACAGGTTACGGGCAAGACAACGTAATGTCGGATGAGGCAGGGCACGACATCAATTACATGGCTTACTCGGGCTTATTGGACCTGTTGAGAGATGAAAAAGGGAAACCAGTTGTTCCCGGTTTCCAATTGGGCGACATCGGCAGCGGAGCCTATATGGTCGTCATGGCTGTGCAGTCGGGTTTGATTCAACAATTAAAAACCGGCCAAGGCGCCCATTTAGATGTCTCCATGACCAAAGGCTTGTTGCCACTTTTGACTGTTCCGGTCAATATGGAATGGAACAAGATGCCGCACGAGCTGTTCAATACACTGAATGGCAAGACCATGGTCAACTATGCTGTCTATGAATGCGCCGATGGCAAATGGCTCTCTCTCGGTGCCGTGGAATTAAAATTCTGGAACAACTTCTGCGAGACCGTCGAGCGCCCCCAATGGAAACGGGACAATGAACTGGAGCTGTCGGTCCTTCAATTCCCCAAACAAGAACTGATTGATTTTTTTAAACAAAAAACACGGGACGAGTGGACGCTATTTTTCAAAGGAAAAGATGTCTGTATCGCGCCTGTTTTAGCTGTCGACGAATTAGACCAGCAAGAATATTTGGCTCAAATAAATGCTTTTGAGACCTTTGAGACCGAACAGGGCAGCCCGCTGAAAACGGTTGCCCTTCCGTTTCAACTATTATAAGGAGGTCAGACCGCTTCGCTGTCAGAAGTCAGACCACTTTGTTGTCAGAGGTCAGACCACTTTGTTGTCAGAGGTCAGACCGCTTCGCTGTCAGAAGTCGGACGTGACGTGTCTGACCTCTGTCAGCGAAGCGGTCTAACCCCTAATCTCTAAATAAAAATTATGGAAGCCTACATCTATGACGCCATCCGTACCGTACGCGGTAAAGGCAACAAGAAAGGAGCCTTAAACGGCATCACGCCTACCTACCTCGTCACGCAACTGCTTAAAGAACTAAAGTCAAAACATCAATTCGATCCGACCTTGGTCGAAGATCTCATCCTCGGTTGCGTCACCCAGATCATGGACCAAGGGGCCAACATCGCCAAAACTGCGGCCCAGCAATCTGGTTATGGCGACCACCTCTGCGGGGTCACTTTGAACCGTTTTTGTGGTTCTGGCCTGGAAGCTGTCAACCAGGCTGCTGCTTACATCAAGTCTGGTTTTTCCGACCTGATCATCGCTGGCGGTGTCGAGAGCATGTCGAGAGTAAAGATGGGGTCAGATGGTGGCGCCCTGATGATGGACCCCGCAGTGGCCCTACCGGGGAACATCGTTCCACAAGGCATTTCGGCTGATTTGATCGCCTCCAAATACGGTTATTCCAGGAGCGACGTTGATGAGTTCGCTTACCGCTCCCAAATGAACGCGACGGAGGCGGAAAAGGATCAACGCTTTGCTTCTCGTTTGAATATCAAAGACATCAACGGCATTACCATTTTGAACACGGACGAAAACATCAGGCCCGCAACAACGGTAGCGGCTTTGTCCGGCCTGAACCCTTCTTTCGAAATGATGGGACAAATGGCAGGTTTCGATGCCGTGGCCATCGACCGTTACCCGGAAATAGAATTCATCAACCACGTGCACCACGCCGGCAATTCATCTGCCATTGTGGACGGAGCGGCCCTGGCCATCATCGGCAACAAAGCGGTAGGTGAAAAAATGGGACTTAAGCCAAGGGCCAAAATCGTTTCCGTCGCCGTCGCCGGTGCCGATCCAACCATCATGCTGACTGCTCCGGCCCCGGCCAGTCGCAAGGCTTTAAAGAAAGTCGGCATGGATAAAAATGATATTGACCTTTATGAAATCAACGAGGCTTTTGCCGCCGTCCCTTTGCGTTTCATGGAAGACCTCGGCGTACCGATTGACAAGGTAAATGTAAATGGAGGAGCGATAGCGCTCGGTCATCCACTCGGCGCAACGGGCTGCATGCTTTTGGGAACGGTGCTGGATGAACTGGAACGGCAGGACAAGCAGACGGGACTGGTCACTTTGTGCATTGGCGGAGGAATGGGCATTGCAACTATCGTGGAGCGGGTTTGAGATGAGAGCGCTACGCTGTCAGAGATCAGACACGTCTTATCTGAACTCTGTCTGACCTCTGACAGCGTAGCGCTCTAAGCTACTTATGCCTTTGCTGGAATTTGATGGTCATTCTTCTTATTTCAACAGCTTCTTGGACAAGGCGGTTTAAGTCTTTTTCACTTACATACTCCAGATCATAAGACACATAAAGTTGTGTTTCGACTTCGCAATTTGAAGCAATTGAAATATCTAAAAAATGAACTAATTGAGCATTGGAACTCCTTCCACAGCCTTCTGCTATATTTGAAGGAATTGAAATCACTGCTTTTCGAATTTGTGCAGTTAAACCAAACAATTCTTCTTTGGGAAATTTTTTAGTTGTGAGGTATATTTCTTTGACAAATGCCCTGGAACGTTTCCAGATTTCTAACTTTTTGAAATTATGCTTCATCTCGGCGTTTTAAATAATGAAAGAGGTCAGAGATTAGATCGCTTCGCTGTCGGAAGTCAGACCACTTCGTTGTCAGAGGTCAGACAAGTATCATCTGACTCCAGACAGCAAAGCAATCTAAACTTTGACCCTAAAATAATACATTAATCAAATATTATACATTTTTAAACAAACAACTCAGTCCGTCTGACCTCTGACACGAAGTGGTCTAACTCCTGACAGCAAAGCGGTCTAAACTTTAACTCTAAAACAATACATTAATCAAACATTGTACATTTTCAAACAAACAGCTCAGTCCGTCTGACCTCTGACAACGAAGCGGTCTGACTTCCG
>JBCBRY010000266.1:0-4669 GCA_039819485.1 Bacteroidota bacterium | reverse complement strand
ACTAACAATTTACAGCTTTTGCAACATTTTTTATTTATTCCAACTTTTTGGAACAAATCATTTTTAAACAGCTTCAATGTTTGATTTCCAAGCCTCCAAACTCTTTTTCAGGCAAAGGAAAAGTGTCATTTTTTTTGAACTTTGTTTCAATGAAATTTTAGAACGCATGGAAATGAAAAAATTATTGCACGACCACTTTTTTCTGTTCCCGCTTCCTGTCCGTCGTGACGTTCAACCAATAAATTCCTTTCGGCAAATTTCGGACATCCAAAGTCGTATTAAATTCTTCGATCCTTTGGATAAAAACACTTTGTCCGTTTGAGTTAAATATTTCAACCAGCCCAGTTTCAAAATCAGTATCGGCAAGTGTCAGTGTAAATTCACCGTATTGAACAGGGTTCGGGGCGATTTTCAGATTTGACAAGTCATCGGGAGATGAAAAATCTACGCTTACGATATTTGAAAAGTCGACTGCCCAGTCAAAGTCTACTTGCTTCAGGCGGTAGTAGTTGGTTCCATTGAGAGGACGGTCATCGATAAAAGTGTAATCTTGAAGATCTGTTGTCGTGCCCCTTCCGGCTACGAAGCCGATGTTTTGCCATTTACTCCCGTCCACGCTGCGCTGAATGTCAAATCCCTCGTTGTTTTTTTCCGTAGCGGTCTCCCAGGTGAGATGGATAGAATTCTGCTCTACCTTTCCTTTAAAAGACACTAATTCTACCGGGAGTCCGCTGCTGGCATTGAGGTTCATGCCTAGGTGAGCAAATGCTTCATTAGGAGATATTGACCATTCCATTGTAACGGAGGCAGCACCTGCCTTATGACTAGCTGCATTTGTAATCTCGGTAACGAAAAAAAAGCGCCCGTCTGGTTCATGAAATGTTTGTGTCTGACTTGGATCTGCAGTCAGCGTATATGGCCCGTTGACATCCGCGACACCTAAACAATCGCACACCAGGTCATTGGCCTCAGAGGATACCGTTATAGAAGAAGAGGAACTGCCGTTGCCGCCCAGCATAGAAGTGGCATTGTCCACGGGGGTAGACTGATCTACATCATGATAGGACCAGGCACCGGCATTGGTTACATTACTTCCGGAAACAACGATGTTGCCGGCAGTTGGAGAACCACTGTTGCCCAGCACATAGGTATATAATTTTATATGGTAATTGGTGTTGTTGGCTGTTACTTGCTCCGTCATTGCATTGCCATCGAATGTTACCCCGGAAATGTCATCCCGTCCTTTTGCACAAACGACCAATAATCTCTCATCCCCTGCCGGAACGGAAAAACCGGGAATGGTCAGAGAAGCGGAGTTCCCTTGTCCCACTGAAACGGGATTATTGTCATAAACCGGTTGGGCATACATGGAGATAAACGAAATGAGGGCAATGAATTGTAGAGCAAATTTTTTCATGATTAATTTTTTAGGATGAATGGATACGGGCACATGAAAAATTGAATGACAAGGGAAAAATTGCATGCTTCGCCCCTTCAAGCCGGGTGAAATTTACCCCTCTTGTTCAGCTAAGCATTGTTGCCAACCTTGATTAGATTTTTGCCAAAAGGTGACTGAATTTAAATGGCAGGAAAATCATTCTGTTTTCCTGCATTTTCTTTAGTCGAACCTTGAAAATGGCTTTCGAGCATTTGATCTATTTGAAGCAGTACATTGAAAAAGACCTTTGAGGATTTGAGGTCGGATGACACCGGACTCGTAGTTGAAAGCTGATGGTTTTCCATTTTCGGCCGCAATGGGATAATCTTTGCTTTTTGGGTTATCTTTTTCTTTTCGGACATTTTTTCAAAAGATTTTTTCACATGCCGGTTTAGAAAATAATTACGGTACAAAGGACGGCGTAAAATGAAATGGATGCCCCACCCGAACGGGTGGTTTTTGGTGCAATTTATAATTGGTTCAACCGATTGATCAAAGCAGTGCGATGATGTACTTCTAATTTCAGGTATAAATTCTTGATGTGAGACTTAATGGTATTGACAGATACAAAATGCTTTTCGCCCATTTGTTTATTTGTCAGTCCCTGACATATATCGAGGGCGATTTCGTATTCTTTTTTCGTAACGGCAGAGAGCAGCTTGGCATTTATTTTTTCCAAACCGGGAGGGGTGTTTTTATTGGTTTGAGCATGCCGATAAACTGCCATTTCCAGGGAGGTGAGCAAGTCGCGTTCGTCAAAGGGTTTAACGATATAACCGTATGGCATGGTGACTTTGGCCCTTTCAATCGTTGCTTTGTCCGAATAGGAAGTCAGGTAAATAAAAGGCAAGTGGTATTTTTCGTTGATTATTTCAGCCAATTGAATACCGTCCATAGTCCCTTTGATATTGATGTCCAAGAGAACAGCATCGGGATGCCTCAAGGCAAGCATGTCGAGCGCTTTTTCACTGTTGTAGGCAATTCCTGCCACCTCGAAATCAATGTTTTGCAAATTAAGTGCGATGTCTTCCGCAACCAATGTTTCGTCTTCCACGATGAGTACTTTAATATTTGTCATTTGGTAATAATAAAGATTGAAAGATTCGAGTACATTCGATTACAGGTAGACCATCGAGCCACCTATAATCGATAAAAGGTTTTTAAAAATCTCTTAACAGATGATGCGGGCTCGATGCCCGCACCATCTGTATGAATAATTTTGCGTGCATCCTCATGCGACTTTCTCATATTCTTTGATCAACATGGTAATTTGAGCGCCATTCTTGTTTTCAATTTCGAGTTGGGCTTCCAGCCTGTTTTTAAATGCATTGATCATTCTAAAACCAAAACTGTCTGATTGTTCTAAATTTATTTCTTTTTTCCAACCAATTCCATTGTCCGCAACCTGTAATTGTAACCCTGTAGGTTCCTCTTTTAATTGAATGCTGATGGTCCCTTTTCGATCGCCGGGAAAAGCATGTTTTAATGCATTGCTTACCAACTCGTTTACAATCAGTCCCAATGGAATGATGGTGTCTACATCCAAATTAATATTTTGAATATCCGCTTCCAGTTTTATTCTTTCGGGGGATATATTATAGGAGTTGAAAAGGCTACTGATCAGTTTTTCAAAATAGGCTTTTACTTTGATGCCTGTTAAATTATCTTCCTGATATAAATTTTGGTGAATGAGCGCCATGGACTTGACGCGGTCTCGTCCTTCTTTTATCGCTTCGAGTGCATTTTCATCTTCAATAAATCTGGATTGCAGGCTCAATAGGCTGGAAATAACCTGAAGGTTGTTTTTTACCCGATGATGAATTTCCCGTAGAAGGAGTTCTTTTTCTTTGAGCGCCTTGGTAATAACGGCATTGTCTTTTTGTTTTTGTCGGTAGAAATAAAATAATAATCCGGCAATAAATAAAGCTGCGAATAAACCGACAACGGTGGCCATGTTTTTTCGTTTGGCAGTGGCGAGCTGTAGTTCTTGTACCTGAATTTCTTTTTCCTTTTGGCCGGTTTCATATTTGGTTTCCAATTCAGCAAGGTTTTTCAATACTCCTTCCCGCTTTATACTGTCTGAAAGCATCAGATATTTTTCGTGGTAGGTCAATGCGCGGGGAAAGTCATTTAATTTTTTATAAGAATTATAAATCCTTTTATAGGCAAGGGGTAGGTCGATCCGGGAATTGGCTTTTTTGAGATAAATTTCGCTTTCGAGAAATGCTTCCAGCGCAGCTTCTTCATATCCCTGGTGGGAAAGCAGAAAGCCGAGTGCGCCTTGGTTGATACCTGTTCTCATGTTATCGTTGACGGATTTGTTGTAGGCTATGGCTTTTCGCATTCTTTCAATATTGACGGGGTCATCCGGCGAGAATAATATGAGCAATGGGGAATGATCTGGATTGTCCGCGTAATAATTCTTCTTTTCTGATTTTTGATTAAACTCCCTCCATTTTTGTGAATAGACATTAAATTTTTCAAAATTTTCGGCTTCGAAAAAATTGCTTCCCAACATATAAAGCAGATATCCCTTGTCCATGCGATTGGTTCCTTTTTCTACAATATCCCATGCTTTTTCAAATGCTTTTCCGGCCTTGTCATACTCCTTGCGGTCTTTATGCAAATGGGCAATTAGAGAATGGACTTTCCACCGAAAATATTCTTCTCCAATGGCATCGAAGGCTTGGTCGGCAGCCGCAACCCAGAAGAATGCAGAATCCGGTTGCCCGTCCCTTCTGTATACCATGCTCATATCTAAATACATTCCGGGAATTAACTTGGGTAGGTTGTTTTCCGATGCTGTTGCAATCGCTGACTTGTAATATTTTTTGCTTTTGTCGAAATCACCTTGTAAATCGTAAAGCGATGCCATTGCCGCTGAGGATTTAATTAAATGCTCAGTATCATTTAGTTTTTGAGCAAGCAATCTTGCGCGATTATAAAAATGCAGACTGCTGTCCCGATCCTTCTTCCGATATGCGTTGCCAAGTTTCCGCAGGTTTTGAATTTTATCGATACTTTCCGGTTGATTATTTATAACTAAAAGAAGGCTGTCCGAATTGGCGGATGCATCCGGATAACAAGTGTTAATGGCAAGGAAAAAAATAAAGGCAAATTGTGCGATTTTATTCAACATGACTTAAAGTAATTGCTTGGACAAAAATAAGGAGCGCTAAAAATGACACTTTTATTTGGACAAATGTTTGATTTCCAAGTCTCAAAACTCTT
>JBCBRY010000265.1:0-5088 GCA_039819485.1 Bacteroidota bacterium | reverse complement strand
TGACTTTAATTAGGTAATAGTAATTTATAGTGGTTAAGTGCTTAGGCAAAAATAAGGGGCGCTAAAAATGACACTTTTATTTGGGAAAATGTTTGATTTCCAAGCCTCCAAACTCTTTTTCAGGCAAAGGGAAAGTGTCATTTTTTTGAACAGCCACTCAATTAAACCATGCACGACCATTCATACATATTAATGGGGCTCGATGCCCATCCAAATTGTAATTAATCTTACTTACCACTGCCATTTTATGCCACCCATAAACCAGCGGCCGGGCATTCTCGCTCCCAAAATATTTTGATATTTTTTGTCGAGCATATTGTGCAACTGCATATTGATTCCAAAGTTTTCTGTTAAAAAATAACCGACCCGACTGCTGAACACGGCATAACTTTCTTCCAGTGCGCTATTGATTGTCTCTGCTTGTTGCACGTTTCTATTTTTATAAATACCATTAATAGAAAAATTAAATCTATTTGCATTTAAAATAAAACTTGAATTAATTAAATGACGCGCATGGCTGGAAATATAAACCGAAATAATATCCTCGTCATTGGAAGTCTCTAAATAAGTGTAGCCGATATTTAATTGTAAATAAATATTTTCTGATATTGATTTATTTAATTGGTTTTCAATCTCGAAGCCACGGGTGTTAACACTTGAAATATTTTTTGCGAAAAAATAATTTTCATTTTCCTGTAAATTACCAACACCGGAAATTTCCGATTCATTGGTATTTACATAATCAATTAAATTGTCCGATTGCCGGATAAATGCAGTTGCTTTTATTTTCCAGTTATTATTTATGAAATAATCAAACCCTATTTCTTCTGACCAGCTTCTTTCTGCGGCCAAGTCGGGATTGCCAAGGCTTCTTCCGGGGGTCAGGTTTTGTAAATTATTGGAAACATAACGCTCGGTATAATCAGCAGCCCTGATACTCCTGCCAACTGCTGCCCTTAATACAATGGATGGAAGTGCGTATGAAATATTTATTTGTGGGGAAATCTCTGTTTCATAATTTTCATCATAATCGAGTCTTACTCCTCCGTTTATATTCATGCCTGCAATCGGTCGGTAAACGGCCATTGCATAAACTCCAAAATGCCAATCTTCATGGTTGCCCCGGTCGTTACTTTCAATGCTTCTCCGGTCAGCTTGCCAACCAGCCCTCAGCGTGAAATTTCTGCCGATAGGCCGCAGATGGTTAAATGTAAAATTTAGAAACCGGGTTTTGTGGTTATTGGTGGAAGGAAAATCCGGATTGAAAATAAATTCATCTGTGTTGAACTTATAAGCTACATTAAAATCACTGCTGCTTTTATCCGTGATGCTTGCCAATTGTAGGTGATTCCACCAGGTTTGGGTTATTTCCGTTGATTTGTCAAATGGGCTCGTTGTATAAAAATAACGGGCATTAAAATCACGGTGGTCATAAGCCGTACGTCCTTTAAGCAAAAGGCCATCTTTTAATTTATATTTAAAAGCGGCACTCACTGTTTTGATATCAAAAAATGTACGGTATTCACTCAGGGTTGTATTGGTATCAATTACCTCTTCAGGGATTTGCTCCCCAATTGATTTGTTCAAATTAAATCCAGCACTGACGGAAAGCTTATCTTTTTTGAAATAAATACCTTGCTGGGTATTGGTCAGTTGGTTTTGGCCGTAATTTAATTGTCCGACAATTTCTTTTTTGTCCTCTTCCTTTTTATTGGAAAAAGTTTTGGTAATAATATTGATCACCCCTCCCACCGCATCGGGGCCATATATGGAAGCGGCCGGCCCTTTCATGACTTCTACTCTTTCGATTTCGGCGGGGGTCACCGGAATGTATCCGTTGAAATGGCCCGTCAGTGGATCATTCATTTTCAGGCCATCAATTAAAACGAGTACTTGAGTAAAGGTAGAACCGCGCAACAATATATCAGATTGTGCACCAAATGCACTCCTCGATTGTAACTCAATACCGGGGACATTTAATAGCAGGTCATCCAGCGAAGTGTACGGTAACTGCTGAAGGTCTTTTTGCCTGAGCACAAAAATATTCCGCCCGGTCTCATTTAATTTTAAAGGAGCATTTACCGCTGAAACGGAAATGGTGTCGAGCTGTCTGAGGGTTTGAGATTTTAAAATAAAAGGGAGGTAAAAAAAAGCAGAAAAAAGGATAAGTTTTCTCATTCAATCAATCAGTGTTTGCGTTCGTATTTTCATTTATATTCTCAAAAAAAGAATTCAATAAATTGAAAATAGCTTCAAAAAAGAAGGCGCAAATGTATTAATCTAAATGAAACTAAAAAGCTTATGAATGTAAGTAATCGGTCAAATTAAAAAATCCCTGTGCAACTTTGCGTCTTCTTTGTTTAAACGCTGCGCAACTTTTGAATTTTCTTTTAGCTACGCAGTGTTGCGCAGAGAAGACACAGCGATTAAAAAGAGAAAATTTATTGTTACTATTTTTTGACCAACTATTTATTTCTATTTATCCGGATTAAGTTACCCATTATTATTTTCAATTATTTCCTTTTCCTTTTTTTTCTGTTTTCTCCTTTCCCGTAAATTTTTATAGCTTTTTAAGATAAAATCATATGTCATGATGAAAGTGATCGATTGATAACGAGCCGTGACACTTCCATCCTCGCTGAAGCTAAAAAGATTGTCAGGTGTGATATTGGAAAGGTCGACCAACCGACCGTCGGTCTTTTTTTGACCAAACGCATAATCCAGTCCAAGTGAGAATTGATTTTTATCAAATGTAAAAAAGCCCCCACAGGAAATATGAAAAATGGAAGGAGAGGTACTGAGAAAGCTCAGGGTCTCTAAGTCTTGATCGATCAACCGTTGGTTCCGATCGGTCCGGAAACCAAGGATCAAGGTTGATTTTTCACTGTATTTTCTTTGCAGACCAATGGCCACGTTCAAGACCGACCGGTTTTCCGTTCGTACGGAAGTCATTTGTTCATTACCGCCGTTGGCGAGTCCGTCAAACGGATCATCTACATCGTCGATGATGGTGTACAATTTTATTTTTTGAAAATATTCTGCAGAAAAGGAGATACGTGCATCGCCAGATTGGATGTCCACTCCCATGCCGATTGACCAGGGAGTTTTATAGGCCTGTAATTCGGCATCGGTCAGGTTGGAAACCAATTTGGTGGTACCGTCTGCAAAAACCCTCTGGTCGTCAGAATCATAGCTGGCACTGCTGCCACGGGTGTAATAGGTCGGAGTGGTGACGGTCAAACCAATTTTCACATCGTCTTGTCCTGCTGAAAAACCTACTTTCGTCAGCATGCCGCCGGAGGTGGAAAAGCCGTAACGAAAGTTGGAACGCCATCCCTGAACCAGGTCGAAAGGGCTGTCGCGGTGCACAATCTCCTTTCGTACCGACAAGTCGGTACTCTCCGAATGGAAGGTTAAAAACTGAGAGACACCCAATGAAAAATGGTCACTAAACCGGTATGCCAGCGCAAAGCCGAACCACCGCTCTGACATGTTCCGCTGGAACTCCAGATCACCTAAAAACAAAAGTTCGGACTGATTCTCAACGACCCCAACCTCCCTTGACCGCAGCCGGACATTCGACCTAAACCGGGTAAACGAAGTAATGGCTGCCCGGAGCTTTTCGTCCCGGAAGGGCTTGAAACCGATGGCCCCAAAGCCCGGTGCAAAACCAAAACCGTTGTCTTTCACCTCACTGCCGGCGCCCAGGTAATCACGGGTTGTCAGCACCGAGAAGGTCGGCGTAAAGAACGTAAGCGATACACCAAACTCTTCTCCATTGCCCAGCGCGCCCGGGTTGTAAAAGATAGCTGTTTCATCTTCCGTTGAGGCAATGACCGCACCGTTCAACAATAGCCCTTTGGCGCCATATTGGTGCGTCCAGTAATGCGCATCGTTTTGAGCATTTAGTTGTAAGGCGGATAAATAAAAAAGGACAATAAAGAGGCCCTTATTGACTGAATAGTTCATCTATTTCTTCTGTTTGTCCGGGTGTTGAGGTGTTGGTTTCTGAAAGCGAAGGTAATCTTACTTGAATAAACAAGTAATGAAATTGAAAAATTGGAAACTATTTACCGTTTCTAATTGCTCGATTTCCAACTTCTTAATCTGATACGTACAATTCAGCCATATCGCTGCTCCCATCAAAAGCAAATGTTTTTTCGTAGCGCAGGCCCAGTTTTTTTATCAGGGCAATGGAACGTACGTTTTCTTTTACTGTGATGGCTGCTATTTTTTGCAGGCCGAACTTTTCCCTGCCGTATTTTATCACGGCCGAAGCCGATTCGTAGCCATAGCCTTTTCCTTTGAACCCAGGCATAAAAGCAAAACCAATATCGACATCTTCGATCTGGGGCCGGTTGACCAGGCCACAAAGGCCGATGGGAGTTTTATCCTTTTTTAGTACTGTCAAAAACAGGCCGAAACCATTCTCCTCATAGCTTTTTATTATTCTATCCAAGATATAGTTTTGGGCATCTTCCACTGTTTTGATGCCCCGGTCACCGATAAATTCAATCCAAGAAGGATCATTTAATAATTTGAACATAAAAGGAGCATCGCCCACTGTTGCGTGGCGGAGGATCAGTCTTTCTGTTTCGAGTACGATCATGGTAAGTAAGTGCTTGGACAAAAATAAGGGGCGCTAAAAATGACACTTTTCTTTTGACAAATGTTTGATTCCCAAGCCTCAAGACTCATTTTCAAGGAAAGGAAAAGTGTCATTTTTTTTGAACAGCCACTTATCGTTAATTAATTAAATTATTTTTTAAAATAAACCCTTTTAGCCCGATTGCTATTTTTTCATTTCCTTTTTTTGTTAAATGAGTGTCCAATGGTAAATAATCTTTTTTATTTAAATAATCAGATGCGTTAAAAACATGAATGCCGGATAAATTATTTTCTTTTAAATATTTTTCAAATTGTAGGTCAATGGCCGGTTGTGTGATGTTCATACCTAAATTGAAAATAATTATTTCACCATTAAAACCATCCTTTATTTTATTTAAGATAATAAAAAAATCGTTCAATGCTTGTTCACTCAATTGATCGCCTATATTTAATTTATCATTATTGTTACCTTTTTTTTGT
>JBCBRY010000264.1:0-5114 GCA_039819485.1 Bacteroidota bacterium | reverse complement strand
ACCGCAGCCTATGTCAAGACAACTATCTTGTTCATTGACATTCAGTAGTTTATGCATCCTTGTAAGTAGATAAGGGTCCGCAGTCCTGGTCAGGTTATACCCTATTCCGATTTGATCATATTTTGCTCTCATAATTATTTTGAAATAAAAAAAGTTCTTTAGTTTTTGTAAACCTTGGTATTCACAATACTTTGATTTACCACATTTAATATTTTAAATTATTGAATTTTTTTTCTCCACTTTTATTTTTCCATATTTTCAAAATCCAAAATGTCACCAGGTTTGCATTCCAACTCACGACAAATGGCATCCAATGTTGAAAAGCGAATTGCCCGTACTTTGCCACTTTTTAATAATGATAAGTTTTTTAATGAAATGTTCACCCGTTCAGACAATTCCGTCAGTGACATTTTTTTCTGTGCGAGTACAACATCTAATCTTACTACTATGGCCATGATATTATTTGTGAACAGTGAGAAGTGAACGGTGGACGGTAAATGATTAACTTTTATAAGAATTAACTATTCACCACTCATCGTTACCATTAATCGTTAATCATTATCAAACCGTCTGTTCTTCTAATTCTTGTAAATAATTCCCCCTTTCAAATGCTTCTGCAATGATTAGAAAAATGCACCCGATAAAGATAACATCAAAACTAATATCCCAGAAAGACGGGGATTCCACAATGATCGCATTCGACACCTTGAAATGATCGCCATAACTGTAAATTGTAAAATACTCCATTAAAAAACCATAACCAGCAATGCCGATTATCAATACCCCGATCCACCTCAAATAGTCCGCATTTCTTTTATTGAATGGCTGATTGCGCTGGATGAAAAAAAGAAAACGGGACAGGCAATGTGAAATGCCCAAAAACAATCCGAAAAAAACTGATATCAATAAAACTGGCAGTGCTTGGGTCCAGTTGTTAGCCCTTATCCTTACTTCCAGTTCAGCCCTTTTAACTTCAATATGCGTACCTTCATATGCCTCATTTAAATCTTCAATCGCATAAAACTCGTTTAGGTTTTGCAATCGAACAGGTACTTCAAATGTTGTTGACATATTCCCAGGTACGAAGTCAAAAAGAGACAAAACTCCCCAGATAAGTACAAATGAAAAGATAGCCGCTACAAACCAAAAAACTATGTCGATCAAGCTTTTTAATAAATTGATCAACTTTTTATTTTTATTCATATAGTCATATATTTTACCATAAAGGTATATTAATTTACTTTTATCGTAAAATATTTAACCAAAAAAGTAATCAAGCGAACTGAATGGGTTCATCATTTTTGGTTTTTGATTTCCAGGTCGGCCACTTTGTACCAAAAAAGCGACACTCCGAAAGAATGTCGCTCTCAAAAAACGGGTAAATTGGTTGATAAAAATGCCCATGACGGGCGGTAAATTTTTATAGCACGGAGCTTTCCAGTGGCCGGTCGGCCCATTGCCAGGCGACGTTGTATTGTTGTTTCACCTTTTTTGCTTCTTCCTTTTTGCCCTGCTTTTCCAAACTTTTATAAAGGCCCATGAGTGCCCATCCATTGTTTTTCAGTTCGGCAAGGTCCTCCCTGTAAACCTTTTCAGCGTCAGCAAACTGGCTATTTTTTATCAAGACAGCTCCCAGCAAATGGCGGACGGAGAAAAACCAATCTGGAGGCTCATTATAACTGAGCTGATCCTCGATTTCGATCGCTTTTGTGAAATAGTTGATCGATTCATTTAAATCGCCTTTGCGGTGAGCCAATTCTCCTTTGACAACATTCTCGGCTATGGAAACCAGTTCCGCCAGGCTGTTGATGTCGAAAACGGTCATTTGTGCCAACAGGGTATCCTCGGCATAAGTAGTCAAATATTGCAGGTGTTCCGCAGACTTGGAAAAATCTCCCGCCGAAGCAGATGCCATGCCTTGCGCATAATGCCAGATCGCGCTGGCATAAGGCAGTTTGGAGTCGGGTTGAGGCTCATTTGCTATTTCTTCCCACATGGCAAATTTGACCATGATGTACCAAGGAATGGTATAAAAATGCTGGAGTGTCCCCCACTCTGGCGCATACATCAGTTCTTTGTCAACCACATAGTTGGCCATGTACCGACTTGCTTCCAGCGCTCTCTCTCCTTTTCCTTCGAGTGCTGCACAGGCCGCTAAAAAATGCCAGTTGTGGGGATAGTAAGCCAGTGGATAAAGACCATTGGCACTGCATGCTTCGACGTATGCACTATCGATTTTTACAGCTCGTTCGTTCGCCAGCGTCCCTTCGTGGTAATGCCCCGTATTGATGTACAGATGTGACGGCATATGCACCAAATGGCCTGATCCCGGAACCCGGAAACGAAGTTCATTGGCTGCGGTCAGGGCGTTTTCTGGGTTTGGTGAAGCTTCCAACGCATGAATGGTCAGGTGCATCGCCTGCGGATGTGTCGGATCAACGTTCAGTGCCTGGTCCAACAACCGTAAAATTTCGTTTGTCCAGGGTTGTGGAGTTCCGTCTTTGTTCCAAATATCCCAGGGGTGCAAATCCATGACGGCCTCAGCTGCCATAGCTGCAATGTCAGCATCCTCCGGAAATTGCTGATGAACTTTCTTCATGGCGTCTGCATAGGCTTCATAGTAAGGAGCCGGATCAGCTTTTTCATCTTTAGGGTACCGCCTGTCAAGCGCTTTGATAAGCGCTTGTTCTTTAGGTGTTGCCAAATGCATGCGCAACTTAGCATTCGCTATCGCTTCATTGGCGGCAGGAAGCAAATCGACCTCCATTGTTGCGTTGTAATTAGGTCCTAAAACATAGCCTAACCCCCAATAGCACATCGCACAATCCGGGTCCTGGCGGATAGCTTCGCGGAAGGAGCGGGATGCCTCGGCGTGGTTGAAGCCGTAGTTCAAAAGGAAGCCCTGGTCAAAATACCGCTGGGCCAGGTCAGAGGAAGTTGTGATTGGAAAATGATAAACATCCAGGCCGGTAAATAGCGGTGTAAGTTTTCCATCGTTCCCTGGTTCTGTGTTCAGATCTGCGATAGTCGGGCCACATAAATTAATGGCTTTTTCAGTAGTTGCTTCAGACTTGTCGGCCGCTTTTTTCATACAACCACTTAGCGCCAGCAACAAAGCAGCGCAGGTCAAAATGAGGTTTAAATGCATTTTCAATTGATTTTTAAGATTAAAAAAGCTGGGTGATAATTAGAATTTTACAATGATTAATCACTTGTTTCAAAGATGTGACGAAGATGCAGGGAAAGAAGTAGGAAAGTCAAAAAAACAGCGTAGAGGAGAAGTGTACGCCATCAAAACAAAAGTGAACAAATGGTGTACAGGCTATTTTACAGGTAAACAATTAGAAATTAAATTCTTTATAAAATATTCAATATCAATTTTTTATTTAAAAAATAAAAGTAAACACCAGTCAAATGCCTTCTGCTTGTTCCAACGCAATCAAATAATCCAAAATAGAGTCCTGTCTTTCCAATCCAAGTTTACGGCGCAGTCGGTAGCGCGCAGTTTTAACACTGTCTGGCGAAATGCCAAGCATGGTGGCCATTTCTTTTGAGCTCAGGTTCATGCGGGCCAGTATGCAAAGTTTCAGATCGTTGCTGCTGAGATCAGCATGTGTTTTTTTCATGGTGGGGAAAAAACTCGGATGGACTTCTTCGAAATAAAACCGAAACGATTCCCAATCTTCATCAATGTTAAAAGCAGAATTGAGCTGTTTCTCCAGTGCGTTCAGTTTTTGGCCAATTGACTTGTCCGGGGATTGTTTCAGGTCTTTAAGGGTTTTTCGGATTTCAGTGATCAGCTCATTTTTCCGAATGAAATTCACCGTATAGGCCGTCAATTCCTTATTGCGCTGTGAAAGCTCCTGGGTGAGTTCTTTGGTCTTGGCCTGTTCATCTGCCAACAGCGATTCCTTGCTTTCCCGCAACTTTATTTCCTGGGACAAAGCCTTTTGGTTTTTATCTCTCTGTCGGATGAAGAAGTGGGTAGCCAGCATCCCCAGCAACAAGACTGCTAAAAATGCTGTGACAATCAGAATGGTACTGTTCCGGTTTTGTGCTTGTAGCAAGGCAATGTCTTGTTCTTTTAATTTTAATTGCTGCCTTTGGAGTTTCAATTCATTCTGCGAACGGAGGTTGGACATCTGCAAAGCCATTTCTTCATTAAAAAGGCTGTCCCGAATATTGTTGTACAATTGAAAATATGCCAATGCCTGATCCGGGTTTCCTTTGGCCATTTCCAGGTTTTTCAAATTTTCATAAATATCTTTCAAGGTTTTTTTTACATTAATCTCTTCCCCTAAGAGCTTGCCCTTCAACAGGTAGGTCTCGGCTTGCGCAAAATCTTTTTTCATCAAATAAACATGACCAATTTGGGCGAAATTAGCCACCAGGCCGTGTTGATCCGATCTCTTTTCACCTGCTTCCAAAGAACGGAACAAATAGGACAACGCTTTGTCTAAGTCGCCTTTTAGGGTAAACAAAATACCCAGCCGGTTATTGGCCTCGGCCTGCCCGTAAATAAATTTGTTCCTTTCATGGATTTTCAATGCACGGTCAAAATAATCATATGCTTCATCATAATTTTTCAGGCCAGTATAGATATCGCCAATTTTGGTAAATGCTGTTGCGACCCGGTCTTCTTTATTTAATTTTTTAAACTCCAAAATTGAGTTATCAAAATATTCCAGCGCTTTTAAATAATCTTTCTGATCACCATACACCATTCCAATATTCAAATTGGTATTGGCCGCTCCAAGTGCATCATTTATGGAGCTGTAAATATTAAATGCCCGCAATAAATGATCTAAGGCCGGGTCATAATTTCCCCTCGCCCAATGGGCAACCCCAATTATTCGGTGAGCATACGCTTCTCCTTTTTCATACTTTAAAATACTGGCTAAATCAAGTGATTGAATTCCATATTTTTCTGATTTATTCGGATCAATTATCCAGTATTCAAACCCTAAACTATTTAATATATTAACCCGGTTCGTATCTAATTTAATATTCTTTTTTAATAGGTTTTCCAGACTATCTGTAACAGAATTTGAACTCGCCAAAAAAGGCAAACAAAAAAAAATGAGTAATAGTATTTTAGAAAAATATTGTCCCAT
>JBCBRY010000263.1:0-5169 GCA_039819485.1 Bacteroidota bacterium | reverse complement strand
TTCATCTTTTACCTGAGGTATGGAGCCGTAAGTATTTTTATTGATGTGGTCATCCAATACCAGCTCGATAACTTTTGGGAACTCCTCTTCCCTGTCCAGCTGAAAACTATCTATTTCCTTTAACGGGATATTGTTGAGGTAACATAAAGCTGCCCGAATTTCTAAGAACCCCAATCCTTCACTTCTGAGTTTATTGTCCTTGTTCAAAATGGGGTCGAATAAAAATTTAATGATACGATCATTGATGACCCGTCCTTTTAGAGACGATCCATCGGTAATATTCAGGCAATGGTATTTATTTGTTGAAAACCGCTCATCCAATGTTATCTCAATGTTTATGGTGTTATTTTCTTTATCAAAAAGTCTTCCCCTGCCCGAGTTGTGCTTGAAATAGTTCCTGATCAGATTTTCAAAGAGGATAAAAAGGGCATGTTTTCCTAAGATTCCATTGGAAAGGGAAATATTCAGCCTTTTGATTTTGCCCTTATCTGCCCTGTTCCGAGATTTAGACAATATGAAATCTCCAAACTTCATCCCATTTACCCCTGAGATGCATTCGGTCACAAAATCAAGACTTTTAAAATCTTTCAGGAGGTCATTGAGTTTTTCTGTTTTCTCAAACGACGGCGAAGCTGAAACCATGTCAACATTGTAGAGCATCCGCTGTCTTAGATAGCTTTGAAATTGCAATACTTCTTTTGGAGATTGCAGATAAGGCCCCAACCTCCTGGCGAGAATATGGCTGCCGGTATTGTGGCTGGTGGTTCTGGCGCAGACCTCAGCCAGGGTAGCCTTTTTGGTAAGAAAAATCTTATGGGTAATAAGGTCAGCTATAAAAAGATCTATGAAAAACTCATGAGCCATATTTATGTACTCAGGTGAATCAAAGAATTCGTTTACCCGTGCGTTCAGGGCGTCGTTGATAAAACCAAAACCAATTGCCAAAACGAAAACGATATAATCTTCTTTTGATCTGTAATAATATCCTTTAGTGACTTTTACGGTTTTGGTATGTGCCTCGCTTTTAAAGAAAGTCTGCACATCTGATTCTTTATAATCCGGAGGGTTCTTCTGCATATCCTTGCTTTCATACGCAAAAAGCCTTGGGTGAAAATCTGATTTTTCGAAATTGAATAAATATTGGTCGTCTTTGTTTCGGTTATGCTCCAAAGTATACTCTGCTTCATCTGTTTCTAATTTCAGTTTGCCGATATAGGAATGGCTTTCAGCATTTTTAACTACGTCATTGCGGAAGGTCTTGATGTAGAAGAAGTCGTCATGATTGCTTGGGTCAATTTTTTCGTAAAGCTTTACATTGGTAGCATAAGTAGAGATTTGCTTTCTGTAACTTTGATAATATACCAGGTCAAACAATGATAGTTCAAAAATTTCATGTCCTAATATCTCATGATAATATATAATGCTGTTCAATCCATCTTGAATCTTGGCAAAAAAATCCAATACCTTGTCTTTGTCACCAGTTGTGTTAGTCATTTGAGTAGGTGAATTTATTTTTTTGTTTATTTATTTATTAAGTCCTTAATATTTTTCAACAAACTGAACAACACCATTATACCGGACAAAATGGAAACAGCAATCGCTAAATAGAATAGTACAGCCATGGCTAATTAATTAATTGATTTTAATTGGAACAAGGAGTTTGGATTTTATATCCGGGTTGATTAATTCAACGACCCAAAATGCTATTTGATTGCCCACAATTCCTGTGATTACACTGGGCAGCCCGAAGGGGGGAGATGAAAAACCAAATTCGCAAATTGCTGTGGTCAGGATTCCAAAAAATATCCCCAATGCTCCGGACAACGGGTTCACTTTTTTCTTCAATACACAGATCATTAGTGGCAGCACAACCGAGGGGGCCCAAAAGGTAAAAACAATGACTATCGCATCAATCAGGTTCGGAATGGACAAGGCAAAGGTGACCGCTAACACTCCTGTCAGTATATTTACAAATTTAGTTGTTTTAAGCGCTTTTTCTTTAAAAGAATCTTTCTTTCTGGTGAGCATTAAGTCAAAGGTAAAGACGACCGAACCAGTGTTCAAAAAAGAATCCATTGTTGACATAATGACCGATATTAAAGAAGCTGCTATGAGCCCCAAAATACCTACAGGGGTATACTTCGACATCATCTCGAAAAAGGTGGAGGAAGGGGGGATGTCCGCAAAAATGAACCGGCCACAAACACCTATGCTTATCACGATAAAATACCAGAATATCATGAACAGCCCCGAAAATAGAAAACCTTTTTTTGCATCCTCAGGCGACTTGGCCATTAAGGCACGTGAAACATATGGAGGTACCAGTGCTTCGCCAAGAAGAAAACTCACTGCCAGGCCAAATATAGCAACTGAAGACAGGCCTCCTCCAAAATCCGCAAAATTGGTGTTGTAAAGACTTTGGAAATTGTTGAAATTAATATCTTCCATCGCAAAAAACAAGACCAATGGAATGCAGATCACCAATACAATAAACTGTAGCACATCCGTTACCACCACAGCTTTGATTCCCCCATGTGTCGAATAGATAATGACAATCAGCGTACTCACTATCACAGACCAAAAAAAATCGAATTTAGTAAAATAGTGAATCAAATCTCCGGACGCTTTTGCCACCACTCCTACGATGGCAGCACAATATAAAAAGGATACGATCCCGCACAAAAATTTAGCAAAATACCCATAGTGGATGCCTATTATATCACCGATGGTAAATGCGTTTTCGAACTTCCTTAGTTTGGGGGCGATAAAAAATGCAGTAAATATGGTTTGCACACAAAACATCAGGCAGATGAAATAAAAAATATAGCCCAGGTTATACCCTTTCTCTCCAAGCCCGATTGTATAACCAGGGCCAACTATAGACGCAGCCAATGTTGCAAATACAATTGGCCCTGCCACATTTCTCGAAGCAACTGCGAAGTCTTCGATGTTTCCAACCTTTCGAACTTTTAATATTACATAAAGGATTCCGACAAAATAAAAACAAAGTACAAACCAATCTATTTGGTGCATAACAATTCTGATTTAAGTTGAGGCTTAGAATATTGGATGTTTTGAACATAGTCTTCTTCTAAACTTTTGAGGAAAATGTTCTTGATCTCTATATTGGATATCCAAAGGGCGTTGGCCAAAGCAGATCCTCCCTCAATAATATTTATATCGCATCTTCGCCGGTCTGCTCCCCATACTCCTATGAACAAACCCTTTTGATCGTTTTTTAATCCTGCATACTGGACTGCCTTGGCGATGCACCGGCTGGTGACACCTTTACAAGATACTTTAGCTGAGCATTTGTTGCCACTGCCCGTTTCGCAAGCCTCATTGTTTGCATTGAGAGAAACGTTATTTGTTTTGGAAACTTTGTTGATCATGATGTCCAGCAAATGGTCGCGCTGGTGGTTTTTTTCTCCGTGGATGGCATTTCTAACTTTGTTGTTATAATAACCCATGGCCTGTATCCGGCACTCGTATTCAAACAACAATCTGATGTCATTCGGAGCAATATCATAATTTTCTAAAACCTTACAAAAAGGCTCGGATAGCTTTGGGTTCAGATCGGATAATTTGTACCCTTTTTTCTTGTTCTTGGAAACATATCTTTCTCTTCGGGGCTCAACAGGTTTTCCTTTGTTGTTTTTAATTAGCTCGGTCCCCAGGAAGTGTTCAATGGGGTCAATGTGGTCCAAGACAACTGTAACGGTGGAGTTGATTCCTTGTGATCTCAATAAAGATGAAAACTTTACGGTCGCCTCAAATGCATACCGTTGAAATTGAAACTCTACTTCGTAGTCATTGTGTTTTCTGTCGATTATTGTAAAAGAAGAGTTTCCTCCTATTAGAGAAACTGAGGCCTGTTTGTAATTGATCTTTTGAGCATTATAAACACTGAACAAGGAATTAACAATTGTGTCTACATACATAACTTAGTTAATTTTGGTTTAGAGCACGTCTAAGATTTTCATTGCTGTGGTACGCCGTGAAGCAAATTTTGTCTTCTTTATTTATTAGGTCCTTCTTTTTTAGTTCATTGTTTTTGTCGCTTTTTTTTTAATTAATTTTTTTTAGAAAACACTTGCTCCGTGTACGTCATGCCATGAATACACAGTCATGCTTTTAAACTAGAAGGTGATTGAACGAATTTTGATAATGATTGATGTAGCTCTCATATACTTCTTCTATTTCCCGGATCGTATTGAACCGGCCGAGGCTAAACCTGATGGAAGATGATAACCTGTTCTTTTCAAACCCCATGGCTGTCAGTACATGGGAAGCTTTGTTGGATTGGCTGTTGCAGGCCGATCCAGTCGAAACTGCAATGTTTGGAGATTGAATAATTAAGTTGTCGGTTTCAACTTCGCTAAAGCAAATGTTTGCCACGTTGCACGTTCTATGAATTTTGGAACCATTTAAATAAACTCCAGGGATTCTTAATAATTTCTCCTCCAATAGGTCCCTTAAATGTTTTACTCTTTGAATTTCATTGTTGAAGTTACTGTTGAGAATCTCACAGGCAACACCTGTTCCCACAATGCCTGGTATGTTGAGCGTGCCGCTTCGCATATTGTTTTGTTGTTCTCCGCCATGTATCTGAGGAGAAAAATTGGTTCGAGGATTGTTTTTATTGATGTAAAGAACTCCCGTTCCCTTTGGCCCATGAATTTTATGGCCTGAAAAGCACAAGAAATCGACGGGTGTTTCGTCCAGGTCAATGTTCACCTTGCCGGCTGCGGCAGTTGCGTCTGTAAAGAAAAGTATATCATGCTCTCTGGCAATTTCTGATATCCTGTTAATGTCCTGTACAACACCGGTCTCATTGTTTGCCCACATTATACTGATCAGAAAAGTATCAGCCTTGATTGCGTTTATCAATTCTTTTTCATCAATCAGGCCTTCTTCATTCACATCCAAAAACGTCACTTCAAAGCCAATTGATGACAAGTAATTACAGGTTGAAATGACTGCTTTATGTTCTGTTTTTGAAGTAATAATGTGGCCTTTTTTAAATTTCATAGAGAGCCCCTTAAAAACTAAATTGATGCTTTCCGTAGATCCTGATGTAAAAACAAAATGCTGGTCAATCCCTTTATAAAATGCCCTCAGATCCTGTTTTTTATTGAGGTTTAAAAAACGGGATATTTGATAAGAAGC
>JBCBRY010000262.1:0-5236 GCA_039819485.1 Bacteroidota bacterium | reverse complement strand
TTGAATTTAACCGAAGCTAGAGACAAGCAAGCAGCTCTTGGTAATCGCTTTGAAGTAATTATTAACGAATTAGAGAAAAAAGGCGGTGAGGTAGAAGCCTATCAAAAATATTTAGCTAACAATAATCATAAATCTGCTACAATACGTATGTAGATCGAATTAAAACAAAAAATCCGTTTGCATGACAGCCGTGTAAATTGGCAGGGAAAGCTGCGAAACAATTCCAACATGCAAACGGATACTCCAAAGATAAAAACATTGATGAGATCTTCTAACCGGTCACGTAAGAAACTCGGTAAAAAATAGAGGTGACGATACCAGTCATATAAATGCGTCAAGAGTGAAAGAAAAAAGGTAGACTGAAGAGTCCGCCCTTTTAGTATTGGCGGCATGTGAGGATCAATTCAATTTGAAGCGGGAAAACCCTCTTGCTCCAGATGATAGAAGGCATTTGAAAATTGGGCCTCTATTTCCCCTACCTGTTCAGCGAGGGCCAATAGTTGCCGGATTTGACGCCGGGCCTTTTCATCCATTTTGTCGAACGTGAGCGGGTTCTTAAACCCTTTTGGTTCTGGATAAGGGAAAAGGTAGTGCGCTGACCATATACGAGTACGGCTGTCATTATTGAACCCAAAGTTCAAGACACCCTCGACAAGTTCAGTGAACCTATTGAAATCCCAGTCCTCACAAAATTCTGAATAGTTGGCCCGGTCGTTAATGATTTCTGAAATCTTCCCATAGATCGCATCGTAAAAGGTTTTAGAGCCATTGTCGAAATTCTTGTGCAACTGGGTGAATTGTTTGAAACCGTTGTTAACGGGTTGCGGCAATGCCTTAGAGCCGTTCAATTCTTTATTGACTGTTGTTTGCATGGTAGATAATTTAATGAATATTTTAATTGTCATGCAAACATAAGGTACTTTATTTTCAAATACAATATATTTATGCAAATAAAGTTGCCTTTATTTGCATTTTTGCAGAATTTGCGGCAAAAATCCATCAATGGCGACTACCAAAGGACTTAATGTTTATGTTTTACAAAGTGATTGCAAGGTATTGGGAACCTGGAGCAACTTAAAAAAGCTTTGTGAAGAAATGAAAGAAGAAGATTCAGAGTTTCTATCCTACTCTTCACTGAGCAAGAAAAAAGCAGAAGAGAATCCAATAGTATTTGAAACGTCGGCAGGTATAGAATATGAACTTTATGTTGAAAAAGTAAAATGATGATGGAATAATTAGCTCTTTTTGAATAGGTGGTTTTCTTTGAATTCAATTAGCTCTTTTTTGTCGTAGAAAACTCGCCGGCCAATTTTTTTGGGCTTAAGCCCGTTTTTCATGTTATGATATTTTCTCAAGGGTGAAGCGGTCTTATATTTTAAAAATTTGGCCGCTATTTTTTGGGGCACTTCATCAGGAAGAAGTTCCGCTTCTGATTTTGGTAAGGCTGATTCTCTTTCGTCAAGAACTTTGTGGATTGTTTGTTCCAATAATTTGAAGAATTCATCTAGTGTTATGCCTTGAACAATAATATTTCCTTTTATCTCTTTCATTTGAAAAAAGTTGTGTTTCTGTTAATCCATGGCAACAATTGAAATATTTCAAAAGAATAAATGATAGACTCCTATAATAAAGCCTGAAACTGTCATAGGTAAATAAATCCATAAGTTTGTACCACTAAAGAAATTCTTCCAAAAATTCACATCCTTAGCATGAATGTCAGAAGATACGCTATTCACTCCCCAATAATCAAAAACAGGAAAGTTTGAATGATTTCGGTTGCTAAGAAACTGATCAAGCTCAGCTCTTAGCTTGCTGTTACCAACAAGATACTCACCCTTCGAAATGAAGTCTCTTATTACTCTGATTCTTAAATAAAAACCTTTGTAATAAGTCTTGTATCGTGTTTCCATTATCCAGAAAGGAATCGGAATAGAGGATGCAAGAAAGAAGATGCTTTCATTTACATTTTCCTTTAATCCAAAACCAATAACAGCTGTCCAAAGTATTAAAGACATCTGCTTTGTTTTCATTCGAAGATTATCAAAATGATTTATTTTTTGATTCAATAAATCAATTTCTTTTTTAAGCAACTCAAATCTGAAAGTACTATAGTCCATAACTATCTTATTAAGAATTAATATGCTTATATAATAATTCAAGATGATTTCTTTATTTCAATTTTTCGACTGAAAATAGTTGTTTATAGATAACTGCTTTTCATATTCCCCTTTAAACAAAGGCCGTCATTTTGTGAGTGTGTAATTCCTGCCGAGTGCGGGGGCGAATTATGCCTTAATGGTTCTAAAAAAAAGATGCTTTCTCGATACTCTTAAAAACAGGATTAATAAACATAAAAATTGAAAAATAAATCTATGCAAAAAACGAGACGGCCCAACCCACTACGAGCGCAAGCAAAGGAGTAAGTCAAAAGGTTGCACCCTCTACTTTCAATTGCGCCTCCGATACCTTGCCGGGCAAAAACTTTTTCCTGAGTAGTCGAAATGAAAAGTTGCGAAGTTGACCAGTAGCTAAAGCCCGGAGCCCATTGCTACATTGATCGGGCGTACCCCCATCGAGGGAACTGCAAACCAGTTCCAAAGCATTGCAACGGCAAACCCGTTGAGCGCAAGCAATGACGAAACGCAAACGAAATGGAAAGCATAATTTTTAAAAATTGTATAGTTCAATATTTTATTTATTTTGTTTGATTTTTGTTTTACCCCCCTCCCCCCTAAAACATTGACAGTGCAAGAACGCGACTGGGGCTGCGATGTAGACGGCAAGGGGGCTTGGAGATTCGATACCCCTATCCCCCCGTGGTTTTCTTTTTCCGATGGTAATAATTGCGGTAATACTCATTGATCCTTTCCCGGTTGTTGTCCTCCCATTGCCGCCGCTTCTTTTTGTAGTCTTCAGTGTGGCAATATGTTTTTATCCTCTCATTGTCATTATCCCGTTTGCATTCCAGGCACCACGAACCCTTTCCTCCGGGTTTCCTGTTGTCCGTTGCAAATTCACTGATCTTCTTTTCTTCCCCGCACTTGGAACATCTTTTAAACTTCCTCTGCGCGAGCTTCTCACGTTTGGCGGCCAATGTGTCGAGCTTCTTTAGTTTGCCGCATTCGGGACAGCCTGAGCCCTTTAGGTGGCTGTTTGGTGTCTGCTCAAAGTTGCCGTGAACCTTGCAGGTGATGACAACTTTTAAAGTACTCCTTTTGTAATCGGTAAGCCGGTAGGAATATCTATTACCATGCACCCGCTTTGCATCTGATATAAATTGAGCCGTTGACTTTGTTTTGAACATGGTTTGTTATTTCCTGCGTGATTCCCCACCAATTAAAATAAAGTTGAACATTTCGTTGAACCTGTCCGCAAGTCGAGTGCCGTATCTTTTCTCCAGATCGTCAGGGGTGCAATTTGAGGTAACATGCGTAAGGCAAAACCCATTGATAAACCTTTGGTAACGCTTGGTTAAAATTGTTTCCATTGCTGCCGTCTCATTCCCGTACACTTTGACGGTTCCGGGCTCGGCTCCCAGGTCATCGAAACAAAATACTTTGCCTGGGTCACTGTAATAGCTCAGGGGGTTGTTTCCGTCCTTGCGGCTTGCTTCGCTGTAATCCTTGGCCTTTTGTACTACATCAATTGTCGAGACGTTCAAATACTGCCGCTGGCCGATCCGGGCCGCTTCACAAAATACCTGCATTACTTCCATAAGGAAAGTCTTTCCACGTCCGACACCACCAAAAAAGAAAAGCCCTTTGTTAAGATCGTGTTCACATGATGGATCACAGATA
The DNA here is from genome assembly GCA_039819485.1 of Bacteroidota bacterium. GTDB lineage: Bacteria > Bacteroidota > Bacteroidia > Chitinophagales > Saprospiraceae > UBA6168. Next base: position 1,439 of record JBCBRY010000262.1, on the reverse strand, counting down.
AAATATTTTATTGTCTCCGTAATCACTCCCCGGTTATATTCATCAACTTCCCACACCCGGCCACGTTCAGCAAGTTTCAGCTTGCCTATTTCAAAAACATACTTTCTTGCATCTTCATAGTCCATCGCTTGTGAGAGTCTTTTTTGTGGCCTCAGAACCAAAGCGGCGACCCTTGCCATTATGTCACCGCTTTGGGGTTGGCGGTTCAATTTGTCGGCATACGCTTTTGGTAAAACGGTGGGTTTAAATGCAAACCTGTTTTTCAATCTATTCTGTTCATGCCGCAACTGCTCCAGCGTTTTTGGACATTCCGTTTTCATAGGATTTGTATTTGTTGTTATCAATGATTTCGGCGTGCCGTTGGTTGTTGGTTTTTGTAAACCCATTTTGATTGTTTTTTAAATTTTTGATTTGTGATTTTAAAAGTTCGGGGTCATCGTTCCAGCATTCACCACTTAACCAGGTGAACGGATTTTTTCGATATTTTTTATCTGGAGTACTGGCAATGTAGAGCGGCAATATTTCAAAGATTTTTCCTTTTTCTTCCTCCGTTAATTTTTTCCATTTCGATTCGCATTTTTTCCGTCCAGTTTTTTTATCGTACAAATCCCAAAATCGATCAAAATCGATGGAGTATGTTTTTATTGTTTTAATACTATTGTTTTCTATTGTTTTATTATGTGTACAATGCTTGTGCATTTTTTGCACAGGCAAACCGCTTTTTTGTGGTGCTGCCTGTGGCAATGCTTGTGCACAGGCACTTAGAGTTAATTTGATACGGTTTGCAGTAAATTGGTTTTTGCTTTTTTCGATAATTTCAATGGCTCCCAATTCAACTAATTTATCAAATGCCCCATAATAGGTACGACGGTTGGAAACGCCTATCATTTCCATTGTATTGATTGTGGGAAGTCTAAAACTTTCCGGCCATCGTAAGCGGTTGGATAGCTCAATGATCCAAAAAAGAAGGGCATGGTGAACCGGTTTAATGTCGGTCCGACCATCTATTACCTCGTACCAATTTTTTGAAAGTTCGTAACCGTTCATTTATATGTGATTTTTATCATTTAAAATGAATGTCAGGCGTTTATTTCCGTTTGCCGCAAAATGGGTTTTACTAAATTCGATGGCCTTTTCAATATCATTGAATGAATGTATTTGAAACTGCTTTACCAAGTCATCTAAAATTTTGGGTTCGGTCAATTGGTTCTTTGATTCGTTCAGGTAGCCGAGCCAACGCAGTAGCAAAGGTTTTTTAGTGGCTTGGATGAGTTGCCCGGTTTTTTGTTCTGTGATTAGGTGGGTGCATGTGAGCCCGACTTTTTTAATCAAGCGGCCTAAACCCTCCGAGCCATTAGAAGCTAAGTGAATTGACACATTAACATAAGGACACATTGGAGACACGACAAAAGTGTTGTTGTCTGGCCCTTTGTAAAGGA
>JBCBRY010000261.1:0-5322 GCA_039819485.1 Bacteroidota bacterium | reverse complement strand
TTTTTAGCGCTCCTTATTTTTGTCCAAGCACTTACAATCCGTTTTCTCCTAATTTCTATATGAATTAAACTTCAATGTGTTTTAAATAATAAAAGAAATGGCAAAATCAAAAAAATCAACAACTTCAATCGTAACTGGTGGGAAAGAATATTTTAAAGGAATTGGTAAAATAAAATATGAGGGACCAAAGTCCGACAATCCATTGGCTTTTAAATGGTACGATGAAAATAAAAAAATCGGACGAAAATCCATGAAACAGCATTTTAAATTTGCTGTGGCATATTGGCATACCCTCTGTAATACAGGTGGTGACCCATTTGGGCCAGGCACAAAAATATTTCCGTGGAATTCAGCGGAGGACCCAATACAAAGGGCATTTGATAAAATGGATGCAGCATTCGAATTTATTACAAAAATGGGCATTCCATATTATTGTTTTCACGACGTTGATTTAGTGGATGAAGGGAGTAATTTAAAAGAGACCACAAAACGACTCAGGACCATTACTGAGTACGCACAAGAAAAGCAGAAAGCCTCTGGCGTTAAATTGTTGTGGGGCACAGCTAATTTATTTTCCAATCCCCGCTATATGAACGGGGCTGCCACCAACCCGGATTTCAATGTGGTCGCATACGCAGGGGCGCAGGTAAAAAATGCGCTTGATGCAACCATCGCGCTGAACGGAGAAAATTATGTGTTTTGGGGAGGAAGGGAAGGTTACATGTCATTGCTGAACACGAATATGAAAAAGGAATTGGATCACTTGGCTCAATTCCTTCACATGGCTAAAGATTATGCGAGGAAACAAGGGTTTAAGGGCACTTTCTTTATTGAGCCCAAACCCATGGAACCCAGCAAACACCAATATGATTTTGATGCAGCGACCTGTATTAATTTTTTACGGCAATATGATTTGATGGATGATTTTAAATTAAACCTGGAAGTCAATCATGCAACGCTTGCGCAGCACACCATGCAGCATGAGATGCAGGTGGCTGCTGACGCTGGACTGCTCGGCAGCATGGATGCCAATCGGGGGGATTATCAAAATGGCTGGGACACGGACCAGTTTCCAACGAATTTAAATGAACTCACGGAAATGATGTTGGTGTTTTTGGAAGCAGGTGGATTAAAAGGTGGTGGAATTAATTTTGACGCAAAAACCAGAAGGAATTCAACCGACCTTGAAGATTTGTTTTATGCACATATTGGGGGCATGGATGCTTTTGCTCGGGCGCTGTTAATCGCTGATAATATCTTAAAAAATTCTGACTACAAGAAATTAAGGCGCCAAAGGTATGCCTCGTTTAACCGAGGAAAAGGCAAAGCGTTTGAAAACGGAAAATTAAAATTAACAGATTTAGCAAAGCTTGCGAATGAGAATGGTGAGCCTGATCAAATAAGTGGCAAACAAGAATTATTTGAAAATATAATTAATCAGTTTATTTAAGTTATAAGTAATGATTTATGGAAATAACGGGTGAACCGTGATATGCATTCTGATGTAATTTTAATTGAAAATATTTTAGCTTCTTTTGAATTGAATAATGAAAATAAACCAATTTATTTTATAAATTTTTAGATTAAACCAAAAACCAAATTGAGCGAAGCGAAATCCCGCACTACAGGTCGGAAAACCAAAAACAACCATTCCAAAAAATGTCTAAATACAACATAAATTCTGTTCTTATTCTAATAGGGTTTCTATTATTGTTGATCGGATTTTTTATCGATCAAAAAGGGACGGTTGATTTTCAAATGCATGATACTTACCTGGTGGTGGCAAAGTCTCAGGTGATCAGAACAGTTGGCTTATTGACTGTTTTAAACGGATTGGTATATGCACTTTTTGATAAGATAGGATTTTATTTTAACCGGCGATTTAAATATTTTGGAATCGTACTTTTTTTTCTTTCTTTTTTTATTATTTTAAATGGATTAATGTTTTTCAGTGATTCAAATGGTTTGGGAAATAGTCTTTTATTTAGTTTGAATTCAAAAAGTAGCAGTCTTGGTTTTTTAATTGTTACCGCTGGTTTTGTTACGCTGATGTTTAGTTTGTTGATGCCACTGGTGATTTGGATACAGGTTTCGTTAAGCAATGTTTTTTCAAAGTAGACAGCTGGTAAGAAATAGGTGCAGCAACATTTTTTTATAAAAATTATTTAGATTGAATTTGATTTAATTGTTGTTTCGCCTTTTTGTCAAATATCTCCGGGAATATTAGTTTTACGGCAAAAATCAACTGTATGAAATCCTTCCTTCAAATTTGTTTTTTCACAATATTGTTTTCTGCCTGCCAGTCCGATCCGAAAGAGCCCGCGACACAAGCACTACCTGGACAAGAAACACCTGCTCCAGCGGCAGCTGATACGCCTGCCAAGAAAGAGAAAGAAAAGCCGCTCTGTTTTCGACCCGTTAAATCTGAAGTCGAAAAAGGGCTAAAGGCACATTTGGGGGCCGATTTGGAAAAAATCCCGTTAGATGACAAATATTTTTCCTACGCAGAATTTGATCTCAACCGGGATGGAAAGAAAGAATATTTTGTTGCGTTGACATCTCCCTATTTCTGCGGATCTGGTGGGTGTTCTGGTTTGATCCTAAACAGCGACTTCACCGTCAACTCGGAATTATCGGTACTTGAATATCCCATTTTTGTTTCAAATATTTTTTTAAGCAATGGCTGGTATGACATATTTGCCAAATCAGGCGATACATTTCACCGCCTTACATATGATGGGACTAAATATCCTGGGAATCCCTCCATAGCACCCGAACTGGACATGGCTTTCTATCCGGAAAAAACTTCCTTATTGAGTTATGCCTATATTTTGAAGTGCAGGTATTGAGGTTTTTGCTTCATGGACCCAGGTATAACTATCAGCCGAAAACCAAGAACCAAGAACCAAGAACCAAAAACCAAAATCCTGCAAATAATGTGGAAAAATGCATGGCCGATTGTTCCATCGTCTTTAATAATATCCTTTACTTTGCGGCATGAGAAGAAAAGGCACTAAGAATACCTGTTTTGATAAAAATGAACCGGTCGCTTAGTGCCTTTTGTTTTTAATATCAGCCCTGCATTAACCAACATCTAAATCTTCACGAACCACAACAAGAAAATGCACGTCGAACCAACCGTTGATAATTCCTTAAAAGCTGCCGATAATATCAGAATCCTTGCCGCTGCCATGGTAGAAAAAGCCAAATCTGGCCATCCGGGCGGGCCTATGGGAGGAGCAGATTTCATGCATGTCCTTTTTTCTGAGTTTTTAGACTATGATCCGGATGATATGTCCTGGCCTGCTCGGGACCGCTATTACCTGGATGCGGGGCATATGTCCGCTATGCTTTATGCACAACAGGCGCTGCTTGGCAACTATTCCATGGATGATTTAAAGAACTTCCGCCAATGGGGCAGCCCTACGCCTGGTCATCCTGAGCTGGACATTCAACGGGGAATAGAAAATACTTCGGGGCCTTTGGGACTAGGGCATGCATTCGGGATCGGTTCCGCCATTGCGGAGCGTTTCCTGGTCGAACGGTTTGGAGAAACAGTTGCTCATAAAACCTTTATCTATATCTCTGATGGAGGTGTTCAGGAGGAAATTTCGCAAGCAGCAGGTAGGATAGCCGGGCATTTGGGACTCGGAAATATTGTTATGTTTTATGATGCCAATGATATTCAACTTTCTACCGAAGTAGATGACGTGACAAGCGAAGACACAGCCATGAAGTATGAGGCATGGGGTTGGCACGTAGTAACCATTGCCGGGAATGATCATCACGCTATTAGAAGGGCAATCAAGGAATGTTTGGCTGAAGTGGATAAACCTTCCCTCATCATCGGAAAAACATTGATGGGAAAAGGAACCCGCAAAGAGGATGGCTCTTTGTTTGAAGGGGAAGTGGAATTGCACGGCCAGCCACTGAGCAAGGCCGGAGGTTCATTTGAGGAAACCATTAAGGGGCTTGGCGGTAACCACAGAGACCCTTTCCAGATTTTCCCGGACGTAGCTGCAGACTATAAAGAAGTACTCGAAAATAAACGTTCTGGTGCTAAAAAGCGTAAAAACGCTCATAAGGACTGGGCGAAGAAAAATCCGGAATTGGCCAAAAAGTACAAGAATTTTACTACTGGTAAAACACCGGACATCGACTGGAAAGCCATCGAACCAAAATTCAATAGCGCCTCCCGTAATTCAGGTGCCAACGTCTTGGCCGCACTGGCCGACCAGGTAGAAAACATGATCGTTTCATCTGCTGACCTGAGCAACAGTGACAAGACCCAGAGTTTTTTGAACAAAAAAGGTGCTTTTACCCGCCACAACTTTTCAGGTGCTTTTTTGCAGGCAGGTGTTTCAGAACTGACCATGGCAGCCCTCTGTACAGGCATGTCATTGCACGGTGGGGTGATTCCGGCCTGTGCCACCTTCTTTGCCTTTTCAGACTATATGAAACCGGCCATGCGCGTAGCAGCACTTATGGAAGTTCCGGTCATATTTATCTGGACGCACGATGCTTTCCGGGTAGGAGAGGATGGGCCGACCCACCAGCCAGTAGAACAGGAAGCGCAACTTCGATTGCTGGAAAAACTTCAAAACCACTCACATCGCAACGCTTTTCTTGCCCTGCGACCGGCCGATGCCTGGGAAACAGTTGCTTGCTGGAAAATGGCCTTCGAGAACAAGCAAACTCCTTCTGGACTTATTCTTTCCCGTCAGAACATTGAAGACCTTCCCGGCGATCGGCAAAACGAGGCATTTGCAGCGGCAAAAGGAGCCTACATCGTTCAGGACTGTGAAGGAAAACCAGACATCGTTTTGGTAGCGAATGGTTCAGAAGTATCAACCCTGGTGGCAGGAGCCGAAAAATTGCGCAGTGAAAAGAACCTGAAGGTCAGAGTCGTTTCCGCTCCATCCGAAGGAGTATTCAGAAACCAGACTAAAAAGTACCAGAAATCAGTATTGCCGGGCAATGTACCCATCTTCGGTTTGACTGCTGGCCTGCCGGTTACGCTGCAAGGGCTGGTAGGTGCGCGAGGGAAAGTTTGGGGACTCAATCATTTTGGATACTCAGCTCCTTTTAAAGTGCTGGATGAGAAATTTGGGTTCACCGGACAAAATGTTTTTGACCAGGTCTGCCAAATGTTGAAAGTTTAGTTTCTTTCAAAAGGTAGAAAAAACAAACCCCGATCATGGAATAACCATGATCGGGGTTTGTTTTTTCTAAACTTGTTTACCATTGAGGCAGGTGATCAAATAGCGGTGAGTGACTGTTCAAAAAAAATGATACCTTTCCTGTGACTGGAATAGAGTCTTA
>JBCBRY010000260.1:0-5332 GCA_039819485.1 Bacteroidota bacterium | reverse complement strand
GTCATTTTTTTTGAAAAATGACATCTCTGCTCCCGGCCTAAAAGCACTTTTTCTTTTCGTCAGCTATTTTTTAATCACCAATTTTTCCACCAAAAATTGTGATTTATTTTTTTGTTCGAATTTTACAAAATAAGTTCCCTCCGATAAATCAGAAACATCAATTAAATTTATTTTTTCAAATAATACTCCGTTTAACATTAATTGACCATTCAAATTAATAATTGAAAAAGTACAGGTCGAAAAATTATCAGGTAAATTAATTTTTATTTCCCGGTTCGCAGGGTTCGGCAGAATTAATGGAGGGGTGTTGTACTCTGCAATTAACGGGACAATTGCGTTTTCACAATTGCCGACCGGATGGCCCATCACTTCTTGCAAAGCCTGGTATTTATACCAACCATGCCCTAAAATATTTACATTGAATAATTCATGGCTTTTCGGGAATTTTAAATTATTTACATTAAAGTCTCGGTTGGCAAAATATCCCTGGTCGTCCTTTAACCAATATTTATAGGGCATGGTAAATAGGTCTTCATATGGGGTGCCATTATCGGCCATCTTGTTTAACCAATCAAACATATCATCGCTTTCGTTCGGATTGTCCTGGTGCGCATTGAAAAGTAGCGAAACGTCTGTATTTACGGGGTTTCCAAAGTCATCGACTGCATTGCAAAAATAATCGAGCCGATATAGTTTGCTGTGGAAAATACCTTTGGAAGGCGAGAACGGATCTTCTTTGTAATAAGCCAGGTACACCCGGTCGGAGTACTGGACAATTTGGTTGACCTGCTTCTGCCCATCGGCAGTTGGGCGACTTTTGTTGTGACATGGGTTGCCTAAATATGTTTCACAAACAAGGCCCCTCGGAGGCCCGCCATTTTGACTGCCGTGGCAAAAATTATAAATAGCCGTCAATTCTTCCAAATATTCCAGAAAAGGGACTTCCTGGTTGTGGCATTTACTGCCCGTGCCGTGCCAGTATTCTTTTTCCAAATGCAGGCCATCATATTTTTTGACTGGGTCCAATTGCTCCTCCCAATAATTTCTAATATCAACGGAACCATCATAACTGGCGACATTTATTGAAACAGTAATTCCAAATTCATGGGCAGTTAAAATAAACTGGCCCAGTTGGTCTACTGGGTTTTCCGGCAGATCTTTAATGTAATTTTTTATGCCATATAAAATAAAATGATTGTAATTAAATCGGTTGGCAAAAACAAATAAATCACCCTGATCCTTTGGGCACTCTATGATGCTGCCGGCGTCACTGATAAATAAGGTGTTTAATAATGTTTCATGATTTGAATCTTGTGCATTAATTGTAAGGCATAATGCAAGCATTAAAGTTAGAGGCATCAATTTTTTCATTGTGGGCTTATTTTAAAACGGAGTAATATCTGTTTGACCATGAAGATTCAACAGGTATTAAATCGGATTTAATTTTTAATCAAAAAAATATTGTAAAACCAGTAAAAAAATAAATTCACAAATGCCGGTGAGTATGTTCTGATTATTGTGAATGAAAAAACAGGATGAGTGATTGTCTGGCGAAAAAAATGAGTTACAAATTGCCTTAAAAAATAAAAACTAAAAGGAAGAATTGTCAGTCTCAGGGGCACTTAAAAAAATGATAAAAGTAAAGGTATTATTTCTGTAAAGGCTATCCTAAAAATAAATGCAGAATTTGTGACAGTTAAATTTAATTCACTGAATTCGGGGAGGTAACTGAAAATAGTTTTTTGGTAAAACCTCTCTGTTTATACCTCTGTTTTGTTCCTCTGTCTAAACTCTGTGCTAATAAGTTTAATACAGAGTTTAGACAGAGGAACAAAACAGCGAATAAAAGGAGTTTTATTTTTTCGGAACAACGGCGCCGATCCCAACGTTCCACAATTTCTGGTTGAACCCTGGAATAATAGTGTTGATCAAATTCGCCGCTTTTTGCTTCATCGGGGCCCACTCTGCTTCCAGTACTTCCTTACGGTCCAGCACCGGTTGGGTGACTTTTGGTATATCGCTTTCAGCCTGGTTGATCACGAATAAATAGTTTGCAGTCAATTTGTTTTCGAAGTTTTCCACGTCGTCGTAAGCCTTGGATTTGCGCTGCACCATAGCCTCGTCCCAGTTCATTATTTCATCGATGAGCGTTTTGCAATCCGCTTTCAGTACGTTGTACTTTTCGCCTTTCGGCAAACGTTTCCTGATTTTCCTTAACTGCATTTGGATATCATGCAAAGTATTGATTTGGTGGTGCATGTCGGTCAGGGTGGCTTCCATTTCCGACATCAGTTTGTCGTATGCCTGATAGGTCTCGGCGTCGGTAGGGTAGAGGGGATTGGGCAAAATTTTAAAATCGGTCGACAATGATTCATCGCCCCGTTTCAGGGTCAAAGTGTAATTCCCTGGCGCCACTTTATGCCCTCGGTAGCTGCCTTCGATGTAGGTATCTGAAACACCAGGCATGGTGGCGAGCCGCATGTTCCAGACGAAGCGGTTCAGGCCAATTTTATTGGAAATAGTAGGTTCTGGAGGCGGGCCGCCATCCCAGCGGCGGTAAGTGCTGTCCTTGGCGGATGAAAGGTTGCGGATGACCTCCCCGGCACCATTCTTTATTTCCAGTGCAATGGGCATCTTTTTACCATCCTCCGGCAAATGGTAATAAATGACGACTCCCGTTGCAGGATTGACGCCTTTAAACGGATCAGTGCCTTTGAAGCTTGGTGAGTTGCCGTTCAGCGGACTGCCTCCATTCATCAGGATGGCATCCTCCGGTCTGAATAATTTAAAAGTTGCAGAACCACCGGCATATTGCCGAATCGCGCCCAGATCGTCCAGGATCCAAAAAGAGCGGCCGGAAGTTGCCACCACCAGATCGCCGTGCCGGACGATCAGGTCAGTGATCGGGCAGACGGGCAGGTTGAGCTGAAGTGAATGCCAGTTGCCGCCATCATCAAAGGAAACGTAAACGCCCGTTTCTGTACCTGCGTACAACAACCCTTTCACCACGTCGTCTTCCCGGACCACACGGGTGAAGGCCCCATCGGGAATGCCTTTGGTGATATTGGTCCATGTTTTACCGTAATCATTGGTTTTATAAAGGGCGGGAGTGTGGTCGTTGAATTTGTACCTCGTGGTTGCGATGTAGGCCGTTGCCGGATCGTGGGGCGATACATCGACTGAGTTGACGAGGCATTCTTTTAACCCCCTGGGTGTGACATTTTGCCAGCTTTCGCAGTTGTCTCTGGTCAGTTGCACAAGGCCGTCATCGGTCGTGACCCAGATTACACCTTTTTCATGGGGCGATTCCATCATGTTGCTGATGGTGCCGTAGTTTTCTGCACCGACCGCTTCGACGGTGTAAGGGCCTCCTCCCTTTATCTGCTTGGCCTTATCGTTTTTGCTCAAATCGGGAGAAGCTTCTTCCCAGGTGGTGCCGAGGTCGCGGGTCCGTAAAACAAGTTGAGCAGCGTGATAAAAGGTGTTTGGTTCGTGCTGTGATTTGATGATCGGCGCATTCCAATTGAATCGGTATTTCATGTCGGAGGCGGCCCGTCCGAGGTATTGGATCGGTGCTGCCATGATATTGGTGCCAGCTTTGGCGTCCATGTTCAAAGCTTCGATGGTCCCCAGGTAACTACCTCCCAGCACCATTTTGGGGTCATCGGGGTTGAAGGCCAGAAAGGCCGATTCACCTCCGGCGGCATAGGTCCAGCTCCGTTGGCCGATGCTCCGGCTGCCGATTTCCTGGCTGGCAATCTTTACCGAAGAATTGTCTTGTTGGCCGCCATAAATATTATAAGGGAAAAGGTTGTCCACAGTGACCCGGTAAAATTGTGCCGTTGGCATGTTGTCCTGCCGCGACCACGTTTTTCCCCGGTTGAAACTGATGGCTGCGCCACCATCGTTGGCGATGCAGAGATTTTTTGGATTGTTTTCATTGATCCAAAGGTGGTGGTAATCGCCGTGGGTGCCGGAAATGCGTTCCCAGGTTCTGCCGCCATCTCGTGATCGGAGGCAGGGGGCGCTCAGCACATAGACCATGTCCTCATTTTGAGGGTCGGCAAATACTTCGATGTAGTACCAGGCCCGCTGGGTCAAACGGTTGTCGCCACTAACTTTGCTCCAACTTTTTCCGCCATTTTTGGTGACAAAAAGACCTCCGAGGTCTTTCTGAGAATTGCTTTCAATCAACGCATAGACCTTATCGGGGTTGGACTGGCAAACAGACACGGACATTTTGCCCAGTTCTTCCGGCAGCCCTTCCTGCAATTTCTTCCAGGTCTCTCCACCATCGACCGATTTGTACAACCCGTCGCCAGGCCCACCACTGATCACTTTCCACGGCAATCGCCCGTGTTCCCACATCGCAGCATACATGACGAGCGGATTGTTTTTGTCAATGCTAATGTCAGCGCATCCCGTTTTTTCATCGATATATAAAACGTTTCGCCAAGTCTTCCCGCCGTCAGTAGTTTTGTACAGTCCCCGATCGGTGGTGTGGCTGAACAGTGCCCCTTGTGCTGCCACAAATGCCACATCTGGGTTTTTTGGATGAATGACAATGCCTGCAATGTGCTGGGTCTTTTCCAGGCCCATGTGCTGCCAGGTCCTCCCTGCATCTACTGATTTGTAAACGCCGTCGCCGTGGTGCGTCATTACGCCGCGCACCGCATGTTCGCCCATGCCGCAGTAGACGATATTGGGATCAGTTTCTGCTACCTCCACTGCGCCGACCGAACCTGTTTTAAAATAGCCGTCGGAAATGTTGTTCCAGTGCTGTCCGGCATCTTCTGTTTTCCAGAGACCGCCACCGGTGATGCCCATGTAATAGGTGAGCGGATCGCCTTTCACCCCGCAGGCGGCATTGGAGCGGCCGCCGCGGTGAGGGCCGATGTTGCGGTATTTTAAGGGCTGGAAGAATTCATTGGGGGTGGTTGGTTTTTTACCATCGTTGCTTGCCTGCGCAAAAACTTCTATTGTCGCAATGAGTAGGAGGAGGGGTAGGATGAGTTTTTTCATGGTAGAATCATTTTGAAGGGGCAAGATAAAAGTTTTGCGGAAGAAATTGACGGTTCATTTTTATTATCGGTTTTACAGAAAAATTTTCGTTGAGCTGATTTGAAAAGGTTTTTGAAATATAGTTTTCAATTAATACTTTTGGCCAATAAAAAGAGATCAGCACTTGCTCGAAAGAGCTTTTGACAATTTAATCATATAAATTATTTGCTTGCCTATTTATTGTCTTGATTTATTAAGTTCGAAATGCTAAAAAATGACTGTATCTTTCTCTTTAATGAAGCTCTATTTATTTTATTGGTAAATAGTGTTT
>JBCBRY010000259.1:0-5337 GCA_039819485.1 Bacteroidota bacterium | reverse complement strand
TTTAAGAAAGTTCCAACGGAACTTTCTTAAAGCTGCCCCCTAAAAACCCCTCTTTTACAAATGAAACCGGCTCGACGCCGGCTTCATTTGTCCTTTCCGTAAAATATGGGATGACCCATGTTTATTTAGGCGTTTACCGGTTTATCTTTCTTCCGTCCATTGGCTGTTTTGATGATCAACCTTAACGATTGGTCATAAAACATATAGTTCCAGACCCAATTCAAAAAAACAAATACCCGGTTCTTAAAGCCGATCAGTTGTAAAAGGTGGACAAACAACCAGACCAGCCAGGCAAAAGTGCCCTGAAATTTCCAGTAATTCAAATCGCACACCGCCAGTCTCCGACCGATCGTAGCCATCGATCCAAGGTCTTTGTATCGGAAAGGCTTTGTTGCCTTATTTTTTAACATCGCTTTGAAGTTGATTGCTAAATTACTGGCCTGTTGCATGGCTACTTGAGCAACTTGTGGATGGCCATAGGGTAACTCATCGGAGTTCATCAAAGCAATATCACCGATTGCATAAATGTTATCAAAACCCTCAACCTGGTTATAATCGTTGACTTTTATTCTGTTTCCTCCGCCGATAGAACTTGACGGCAAGCCCTCTATTGTATTTCCCCTGATACCTGCCGCCCAGATAACTTTAGTCGCACCTATTTTACGGCCATCTTCGAGGGTCAGGTGTTTCCCGTCATAATCAGTTACCCGGGTGTTCAATTGTACTTTAACGTCCAGTTTTTTGAGGAATTCAAGAGCCGATTCGGATGCTTCATCCGACATGCCTTTCAGCAGGCAGTCAGCCCCCTGAATCAGATGGATGCCAATTTGATCATGGTCTAATTCAGGGTAATCTTTTGGAATGATATGCTTCTTCATTTCGGCTAATGCGCCGGCTACTTCTACACCAGTTGGACCTCCTCCAACAATCACGATATTCAGCAAGCCGCTGATTTCATCGGGATCATCCGAAGTAAGTGCCCTTTCAAAATCGGTAAAAAGAATATTGCGCAGGGAAAGTGCTTCCCCTACCGACTTCATTGGGATAACATTTTCTGCGATTTTTTTATTCCCGAAGTAATTGGTGTCTGCTCCGTGGGCCAGCACCAGATAGTCATAGTTTAAAATGCCGAATTCGGTCAAAACCCGATTTTCTGCAGGTTCAATTTTCTTGACAGAAGTGACCCTTATATAGGTGTTTTTGTTGCGTTGAAACATTTTCCGCAACGGATAGATGATGGAACTTGGCTCGAGGCCTGCGGTAGCTACTTGATAAAAAAGGGGCTGAAATTGGTGGTAATTGTTCTTGTCCACCAATACAGTGAGATAATCCGAACGGCGGAGTTTTCGAGCCAATGTCAAACCAGCAAAACCGCCCCCGACAATCACGATTCTTTTTTGGTTTGTTTCAGGAATGTTGATGCGCATGTCTTGAAATTAGGAGTCTTTGATGAAGTGTCAAATGTCAGAAAAAAAAACTAATTGACGCTACTTGCTTGGACTTCTGCAAGAAATGAATTTAAGCGATACATGTACATGTTAAAAACAAACTGATAAAAAAAGAAGTTTTATCGCCCCGTTAATGATCAATAACAAATTTTAAAACCTCACTTCGTTCATTGAAAATAATTTCCATGAAATATATCCCATCGCTCAGTGCGTCGGTCCCAAATGAAAATTCCGCATGATCTGTGGTTCGCTCAACGGTTGTGCTTCGGATGACCTGTCCCGTGATGTTTTTTAAACAAATTTTAATGAGAGGGTCATTGTTATTTAAAATTAAAACATTGACAATTTGATTGGCTGGGTTTGGAAAAAGCTGAACGTGCTGGTTATTGTTTTTTTCAAAAAGATTATTTAAAATAATTGAAAGTTCCTTTTCCTGAATAAAATCGCCACAAATATTTTTAGCGGTTAAAGAAACGGCAAAGTTTCCAGCAGACAAATAATGATGCACCGGGCTGAAAGCAGTGCTCGTATTTCCATCGCCAAACTGCCAAAAATAATCAACCGCATTTTTTGATTCATTGCTGAACGTTACCTCTAAATTATCGACCTGAAACTCAAATGCAGGTTCTGCCGGTGCCTGTACTTCAATGATTTGAGTAAATGAACTTGTTCCAGCGCTGTTGTCCACCGACAAGGTCACCGGGTGCAGACCTGCTTCCGGAAATTCAACTTCTACCGGACCAGGGCCATAATAAAATTGAGGGTTGGCATTTTCACCGAAATTCCAAACATAACTTAAATTGGTTCCAACTGATTGATCGCTGAATAAGATTTTTGCCCCTTCGCATATTTTTGTTGAAGAGGCCGATATATTTGCAACGGGCAGCAATATTTCTTCTTTTATATTTAAATTATCTATAAAAAGCGAATTTCCGTACCCGTTGATATTTATGAATTTTAAAACAATTGAATGGCCGATAAAATAATTCAAGGAAATAGACTCACGGCGCCATTCCGATCCTGATTCCGGTAGAAATAATTGATTATGGTTTGGTGCAGTAGCTAATTCTGTACCCTGCTTTTCATAAATGATTTGTTCGAAGGAATGACCACAATCTTTCGATATTTCAATGCGCAAACCATCCGAATAATTGTCGCTGTACTGGGCATAAGCCACATCAAAAGAAAGTAATGGAAGTTGGGCCTCAGTCAAATCGATGGGGACTACCAAAAATGCATCTTCTTCGCCGATAGAGGAATAAGAATAATTATTGATAAACATTGATTGGGTCGAGAGCCCGTTCACTCCAATTACCTCCCGATTGGACCATGTAAGGTCATCATCAGGATTCACGATTGCATAATAAGGGGGTAAAAAAGGGGTGTTAAAGTCTTCGAAATAATCAAGCGTTTCACCGATCCCATCATAAAGTGCGAGTGAAAAAGTTACATTTTTTTCATTGTTAAATTCCGCACTGTCGTTGTGGAGTTCAGTAAATACCCGGAGGGCTACGGCCGTCGAACCTGATACATTTATTTCATTAGAAAAGATAAAGGTTTGAATTTCTCCAGGCATCAAATCGCCGTTAAAAGTTTCTAAAACCGGGGAAGAATTATCTGCTTGATAACCTATCAGAAAATTTGATTCAGTTGATAATCCATTGTTTTTTATTTCAATTTCAACCGGAATGCTCTCCGTTCCGCAACCAAAAACAATTCCTTCCTTCGGGGAATTAATAGAGACGACAGTCAGATCATGTTCCTGTTCACATTGAAGAAGCCCACCATTATATAAAATGGCTGAGGACCTTTCACTGTAGATGGTATTGGGAACAGTTGCTCTTACAGCAATCCAATGGTCATTGGTAGGATCATTTTCAATAGTTGGCACCTGGAATTCAAGCAAGGCAGTTGAACCTATTTTTTCCATAGATTTTTCTCCCAACAAAAATATTTCATAAATAATCGCTGAATTGATATTTCCAAAATCTACAGCGTCCCAGTTTATTTTTAAATATGCTGGACATGCCTGAATTACATTTAAATTTTTTGGTGAAGGGGCGATCGAAAATGGGACTTGATTTAAGCTTGATTTACCTGTTTCGATATTTTCTATTTTTATATAGCACTCACCTGAAATCTTATTCGGGATGGTCCACTCAAAGCTGTTAATGTTGCCGGGAACAGTGGCTACATTTTCAAAAGAGGCAGTTCCATCGGTGGAAATTGAAATAATCAAATCGGAGCTGGACGGAACTCCATCCCAGGCCATCTGCACGGTTTCGTTTGGTTCAAAGGATTCACCACCAAAAGGATAAGTCAATTTCAGGTCATTCGTTCTGAACTCCCACACTAAATAAAAAGGTAATTGGCCCAAAGGCATTTCTTTTCCTGATACTTCGATTTTATAATTTCCGGCCATGGGGTTTTTCAGGAAGACTTGTTCCATGTTGTTCAAATCATCTATTCCGAAAGTAGCGGGCTGGTCTAAAATATTTGGATCAGCCACTGGGTTCAATGTCCAGGGAAAGAACTCATTGCCCAACGGGTCAATTACTTTTAAATCCAGGTTATTTATTAAGGCTTTTAGGGAGACATTAGCAGCTTCCTGGTCATGCCAATAAAGCATGACTCTGGCTTCTATAATATTCGCGGGAATAAAAAGCTCATTTATTTTATTTTCTAATGGAATGACAGATGATTTTAAATAATTATTTTCTTCAATAATTTTAACGGCGCGCAGTGCATTGATTTTTCCCCATCCATATTTAAAATCGGGCCCGGGATTTCCAAGGTCATCGGCAGAGTTTAATATAGCGGCTTTTAAAAGTGCTGCATCTGCGGGAATCTCATTGTTCAGTGATTTGTATGCCTGTTGTAATTGGGCGAGTACACCTGCAACTCCGGGAGCAGCCGCGGAAGTTCCGCCAAAGGTTTGATAAGTATTGTCGCCGTCTGTCGAGATTTGGCCTTCGCCGAATGCTGCAATATCCGGTTTAATTCTCCCGTCGTGGGCCGGTCCGCGACTGCTGGCTTCCGCTAATGAACCATCTGCATTTAAATTGGCGACCGTAATACAATTTTTTGCCTGCTTATGCCCACCAGTTATATTGCCCCATTGATTGCCAGCACCGTATCCACAATCCAGTTGGTTGGAGTTGCCTGCTGAAAATACATGCATCAATTTTGGATATTCAAACAGTTGTTGATCTATGGTTTCGGTGACCAAAGTATATCCAGTATTGCAGCCGTTGCTATAGGAAGAATTGGTAATCAGTACATCCTCATTTATGTGAAGTTGCATCGTTTCATCCAGGAAGTCTGATTCATAATCAATTACATATAAATTTGCACCTGGTGCCATGCCTTTGTTTCGAGGATTCAAATTTCCGGCGCCAGCCATGATCCCCGAAACACCATCGCCATGAGAGCCACCTGGACTGGATGGGTTTTCTACAAATTCATTATTTATTCTCCCTTTAAAATCAATGTGAGGGCCAACCAGGCCATCGTCCCTGCATAGGACATTGATGCCACTTCCGTCATAATTTCTACCGCTTGAAAAATAAGCGTTCAAAACATTCGATCGGTGCATGGCTCGCCCGTGATTGTCGTCTGTTATATCTGGAGGAGGAATATTTTCTATTTTAGAAACAAAGAAAAGTTCAGCGATTTGATTGACTCGGTCTTTGTTAAAACTGACCTTTAGGAAGTTATTTATTTTATTTTTTGAAAGTATATCGATCTCATATTTTTCGCATAATTTAAGGACGTGTTCTTGCTGAATATTTTTATGATATTTTAATATGCAATGAATATTATTTTTAAAAATTGCATGTTAAAATATCATAAAAATATTCAGCAAGAACACGTCCTAAATTATGCGAAA
>JBCBRY010000258.1:0-5620 GCA_039819485.1 Bacteroidota bacterium | reverse complement strand
AAAATATTTAAAACAAAATTATTTTTCCGCAACAATAAATAAATAATCGCCCAAATCATTTTCATATTTTTTTATTACGTGGTCAATTTTTCCGGACTCCATATCATTTTTTAAATATTTTAGTAAAAAAACCTGTTTATTGCAATATCTTTCTTGTCTAAATTTCGGGTAAATAATTAGTAGACATTTGTTAAGCAGAGAGGGCTTTGCATTTAAATAAAGAAAATTTAATCTTCAAATTAACAGAATGAGAGAATATAAAAGCAAATTCCTTTTCTTTGCCTCACCATGCTGAATCATCTGCCAGCCTTTTTCAAAAATAAAATTTCTCGTTCCATTGGAATTGTCTTTTCATTGGTGGGCATGTCATTTGGGACATGGGCAGCATTCATTCCATTTGTTAAAACGAAATTTGGGTTGGATGAAGCAGAATTGGGATTGCTGTTGTTGACGCTGCCCCTTGGAATCGCATTCATGAATCCACTCTGCATTCCTTTTCTTCGCCGTTATGGTTCTGTGTTGGCGACGGTGATTTCCATAATGGCAGTTGCTGCTTTTTTGATTCTCCCGATCAATATGCCTTCGATCTGGTGGTTGGCAGGTACGCTTATGTTGTTTGGCATGGCTTATTCCGCTACGAATATAGCCATGAATACTTGTGCTACGCAAATGGAGTACCACGCAGGGATGAACATTATGTCTACCTGTCATGGTATGTGGAGTGGGGGGGTGATGATCGGTTCGGCTCTGGCCGGAGCTGCGCAAGGGCTGGGCGTAAAACCGGAAATTTATGTGATCGGTGTAGCTGTATTTGTTCTATGGATGGGAAGTTGGATAAGAAAACCCTTGAGCGGACTTCCGGACGAGCAGATTGGCGAAACGACCGTCAAAGCGACCAAAGCTTTCATCCGTCCGAACAAAGCGCTCTGGCTGATGATCATAGTCGGAATCTGTATCGCCCTGGCAGAAGGTACCATGGCTGACTGGGCAGCTTTGTACGTAAAGGAAGTGATGGACACTCCTGCTTCTGTAGCCAGCTGGGGCTTTTCCACCTATGCCTTTTTTATGATGTCCGGGCGATTTTTGGGAGATGGGCTGATTGGTCGGTACGGAGGTAAAAATATGCTCCGATGGGCAGGTATTTTAACGACCTTTGGTTATCTGATCTGTGTTTTTGCTCCTTATCTTTTTCTTGTTTTCATTGGACTGTCCATGATTGGTCTTGGTGTTTCGGTGGGCTCGCCTATTTTGTATGCCGCTTCGTCAAAGGTACCTGGCTTACCAAAGGGGGCAGGGTTAGCCATTTTTACAACTTACGCCATGATTGGTTTTTTGGGTGGGCCGGTATTAATTGGTTTTATCGCCAAAGCATTCAGTCTGCCCTTGGCCTTTGGAGTTGTTGCTGCGATGGCGGCTACCTGGGTCGTCATTTCACGTTGGTTTCGTTGATCATCACTTTTACGAGGAAGCGAGTTGAAAACAATTGCTGGCACAGCATTCGTACTAAACTTTCCAAGAAAAAGCATGTTGGTACATGTAATTCTTTTGTAGAATCATTTCTCATCTTCAAAATGAGCATGTTCGGTTCGATACAAACTCAATTATTCAAATATGGAACGTCGTCAATTCATTAAAGGCTCAGCCATCGTAGGCGCCACTGTGGCGTCATCAAGCCTGATCGTCAGTCAATCGGGCATGTTTGAAACCAAGACCAACCGGAAGGTCTTTCAAATCTTGGATACTGACCGGGTCAATGTTGGTACCTTGCCAGTGTTGCGGGCGTTCGCCGGTGACCACCTTGACCATGTTTCACCCTATGTTTTGTTTGATGAGTTTGGGCCGGTATATACGGCACCGGGGGCTGCTCCGTTGAGGGTAGATGCGCACCCGCATGCCGGGGTCATTCCTACGACCTATTTTGTTGCTGGGAGTGGTCACCATAAGGATAGCCTGGATTATGATTTTCAAATTGGCAAAGGTGATTTTATGATGTTCAGTTCTGGCAGGGGAGCCATACACATGGAGGAGTCAGGGCAGCATAATTTTGAAAATGGAGGGGATTATCACGGGTTTCAGATATGGTTGAACATGCCTGCGGCGCATAAGTTCAGTGCGCCGACTACGATTGTACACCGGGACAACAAAATGGGTTTGGTTGAAAATGAAAAATATTCCATTAAAGTGATCCTGGGCGAATTGTTCGGTACCCGGTCAAAGATCGATTTACTTTCCCCCGCTTTTTATTATCACGTCAACATGCAAGCGGATGCACGCCTGGATATACCGACGGATCCAACACACAACGCATTTGTCTACGTAGTGAAAGGAGCGCTCGAGATAGAAGGTCGCAGGCAATTGAAGGCCAATCAAATAGCCCTTTACCAAAGGGGAGACCATTTAATAAATATGTATGCCAAAGAAGGTGCGGATATATTGGTGCTTGGGGGGCAGCCCCTCAACGAGACCGTTTACTCCTACGGGCCATTTGTCATGAACAACGAAGAACAAATCCGCCGGTGTATTGCCGATTATCGGAATGGTAAAATGGGTGATCCAAATTTGGTCAATTGATCTTTTACAAGCAAAATTGACGAACTACAATACCATAAACAGGAATAAGCCTTCTTGCCATGTCACAATATTTGAATGACCTGATTTTTAATGTAAGTAGCAATGGCATTCTTTTTGACTAAGTGGGTATATCAAAACATTCTTTAGGAAACCTGCCTTTATTCCCACATTAAGATTCTAATCCCCTTTTCATTATACGAAACCTTGATCTCCTATGAACATTGATTTTTGCCGTAACTGCGGTGAGGTACTATACCTGTATCTTTAGTTAGTATCGGTGAAATGACCCTAAAGACGTTTTGCTATGATGATCTCACTTTTATACATGTTAATTGGATTAAACCTGGTCAAAATGATCACTGAAAAAACAAGCGCTATTTATAAGGACGTACGCTTTTGGTTGGTTTTGCTTTCCCTCGCCATGTTGGTGGGGTTGACTTTGAAAAGCTATCCAATCGGATAAGAGATTTCACTTGCATCAAATAATTTTCAAACTTAAATCGAGACTTTGTGCCGAGTGAGTAAGTGCCCCAACTGAAATATAATCCACGCCAGTTTGTGCAACTCGTCTTACGTTATGAATATTGACACCTCCGGAGGCTTCCGTTTCAAACCTTTTATTGACAGTAGCCACAGCTTCTTCCATTAGAGGCACTTCAAAATTATCGAGCATCACGCGCGTAAAGTCCCCGCAGTCGAGCGCTTCATGCAGTTCTACTAAGTTCCTTACTTCTACCGTTATGCCCAGATCCAGGCCGTTTTCTTTCTGGTATTCATTTACTTTTTGAATTGCTTTGGAAACGCCGCCACAGGCTCTGATGTGGTTATCCTTGATCATGAACCAGTCGGAGAGACTGGTGCGGTAATTTTGGCAGCCACCAACGCGGACTGCGTATTTTTCCAAAAAACGGAGCAAGGGAGTTGTTTTGCGGGTATCCAGTATTTTCACCGGAAGGTCGCCCACCTCAAAGGCAAAATGGCTGGATTGGGTAGCGATTCCACTCATCCGCTGCATCAGGTTCAATGATAGTCGTTCTCCCAGCAATAATGCCTGGGTGTTGCATTCCACTTTGTAGGCCACGTCGCCATAGCTCACATCTTTGCCATCTTCGATAAACAGATCAAAAGTGGTCTTTTCGTCCAGTTTTTTAAAAATCCGTTCTGCGATAGCTGCCCCAGCCAAAACGCCAGGTTCTTTCACCAACAGTTTAGCCATGCACCGATCATCCGGTGGGATACAAGCTAAGGAGGTGCGGTCACCTTCGGGAGCATCTTCTTTTAAAGCATCTGCGATAAATTGATCAATATAAGGTTCGAGGGTAGGGTCTAAGGTATTTGACATGATTTATTTTTTTGTTGCTATATCTTTTACCTGCAAGTTAAGGATATTCCCCATGTGGTAGCAAGTGCGGCATCGGGCTTCGTAGGCATCTTTTTCACCTAAAAGCACGGTATCGCTTTCAACTGCCAGCCGGTAGGAATGGGTGGCAAGGTTGCCGCAATGCTGACAAATGGCATGTACTTTAGTTATATATTCGGCGACGGCCAGCAAATTTGGCAAAGGACCAAAAGGCTGGCCCCGGAAATCCATATCCAGACCGGCTACGATCACCCGTTTGCCGCGCAACGCCATGGATTGGCAGACATTGGGCAACTCGTTGTCAAAAAACTGCGCTTCGTCAATTCCAACTACGCTTATACCTTCTGTCAGCTCTAATAATTTATTGGAATGCTCGACCGGAATGGCCAGGATGGAGTTTTCGTCGTGAGAAACAACCTTGCGGTCGTCGTAGCGCGTATCAACTTTAGGCTTAAAGATTTCTACCTTCTGATTGGCGATTTTTGCCCTTTTCAGCCGGCGTATCAACTCTTCCGTTTTACCTGAAAACATGGAGCCACAAATGACTTCTATCCATCCGCTTCGCTGGCCTTTGAAATGTGGTTCGAGGAACATTTAATTAGTGAATAATAAATAGTGATTGTGATTAGGGGAAAAACGCTACTTTTATGGCCGATTTTATTTTGGGACGGCGAAGGTAACGTTTATGCCAAAAAATGGCAAATGCCCGGTACGGAATGTGGGCCTTTCAGAACATATTAAATTGATTCAACTATTTTCAGGAATCAAATCAAAGGCTTTTTTCCCCGGAACCTATGAACGCAATCGCTGTCACTAACGTACTGTTTTCAAGCAAAAAACTGATCACCAATCACGAATTTCCAATATGGATTCTAAAAGAACAAAAATACTCCTCGACAAAATCAATGCACTTTACAAAAGCATCAGTACCGACAATAAGAATGTGTCAACCATTGAGAAGGATTTGATGAAAAGTTATATTCAACAGTTTTATGAATCATTTTTGGATATGCCCCAGGCGCCGCGCCGTTCTGCTGTGGAAGTCATCAAATCTGCTCCCCGTAAATCTCCTCCCCCGGTTGTGGAAAGTAAAAAAGAACCTGCCCCAGCGGCCAAGCCTACTCCAAAACCGACACCACCACCACCACCTCCTCCAAAACCGAAGGTAGAAATAGTGAAGCCCACACCACCTCCCCCGCCACCTCCGCCAAAGCCGGAACCACCGAAGCCAGAACCGCCAAAGACGGTTGCTTCCCCTGCACCGAAACGAAAGGCACCACCGGTCATAGTAGATGAGGAGATGGATGAATTATTTACCGTTATTTCAGCCAAAGAGCTTTCGGAAAAATTAAGTCAATCGCCCATCAAGGATATCAAAAAATCGATGGGACTAAATGAAAGGATTTTAACGCAAAACGAACTTTTTGGAGGTGACAAAGCCATGTTTGACTTGACTTTGGATACTTTGAACAAGCTGCCAGATTTCAACCAGGCCAAATTGTTCCTGATACAGAATGCAGCCACCAAATACAAATGGACGGCGAAGGTGAGAAAGGGTAGAGCGAAGGAATTTATCAAATTGGTCAAACGGAGGTTTAATTAATGGTTAGTGATGCGAATGACGGGTTAAAAAGAGAAACATCCCAGCTCATTAAATTTGTGTGGATCTACCAAATCGCACACATTATG
>JBCBRY010000257.1:0-5721 GCA_039819485.1 Bacteroidota bacterium | reverse complement strand
TCTAGGACAAATTACTTTCGACAGCGATGAAAGTATAGTTGAAGTTCAGTTAAAGCAGAATAATACTTCTGTTGGATCAGGAAGTATTCGCGTAAAAGAAGCTCAACTATACTTTCATCGCTGTCGAAAGTAATTTGTCCTAGATCGATATCTATTTCATCCGACCCTTGAGTTAAGCCCCCTATTTCCACCGATACTACAAATTGCGAATTTGGGTTTATCATAGTGCCACTATCATTGTTAATGATAAGAAGAGGGGGTGCATCAATTTTAACATTTAGGGCATAGTGCTTTGGGCTTGAACCCTCCAAGTAGGTTAATTTTAATTCAGGTGTAATTAATGACATAATAAAGATTTATAGTTTTACAATGCTTCAAAGGTAGAGTAACCACCAATTGGATTCAAGCCTGTTTTCCATACAATCTTGGGTTTAATGATTATGGTTTACCTTTGATTTGATGATGTCAGCTTCCCAAAACTTTTACCTATATAAATTTATTGTTTTTCCCTTTGGCCTCCTCCCAATAATTGGGACCTTTTAAAATTGGAGTAACTGGATAAATTTCTTTCTTTCAATCAAAGAAAACCTGCCATGAAAAAATCAAGGTTCACCGAAGCAGTACCTAGAAGGCAGGAGTAAACTTTTGGAAGGTCGGGCAACCCTCGTCCGGTAAACCGGGAAATGTTTTTTTTTCAAAAGAACCCTGCAGCCTGGCGTTACTTATTGATTGAAGTGGCCTGGAATCCGATACCCTCGGCCTCCTTTTCCGTTTCCAACCTGGGTGTCTGCGAGGCAGAATGCTTTGATCTTTTAATTCTTTTTCAATAAATAATTAAGTAGCGACCTCTTTTCATTATCAGTACAAAGATGATTTCGATTGATTGGCGTTAGCTCAACCAACGAATTGACCAAGCGGTGCATCATTTGTTACTATAACGTGCATTTCAGTTATGAGAAATGGTGGTCAAAGGATGTTTTTTAACTTTGATTAGCATGGCGAACTCACTTAACTTTTCGGATAAAAAGGTGTAAGTTAGGAGATGGATTAGGGATAGTTTAAATAAATCCCAATCATTCATTCAAATTCCATTTGAAAGAAAGAATTCTCTATATTTAATGCTTCATTGTAGAATCTCTCACTTTGAAAAAATCAGCTTGGATAACGCTATATCATAACCTGGTTTAATCAAAACAACATATATTTCAATAATGAAAAAAACAATTTGTATCACCCTGCTTTTCAGTTTACTTTGCTTGGTATTCAACCAGGCAATCATTGCTCAGGAAACAAGCGATGAAGCCAACGACCAAATTTGGAAGTCCCCTGATGAAGACATCCTCAAAATTCTTCATGCTCCCAAATTACCGAGAACGTCCACCTCTCCGACAAAAACCCACATGTTGTTATCAGATCCTATCATTTATCCGACTTTGTCAGAGCTGGCAGGACCAATGCTCAAGCTGGCAGGGATTCGTGTTAACCCTAAAAACAACTATTACCATGGGCGTCACGGGGGCACTTCCCCGAGGATACTTACCATTAAGAATGGAACAACCGTTAATTTAAATATTCCGGATGGTGCAGAGGTCATGTCCACTTCCTGGACGGTAGATGGCCAACGCTTTGCCATGGCTGTCGGATTTGAAGATCGTATTGAATTATGGATGGGCGATATAAATGGAAATGTGGAAAAAGTCCCGAACATGATCCTTAACCCCTTGATGGACCAGGCGGTGAAGTGGTTTCCAGACCAGGAAAAATTGTTGGTAAGGCGAATCAATGACCGTGGTGCTGTTCCACAGAAACCGTCTATGCCTAAAGGACCAAAAATCCTGGAAGATGCCGGGGCAACCGCAAGATCAACCTACGAATCAAGAAACCTGCTTGAAACGGCATACGATGATGAAACGTTCAGCTATTACACCCAGTGCGAGCTGGTCGTTTACGATACCAAAACAAAACAATCGCGGGTCATCGGACCTGCTGCTTCCTACATGTGGGCAGGTGTTTCTCCGGATGGGGATTACCTGTTGGTAGAGAGGCTTAAAAAACCTTGGTCGCATGAAGTGGCGTGGTGGCGATTTGCCAATGATGTGGAAGTATGGAACCTAAAAGGAGAGCTGGTCAAAACCATTGCGAACCACCCTGTTGCCAATGAAGTACCAACAATGGGAGTAACGACCGGTCCTCGATCAGTATCCTGGCAATCAACAGCTCCCCATACGCTGTTTTGGGTAGAAGCATTAGATGGTGGAAACCCGATGGCAGAAGCCGAATTCCGGGACAGGCTGATGAGATGGGAAGCACCATTTAAAGGAGAGCCGGAAGAAGTTTTCAAAGCGGAGCATCGTATACGAGGAACGATGTGGGGGCAAACGGACGGGATGCTCGTGTTGTATCAGAGAGAGCGTATGAAAAGATGGCGATATGTCTGGTTACTGGATGTGAACAAAGGCACCTCCAAGCTTTGGTTTGACCTGGACGAAAATGATCGTTATAATGATCCAGGTTATCCGCTATTTACCCAATTGAACAACGGCAAATACGTCATCCAGGTAGAAGATGGATCCATTTATTTCCGTGGCGCTGGCGGCACTAAGGAAGGTGATCGCCCTTTTGTTGATAAAAGAAATATTGAAACGGGAGAAATCGAAAGAATATTCCGAAGCGACAAAGACAAATACGAATACTTCGTCGGATTTGGTGAAGAGCCGAATACCTTTATCATGAGTTCTGAATCTTCCACGACGGTGCCGAATTTTTACCTGGCCAAAATGGGCAAATCAATTGAAGCTGACCCTGGTGAAAGCACCAGGGCAATCACTAAACAAGCCATTACAAAATTTCAAGACCCAAGTCCCGAGTTGCGCCAGATTGAGAACAAGATTGTAAGATATAAACGGGATGATGGCGTTGAATTAAGTTTTCAATTGCTATTGCCGCCAGGATATGAAGAAGGAACCAGGGTACCAACGGTGGTGTATGCCTACCCATTGGAATATTCGGGTGCTAAAACTGCCGGTCAGGTTAGAGGTTCTTCCAATCGTTTTATGCGAATTTGGGGTGCATCGCATAAATACTTTTTAATGCGGGGATATGCCGTACTGGACAATACCGCCATGCCGATGATTGGTGATCCTGAAACGGTGTATGATACATTTGTTCCCCAGTTGGTAGCCGATGCAGAGGCGGCCGTCGAAAAAGCTGTGGAAATGGGGGTTGCCGATCCAGATAGGATTGGTGTCATTGGTCACAGCCACGGTGGCTTAATGGTTGCCAATTTACTGGCACATACCGATTTGTTCTGTGCTGGCATTGCACGAAGTGGTTCCTACAATAAAACAAATCAGCCATTTGGATTTCAGGGAGAACGTCGTTCTCTTTTTGAAGCGACCAAATCGTACATTGACTGCTCACCTACTTTCTTCGCAGACAAGGTTAATGAGCCTATTTTGATCATTCACGGTGATGATGACTCTAATCCGGGTACACTTACTTTTCAATCAGAAGTATTTTACGAGGCAGTGAGAGGTTCCGGTGGTACGGCCAGATTGGTTTTGTTACCTTTTGAAGACCATGGCTACAGGGCAAAGGAATCCATCGAGCACGTTTTGTGGGA
Source organism: Bacteroidota bacterium (assembly GCA_039819485.1). Taxonomy (GTDB): domain Bacteria; phylum Bacteroidota; class Bacteroidia; order Chitinophagales; family Saprospiraceae; genus UBA6168. The sequence goes on along the minus strand of JBCBRY010000257.1, from coordinate 2,099 downwards.
ACAGATGAATTGGTTTGATAAGCATGTTAAAAATCGTGACGTTTCTGATAAAACAAATAAATTGGAGAAGCCATAAATCTATGGTTTATTAACGACAGCCCCCTTAAACCCCTCCTCCGCCCAGCGCTGCGGAGCAGCGGGCGGCTGCCATACATAAAGGGCTGTCCCCATGTTTATCAATCAGTACAGTTAACCATGTTAAATAATGGCGGGCCAATATGGCCCGCCATCCGTTAATATTTTATCTTGGAGGGGCATTAAAGAAGTCGTCCCTTTCAAAAATATCATTGAAATTATTCCACATGCTCGGATGGATCAGCTCCTCCATGTGGTTCACACCATGGTTGCTGACATACGATACCACCGAGGCTGTGCCCAATACCAACCACTTTATTTTAATCTATTGATTTTCAGCTATTTATTTGTACCCTTTTCAGGTTTATGGTTTATCTATTTCAGGCCAATTTCTGCCAGTTTACCTGTTTGTGAAGTTAGTGTCCACCCAAAAACTGTTACATCGGCGCCTACCGTATTGTTGTTTTTTGAAACCTCAACCGCTTCTCCGGCGGTTATAATATCTGCCAAAATACTCGCATCATCATATCCTTGCGGTAGCGTATATTCCCACGAACCAATGGCACAATTGCCATTCCCCCCAAAAGATTCAATTCCGTTACCGGCTTCGTAAAGTTCATCAACACCAAAAATGTATAGATTAACCACTGCGGAATTAGAATTTGGGTCCCAGTCTATGATATGGTCGATATTGGGGCCGGCATAGATGGTCCCATCGATGAAGGAGTTACACCCTTGTTCAAACGGGCCTTCCGGTCCATCTAATTCTAAAGCAGATCCGCTCCGAGGTTCCAATACGATCCAGTTCATGCAGGAGCCATTCCAACCTTGGTCGGTATCAAGCCCATCATCGCCGGAACCCCACACCAGTATATTTGAAGCGGAGCAAGTTCCCCCCAGCCACTCAATGCCATCATCTTGATTCGCAACCACTTCAATGTTATCAAGGACAGTCGAAGAACCAACACCCCCTAAAATAAGCCCCTCGAACTCGACTGACCCTACATTAATTCCACTATGTCTTATCGAAACATAAGTAAGAGAACCACTACTGTCATCAGGGTTATTTCCGCCATATCTTCCATTAAGGTCACTCAAAGGCAAATAAGCAATTTGAGGCTCAAACCCCGGGGAAAATGAGATAGGCGCATTTCCAAGAACAATAACTCCTCCCCACAGGCCAAAGTCCGCATTCGGATCCAGATTAGGTGAAACTGTCGTTCCATTTAATACCATTTCTGAAGTAATCTCATCAGAGGTGGAAGTAAAAATAATTGGCGCTTGTTCAGTCCCGTTCGCTTTTAGGCTCCCTCCTCTTGCAACGAGAAGATAAGAAGCATTGGCCCCTTCTTCTGGCTTACCTTTAATTACCGTACCTGGTTCAATGGTCAGGCATGCACCATTTTCAACAATAATTCCACCATCCAAAATATAATCGTAACCAGCACTCCAAGTTGTATCAACGGTAATATTGTCTGTTACAAATACTGTTTTGTTAATTACTGGCTCCATCATCTGATCTTCCGTACATTGTATGAAAATGAGACTTAGGCCAAAAAGAATCCCTATGCTGGTCTTAAATGAACGAATCATGACTTGTTCGATTTGGTTAAAACTGAATCATCCGTTAGGATAAGTCTAATTGAAAAATTTATCTAAACGGAAAAGCTAAAGAAATTTGATGATCAAATTATTAACTAAGGTTTAAGTTAATGGAAAATAGATCTCCTTTTTTTTCAAAATTTATCCGCTTTTCGGCCGCAGAGACTTGGGCCGGAGCAATTCCTTCATGCTTCCAAATTTTTAATGGTAAAAAGACCGTCAATCGTTCGGTGAAAAAAAAATCAAACAATAAACCATTTAAGCGCGCGATGGCCTAAAAAATCACCCCAACAGGTGATGTCCCTCCTTTTTTTATACGATAGTTTGCGGATTCAATTTTATTAAAAGTACCTGAAGATTGCTTTATTTTATCGAGAATCATTAAGCAGGTAGTCAAAAAAAACGACACTTTTCCTTTGCCT
>JBCBRY010000256.1:0-5791 GCA_039819485.1 Bacteroidota bacterium | reverse complement strand
AAGAACTGATTTTTTTACTTTTACAGTGGTACCATTTTCGTGATCATTCCTGGTACCTTTTTCATGATCATTTACATATGTTATGTTGAAATCAATACCCAGATTATCTATTCCCTCTAGTTCTGCTAATTCGGACTGAATGGCCCCTCCTCCTCTTCTGCTTCTTGTTCCAAATCCACCTAAATTCACGGCAAGCCAAAAAGAAGCAATGGCCTGCCTGAAATACTTTTCTGATTCTGATGTGAAAACTAATTCGAATTCCAATCCAGGGGCATAACCTTTTTGGTCCTTGTTCTGATTGATGAGAATATAGAAAAGGTATCCTCCACCATTGTAAATATTGAAATTATGTGCACCCAATAGCCTTCCGGCATCTTTTATGTCCCCATCAACATCCTCTATCCAACAGTTGAAAGAGCTCCGGCGTCCGCCTGAAAGCACACCGCCAAATATTTTCTCTTCGGCTTCTTGTAATTTTTGAAGACTTTTAGCGGCCAATCTTGCATTCATGGCCCGCCACCAGAAACGCATCAGTCCTGTGATGGAGGCCGGTCTGATTTCTACATCATTAGGTTCGGCGTTGCCAATAAAAATAGGGGTGATACCCCTGCATCGGAATCGAGCAAGTATCATGGTTCTTAAATTTTTAAAGTCCAGACTTAATGTTAATATGGTTATGAACCTGTGATAATTTAAACGCCGGGTTAACCGCGGTTGGATCACTGTGTTCATTTATAGCTATTGTCAGTTTTTACTTAGAGTAAGCTCTGCTATCATTCAAACTGTCACCTGAGTAAAGGTATTGAATTAAACTATATTGAATTAGAAAAAATCACCATGAATAGGTGACAAATAATCGTCGTTATCACAAAATATTTATACTTTTATGTTGTGATTAAATTCTAAATATTACTGGTAATCAATGTTTTATGGTTGAAAATATTGCACGGGCTGACACAAAAAAAAATGCATTAGAAAAGAGTAAGCTATATGAATCATTAGATGTGTTAAATGAAGTAGAATGGAAATCCCTTGGTAAATGGTTGGATTCTCCGTGGTGTAATTCAAATAAGAAGCTTTGCGACTTTTATCAGCTCCTTAATAAAAATCGGCACCGAAAAAACAAGTTTGATAAAGAAAGCATTTTTAAAAAGCTTTATCCGGGTAAAAAATATAATAATAAGATTTTTAATAACCTGATGCGTGAATTTGTCTTGCAGGTTGAACGGTTCCTGGCAGCCATTGATTTGTTGTCTGATACCGTTCGATTCAAGGATCAATTAGGTCAGTCGTATTTGCTTCGTAAAAAGCTCAATTTGTTTAATGAAATCTCCAGGTCCGCTATTCAACTAATTGAGGAAAAGGCGACCAAAGAATGGGAGGATTATTTGCAACTCGGAATAGTGCATGAAAAACTATATTTTCAACCTGATCAAGATATCCGATACCAGCCCAACCCTGACAATCTAATTGGTGCAGAAAAAAATTTGGATCTTTTTTATGCTTTGGGAAAATTTCGGATTTTACATGAATATGCTGCCCGCAAGGAATTATTGAAATATGAATTAAAAAACGAACCTGAGTTTAAACATCTGACTTTTTTAAAAAATGAACTTAATCATCCAGCCATTAACCTATATTTTCTAAAATTATCAAGGAATAAAAATTGGGGTGCAGACGAATTTATACAGTTTAAGGAAAGTATGCTGCAAAATTTTTCAGCGTTACCCTTCAGGGAGAAAAAAGTATTCTTGCTCTCCGCAATAAACGACACTGTTGTTTTGGTTTCGAAAGGACATACCGGTTTTTTAAATGACATGTTCGAGTTGTATAAAAAGGGTATAGAAGCAGAGTTACTGATTCATGAAGGGTTCATGACCGTTACCACTTTTAATAACATCGTTTTGGTAGCCAATAATTTGTTGGAGACAGCATTTGTAAAAGGATTTATTTCTAAATATATAGATTGTCTGCCTGAAGAAACTAAGCTTGAGGCAAGGTTATGGTCGGAGTCCCAAACTTTATATAGCAGTGGATATTCTGAGAAGGTCATTGATCACATTGGGCAATATAATTTTAGACATGCACTATATGGAGTGTTATCCAGGGGGACATTATTAAAAGCCAATTATGATGTAACATTAAAAGATCCTTCCCGCAAAAATTTATTTTTATCTTATTGCGATAGTTTTGAGCAGTATATGCGCAGGGGGCACCTGTTTGTCCCTGACAGGAATGAGGCATATATCCGGCTGGCCCAATACACTAAAAAATTAATGAACATCGCACTTCATAAAAAAGGTGACAAAGAGGAAAAATTAAAAAAGCTAAAGGCAAGACTTGAAAAGGAAAAAAATATTTTTGGTAAGTTATGGCTGCTCAGGAAAATAGATGAGCTTAAAAGTATATAGATGACAACCCTTAATTCAAGGGTTGCCAATCTTACTATCAAATTAGGTCTTATGCACCTAATACTTCCTCGATGATGATCATGAGGATTTCTATAACAGAAATCGGGTCCATGGTAATCGGATTGGGAACCAGCCGGGACTCTCAGAGCGCCTCCCTTAAGTTCGGTTAGAAAAATTTTATCCGATTACTTTCGGGATGCTGGATTTGGTCCGATCCTATTTTGGCGCTATTCTGCCAAAAACCATTAGATGGATTTTATTGCTCAGGTGCATTTCAATTTTTAGGTTTCCCGCTTTCGGGGAACTGGTTTTCTGGGTGTTTCAAGCATAATGACAAATTCTGCTGATGATTAGTTCCAATCATTCAGAAAAAATTCGAGTATTTATTTAAAGGAATAGATCCTCTTCTTTTCATGGTGGCTAATGGTAGCAGCTGTTGGGAGTAGAAAAAGTATGAATTAGGGAAGGGTAGTACAGGCGTTAACCAAACCAGTTGAAATGTTGTACCTATGTTGTACCAAAGAAAAAAGCTCTACTGCTAATTCTTACAATAGAGCTTTTAATTTTTTTGTAAAAGGCTGGATTATAGGCTTTTACGTCGTACCCACGACTGGAGTTCGACGCAGAACCTCAATACCACTGTAAACACAGGCGTCCCAGGGAATCAGTCACATCAAAATCACAGATCACCTTTGTGACCGTGTAGTTTGTCTCATATTGTTTTAAAATCGATCTTACTATTTCTCCCCCACCACCATCCCCCAAGCCACCTCAATCGGAATCACCTCCGTCTCTAGCACGTTCACGCTGATCTCCGAAGGAGTATTTTGTATCTTCTTCCACAGTGCTTTCACGCGAGGCTCGTAGCGCACTGGGTGGTAATTACTTTCATAAAATTTCTCCAGCATCATCAGGAACCAGCGGGGGCGCTCCAGGCCGGGCTTTCGGAGATGGCGCTGGATATAGCGCCTGAGCTGCTTCGACAGATCGCCGAACTGCTCGCGCTCGCCAGCCTTCCAGAGATGCAGCAGGTGCGAGATGATCACGGCCACATTGTTACGGGACTTGTCGGCGTTCAATGTGGGGATGCTGTTGAGGAATTTATAAAGGCGGAAGGTGCCTGGAACATGCAGGTTGTAAAGTGATAGGTACGAACGGATCAACTGCCAGCGCTCTTGTATGTCATCTACCCGCTCGAACTTCATTGGTACGCTGTGCGCAGTCTTGTAGGCCTGGAAAGCGACTTTTGGTTTGCCATTATGAAATGCCACTAAGGCAAGATAAATCAAGCTCAAGTGCCAGTTGTAGTTCCCTTCCGTACAGAGTTTCACACAACGTTTGGCCATCACGGCTGCTTCCGGATATTTTTTTTCTGCGACATAGATCGGGATCATCTGACGCATAAAATTCCAGCGTGTGGTAAATGGTATAGGTGTCTTAAATTGATTGAAAAACTGGGTAGCCTCTTGGCAAGTTTGAATGATAGCAGGTTTGTTTTCATGGAAACGGTGCCAAAGATTCCAGGCGCTGAAATAAAATAAATTGCTGCGGTAAAATTGCCCCGGCATTTCTTTTTTAAAAGCCGTTAATTTTTCCAAAATATCTTCCTTGGGCAGTTTCTTTTTAATGGAAAAAGCCAGTTCATTGAATATTTTCTGGATGGCAATTTCCCTGTCGAATTCCTTTTTTAAATCATCACTCAGCGCTGCGTACTTTTTGTATTTCGAATAATTCCCAATTGTGCTATAATATATTTCCAGTTCAATGGCCAGCATTAGGGCGCATCCGGTCATGCCCAAGTCAATGGTTTTTGTAAGGACTTTTTCAGTTTCTGACAGACCGACAATTTTATTTCCGGTCCGTAACAATCGAAGGCAAACCGAAAATTCATTGTAGGCAGCCAGCGAACGCGTTAGGTGCTCGGCATGGTCATTGAACGGGTAGAACAAAACCCCCTCCAGTAATTTGCTTTTCAAACGGGATAAGATCACATTGAAATAATTGGATCCCCGGTCCCTAAAATGATCGAAAATCTCCTCCCTGGATAGTCCTTTCAAAGCTAAATCATACAACGTCAGCAACGGCCCAGAACTGGGTTGGTAGGTACTTATTTTACTGAGCTGTTTGATATGCTTCATTGAAAGGTATTATTAACTTGAATTCAATCTATCTTATTGAAAATCAATTGCTTGAAAAAAAAACCTGCTAGCATTTATTAATAGGCTATGTTATTTACGACACCATATTTGCGTTGAGGCAGGATTTTCTATCACTTTTTTTTGTCAATCAATATTTCATCACTTAAAAAACTTGATTGACATGAAAATCTCCATCAAAAAAAGCACAAGTAAACCTACTGTTTTCACCAGCTTCAACGCACTGGATACTAATGAACAATTACTGATAAAAGGCGGGACGGACTCGATCATCATCGAAGACCTGACGGAGGGGTAAAGACATAACCGGTCAGCGTATCACCTGTGCGCTGATCGGTACTAATTCCTTGATAATCGTATATTTAGAGGCAAATTCGGAATTATCTTTTTAACAGTTTTTCCAATAAATAAAAATACCACCACAGCTTTTTTTTACTCTTCTTTTCAGGTTCTACCGGGTCGGTTCTGGAGGTGTTTTCATCGTTCATATACGCATTCAATAAAAGTGTTCTTAATCCGATTTGCACTTCTAATTTAATTATTTTTTCCTGCCTTTTAGGTGATGGCCACCATTGTGGTCATTATTGTTTGATTGGTTACTCTTCAGATTTTTCATCGCTTTTGAGAGCAATTGAGGCTGTTTGGGTTGTACAGAGATTTATATTTATGGTCTGAACGAGTCGACTAAGGTTTTAAAATCTGGATCAATAAGATATTCGCTCCAATCTTCATCTGCTAATACAAAATCAACCAATATTTCGTTATTTGATAAACTATGGTTTAATGCGCTAAGTGCTTCTGTCTTATGCCCACGGATGGCGTAAAGGCAAGCTAGATTATAGGATGAACCTCCTGCTTTAACGGCCTCTGCGAACTTCTCGAAGGCCTGGGCGTAGAGCCGCTCGGCCTCCTCCCCGCCCTTGGCCTGGGCAAGTTTGCCCAAAGATGTGCCCCAGTTGTAGAGTGCCTCGTGCTTGTCAGGCTTGATGCGGACGGCCTCTGCGAACTTCTCGAAGGCCTGGGCGTAGAGCCGCTCGGCCTCCTCCCCGCCCTTGGCCTGGGCAAGGTTGCCCAAAGATGTGCCCCAGTTGTTGAGTGCCTCGTGCTTGTCAGGCTTGATGCGGACGGCCTCTGCGAACTTCTCGAAGGCCTGGGCGTAGAGCCGCTCGGCCTCCTCCCCGCCCTTGGCCTGGGCAAGGTTGCCCAAAGATGTGCCCCAGTTGT
>JBCBRY010000255.1:0-5978 GCA_039819485.1 Bacteroidota bacterium | reverse complement strand
ACAGAACGCCCGATGAAATGGAAAAACTAAACGAGAAATTCTACTTTAGGGCGGTTGCGGCTTAGGGGAAGAGGACACCCAGGTCACTGACATTCTCAACTTCGTGGATGAAGCGGAGCTTTGGAAAAAGGGCATCGAGGGCTTTGCCTCGAATTTCCGTGGAGAAGCGATGCGAGCTGTCCCAGAGGCCATTGACCAGCTTTTTGACCCGCAGTACCAGAAGCTCGTTACTGCAGGTGTGAAGCCGATTTTGTCCTATGCGATCGTGAACGGGATGAAGGGGATCTTTGCGACCTATGCGGTGAGTGCGGGGGGGAGTTAAGATTTTTTGTGAGATTATGATTTGGGCCTGCCGGGAGGTGGGCTTTTTTTGTTTGGGGATTAGTGGTTTTAACGGTCTCGCATACCTTCCGTATCCAGCTTTTGCTGGATATGGACAGGTATGCAATGTTATGGGCTGGTTTCATTTTTTCTTCAAATTCATATAATATCCTTTTGTCTCTTTATCAAATTTTTCGACAGCATATCTCAAAGTAACTCTTGGCATTGTCGAAGCATACTTATCCAAAAATGATTTTAATCTATTTTCATCTTTTTTCCCCGCTTCCCTTATCCAACTTCCAACTGCTTTGTTTATAAGTTCATGTTCATCGTATATCAGTATTTCTGCAATTTTAAAAGTGTCATCCAAATCCCCCAATTTGATGAAGTGATACGTACTTACAATTGCTGTTCTTCTTTCCCAAACAATATCAGACTTTGCCAATTTGTATAAAATATCTCTTGGCTTGTCTTCTAAGTATCGTCCAATTACATTGTAGGATGCTCTATCCACAAAATCCCAATTATTCAGTCGGTCGTGTCTTTTCAAATAGAGTTCGTAGAGTTTTTTCTTTTGTTCTTCTGAGAATTTCTTATCTCTTGCTTGAAAGTCCATAATACTTACACCTCCCATTCGTACTTCATAAAAATCACTATCGAGTAATTTATTTATTTCTATAAGGGACATGCTCTTGAACTTCTTTGCCGTATTGAATACATCTCCGAATTTCACACCAAATGGCTTGGTAATTCCGTCATTACCTTTGAAAAATTTCTCTACGATGTTTACTCGTTCTTCCGTTTTGAACTTTGATAATTCTACAATGAATTCTTTTGCAGTCATTTTTCTTTTTTTACTTGCCCATAACGTTTAGTATATGCGTATTGCGACCGTTTAGGGAGCATTATCGCATATACATTGTTAGCTGTATTTTTTTATTTTCTTCTCAAAATCAACAACTCTGGCAGTCTTTTTACTTCTCCCAAACTCAATTTTATGCCCCTCTGATTCTAATAAAACAATCGATTCCTGTATCGAAATAGGAAACTTCGCATTAATTGTCCCGTTTGGTTTTAATACTCTCCAATATGGAGCAATGTCTTTTCTTCCTTTTGCTTTTTCTTCTTCCGCTGCCAGTGCGACATACTTTAGATAAACTCCAGTAGGTATTGCAGCAGTTACTTGGACATTTTTTTCTTTTGCCAGTTTTTCGCGTATGCTATCATTGGTCAGTAATTCACCTTTTTTGGTTTCATTTATTAATCGCTCAATATCAAGGGCATTGGGAATAAGTATTTTTCCTTTTCCCAATTTTTCTTCCCACTCAGGAGTGATTTCGTGAATTTTATATTCCACTTCGTTTGCTCTTTCTCTCCAGGTTTTCTTTTTTTTCATCAGAGTTGTTTTTAATTACAGCGAACGGCCTGTGTAGCTGGCGTGGCGGGCGTCTGCCCGACATGAACAGCTACACTTTGTTGCCTGCCGGCTTCTTTTTTTATTATTCATTTCGTCGAGAGCGGAGACTGATTTCTCCGAATTTCAGCAACACTTTTTCAAATTTACGATTTTCGTATTTATTCGCCGAGCGTGAAAAAATGAATTTTTAAATTTTATGATTCGCCCGAAAAAATCGCTTTTTCATTTGTCGAAATCGGAGATGTATGCCCCGAATACTAAAATTATAATTTATTCATTATTCCAATTCGTTTGGATTCTATGCCAAATCTCTTCGAAGCTTTTCTCTTTATCAATAAAGTATGATTCGTACGGATTACAGATGAAGTAAGAACCACATTTTTTTGATATTGCTGAAAATAATTTGATTAAAATTCTTGGGCGACTTTTAATTCCCATTAAAGTTGTTATTCGATGATTTTCATCTGCTGCCTCTGGGTATCTCATTGTAAAGTCAAACGAGTAATTCATTTCGTTATCAGTAATTCCCATTGAATGGACTATTTCTCTTTTCCCATTTTTCAATTTAAATTCATCGAGGCTTCGGTCTTCGTATTCAATTTTTATTTGCGCCTTTTCGATTGATTCATATATCTCTTTGAGAGTGGGGTATTTGTTATCATCTTCATTTTTAGAAAAATCTGGGTTTCCGTCAAGAGGTCTTTCCAAAATTGCTTCTTTGGAGGCTTTATCATTTTGAACTACTATTTTCGGCAGCATGAAATAACTTACACCCATTTGTCTTTATTTGATTATTAGTTTTTACTTTTTCTCAGCTGGCAGGCAACGGCCACGGCTCGGCGCAGCCGAAGCCGGCCGGAGTGTCGAGCGGGGGGGGGGGCGCATAGCCCTCCTCCCGCTCGTAAACGCAGGCGGGTCTGGCTGCGGTTGGCGCTGAGCCCGTGTTCTGTGACGGAGGAGCGCTCCTTAGAGGGAGCGAGCCGTAGGCACAGGGCACGGGCGAGGCCCAGTCGCATAGCGGGCCGAGCCGTGGCCGTTCTTGTGCCAGGCGAGCGAAGCGAGTCTGGCACAAGAACGGCTGGCGCCGGCGGCGTAGCCAGCTTTTGCTGGCTATGAACGCTGGCGCATTGTTAGAGACAGCCTTCTTTTTTTTATTTTTCTATTCCATTATTTTGTCATCTCAATAAGTTGAAAAAAGAGCATCTCCTATTGGACTAATCAAAGTATCGGTTGTATCTACTCTTTCCCAATGAAAGTCATTATGTGGGCCTGATTCTTCCATAGCATCTAAATCGCAAGTCCAAGTTCCCCTTATCGATAAACTTTCCGTTTGACTAAAAACACTTCCATTATTGGCATAAGTGACAGCAGTAATGAAAAGTGTTTTGTTCTCAAGTGCATTGTTCTCAAACTCTCCAATATCTAAAATTTTGAATTTTCCATATCTGCCATCTTGGGTTTTGTAGAACACGATAGCACAAGTATCTAATATATTGCCTGACTCGTTAGTGGCGACAATATCATCTCCAGACAATTCACCTTTAAATGCGAGAATATCATCACGTGTTATTTCTTCAAATTTCAGATTCAATCTTTTTTCTAAGTCCTCTTTTTCGCATGAACTTAAAATGAGCAGAAATATTGAAAAAAGAATTACAGTTGTTTTTCTTAGTCGAATTTTCATGGCATTTCTTTCTTTTTCTGAGTTATATCCCAATTTCATTTCTAAGAATTTTATTGGTCAATCTGATTGGTCATTATTTTATTTTGGTTGTCTTTAACTTGGGTATATACGCAATAGTTGCGTATAGCTACCCTATAAATTAACAGAAAAATCAATAGAAAAATGAGCAATATCAGATTGATTATCAATAGATTAAAAAACATTGACAGAATAGTTATATGATTCTTTTTTAACGCTAATTTTTATATAGAATTTTTCCGCAAATATTCAATGTAAATGTACTGCTACAAATGAGAAGTAACAAATACATATTTCATTTTTTTCTAAAAATGAGTTTTCAAGGTCTTTTAAAAAATAAAAATTCAAATCCCCGTAAACTTAGCCGCATAAATCTTCTTCCGCCTCGCCCCTATCCTCCTGAGGTACTGCACAAACTGTTCGATGCTGCGGTGGCCCCAGGCCTCTTTCATTTCCCAGAGTGGGATCTCATCTTCTTCCACACCTTTTATAGCTGCCGTATTCCTCCAGGAATAACAAGGCCGGTAATCTGAATCAAAACCGTGAGCGCGCATGATAGGGCGGAGCTTGGAAGTGAAATAATTATGGCTTACGTAATGAGAAGGATCCTTCGGTGATGGAAAGAGATAATCGATGGGCATCTTGCCCCTGATGTGTTCCCGGACCGTTTCCAGGAAATTGTCCGGTATCTCGGCATAGCGCTCATAGTTCGTCTTGGCAATGTGGGAAGGGATCAGGATGGAATGTAGATCGATGTACACATGCTTGCGCTGCAGCTGACGCAGCTCCGTTGGGCGGATGGCGCAATTGAACATGTACTGGATGGCCAGCCAAAGCTTCGGGTCCTTGTTTATGATGGCCCTTTTCAATGTGGCGATATCATCCTTGGTAAAATTCCTGGCCGGTCGGCTCTTGGCCTTCGCCTTGGGTATCCTTTTCACAGTGTCCGGCCAAATGGCCATCAGGCCACATTCCTCGAACAAGGTCTTGCAATCTGAGAATCGCCGGTTAAATGTGACCGGATGGTATTTGCGGCGAAATTCCAGGAAACATTCAGTAAGCAATGCTTTTGTGACCTGCCCCTTTCCCTTGCACCAGGTGGCCACTGTATTTATCTGTGATTTACGGCTGTAATAGGACTTTTTGCGCCAGCGAAGGTCGATGCGTTTCTGGTCGAGGTGGGCGTATATGGTTTTGAAGACATTGAAATTGATTTCTCCTTCCCACTCAATGCGGAGTTCCTCCAAGGCTGCTCTCCTACTCTCCAGATCCTTAATGCGTTTTAGGTTCCCATACTTCTTTCTTGTCCGGCCTCCTTCCCTCCAGTGGACATACCATAATTTAGATAAATCCCCCCGTTGGTCATTCTTTTTAACCTTGATATAAGGAGAGGACAAAAATTTTTTTTCTACTGCCATAACTCAACTTTTGACAGTAGGAAGGGTAAAAATATAACAACTCATTTCCGGTCTACAAACGGGTTCATAGACCGACTTAACTATTTGACAATCAAATAGTTAAGCAAATGCAGTCTGCACGACATTTTATAACTCATTGATAATCAGTGGGTTACAACGTCGATTGTGGAGCCGCCGGGAGTTGAACCCGGGTCCAGAGAAAGCATCCATAAACTTTCTACATGCTTAGTCGCGGCTTAGATTGTCGGGCTAGGCTTCGGTGCTGTGACCAACCTGGGCAAAGCCTTACCTCCTTAAATTTTCGCTATCAGAACGGAGGTCCTCGTCAAGCTATCCTACAGGTTGGATGATGTGCGTTACGTTGTGTAGTAGGAGTCAAACGCAGGGCACAATGGAGCCAAAATACCTTGTATTAGGCTGCCATGGCATACTGATAGTTGCCATATAAAGGTTTGATCATTATTTTTTACGGAGTAAACAATCGTGCTCCGGCATGCTTACTTATGAATTATCAATCCTGTCGATTCCAGTACGGCCCCTTTTTGAATTGACTAGCAATGATCTGGCATACAGGCCATTCATTTTTCGCTATTATCAATCGGATTGCTCACACCATTCATCTTTTTGAATGGAGCGCAAATGTATAAACTTAGAGGTAGGGTAAAAAGTTCTGTTTGAAAAGTAGGGAATTTACATGCCGTGTTTCCTACAAACCAAGACGGTTGCTTTCTCTTTCCCATACGTGGAGAAAGAAAATAGAGGATCCTTTGATTGGTCTAGCCAATCAAGAAAAATATCCAGACTGAGAAGTGTTGTTGAAGTGTTTGTTCAAAGGATCGATGAGAAGGAAGAAACTCGGAAGATGATGTAGATGTTGATGTTGGAGAACAGGGGTGGATTTCATTGAAGAAATCGTGTTTACGAATGGTGATTCGTTTTGGCAGTCTTGCTGTTGAACACAGTGATAAACAGCGCCGCCATGACTACTGAAAGACATAGAACTATCATTATCTCAATTTTTAGTAAGTTATTAAGGCAATATTGGTGTTCAAATAGGGGGACAACGCAATTTGGAGGGATGTGATTTAACGTCACAAATTTAAGTTAAAAAAATGTTAGG
>JBCBRY010000254.1:0-6001 GCA_039819485.1 Bacteroidota bacterium | reverse complement strand
TATTTGGCAAAACCTGTATGAATTTCCGTTGATTGAGTCGATGCAATTAATAGAAGAATATAATTCATTAAAAAAACAAAACGATTGGCAATTGTGGACCAGTGGCCATACCGTTGAAAAAGAACGGGTTTCAGAACCGCTCAAACAAGACCTGACGCACCAGCGGATAATCGCCCGTTTTTGGGAAATAAAATTGATGGGAGAGTCATTTGTGCCACCAGATGAATCATGGCTGAAAATCAAACGCGATAAAATAAATGATTACGCTTTTCCGAAAGTCATAGATACGTACCTTCGCCAAAAATTCTTAACTTTATCGTTCTTTTAAAGCTTGCCCTCCGAGATGGAAAGCTCTGAGAAAACTCAATTTTATAACTCTTAAAACAACAACTATGGTTAATCGCGTAATCCTCATTGGAAACCTGGGCAGAGACCCGGAAGTACGTCGGCTCGAGAGTGGGGCCGCAGTGGCAAAATTCAGCATTGCTACCAGTGAAAGCTATCAGGATAAAACAAGCGGCGAATGGAAAGATCAAACGGAATGGCACGAAATCGTTGCGTGGCGCAACCGGGCAGAACAGGCCGAACGGATTTTCAAAAAAGGAATGACCGTTTATATTGAAGGAAAATTGACACATCGGAAATACACGGATGCCAATAATATTGAACGTTACCGGACGGAAGTTGTCGCTAATTATATGCGCAAGCTCAAAGATCCCGGATCAGGTGGCGGTGGTGGCAACAGCAATTATTTCCCAACTGAGGAACCTGCCATGGCCAGCAACGCACCACAGGCTGCTTCCTCTGCACCTACCGCACCAACGGCCCCTGCCAATGATGCCAATGGTGAAAGTCCAGCCGACGACCTACCGTTTTAATTAAATTATACGAAAAATATAAACGGGCCGTTTTATCCAATAAACGGCCCGTTTTCTATTGGTCAAATTTGTATTTTTCATGAAATTAATTTTTTGGGTTCCCGACCTGCAGTGCAGGATTACGCATTGCTCAATTTTTGTTTTTTGTTTTTTGTTTTTGGCTCTTGGGTGTGACGAACCAGTCTTTACGCCCAAGCCGCGCGGCTACCCTAAAGTCGTTTATCCTCAAAAATCTTATCAATCATTTGACAAAAATTATTGCCGGTTTACGTTTGAATACCCGACCTACGCCGTCATTGAAAAAGATACTTCTTTTTTTGACGAAAAACCTGCCGATCCTTGTTGGTTCGATATTTATTATCCTGATTTCAATTGCCGCCTGCATTGCAGCTACTCACCCATCGCTGGCGCTGCTTCCATTGATAAATTAAAAACGGATGCTTTTAACCTCACCGATTGGCACAACAAAAAGGCCACTTACATAGAAGACCGCCCTTTTAAAAAAACGAATAATGTGCAGGGAATTCTTTTTGAAGTAGAAGGGCCCGTAGCTTCCCAAGTTCAGTTTTTAGTGACGGATACGTTGGAGCGAGAGCATTTTCTGCGGTGTGCGCTTTATTTCAACACAAAAGTACAGCCCGATTCGCTGGCACCTATTTATGATTTTATCCGAACGGACCTGGATCGGATGATCGGTACTTTTGAATGGGTGGAGTAGCTTAAATGGTTAAAAAAAAACAATTTTGTTATAAAGGGTTTTTGCCGGCGTCGAGCCGGCAAAAGTCGGGAGCAGGACTCCATTTTAATGTGCTTCCAACCAAGTCTGTCCAGTTCCCATCTCCACCAATATCGGCACTTTCAAATTCGGGATGGCGTTTTTCATCAAATCCTCGATGATCGGCTTTACCGTTTCCAGTTCACCTTTTGGTACATCGAATACCAATTCATCATGTACCTGCAAAATCATTTTAGTCCCTAAATTTTTCTCCTTCAATGCCTGGTGGATATTGATCATGGCCACTTTAATGAGGTCGGCAGCCGTTCCCTGGATCGGTGTATTGATGGCGACCCGTTCTGCATTGCTGCGTGCCAGTCCATTGCGGCTGTCGATGTCCCGCAGGTATCGGCGGCGGCCAAGGAGGGTTTTCACAAAGCCATTTTCACGCGCAAAGGCCACTGTGTCATCCATGTAATTTTTCAGGCCTTGATATTGTTGGAAGTAAGTGTCGATGAGGTCACGGGCCTCGGTGCGTTTGATATTCAGTTGTTGGGAGACATTGGTGGCGCCAGCTCCGTAGATGATGGAGAAATTGACCGTCTTTGCATTTCGGCGCTGATCGGATGTGACCTCGTCATAAGGCACATCGTAGACTTTGGCAGCCGTTGCCCGGTGGATATCCTGTCCTTTTTGGAAGGCTTCGAGCATGGCTTCATCGTTGCTCATTTCGGCGATGAGCCGTAGTTCGATTTGTGAGTAATCGGCCGCCAGCAGAACATGATTGTCGTCTCTCGGGATAAAAGCCTCTCTTACCTTTCTTCCTTCCGGTGTTTTGATCGGGATGTTCTGCAGGTTTGGATTGTTGGAGGCGAGTCGTCCGGTAGCGGCAAGGGCTTGGTTGAAAGAACTGTGCACGCGGCCCGTTTTGGCGTTGACCTGCAATGGCAGGGCGTCTACATAGGTTGATTTTAATTTGGACAAACCCCGGTGCTTGAGGATGTCAGCTACAAAAGGATATTTAATAGCCAGCTCCGTCAATTTCGATTCATCAGTAGAATATTTGCCGGTTTTTGTTTTGCGCCAGCGGTAAGGGATTTCCATTTTGCCAAACAGCACCTCGCCCACCTGGCTAGGGGAAGCGATGTTGAAAGTCATGCCCGCTTCTTCGTGGATGGTTTTTTCAAAATCTTTAATCTGCTGTTCCAGTTCAACGGAGTATTTTTCCAAAAATGCTGCATCGAGGTTGATGCCTTCATATTCCATGTCGACCAGGACCTTGGAAAGCGGTGCCTCCATGGTGTCGTATAAATCTTGCAGTCCTTCTTCTTTGAGTTTAGGGAAAAAATACTCCTTCAGTTGCAGGGTCACGTCCGTGTCTTCTGTAGCGTATTCCGCTACCCGTTCCACCGATACATCCCGCATGCTTAATTGCTTTTTCCCCTTTCCAATCAGTGTTTCAATGGAAACGGGCTTGTATTTTAAATAAGTCTCGGCCAGGTAGTCCATACCATGCCGCAGCTCAGGTTCGAGCAGGTAATGTGCGAGCATGGTGTCGTACCAGGCGCCCCCTATTGCTACGTTGTACCACTTGAGCATCAGCGCGTCATACTTTATGTTTTGAGCGATCTTACCGATTTTTTCATCTTCAAAAATAGGGCGGAACTCATCCAAAATTTTTTGTGCTTCGGCCTGGTCGGCAGGTATCGGCACATACCAGCCTTCATGTGGTTTGATGGAAAAGGACATGCCGACCAGTTCAGCCGCATTCGCGTCGATGCCCGTGGTTTCGGTATCGAAGCAAATTTCTTTTTGCTGGGAAAGCAAATTGATCAGCTCTTTTCTTTTTTCGGGGGTATCTGTCAAATGGTAATCATGGGGAGTATTTTCAATATTTTTCTCGGCCATAGAATGGGCAGGCAATGGCGGGGCGGCCCTTTTAACGGGAGCAGTAGCGGTACCGCCAAAAAGGGAAATTTGTCCACTGCCACTTGCAGCCGCTTTCGCCGGAGCCGATGCAGCAGCGTCGTCTCCCAAAATCTGTTTTGCCAGTGTCCGGAATTCCAGTTCCTTAAATATTTCACCTAATTTTTCTTTATCAAAAGGTTCCAGGTCATATTGATCTTCGTCGAATGCAATCGGTGCATCAATATCAATGGTGGCGAGTTTTTTGGAAAGCAGGGCTTGCTCCCGGTGTTCCCGCAGGCGTTCCTGGTTCTTGCCTTTTATTTGATCGGTGTTGTCGAGGAGGTTTTCCATAGAGTCGAACTGGGCTAAGAACTTTGCTGCCGTTTTGGGCCCGACGCCCGGTACGCCCGGGATATTATCGACCGAATCACCTTGCAGGCCCAACATGTCGATCACTTGTTCGACCCTCTGTATGCCCCAGCTATCGCAAACCTCCTTGATGCCCATAATCTCCACTTCGCCTCCCCTCCGGCCCGGCTTGTACATGAAAATATTCTCGCTGACCAGTTGGCCGTAATCTTTGTCGGGAGTGACCATGTAGACTTTAAAACCTGCTTTTTCTGCCTTTTTGGCAATAGTGCCGATCACGTCATCAGCCTCATAATTTTCCAATGTGAGAATGGGAATTTTCCATGCCTCCAATATCTTCATGATCCAAGGCAGCGCAAACGTAATGCCCTCTGGCTGGGCATCGCGGTTGGCTTTGTATTCGGGGTACATTTCATCCCGGAAAGTGCCGCCCGGTAGGTCGAAAGAAACGGCCAAGTGGGTCGGATTTTGATTTTTGATCAGGTCCCAAATGGTTCTGACAAAACCGGTAATGGCGCTGGTGTCCCAGCCTTTTGAATTGATGAGCGGTCGCGTGATAAATGCATAATGTGCCCGGTAAACCAGGGCGTGGCCATCCAGGAGGAAGAGTCTTTTGTCGTCGGACATGGTAGGGTGAATTTGAGTTTTTGATTGAAGCGGAAAGATAGGGAAAAGGGGAGTTTGAGGTCACAATTTGTGATCTGAAACTTGGATTTAACTCATCACAATTTGTGGTCTCAAACTTTCGAACTCTACTTTTGTAAGTTCAAACATGAATGAAGTCAGAAGGAAACCGATCAATCTTCCTTCTAACAGCTTGTTTTAATATACGGGTTTCGACCTCATACAATCCTGCCAGATCAAAATCCAGTATGACTTTTTGCCCACGGATTTCATGGATTTTTTCTTGGATGGCTCGGAGTTCCATTGGTGTTTGTTTGAAGCGTTTTTGTCTCGGAAAGCTAAAGGTAGAAAAAGGAAAAAAGTTATTATAACCACCCATTTTCCTTATACCACTGCAACGTCTCCTCCAGCCCTTTTCCCAAATCATATTGCGGCTGGAAATTTAAATCTGTTTTAAGCGCCGTTAAATCACATTTCCAGTTCATGCTTTCGAGGATGTTGACTTTTTCCAGGTTTAATGCGGGATAATTTCCGGTGAATTTGGCGGGCTGTTCCAAAAGCCAGGCAATACCGCGCACCAATGAAACGGGTACATGAAAGGGGATTGTTTTTTTATTTAAGAATTGCTTGGCATACTTTCCTAAGTCCCTTTGTGAATAATATTTTCCGTCGGAAATAAAATAGGATTTTTGACTGATGCCGGAAAGCGTTGCATCTAAAATAGTTTTAGTTAAATCCTTTACGTAAATAAATGTAAGGTGCTGTTTTTTTAAACCGATATACCCTTCAACATTTTTATTAATTAATTTAAAAAAGGTCAGTATCTCTTTTTCTCTTGGCCCATAAATGGCTGTCGGCCGAATAATAATATATGGAAAATTATTTAACGAAGTAATGTATTTTTCCGATTTTAATTTAGATTTTCCATAGGTATTAATGGGCTTTGGCTCGTCTTCTTCTTTTAGGAAATCGGAAAGGTCGGTACTGCTGGCGGGGCCGTAAGCTGCGAGGCTGCTGATTTGAATATATTTTTCCGGAACAATATTTTGGGAAATTAATACGTCAATTAAATTTTTGACATATTCATAATTAACAGTAAAATATTGATTTAATTTTGGAGCTGATACAATGCCTGCATTATGAATAATATAATCGAATTTTTTTTCGGTTAATTTTTTGGCTAAATCTTTTTTATTTGAAAAATCCATTTCAAAAAAATGGATTCTTTTATCTTGTAAATATTTTCTGCTACTGGTTTTTCTCACACCTGCATATACGTCTAAATTACGCTCCAAAGCCTCTTCTACCAAGTGGCTTCCCACAAACCCCGATGCGCCTGTAATTAATATTTTTTTCATAATATTAAATGGCTTTGTCTATTAAATAAAAGAGAGCCATTAAATTAATTATTCAATTTCTTTTCATAAATTCGGTATCTCTTGTAGGCTACCATATTAACGCCTTCTACTCCTTTTTTCAAATTGTTATTTCAGAAAAAGAAAATAAA
>JBCBRY010000253.1:0-6050 GCA_039819485.1 Bacteroidota bacterium | reverse complement strand
GAATGAACCAGTCACTGTTAAAAATGTTAGGCACGCTCTCAGAAGACAAGAAATCAAAATGGAAGGATCATTTGCCGTCCATTGTACATGCGTACAATTGCACCCCACATGAAGCAACTGGATTTTCACCGTATGAACTAATGTTCGGACGAAAGCCCGTTCTGCAAATTGATGATAAAGTCGGGACGCCTGTCTTGCCCATCAATATCTTTAAAAGACGGCTGTACCCTGTAATGAGTATTTTTTTTAAGCCCTGCTTTTTCTAATAACAACTCAAGCTGAAGCTCTCCCCAATCACCTTGAATTTTTGCATCTCCTTTTAATGCGGACGCCAGGAGTTGAGCATCATTACTCAATTGCATATTTAAATCACGCAGGTGTTCAATTTCTTTTTTAAGGGAGATTTTATCCTTGGCTTCCTCTGTAAAACGGCGCTCAATGTCTCTTCCAAAGTCTTTTAGGTTTTCCCTTAGAGGTTGCAACAAATCGTTTAATTGCCGTTCATTATGATCTGTGAATTTTTTTGTTTTTTGTTCGAGAATCCGATTGGCAATGTTCTCAAACTGAGTATGTGCCTGCTTGTTCAACTGATCAAAATCCTTCTGCCAATGTTTTATCTTTTCTTCGAGGTAAAGAATATCGCGTTCCCTTGTTGCCAATATTTTTTCTAACTCAATCAAGTCGCCGTTTTTTTCCTTTAGTTCATTGGTCGCCACAAGTAGTTGGTTTTCAATATTTTGAAAAACAGATTTATGGATATAGTCTTTGGGGTCAAAGCGATCGGGAAGTGGAGAGCGCCCAAACTTCATTTTTGCCAATAACCAACCAAACAGAAAACCGACTAAAATTCCGAGTACTATTAACAAAACTATTGTCGTGAAATCAGGCATATCAAAAAGATTTTATGAAAACTTTTGCCAAGGTCGTAAATTATCAGATGACATAAAACATATTGGTTCAAACTTTTTTTTCAGCTATTGGATCATGAAAGAATTTTACTAAGCAGATGCGCACAGTTTTAATTTCTTGGTACCTTTCCATAATTAATAATTCAACAGTCAGTACTTTAAAGAAGTCCTTGGCTGTATAATTTAGTTTTTGAAATTTTAATTATGAAAAAACTTTTAATTGTCGGTTTTTCAATCTTGTTTGTATGCTCATGTAAAACAGAAGCTCCGAATAATGCTGATGAATTGCAGCAAAAAAATATCCCTGCTCAGGTAGAAAAACCTATGAACAAGAATACCATTGCAGAAAACAAAAAGATTGCGGAAGCACCTTCTATTTTTGAAAAAACGGTTCTGATGGGTCAGGTAAATTTTAATGTTTCTGCTGAAAATAAAAAGACCACAACGGTCAAGGTAAATTGTGATGGATTGGCTGTTAGAAAATACAAGCAGGAATTTACTGTAAAAGGACAGATCATTAATGCTTTTGGACTCGACTTAGATAAAGATGGATTCCACGAGTTATACCTTGCAATTCGCCGTGCTGACGGTTCAGGTGATATTGAATTGATCGGGATCGCTTCCTATAATGATAAAAGCGCTGGCGAAATAACCATTAACGACATCAAAGTGTCTAAAAAAGAAAATACGGATAAAGTCTATGCTTTTTATGGAGAATTAAAAAGGGAGTTTTATGATCAAAACAACCAATTGCAAGTTTATTCTTATCAATTAAAAAAAGGCGAAGCCGGATTTATTTTAGAACCGGCCAGGACAAAATAAATCACAATACCATCTTTTTCAAATCATTTCTTTCTCTGATAAAATCGTTGATGGCTGTTTGGCTCAGTTGTGCAGCTTTTCTGCCTGCTTTTCTTTTTTTCATAATATCCTTATAAACAATATAAAAATAGCCAAGTACCGGAATCAGGGTCAGCCAAAAAGTCTGCCAACCAAACCCCATTAAATAGCCCGCCAAATAAAGACCGATGCCAGAAAATAAATATAAAAAAGCGCTAAAAACTATAAACGTCGCCGCCCGGAACTCGATGGATGGCGCAATTTTTTTGGACAACATCTTACCCAAAAGAAAAGGAATACAATTCAGTGCATAGCCAAGCATGGCTGGAATGAAACCGACAATAGCAAACAGCGTATTTTTAAAAGATGCATAATTTCTCTTCATCAAACCAAAATCCGAAATTTTATTTCTATTCAATTTTTGGTAATAATCCTCTGCTTTGGTCAATAAGTCATCTTTTTCATCTCCTGACAAACCATTGATCTTGTCCGCAATCTTTTTCTGTTTTTGAAATAGTGAACTGTCAACTGAGGAAACCGGGAAAATACGGTCGTCCTGCTCATTTTCTACTAACTTTAGAAAATGCTCAACGAGGGCGTCATCTTTCTCTTCGTTAATGTGAACTATTTTCTCCTTAAGCCGGTCTCCCATCTCTTTGGTCAGCTGATTGACTGCTTTTGGAAAATGGCTGTTAAACAGTTCGGTATAATCAGAGCATTTTATGGGGTTGCCAAACTCTATCATTGCTACGGATCGGAAACTATCAGAATCTGTATAATTAATGCCTACCGGGATTAAATGGATATCCATGTCCCCGTGCTTTTCGAGGGCTCCGCCGACGATCCTTGCAGTCCCTTTGCGCATAGGGCGCATTCTCTTTTCGTGAATCGTCCTGCCTTCTACCAGGATCATCAATGGCCGTCTCTTCTTTAGGGTCTCGTAGCATTTTTCAAACGTTTCGTAGTTGCTCCTCAGATTACTGTAACCGGTGTCTTCCCTCCGGAAAATAGGCGTCATGTGGTAGAAGTCATACAACTTTCTCAGTATGAAGTTATTGACGTACAAATCTCCTCGTGCAATAAAACTGATCGGTTTGTCCAGCCAGCAGGCCAGAATGCATGGTTCGATGAAAGCAGTTGGGTGATTGGCAGCCAAGATCACTGGCTTATCTTTCGGCAAGACTTCTTTATTTACAATATAAATTTTCCTAAAGTACACGCCGAGCGCTATTTTTGCGAGCGGCCTGGTAACAGTATAAAGCATTGACTATTTGTTTGAATGATTGCTGTCCAGTTGCAGGTCTGGCAAAACGGGGGGCAAAAATAAATTTTAATTAGACAACTCCCTTCATTATTTCTAATCAACAACGCATGAGCAAAAATTATCTAATAGTGATCGGCGGCCCAACGGCCAGTGGGAAAACGGCTGTTTCCATTAAGTTGGCCAATTATTTCAAGGCTGAAATTGTTTCGGCTGACAGCCGCCAATTTTATCAGGAGATGAACATTGGCACGGCCAAACCCACCGAGGAAGAACTGGCCGAAGCTCCACACCATTTTGTGGGCCACCTGAGCATCGAAGATGAATATTCAGTCGGTGATTATGAACGGGCTGCCATCAGACAACTGGACCGCTTGTTTTTCCGACATAACATTGTTGTGCTGACCGGAGGGTCAGGGCTGTTCATCAAGGCCGTTTGCGAAGGACTGGATGATTTTCCAGAAGTGCCGGATAAAATAAAAGAAGATTTGGAGGCTGACTATAAAATGTTCGGAATTGGATTTCTGCAAAACGAATTACAAGAAGTTGACCCCGATTATTACGAAGAAGTTGATTTGAACAACCCGCGCCGTTTGTTACGGGCATTGTCTGTTTGCCGGGCCAGCGGGTCTCCTTTTTCGAGGTTCAGAACCCGCAATAAAGCAAGGAGGGATTTTACACCTATTTATGTGATGCTCAAATGGGACAAAGAAGAACTCTATGAAAGGATCAACGAACGAGTGGACAAAATGATGGAAGCGGGGCTACTCGACGAAGCCAAAAGCCTACATCCAAAAAAAGAACTGAACGCCTTACAGACGGTGGGTTACCAAGAGCTATTCGACCATTTCGAAGGCAACTCGACCCTCGAGGAGGCGGTGGAATTGATCAAACAGAATACCCGGCGCTATGCCAAGCGGCAGTTTACCTGGTTCCGGCGAGATGGCCACTGGTCCTTTTTCCATCCCAATGAATTGCGGGAAATCGCAGATTTTATCAAAGTAAAAATGATGCAAAGTGAGGAAGAGGTATGACAGATTTTTGATTAAAAAATGAAATTTGTAATTAATCGACTAATTTGGTTTTTCGATATTTTCTCGCCAGGTAAGTGCTTGGACAAAATAAGGAGCACTATAAATGACACTTTTATTTGGACAAATGTTTGATTTCCAAGTCTCAAAACTCTTTTTCAGGCAAAGGAAAAGTGTCATTTTTTTTGACCACCTGCTTATTTCAAAATATTTAGCTTATGAAAAAAACATTACTTTTCATTTTTCTACTCTCTTCCTGCTTTCTTTTTGCTCAAAATGAAGAGTTACCCCATTATCTAACGGATAAAGAGAAGGCCATGCTGGAATGGTACGAATGGACTACTCCCGACAATTTTTCCAAAAGTATTCAAGAACCTCCGCCAAGCCCGGTACGTGGGATGGCAGAATGGGAAGAATTGGAAGCACTCGTTGTTACGTGGCGTTCTTATCGGACCATCATCAGGGAAATTGTTCGGGCCGCTAAAGAAGAAGTCAAGGTAATTATTACTTACGATCCATCACATTGGTCATTCAGCTATAATTCTCAAAGTGCGATCGAATCCTTTTTGATCGACGGCGGGATGAACCTGGACAACATCGAATTCCTCTCTGTCCCATCTACTTCTGTATGGTCGCGAGATTATTTGCAGAATACCGTTTATGCCGACGATGTGGGCGACCGCTATTTCATAGATTGGGTCTACAATCGCGATCGGCCGGAAGACGATACGCTTTCCTACCAAATTGGAGAAATGTTGAACACCCCTGTTTATTCGATGACCCAAAGTCCGACCCGTTTGGTCAACACCGGTGGAAATTATATGTCAGATGGCATGGGCACCTCCTTTTCCTCCGAATTGGTATTGGAAGAAAATGATTCCAATAACGTTTTTGGTGCCGGGCCGCATGACGAAGCAGCGATCGACTCCATCCACAAGATGTTTATGGGAGTTGATCGATACATAAAATTTGAAACGCTGCCGTATGATGTAATTCACCATATTGACATGCATATGCATTTGCTGGACGAAGAAACGATTGTCTTTGGAGAGTACCCTACCGGCGTTGCCGACGGTCCACAAATCGAAGCGAACATTCAATATTTACAAGATAATCATCTTTCTTCTTTTGGCACTCCTTATAAAATTGAAAGAATAATACAACCGCCTGATTTTAATGGAACTTATCCAAATGCAGGTGGAAGCTATCGTACTTATACCAATTTCGTTTTAGTCAACAATACAATGCTGCTCCCATTTTACGAAGAGCAGTATGACACCATTGCGCAACGGTTTTACGAAGAATTTTATCCAGGCGTTAAAGTAGTGGGCATCGATTGCAACCAGATGATCACTGCGCTGGGCGCTTTGCACTGTATTACCAAAGAAGTGGGCGTCAACGATCCCCTCCGCATCGTACACCAACGGCAAGCGGACATCGAGGATAATGATTTGTGGGGCGACTATGAGCAAACCGCCATTATCCAGCACCGTTCAGGTATCGAAGGCGCACAATTATTTTGGACGACGGATACATCGGCCGGCTATTTACCAATTGACATGAGTTTAATTGACGCTACCACTGATACGTGGTCGGCAGAGATCCCCCACCAACCTGATGGAACGACAGTTTATTATTTTATAGAAAGCAAGGCTTCCTCTGGAAAAACCCAAGTACGCCCGCTGGCAGCTCCGGCAGGTTTTTATAAATTCAACGTTGACAATTTCGTGAACTCTGATAGCGAAGAGGACAGAATTGAGTTAAAAGAGATTTACCCCAATCCCGCCAGTGCTATTACGGTGATTCCTATTGAGACTTCTCAAATTGTAAAAATGAGAGTAGAATTAATTGATGTTGTGGGAAATATCGTGGATTTATTGTTTGAAGAATGATACACGCAATCAGGCTGAATTCGCAGACTTGCTCGGTGAAACCGTTCGTACCTTCGATATTCCTATCTCAGGGACGGGTACGCTGCTTGATGTGCGCTTAGAAATCCGCAGTAATGCA
>JBCBRY010000252.1:0-6068 GCA_039819485.1 Bacteroidota bacterium | reverse complement strand
GAATTTCAATAGCTTTATCTGCTTTTCTTTTCAATGCACTTGCATAACTCCTGATGGAATCAAATAATCTTGTACCACCGTAACCTGTCATGTAATCGATTGAAATTCCATTTTTTACTAAAATTTCTATTGTGTTTTTATAATTGCATCGTAGGATCGATTTTGAGAAGTCTCCCCCTTCCTTTATCAAAAATTCTAAAATTTCGGAATTTCCAAAATATGCTGCTAAGTCTGTCAAACTTTTTTCATTATCCTCAATTGGGTGATTAATATCAAATTTTTCATTAAGGACAATATCTTTAATTTTTTCATTGTTTTTTGTCCTGAACAAACTCTCAAAATATTCGGTCATCGCCAATTCTTGCCAGGGTTTAAATTTTCCATATTTCATCAAAGGTTTGTGAATAATACCTTCTCCAAAAGTTTGATGTTTTATATTGAAATCTATATTTTTTTTACCCAACTCCCCAAGATTTTCGTAGACTTCTTTGTAACAGTCCTCACCTATTTGATCAAAACCGATTAATTTATCTCCATGCATTACGACAATTAAACCATGCTCTTCATCTCCTCTATACTCTCCGCTTAATTGAAAATACGCCTTACCATTTTTATGTTCCGTAAAAATTTCAATTTTTTTAATTAAAAATATGGACCCCAGATCATTAAGTTTCATTTTGTTGGAATACCAATCATGGTCTCCACTTCTGTCTCCATATTGTTTATTAATAGTTTTAAAGACTCTGCATAAAGAATCAAGGACTAATTTTTCATGATTAATGATATAATATATGCTTTCAAATTGCTCTGGAAGTGGATCAGGATCAAAATTTTTCAGATCAAGTATTTTTAGTTTTATTGGCCTTTCCGAAATTTTTGAGTTAGGGTTTTTATTCCATTTTGAATTAGATTTTTGGAATTCTCGCAAATTTAATTCGTATTCCCAATCTCCATTAAACTTAAAACTTTCCATATTTTAACAAAGGTTTTTTCCTAATTGAGTCTAACACGCGTAGATACGTAAACTTTTGCGTATTTCTACCCTATAAATTCACAGAAAAACAATTGAAAAATGAGCGATTACAATTTGATTATCAATAGGCTGACAGGCACAAAAATGTTATTCCTAAAATTATTTATAAACGCTTCTTTCACATAGAATATTCCCGCAAATATTCAATGTAAATGTACTGCTACGAACCAGAATTATCAAATACATATTTTTCCATTTTCAAAATTGAGATTGAGAGCTAACTGAAAACCAAAATCTAAATCCCCGTAAACTTAGTGGTATAAATCGTCTTCTTCCATGCCCCTCTCCTCCAATGTTACTGCACAAGCGGGGCTTGTCGGACTTTTTGGCCAGGTCAATATTATCGTCCTTGTCCTGGGAAAGTACTTCCTCTAAATATTCGTTCGGGCCCCTTTTAACCATTTTTATCTCCTCCATCCTGTCCAGGAAGACATTAGCATTTATATGCAGAATTGCTGTAATATTTTTTGGTCTCTTTATAAATAAAGGAAAGGTCAAAGTGTTCTTTTAAAATCCAATAAAAATTATTATTGGGCACGTATTCCTCCAACGAGAATTTGTAAAAAAGTTTTGGTGGGCCTTTCTTTTTTCATGGCATTTATAAATATCCGAATATATGACTGAAAATAGGCCGAAATTTAAATTAGTTTATCAACGACCACCTATGTTGTAGTTAGTTTTTCTTTATAGTTTTCAATTAGTTTTTGACAGTATTCCTCCTTGTTTTCTTTTATATGTTCTAACTCTTCATAGTCTCCTATCGTAGGGTTCAGCTTTCTTAAATTCTCGTGACTCCAAATAGCTAAGTCTATAATAACTGGAGTAAGTTCAAGCGCCTCTTTTGTTAAATGATAGTAATTTGACTTGTTGTTATCAGGTCTTCGTGATTTAGTTATCATACCAATATCCTCTAACATTTTCAACCTTTTGGTAAGCACATTGGTAGCGATGGCCTCAGGGCGTTCAAGAAAGTCCTTAAACGTCTCGACATTTTCCATCAACATCTGCTTTATAATGACCAAAATCCATCTATCTCCTAAGATATCAAGTGAAGATGTTATCGCACAGTTGCATCGAAAATCAATTGGGTCTTGCGAAATCAGCATATAAATATTGGGTAAAAAAAAACTAAATTATTACTTGCTATTAGAAAGTTATGCATTAACTTTGCTTGCTCATCGAAAGTAATAATTTTAAATTAAAATTTTAACAAAATCTATGGAAAAGAGTTCAGAGCAATCATTCAGAGAGTATTCAGCAATTGAGCAAGCCCTCAAATCTTACATCGAATCTGCAAAAACGGGCGATGCAAGTGGTTATGCGGAAGACTGGTATGAACACACCCGTGTTGTTGGTAGTGTTGGTGGTCAGTTTTACAATATTACAAGAGAGGAAACAATGAAATTCGCAGAGCAATTAGGTGGTTCGCCTGATGTTGAAAGTCGTATTGCCTACATTGATTATCAAGGGAATGCAGCCGTTGTAAGGCTTGAATCATTAAACTGGGGTGGTGTTCGATACACTGACTTTTTTATCCTAAGCAAAGCTGAAGGAAAGTGGAAAGTCAGTGGAAAAGTGTTTGATGCTCACGACAAAAACTAGCGTGTACCTGAACAATGCTTTTGGAGATGAAAAGAAGAGATTTTTGGTTCTGGTCGAGTGGCTTTTTGAGAGTAATAACCTGAGCCACAGTCTATGATATCGGCCAATGGCCCCGTATGCGGACGGTAGGTGCTGATTTTAAATAAGTTATAAGTTAGGTGTCAACCTATTTCAGGACGATACAATGTTTTTAATCCGGTTTGCATTTCTAATTTAATGAAATTTCCTGCTTCAGGACGATTGGTTACCCGCAGAAACATAATTCGCTTTGCACCAGAAACAAAGATGGAGATCAATGTTATGAACTGGTTTTCTTCGGCTTCCTTATTCCAAGATAGATCAGTCCTGCCCCAATGAAAAAGATTAATATTTTGCCCCAAATAAACCCTTTCCCGTAAGCTGACAATTCGCTGTAGCTAAAAAAGTAAGGAGCCATTGAGATAATTGAACCGGCCAAAAGGATTGCACCAATTATGAGAAAAAAATATTTCATTTTTTATGGTTAAATGAACGGAGCTTAGGGTGTTGTTTTCAAACACCCTAAGCAAAAAGAATCACTTCTGAACAATGGTTGTGGTAGGTGTGTAGATACCAAATGTCAAGGCATTCAGTAGACCATCAACAAAGGTATGTGTAATGGTTACATCAAAGTCTTTGGCTCCACCTGCCAGTTCATTCGGGTCTGACAGTTTCCCTGGTGCCAGGCCAAAAATAAAGTAATGATTGGCTTTTTTTACTTCTACTCCGCTCTGGGCACCATTACCCACAGAATAGGTGTACGTGTAGCAAGACGACATACAGAACATAAGTCCCAAAGCTAAACACAGATTAAAAATTCTTTTTTTCATTCTTAACAGTTAGTTTATTCCTACTCGTATGGCTTTTCGGATACGCCCCGTTTTTTTGAGTGGGTTCTGGGCTCCACTAAACGATATTATTTCCCTCCATGACGGAGCGGGGTAATTGCAGTATTAAGAGCTGAAGACAATTTTGCTTTATACGTTCTCAAGCGCAATGATAAATATGTTTACCTCTCGTTCGAACTCCTTTTTTAAATATTTTTTTGTTTCTTATTTAGAAAGCGACATAAATATAATTAGTGAATCGCGTTTGTAACTAATCCTAAACATGCTTTAATTGGTGCTGTCCTATCCTAATTCCTTGATAATAATATATTTAGAGGCAAACTCGGAATTACTTTTTTACAATTTTTCCCATCAAAAATAAACCCGCCGAAATATAAATATTGGCTCTTCATCATGATATGCTGAGATTGTTTCGGAGGTGTATTCTTCGTTCAAAAGTGTAAATAATGTGAATGTTTTTAATCCGGATTGCACTTTTAATTTAAGGGATTTCTTGCCTTTTAAATGATAGCTAACCTTATCAACTCAATATCAAATTGTCATGAATGACCAGTCAATAAAAAATCGAGGGCTGCAAGTACCCGCTCAATGTTCTTCTTTAAAGGTATGTCACTCTCATCCATTAACTGTTCTAAAATATTTTTTACTTCTTGGTCGTCTCCAAAACGTAACTCTCCATATGAAACTATCTCGCCCAGGGCATTTACAATTTGTCCTTTAGAAAAATTGCTTTCACATTTTACAGCAATTGTTTTTAAAGTTCTAATATCATCTACCTTTGGGTAGCTTTTTATTTTATGCGCAATGGCAGCGATCAACGCCTGGTCATCTGTATTTTTAAATCGTTCGATAAGGCTCGGATATTCATTCAATTTATCCGAAATAAATTGTACTATTTTAAACTTCTGCCGGATCCTAATTGCTGCGTGATCTTCCTTTGAAATTAATTTATAATTGGCACTTACATTCAAAATAATTCGTTCGTACTCGTCTTCCAGTTGGTGATAGCTCTTTGCATCGAGTAACCGGTTGTTGATAATTTCCAGGAGGGCGGCATTGATTTCGGATTGTTCTTTACTGCCTTCCTCATAAGTTACCGTTTTTCTCGCTTTATATGATTGAAGGCAAGAATACCTGCTACGAAGGAGATCGATATCCAACCTTGTGGTTCGACCCAATTGGCCTTGAATTTCCCTGAGACTTTCCAATACTTCCAGTGTTTCACCTTTGGCAATTTTTTCCCTCAACTTTTGCTGTAAATCCATATCTATTAGGTAAGATTGTTTTTAAAACGGCAATTTACTCAAGAGTCATAAAATAGCAAAACTGAGATGTTATCGGAGGTCTTTTCTCCGTTCATAAGTACAAATAATATGAATGTTTTTAATTCGGTTTGTACTTCTAATTTAAGGGTTTTCAAAGCTTCTTTAACAATGGTTATGCTCTGGGTCAAGTTCTTTGGATAAGTAGCAAGTTACAAACCTTATCCTGTCCCATAAAATTTTAAATTATTGATTTTCAGTACATTACAAACAAGGTTATTATCAGTTTCAATTTATGAATTATAGAAGCGAAACTTCATGAAATCAAATGAATCAAGTATTT
The DNA here is from genome assembly GCA_039819485.1 of Bacteroidota bacterium. Taxonomy (GTDB): domain Bacteria; phylum Bacteroidota; class Bacteroidia; order Chitinophagales; family Saprospiraceae; genus UBA6168. The sequence continues at coordinate 962 of JBCBRY010000252.1, read as the reverse complement.
ACATAGATTAATTTTAATTAATTGAAATCAATTAAGGGTTATGGGACAGGATAAGGTTACAAAACTTGCTGCAACTGAGACCAGCTTTTGTTGGGCATGACCATCATATACGTTGTTGGTGGCAGTTTTTATTTTTATTCAATTTCGTTATTGTTTAATTTCAATTTGATTAGCATTCTACCGAATGATTGATTAAACGCTACCCAATTTATTTCTAAATTCTTTTTTACTCTTTCAATTGAGTCTGCAAGTTGAGTTTCGTTGAATTCTCGATTTTCAATTTGTTCGTATAAGTCAATATTTTTGGTAACGAATCTTGAATCTACATTTACTGGTGCGATTTCATTTGAACTTAAAAGCTTTTCAATCGAGGATTTGAAATTTCTGATTGGTTTTATATTAATTTCAATTTTCTGTATTTCCGATTTAATCAATTCTTTATCTTTTTCGATTCTTTCTTTTTCTGACAGTAGGTATTCGATTGACTCTTCAACGTTTTTTAATTTACCTTTTCCGTTATAAACTTTATTCAAAATATCGATTTGCCCAAAAGTCCAGTTTAAACTGTCTTTCCAACATTTTTCAGCAATCTGTATTTTGAAAGATTGTTCCATTTTTTCTTTTTAATTACCGGCAACTTGTGTATATACGTAATATTTACGTATAGCCACCCTATAAATTAACAGAAAAATCAATAGAAAATTGAGCAACTATAAATTAAATATCAATAGATTATCAAACATTGATAGAATAATTATATGATCCTTTTTTAATGCTGATTTTTATAAAGAATTTTTCCGCAAATATTCAATGTAAATGTACTGCTACAGATCATAAGTAGCAAATTCATATTTCATTTTTTTCTTAGATGACCTCCTCCTCCTCTTGTCCTCTTCCCAAAAAGAGCAACCGCATCAAAGTAGAAAGTTTCGGAATGATTCATTAACTTTCTAAAAATTAAA
>JBCBRY010000251.1:0-6070 GCA_039819485.1 Bacteroidota bacterium | reverse complement strand
ATCGTTGCTACCTCTGATGGCGGTTTTCTATTAGCTGGCAATTCCTATTCCTTTGCGGGCAACGACAAAAGTGAGGATGCAAAAGGCCTCAGCGATTTTTGGCTCGTCAAAATTGATAGTCTGGGAAATGTGCTATGGGATCGAACATTTGGTGGTGATAAAGAAGATGAAAACCCTAAGGTCGCAGTCCTTTCAGATGGAAGTTTTTTGATTGCTGGAACTTCGATTTCCCATGCTTTACATGACAAAACAGTGCATAACAGGGGAGTTAGTTAATGATATTTGGCTGATCAAAATAGACAGCCAGGGCAATCTACTTTGGGACAAAGCACATGGCGGAAGAGGATCGGACAAACTGACCTGCTTCTTGCCTACCAATGATGGACATTTCCTTTTGGTGGGCCATACCAAGAGTAGCAAAGATGGATACCTCAGCTCCCTTAATGCCGGCGAGTCTGACGGATTAGTTATAAAGATTGACCCAGACGGAAATGTGCTTTGGGACAGGATGTATGGAGGTGCTGATTACGATGAATTGTATAATGCTATTACAACTATGGATGGGGGGTATATTTTAGCCGGAAAATCCAGTTCCGTTACTTTAGGACAGTTCGTACATCCTTGGGAAAGTGACGCATGGGCCGCCAAAATAGATGATGATGGCCAACTGGAATGGCAACGCGCATTCGGAGGAGCTAATGATGATTTGTTCAATAATGTGGTCCAGTTACCTTCGGGCAATTACCTGCTCGCTGGCCATTCGAGTTCAAAAGCCGGTGGGAACAAAACTGAGGAGAATAGGGGGCTGACCGACATCTGGGCAGTTGAAATTGACCAAACAGGTGAACTGATCTGGGACAAAACGTTTGGGCATAACCATTTTGAGTACTTGTCCTCCCTTTCGTGGAAGGGCAATGGAGTATTTATGTTGGCCGGTTCCAGCAGGTCTTTTTCCGGTCACGAAAAATCAGCCCCGATCATCGGGGACTATGATGTATGGTTAATCAATGCAAAAATCGATGGCCAGCTTTGTAATCATCCTTTGCCTCCGGACAGGGTATGCCACGAGAGCAATATCCTTTGCAACCTGGACAATTACTGTTCATCGTTGACTACCTCTCAGGAGGCAGACTGCCAAGTAGCTTTTTGCAACGATTGGATCAAGGCAGAAAATGTCAATTACCACTCTTTCCGCACTGGTACATCCAACCTGGTGTTGAACATTAAAATAGAAAACTGCTCCAATGGCCAGGGCGATTTAGGTTTGGAAGCAGCTATTTTTGAGGATTGTACTGCCTCGGTGATTGTGTCGAATTGTTGGTCTACTCCTGGAACCGATGATTTCCAGTTAACGGCCAATGGACTGGATGTAGACAGCATATATTACCTGTTCATTGATGGGATTGACGGTTGCCTGTGTGATTACTCCATTCAGGTCGAAACCGGAATTACCGGACCATCTGCTCCTGAAGTGGTGGTGGAGGAAGTCATATCCGGGTGTTTTGAAAATGAGCTATTGCTTGATGATAATCAATTGCTCTCGAACGGTGATGTCTATTTGAATTGGGGGTCGGACAATGGCCGGATATTATCAGGGGAGCATACGATTTCCCCGGTCGTTGGGGAAGCGGGGACTTATGAATTGGAAGCTTCTCATTTTATTGGGTAATGCCGCACAACTGTTGCCAGGTCGGTTGAAGTTGCCTGGCCGGCATTGAAAGCTGAAATTGAGGTCAATGGCTGTTCCAATGAGGTGATTTTGAATGCCCAGAACGCAGTCATCGGTACCGGTGTGGACTTCCAATGGATAACCAGTAACGGAGGGACGATACTTAATGGTGCAAACACACTTACCCCTACTGTGACAAATACAGGTTCCTACCAACTCTTACTGTCTGGAAGCGGTTGTGAAGTTGACCAGGTGATAAACCTGCCCGATGATATAGACGTACCGAATGCGATCATTGATACTCCTGACATTTTCCAGTGCAGTAATTACGATTTCCATGAACTTGATGGTTCATCTTCTACCCAAAGCGAGTCCTTTGATTATTACTGGTCGACCCCAGATGGTGATATTCCGGATTTTCAGAGATTAGACCCATACTTAGTAGAGGTCCTTTCGGCTGGCACTTATTGGTTGACCATAATAAACAGGGAAACGGGATGCTCCGATTCCGCCTCTGTTGAGTTAGAGGCCGATCCTTTTTTTAATGGCGAGGAACAGTTCATGATCTATGCAGACCACGGTGGAAATTACCTGGGCTGTGAAGTAGATGAGGTTCAGTTAAAGGTCTTGACCAGCCATGAGGAGCATGACCTTCAGTATATATGGTCAACTTTTGATGGAAATTTTGTTTCCCCGACGAATATACAGGCTCCGATCATTGATGAGCCTGGATTTTATTCGGTTGAAGTTGCTGATCTGACCAAATTCTGTTTTTCAAGTATTGGGTTCTACATTCGTGAGTATGTCCCTCCCGTAGCACTGGAATTCAGTGTTTCCTCTCCTTTGTCCTGTAATAAAAGCTCAATTGAGCTGGAGGTTGAGATTATTGATACCAATATCTTTAATAGGCAGCCTTATTTTTATGAATGGTCAACAGCTGATGGGGTTATCTTAAATAACCAGAATGGGCCAAACCCATTGATTGGTTCTCCTGGTACTTACAGTGTTACCGTTACCGCCATGAACGGAGGGTGTACAAAAGAAGGATCGGTTGTAGTCGAGGACAGATCGGTTTCACCAGAGATTGCAATGCCTCAGAACGCTTCACTTACCTGCCAGACCCCGAGCCTTCAACTTGATCTTTCTGGTTCGTCCACTGGCCCTCATTATTGCTATACATGGGAGACATCAGATGGGCAAATAGAGAGTGCGCCCAATGTACTGCACCCGACCATTAGTCAACCTGGAACCTATACACTAACCATTGGGGACCTGTTAAATGGCTGTACATCTCAACAGGATGTGATTGTTTCCGGAAGTAATGAATTGCCAGTAGCCAGTACCGTTTCCAATGTTTCCATGGAATGTGGGGAATCAAGTGTTTTCTTAAATGGAAATGGTTCCTCCGCAGGCAGCGGTTTTAACTATGAATGGACAACATTCGACGGACAGATCATTTCAGGGGGAAATACGCTTGCACCCGAAGTCACTTCAGCAGGGCAATACCTTTTGACAGTGACCGCTTTGAATGGCGGCTGTACGGGGACATCGACTGTTCAGGTCGCTGACAATCGCTACACTGTAGAGGAAAATATTTCAGCTGAAATCTGTGCTGATGAAAGCTATCAGCTCGGTGGCCAAATCTTCGACCAAACTGGTGAATATGAAGTATCCTTTCTGACCTATGATGGCTGCGATAGTATTGTCCATTTGAATCTTGATGTATTGCCCGTTCCAATGGTAAATATGGAGGTTTCTATTTGTTCTGGAGATAGCTATTTTTTTGGAGATCAGGACCTGACCACGGAAGGCGTTTATGTAGATACTTCTCAAGCTTCAAATGGTTGCGATAGTATGACGTATCTACAGTTCGAGGTTTTAGAGACGTCTGAAACAATGTTGGAAGCAACGATCTGTTCTGGGGAAATTTACACCGTGGGTGCAACGGATTATGATGAAACTGGCATTTATGTGGACACGATTGTATCCTCTTTTGGTTGTGACAGCATCGTGGTACTTAAACTGGACGTGACTGAGCATATAACAGAACAGATCAGTGCATCCATTTGTGAGGGGGATGTTTTTTCTGTGGGCAATTCCATCTATAGCCTATCAGGCACGTACGTTGATACCTTGAGTGGTTTCAGTGGCTGTGATAGCATCGTAACCTTGCAATTAGAAGTGCTGAATCAGTCCAGTGAATTTGTTGAGGCAGAAATTTGTGAAGGAGAAGGATACCAATTCGGAAATAGTATATATACCGCTTCTGGCACTTATTCCGATACCCTTAAAAATGTAAACGGCTGTGATAGCACTATTTTGCTCGAATTGACCGTACAGGAAAATTCTTTCTTTGAGATTACAACAACCATCTGCGAAGGTGAAAATATCGTTGTGGGGAACGTGGCTTATGATAGCACTGGTATTTATCTCGATACTATTTCAAATATTTCCGGATGTGATAGCTTTCTCTTACTTGACCTTAAAGTCATTCCGGAAATGTATATTAATGATACCTTGATCCAAGCTGACAACGGGACTGGCAATGGCAGTATTGAGGTAATACTCGAAGGTGGGATGCCTCCCTATGCATATGCGTGGAGTAATGGGAAGACTGGGAATATAATTACAGATTTAATTGCCGCCAATTACTCCGTTACCATAGAGGATGCAGGTGGTTGCATTCAAACTTTTTCATTTGAAGTTACCTTACAAACGAGTACGGATGAGCCTTTTTCCAGTGCTTTTCAACTTTCGGTTTACCCCAATCCTGTGTCTACTTTTTCTGGTTTTGATGTGCAGGTTATTTCAAGTCAAAACACTGTGTCACAGATTTCTTTAGTTGATATACTAGGTCGAAGGATAATGAAAAAAACGGTTCGGGTATTAGTAGGAAAGAACATATATGAAATGCCCGGTCCTATTCCTTGTGGAGTATATATTATCGCCATCGAGAATGGGAATCAGATAATTGCAGCAGAAAAAATGATAGTGGTTGGAAGTTAAAATAAGGTAGGTCAGATTGTGTTTGAAAGTTTCGTATTCGTCTTCTGATGCATATTATAAATTTATATGTGTTTTACATTTATTCAATTTGCTCAAAAACCAAGGATTATTTACAATGAAATAAATCCACTTTACAAGGAATTTAAGTAATCTATGTAAATATACATCTCCTTCACTATTAAAGCTAAACTCCTGTCTTTTATCAAACTACTTCAACCAGAAACGAGATAATTTCAATGAAAAAATTTTTACGTGGCTGAATTGCTGGCTCGTAATTCAAAAATCTCAGGCGACTCAATGTAGTTGCACTTTTCTCCTTTGAAAAACTCATGAAGCCCTTCATAGGAATTTATTAAGGATACATATTTCTCATTAAATTTTTCGAATTCTTTGCCCTTTTCCCATATCTTGTAATCATCAGTATCCAGACTTTCAAATACCTTTTTTTCATTACGAGGTATCAAAACAACTCTTCCCCCTCTGGGAGAATCAGCTTTATAGCTAACACCTGAATAAACCCCTCTAAAATAAAAATTAGGCAATTCACCAGTTTTGTTAAAGAAGTCAATTATCAATCTATATTTTGAAAAGGATTCATTATTGCTTATCTGCAAATTAATGTCAATAAACCCCACAGCGTTGTCTCGCATTTTAATCACACCATGATTTTTTATTTCGTCTTCTTTTCTCTGAGAAATTATACTTCCATCTTCAAAAATCTGAATTCTAAAATTAATGAGCATTTTGCGTCTTTTACTAACCAAAAAACAATTGTAGAGACCAGCGACTTTTTTTATTTGTCCATATTTACCATGAAAGCGAAGGAGGTCATTGCCGGACTTGACCCATTTTAGTTCTTCGGAAAAGTCCAGCGGGAAAGTTCTAGTCAACAATAGTTTATGAACCACTTTAAAATTATTTCTTTTTTTAGCAAACGATTTAACCCTTATTAAAATAACTGGTAATGAAAGTGCTTTTCCGCCGTCTACAACCAGGGTCATATTGCCAAAAATAAGATTCAAATTTTCATTAAATTTTTGCCTTCCTGAGCGGATCAATAAATGGACATACCTCCTTCTTTCATCAATTTCTTCACCGGCATAAATACTGCAATGGTTTTCAAAAAATTTGCATTCACCGCTATAGCTTGTTCCGTAATGTTCGCTAGTTAATCTTGATATATATTGACCATTCAAAAATTGGATGGAAATATTAAAATTATAGAATTGTTTGTCTTCCTTATAATAATAACAAGTGTATTTAAATTCTGTCTTTGACTGTTTTACACGGGCGGAATTTTCGGCAAACCAAGCATTTATCGATTCTTCTTTTTCTATATTTAAAAAAGGTATTATCAATCAAATAGAAAAAGAAGAATCGATAAATGCTTGGTTT
>JBCBRY010000250.1:0-6360 GCA_039819485.1 Bacteroidota bacterium | reverse complement strand
CTGCGCCGAGCGGCCGATAGGCCGACTGCGGCGCCAACTTAGCGAACATTTGACCCTAAGTTGATAAATCAGCACAACTACCCTCTACCAAAATCATGAAAACCCAATTCGAATCCATCCATCCCGATGCCAACAGTTCGTTCCGGCTGTTGCGGAATCCCCGTTTGAGTGAACTGTTCTACTGGCATTTTCACCCGGAATACGAATTGGTTTTTATCGATGGCGCCGATGGTAACCGCCACGTGGGAGATCATATTTCAAAATACAAAGGAAGCGACCTCGTTCTGATCGGGTCCAATATACCGCATCTCAATTTTGATTACGGCGTACAGACTGATTACGAAAAAGTAGTCTTACACATCCAGCCGGCTTTTATGAAAAATGTATTTCGGGAAATTCCCGAATTGAAATCCATTTATGCGTTGTTCGAACGTTCGCAGCACGGTATTGCATTTTATGGGGCCACTAAAAAGACGATCGGTGAGCGTTTGAAAACATTTCATTTGATTCCGCCGTTTGAGCAATTTTTGGAGGTGTTGCACCTTTTTCAGATTTTGTCGGAAAGCGATGAAGCAGCATTGCTGCACGACCGGCCCTACGTCAATCAATACAGCCAAAAAGAACAGGAGCGGCTGCGCCGTATTTATTTTTATATTGATGAAAATTATCAGCAGAAAATCGAGTTGGAAAAAGTGGCAGCGATGTGCAATTTGAGCAAACCTGCATTTTGCCGGTATTTTAAGAAAGCGACCGGAAATACATTTATCGGCTTTTTGAACCAATACAGGATCAGTAAAGCAAAGCGGCTTTTATTGATGGGAAAAAATGTAAGTGAGACTTGTTATGGTTGTGGCTTCGAAAGCCTTTCTTATTTTAACCGGATATTTAAAAAAATTGCCAAAGAAAATCCAACGGATTTTAAGAACCGGCATTTTAGGGATAAAACATGACGCAGTTGCCCGAAACGCTGCGGGAAATCAAATAATGCCATGCGGGCATCGCTGTGTTTTAAAAGAAATGTAAGGTGTGCCGCATTTTGAGGGACATGAAACGAACTTATTTCCGGAAGTTATTTTTGTGGCAGCGCCTGCGATGTTTGACGGGGCCGGGGAGTAGCGGAAGCATTATTGTCCGAAAATTAACCGGTAATCTTCTGGGAAATGAATAATCAATGATAATCGTCGAGTCAATTTAAATTGTAATTACTCTTGTATTCTTATTTATTTTGCTCGATAAGGTCGCCCAGTATGATCCAAACTTTAATCAAGCGCTACATATGGAGTGGAAGGGATTTTTGGATGTGATAACCGACAGGATGAAACGTCAAGGACCTGCTGCTAAAAAAACTAAAAGAAAGAAAAAAACAACTTCTAATTTAAAATAACTTATCGCATTGGAAAATTTAAATCTTCAAAAACTGGATAGGAACGGTGTCAAGACCTTGGTCAATTGGGCCAGGGAGGAAGGTTGGAATCCTGGTGAACATGATTTTGACGTATTTTGGAAAACAGACCCTGATGGCTTTTATGGTTTCTATATTGATGGCAACCTGGTTGCAGGGGGCGCAGTCATCTCATATGGTGGAGCCTTTGGGTTCATGGGGTTGTTTATTGTTCATCCTGATTATCGGGGAAAAGGGATCGGGAAAAAGTTGTGGTATATGAGGCGGGACCTTCTTATTGGAAGGCTGAAAACGGGCGCAGCTATTGGCATGGATGGAGTGGTTGCGATGCAACCTTTTTATGAAAAAGGTGGATTTAAAATTGCATTCAGAGACGAACGCTATGAATGCATTGGTCAAGATGCTGTTGTTAGTGATAAGGTTTCCCCGATAGAAGAAAATGATTTTATTAAAATATTAAACTATGATGTGCAATGTTTTGGTTTTAAAAGACCTGCATTTTTACAAAACTGGTTGAATGTTCCGGAAAGCAAATCATTTAAGTACATGAGAGAGGGAAATTTGTATGGTTATGCCGTTATTCGAAAAGTAAATTCCGGATTTAAAATAGGTCCTTTGTTTGCTGACGATGCTGAGGTTGCCGAGGAACTATATAAAGCTTGTTTAAAAAATGCCGTTGGGCAATTGGTTTATCTTGATATCCCCGTTATCAATAAAAAAGCTGTAGCATTGGTGCACAGGTATAAAGCTAAATATGTCTTTGAATGTGCGAGAATGTACCATGGTGCAATTCCAAAAAATGACCTTGGGAAGGTATTTGGGATAACAACATTTGAATTAGGCTGATTTAAAACTGTTTCCAAAATCAGTTTTGTTAACCTATCGAATAAATAATAAAAGCATTAATGCACAACGAATATGACCAACAGATCGCCCATCATTATGGAGCCTTTCGCCCATCATTGCACTTTCCAATTTTAAATAAATGTATCAATGATAAAATATTCAAATTAGGTTTGGATGTCGGCTGCGGTACTGGTCAATCCTCCATTGCTTTAATTAACTTTTGTGAAAAAGTGATCGGCATCGATCCGAGTAAGGATATGTTGGAAAAAGGCATTAAAAATGAAAATATAATGTATCAGTATTTTTCTGGCAAAAGTCTGCCTTTTGAAAATAACCAGTTTGACATTGTCACATTTGCAGGCTCTTTGTTTTATGCCAAATCTCAACTTTTGGTAGACGAGGTAAATAGGGTAATAAAAGACAAGGGCAATGTTGTCGTTTATGATTTTGAAATATTATTGGATGATGTTTTAGTGAAATTAAATGTGCAGCCAATTAAAGATACCGCAATAAAATACAACCATGAAGAAAATTTTTCCGGATTAAATCAAGGCAAGTTAAAGACGAAAAAAATATCCGCAGAAATGATGTCGATAAAGATTGCACCATCGGATCTTGCTCATTTATTATTATCATCGAAAGAAAATTATAATTTGTTAGGGGAAAAGTTTGGGGCAGAGGAGCTTTTTAAAAAAATAAAACGGGAATTAATACAATTAAATAAAAATGAAAATTTCTCTATTGAAGCCGGGATTTATTTTTCGGTTTACGTTTTTGAAAAATAATTAAATTCGAAAGGCCAAAAGAATAACGGGCCACCTGATTATTTCATTCCTTCAAACACCTTTTCCACCTCCAGTTCAATGCCCGTCGCCGGATCTTTCAGCATGCCCGACTCAAAGAACAGCCGCTGTTTGTCCGGTGTCAGAATACAGATGGTTTTTAACGGCGGCGGCATCACGATCCACGCGGATTGTACCCCCATCGGGAAATAGGATTGCCAGATTTTTTTGGCCATGCCGTCCAGTGATTGGGAGGGGGAAATGATTTCGATGGTGGTGATGGGCACTTCTTTTTCTTTAGCCTCGGTTGTTTCCCAATCCAGTTCTTTTTTGGGAAAGATGGCAATGTCAGGCGTTGAATGAGACGGCTGTGTGTTTAACGTGACTTCATTGGGAAAATCGTATTGTTCTCCAAAATTGATGGAAAGCAGTACGGAAATCTTGGTTTGGATGGTACCGTGAATTCTATTGGGCATTGGTTTGTTGCGTTCTTGTTCGTACTCGGAGACTTGCGCTTCTTCGGATAACTTATCTTTTAGCAGCATAGCAAAAATTTATTTAGTCAAAAATACGGAAAAATTTTCAGGGTTGGTAAGGGGGGTATATTTCCTATACCCATTTCAATCTTTGCATAAACGTGCGTTAAAGATGTCGCTTTTCGGAAATTCCGGGATCGGATAAATGGCTCTGACAATCAATTCTTCAGGAAAAAAAAGTGTCATCTTTCCGATAGAAGGAAGCCGCAAAGGCGCAAAAAGCAACCTTTCCAAACCGCACACCCACCGTCCAATACCGCACACCTTTGTTTTAATTTAGATAAATTACATTTTATAAAACGCTGAAAAATAATGACTTATTTCACTGGCATATCGGTTGCATTTTTACTTGAAAAAATACTTGCCATGTTTAAAAACCACCTGAAAATAGCTTTCCGCAACCTGCTCCGTTACCCCGGTTTTTCTTTGCTCAACATCAGTGGCCTTGCGCTGGGCATGGCTGCTTCATTCGTTTTGCTGATTTACGTGCAACAGGAAACGAGCTACGACGAACATTTTTCCAACAGTGAGAAAATCGTCCGGATTGCCTCCGATTTTTACGATATGGGTGGCTTTGCCCGTACTTCCGAAAGCCTGTACCATTGGCTCAAAGACGAGTGCAAGGAAGTAAAACTGGCCACTGCTTTCAACCCGCTCAGAGGGGAAACGCCGATAGAAGTCTTCGGCTCGTCCTACCTGGAAGGGAGGGCATTGTCGGCCGACTCTAATTTCTTCCGCGTGTTTTCCTTTCCGATGCTGGAGGGCAACCCAAATCATTTATTGAAAAATGCGGACGAAGTCGTACTGACCGAACGGCTGGCCCGCAAGTACTTTGGAGCGGCCCCGGCCATTGGCGAGTTGGTTTATGTGGGCAAGGAAAAAACACCGTACCGGGTCAGTGGTGTTGTGAAAGCGGATGACCGGAAAACACATATCGAGGCAGACCTCTTCCTGCCCCTTGAATTGAAAGACCGCACCAATTGGACCTCCTCTGCCATCTTTGTGTATGCCATGTTGCACGATGAAGCAACGATCGGACAGTTGGAAGTGAGCCTGGAGGGGCTGCGGAAAAATAGAATCTATCCTACTTTTCAAAATGAAACCAGTTATGAAAGTTGGGCGACGGGCAGTCACCGGGTGGAGTACTTTGTCCAGCCGTTGCAGGACATCTACCTGCATTCCGATTTCCAGTTTGACCTGACGGCCGGTGGTAATCCGGCACTGGTTCGAATTCTTGGTGTCATCGGACTGTTCCTCATCTTTATCGCCATGGTCAATTACATCAACCTGACGACCGCCCGCTCCTCGGTACGGGCCAAGGAGGTCGGGGTGAAAAAAACGATGGGTGCGATCCGTCATACATTGGTTCAGCAATTTCTCGTAGAAGCAGTGCTCATCAGTCTGTTGGCGATGGTACTGGCTGGCGGGCTCACCGAACTGTTGCTGGTTATTTTCGAAAAAATTACGGGTGAACTGCTCATCGATACCATTTTTAACGACCCGGTCTATTTACTGATGCTACTGGGGTTGTCCGTTATGATTGGGTTGGCGGCAGGTGCGTACCCGGCATTCTATCTGACTCGTTTTCAGCCCGTTAAAATCTTACAGGGAAAATTTGGACTCAGAGGCAATGCCCGGTTGCGGGGCGGGCTGGTCGTGTTTCAATTTGCCATTGCCATCTCGCTGCTGGTGGGTACCACAGTTGTTTACCGCCAGTTGGCGTACATGCAAAATATGGATAAAGGATTTGAGCAGGAAGGTGTTTTGATCGTTACGAACACCAAAAAACTGGGCAGCCAAAAAGAAGCGTTCCGACAGGAAGTAGAACGTTTGCCACAGGTGGCTGCCACCAGCTACAACGACCGGATGCCCGGCGGTAACTTCCTTTGGATGTACACCTACCAAACACCGGACATGGACAACTCCATCACGGTGCAGACTTTCCCCGCAGATGAAAACTACGTGGGAACGCTGGGCCTGCGTTTGCAGGCAGGCCGCAACTTTTCCAAGGACATTGCTTCTGACAGCACCGCGGTGATCCTGAACGAGGCAGCGGTGAGTGCATTGGGCCTGAATGACAAAGATCCCATTGGTGCCATCGTCAACGAAGGGGGCTACCATGTGGTAGGGGTTGTACAGGACTTCAATTTCCAATCGTTGCGGGAAAAGATAGAACCTACCATCATGATGTACGGCACGCAGGGCAACCGACTTGCCATCAAACTAAAAGGTAACCAGATAGCCAACTTCCTGACCGACCTTGATGGCAAGTGGCAACTGTTCCATGCTGAAACGCCTATTGCCTATACTTTTCTCGATGACAATTTTGCCAAACTGGCTGCACAGGAAAAAATGCTGGGACAAGCCGTTGCTTTTTTTACCTCCCTGGCTATCCTGATTGCTTGTATCGGCCTGTTTGGGCTGGCGGCCTTCATGGCTGAACGACGTACCAAAGAACTGGGTATCCGCAAGGTGCTGGGAGCAACTACGGCCAGTCTGGTCAGCCTGATGTCACGGGACTTCCTGCGGTTGGTAGTCATCGCACTGTTGGTGGCCACCCCTGTTGCCTGGTATTTTATGAACAATTGGCTCCACGACTTTGCCTATCGTATCGACCTGGAATGGTGGGTGTTTGCCCTGGCGGGCGCAACTGCCATTGCCGTGGCGTTTTTAACCGTCAGTTTTCAGAGCATCAAAGCTGCTCTGGCCAATCCCGTTAATTCGCTGCGAAGCGAATAATTAATGTAAAATGGAGAATCGGACTTGGCGCTAACACCGTTCTAAACCGGTGTTA
>JBCBRY010000249.1:0-6373 GCA_039819485.1 Bacteroidota bacterium | reverse complement strand
GCTCTTTATTTTGTCCAAACACTTACTTAATATACTGGTTTTTATTTTAAATTAATAAAATAAAAAATGAAAACATCCTTAACACTTTTAATATATTTTTTTGCAGTCTCTTTTGGATATTCGCAGGTTGATAATCAGGAAGAGAAAATTTTAATGGATGCACCTGTGGTTCCTGCCCCTGTCCCTAAGTATAAAAAAGGTGATACTATTTTAATAAAGGATGTTTCACATAGATTTATAAAGTCAAGGAAAGGTCTGTTTGTTCTGAAAGAAAATGAAAAAATAGGCGTCTTTGATTCAAAGCTGAATCCAATTTTGATTCCAGCTAATTGGCAGGCAGTAAAAATAGAAGATTACGGTATTGAAGTAGTCACAAATGATGGAAAATGTGGTTTGTACAATAAAGAGGGAAAAGAGCTAATACCACCAATAATGAAGTATGTTACCTATGTTTATGAAGGGTTGTTTAGGTGTACAAATGAAGATGGAAAAATACATTTTTATTTTTTGGATAAGGATTATTATACAAGAACGGGATATTGTGATGTCCGGGAGTTTGAGGCGAAAAGTTTTCGGCTTCTCGTAAGCCCGGACTGTAAAAATTACGGACTCGTTCATTTAGACTCAATCGACCATGTTGCTACATTCGATTTCCAAAAACCTGATTATATATCTCTTGATAAGAAGAGTGGGTGTATTTTGACCAAGGATAATAAAAGAGGCGCTATTTTTTATGACCATACAATAATACTTCCATTTGAATATGAAGAAATCAAAAAAGTGAGAGACGGGTTCATGGTTAAAAAAAATAACCTGGGTGGAGTTGTTGATGAAAAGAACCAAGAATTAATTCCAATTAAATATGAATCAATAGAGCTGTTAAACAGTGAAGGTCAATTTCTGGTTGGTGAAAAAAATAAAATTGGTCTGATAAATATTGATAACGAGATTTTGATTCCTGTAGAATATGAAGAGTTGCAGTGGAATTACAGGAGGAATTTATTTTATGCCACAAAGGACGGGAAAAAGGGCGTAGTTGGTGCAGATGGAGGTGTTGATATTCCAATTGTGTATGATTTTTTAAAAGATAATTCGACTTATGGATATGTTGTAGCTTCTAACGGCAAAGCAGGTGTAATGTCTTACGATGGAGAAGAGATTGTTCCAATAAAATTCTATCAAGTGAATTTTATGAGAGCTGACAAAAAATATGGTGAAGCGGGTTATCATGTACTGAACAAGAATATGAAAAGTGCATTTTTTAATGTTTCCGGTGAGCCGCAAACTGATTTTGTTTTTGATGAATATGAAATCCAGGGGATAAGCCAGCCGGCAAAAGTAAAAATCGGCGAGACAGAATTTTATGTAAATGCTCACGGTACTTGTGTTAAAGAGTGTCCGCCAGATTCTTTTTTGAAAGAGTATGGTTTAAAAAGTAAGTGCTTGGACAAGAATAAGGAGCGCTAAAAATGATACTTTTATTTGGACAAATGTTTGATTCCCAAGTCTCAAAACTCTTTTTCAGGCAAAGGAAAAGTGTCATTTTTTTTGACCACCTGCTTAAAAAGTAAATATCAATTGATGAAAAGCTATAAATAAAAAAATTGAACAAAAAAAGATGATCGTTGTAGGCTGTAATAAATCTAATAATAAAAATAAAAGTGGCAGTATATTTTTGATGTTGGTGTGCATCTATATTTTGGGATGCCATCAGGTACAAGGTCATAAAACTGATGCCCCAATTCGAGAAACTGAAATAGAAGAGCCAAGCCATATAGAACCCGATGCTTCAGTCATTAATTATTATAAAAAATTAGGCTTTCAAAAAGAGGACGGAAGGTTTTTAAAATACTTTTGTGAGGGCAATAATTTATTCATTAAATATGGAAATAATGAGTTTGAGAAAACAATGAAAGATACTTTTTATTGCGAAATGCCTTACGTTGGAACACCCATGCTTTGGGCAGTAGACCAAGAGAGGATTTTGCTAAGCTTTGGATGTGGGAGTCCTTGCTGGGGATTATCTGAATTGCCGCTCAATCAAAAGGATTCAGTCGAGACCTATATGTACCATTATGATTTTGATAAGGAAAATAGTCTATTGGTTCATGTTGATTATTACGAACCAAAAGATGATTATGTTTTACTGGTAAGAAATCTTTCAACTAAACAGATTGAAGTTGTTGAAATAGAAGATTGTGGTTCTGCTTTTCTCGGCTATTGCATTGATTCATTAAGTTTTATAGACAGAGAACTTTTTGTGAGATCGAGGACAAAAGAAGAAATCGATAAACAGTTTGACGCCAAGGGAAGCAAAATTGTCAGGAGAAAAATAAATATCTGAAAAGGCGCCACCAAAGCAGCCCTTAACGGTCTGGGCAGGTCATTACGAAGAGATTAAAATAAATGGACAATGGTCAATGGATATTGGTCAATGACTACAGACGAAAAATTATCCGTTGACCATTGATCGTTGACCATTACCACCATGCTGACTAACTACCTGAAAATTACCCTCCGCAACCTCTTCCGCAACAAATTGTACACCTCCATCAACATCCTTGGGTTATCGATCGGGATGTTGGTGTGCATCCTGATTTATTTGTTCCTGAACCATGAAGTGAGCTTTGATCAGTTTCATGCAAAATCGGACCGCATCTACCGCTTGAACGAAGTGCAGACTTTCGGAAATGTAAGTGCCCAGAAAGTGGCCCTGTCAATGCCGCTGATGGGCGAGACGATCAAAGAAGAATTTCCGGAGGTCGAACAGTTCACCCGGTTCCACGGGTACGGTCAGTCCCTCTGCCGGGTCAATGACAAAGAATTATTTATCGATAAAATTGTCGGAGTGGATTCCACTTTTTTCGACCTCTTTGATTTTAGGTGGCTGGAAGGGAACCAGGCAAATGCGTTGATTCAGCCAAACAGCATGGTCATCACACAGACGGTGGCCCGCAATTTTTTTGGGGCCCAATCTCCCATCGGCCGCACCATCCGGTCGTCGGAAAGTGGACGGGAATATGCCGTGACCGGGCTGATCGAGGATGTGCCGGAAAATTCCCATTTGCAGTTTGACGCCCTGATGTCCCTTTCCACCATGACCGCCGACTCCACCAACCGCTGGATGTTTCGATGGGGCAGCAATTTTTTGGTTACCTATTTTTTGTTGCAGCCCGATGCAAACGTGGCTGACATGGAAAAACGATTTCCTGATTATCTGGTCAAGCATATGGGCGAAGATGTACTGGACGCGTATGAGCTCTATTTACAGCCATTCGAGGAAGTCCACCTGGCTTCTACGGAGGTTACGCATGATTATCATAACTATAAAAAATTTGACCGCACGTATGTGGAATTATTTACGTTGCTGGCCCTCTTTGTGCTTATCATCGCCAGCATTAATTTCATGAACCTGTCGACGGCGCGCTCGCTCCACCGGGCCAAAGAAGTGGGGGTGCGAAAAACCATTGGTGCGACCAAAAGCCAGCTCATCTGGCAGTTTTTGGGAGAGTCGGCCATCTTGTCCGTCATCGCTTTGACCATTGCCATTTTCCTGGGCGAACTACTGGTGGGAAGCCTCAACAACCTGGCAGATCGGCAACTCGAACTAAATGTGTTTTCCAAGCCCGTTTTGCTGGGGAGTCTCTTTTTGGGCAGCCTTTTGGTCGGTTTGTTTTCAGGGTTGTTACCGGCCATTATGTTATCCTCGATCAGCCCGTTGCAGGCGATCCAGCAAAAAGCAAAGAAGCTGACAGGCCGTAAATTTGATCTGCGCAGCGGCCTGGTTTTGTTCCAATTTGTCATTGCCATCGGCCTGATCGTCGGGACGTTCATCGTCATCCAGCAATATAATTTTATGAAAAACCTCGATGTAGGGTTTGACCGGGAGCAAGTCGTGCTCATCAATATGAATGACGAGATCAATGAAAAATACGAGACCCTCAAACAGCAGTTTACGGCCAATCCGAGTGTGCTGGGCGTGACCGCCTCCGGCCAGCGGTTGGGCAATAACCTGCACCAGACCAGTTGTACCTACGAGACACCTGGCGGCATCGAAGGAAATTCTTCCTCGTGGCTCAACGTCGACCATGATTATTTTTCGTTTTACAATATTGAAATGGTACATGGCCGCCCCTTCTCCAAGGAAAAAGGTACTGACTTGAACCAGTCCTACATCGTCAATGAAAAACTGGCCGAGGATCTGGGCTGGGATGATCCCACCGGAAAAAAGTTTACCATCGGCGGTGGCGACGACGTCGAATTTGGCACCATCATCGGGGTCACCAAAGATTTTAATTATAATTCCCTTCACCACGCAGTGGAGCCATTGTTCATCTGCTGGCGGGACTGGGGGTTCAGTGAAATGTCCGTCCGGCTGGATGCCCGCAACGTGGAACCTGCCATTGCCCATCTCGAATCTGAATGGTCGTCCATCATGGGCAGCCGGCCCTTTGAATTTGAATTTCTTGATGAACATTTTGCCCAACTCTACCAATCCGAAAAACAAGTGACCCAGGTGGCAACGCTGTTGGCCATTCTCGCCATTTTCATCGCCTGCCTCGGATTGTTTGGCCTGGCGACTATTTCCACCGAACAGCGCGTCAAGGAAATCGGCATCCGTAAAGTGCTGGGTGCCACCACGGCCAGCATCGTCGGCCTGTTGTCCAAAGATTTTCTGAAACTGGTCGGGATTGCGCTGGTCATTGCTTCTCCATTGGCCTATTATTTCATGGGGCAATGGCTGCTGGATTTTGCTTACCGCATCAATATTTCCTGGTGGATATTTGCCGTGGCGGGGCTGGTGGCGGTCGGTGTGGCTTTTTTGACCATCGGTTTTCAGAGCATGAAAGCGGCAAGTGCCAATCCAGTGAACTCCTTGCGGGGGGAGTAGGGGGCTGAAAAGATAAATCGCTTCACTCAATTTACTGTCTTCACTGAAGAAGGGCTAATCCTTTTTTAAAGCCATTTTTGACAAAAAAAAATGCCTGCTCTTCAGGCTATTGGATGAGTTGGTCAACAGGCTCAAAGTGTGTGCCATTAAAGAAAGCAAAAATGAGAAAATTAAATTTATCACATGAGTTTCTCTCAATGAAATAGAAAATAGAATGAGCAATAATGTAAGAATCATACTGCCCCTTGTTTTAATTGCTTTTCTTGTTCGAGTGTTCGTTATTTGGATTGGAAGGCCCGAATTTGTGGGTTGGTTTAATCATACATATTACTATTATGTAGAGACAAGAGGACTACTTCAAAATGGGCAGCTTCCATTCCCCGATATGCCTTTGCTTTTTTTTATTTACGCTGGGACTGCCAAAGTATTAATGCTTTTTGGAATGGAGATACAAAATGCTGTTGTTGTTTCTACAAGGTTTTGGATGAGTTTAATTCCTGCATTAATTCCAATTCCAGTTTATTTGATCATAAAGGATATTTTTAAAGAAAAAACCCTTCCCAAATGGACTTGGGTTCTTCTGTTTTTTAGTGCTTTTTATCCATTAAGTATTTTACATATGCCCGAGTTCTTACAAAAAAATACGCTTGGGCTGCTTTTGTTCTCATTCTTTATTTGGCAATCTAAATTAGCATTAAACAAACTCAATCCCAAAAGACTTTTAACCCTTTCTGCAATTTTTCTTTTAATTGTATTTACACATTTTGGAACAACCGCTGCCACCTTGCTTTTTGTTGTTTCAATACTACTCGCCTTTTTCATAGGCAAACCAAAGAAAATAAACCTTAAACTTCTTCTTGGCTTAATTTTAGGTTTGGGTGTAACTTTAGTTCTATTTTATTTTATAGACATACAAAGGTTCAATAGAATCGGATATTATGTCAATAGAATTTACGACAGTTCAAGTTTAGGTTTGCTTTTCTCACCGGATGACCCTGACAAATTCACCACTTTATTTATGCTTGTTATACCATTGGTTGCAGTAGTAATCTTGTTTAAATGGTATAAACTTGTTAGAGACCAATTGAGTGATAATGATAACATGTTTTGGCTGTCTAATATTATTTTTTGCTATTTGCTGATCCTGCCCATTTACGAACCATTATTGATGGCGCGTTTCGCTAACTATCTTGGATTGCCTGTTGTGTTTATTGTGATTTATCTAATGAGGTACAATGTGAAAAAAACTTGGCTAAAAAATCTAATCTTAGGGGCCGTAGTTATTGGGACACTGACTATTGCGTTCGGGGACATCGTAAGTTCATTCTGGCACAATAGAAACAAGGAAGCCATTTATGAGGATTTAATGAAAATGAATGATGCTATAAATTTCAATGAAAATGATTTGATTATTACACGTAATGGTGCAGAACATATTAGCAATTGGTTTTTAAATGCCAAATCTTGTTTGGTAACTTCTTT
>JBCBRY010000248.1:0-6563 GCA_039819485.1 Bacteroidota bacterium | reverse complement strand
CTTAAAGGCCAAGCAATAATGATAAATAGTTACACTCCTTTTGTAGTTTTCGGCGCATCAAAATCAGGAACAACTTGGTTACAACAGATTTTGGATTCCCATAATGAGGTAAACTGTAAATTTCAAAGGCCTGTTTTACCTATTTCCACCAAACGTATAAAATTATTCTACCCTGCCATTGGTGTTTACAATGCCAGACGGAGTCCGTTTAAAGGATTAATGGATCAGCAAAAAGAAAAATTATATTTACAAGAATTAAATTATTTAAATAAAATAATTAATGACACCGTAGAGCTGATTACTAATTCAAGTGGAGAAGAGAAAAAATTATATGAAAAATACTGCACCAAATTAATTGATGCCGTTCTTTACGAACCAGGATACAAAGCGTGCGGCTCAAAAAGCTATACAGATATTGATTTGTTCCTCCAATTAGTCCCCGATGCGAAAATTATAACCATTGTCAGAGACCCAAGAGATGTTATAGTTTCAAAAAGATTTCATACGCTAAGGATGGGAGCTTATTTTTTGGGAGATGAAAAAAATAAAATAATCCACTATTTAAACCACTCTTCTATTTTCAGAAGATATATCAAAAGTAAATACCACAAGTTTCTACCGTTGGTCAATGAAAATTCTTTTCAGGTACTCGACGAAAACAATCACCTGAAAATATGTGATGAAGCTTTGAAAAAATATGCGAACGAATGGACCTTGGTCAATGACTTTATCCTTAAAACGGAACGTAATTTTCCCGGCAAAATATACAGGGTTAAATATGAGGATTTAAAAAAAGATGTTTATGCAGAAGTGGAAAAGCTTTTCAATTTTCTAAATGTTAGTTGTGACCAACAAATCATATCTGATGTTATTGAGAAGACGAAGATGGAAAAAAAATCCAAAAAAGGCAAAGAGAGTTTTTTTAGAAAGGGAAGCGTTGGTGATTGGAGAAACCACCTGGATACCGCACAATTGAAATTGATCAATGAAATTGCTGGCAATACTGCCAAGGAGTTGAATTACGCTATTTGACTTTTGATTAAAGAATGTAAATAACTTTGAAACAAAACAATAAAATCATTTACCTGATTTCACACGGTCATACTGCCCGTGGAGCATTTCAAACAAATTTAATTAGCAGACTTTCCGAGCAAGGATTTGAAATGGTCGTTATAGCTAAAAAGGACGAGGATGGTTCATTAGCTAAGTTGGTTGAAAAGCAAAATGCAAGCATCGATTTTTACGATCCCAAAAATAGTCTTGCAGATACACAAAGGACTATTTTCAGAGCATTTGTCCACCAAAATATCAAGAAAAATCCAGCGCTCTGGGAAAAACACCAGCGGCGAACACGTGGTCAGAAAGCGACACTCAAAAGAAGACTCCTGAATCGCTTGTATTTTTTTGCCGGCAATTTGATCCGACTGGCTCCCCCGCTAAAGTGGATATATAATTTAGTGGAAAAACGCCTCTATCTGAAACCGGATGCCATTTCTTTGCTAAAAAAGCATAACCCTGTTACAGTAATTTCAACCAGGCCAGTGGACAACATGGAAGCGGAAATCTTGTGCGCTGCAACTAAGTTGAATATCCACAAGACCATGTATATTCTTAGCTGGGACAACATCACCGCAAAGGGGATTTTCCCGGTTCTGGCCGATAGTTATCTGACCTGGGGCCCAATCATGAATGAAGAATTAAAAGCATACTATAAAACGCCGGAAGAAAGAATCCATACGACCGGAGTTACTCATTTTGATGTACACGCACAGGTGAAAAACGGTACAGTAGGAATGGGCAAAGTGATCACAGATTTAGAATTGCAACCTGCAAACCCGTATCTATTTTTCACAATGAGTGCTTCGTATTTCGCACCAAATGAAATTGATATTATAGAGTGGCTCGCTGCGCAAATCGAAAAAGACAGGTTCGGAAAAAAGATGCAGCTAATCATTAGACCGCACATGGCCAATTTCCTGGAACGAACCTCAGATGTAAGCTGGATCGACCGTCTAAAAAAACTCAAATCCAAACGAGTGGCCATCGATTTTCCGATCATCAATAATGACTTGCTGACCTGGTACATGGACGAGGATGACATGGTCAAGTTATCCAGGCTGATCAAGGGATCTACTATTTGCATCAACTCTGGTTCTACCATTTCCATTGAGGCCCTCGCCTTTGACAAACCTGTCATCCTGACCACTTTTGATACGGAAAAATGGCCAGAATGGCGGTCTGCCAAAAGAGTGATCGACTATCTGCATTTAAAGAAATTAATTGATTTTAATGCTTTGATGGTTGCGGAATCCCTAACTGACCTTGCTACTAAGATTGATCTGTTTTTAGAAAACCCAAGTCTACAGCAACGTGAACGAACCATCGCAATAAAAGAGGAATGTTTTAAAATAGATGGCCAATCAACCGAACGGTTTGTACGCCATATGCAAGCACTAATTCATAAAAATTAATGAGTAAAAAAACGGTCTTATTGGACGTTGATGGTGTTATTTTCGACTCTAACTGGGTCAAGGAACACAACATCATTGATGCTGCAAAGCATTTTTTACCAGAAAAAGAAGCTCTTCAATTTGGTGAATATTTTTCCTCACTTAACGGAATTCCCAGGGGACTGAAAACACGCAATTATTTTGAAGATCAATCATTGGCAAATCAAATTCTGGCCACCTATAACCGGTTGAACAAGGAAAGCCTTAAAAACTTCCAATTCACTGAAAAGGCATTCGAGACACTTCAACAATTATCCAATGATTATGATTTAGTCGCCTTATCCGGTGCAGAACATGCGGAACTGCTGGAATTGTTTTCACACAAGGGAATAAGCGATTACTTCCAATCTGTTTTCGGAGGGCCGGCCACTAAAATTGAAAATCTTAAATCATATGACCTTACCAGCACAATATGCTTTGTAGGTGATAGCAAAACTGATCATGAAGTAGCAGAAGAGTACAATCTCCCTTTTATTTTCATGAGCGGTTATACCCAGTTTCAGAATTGGGAGTCCTATTTCGATCAATTTCCGGAAGTAAAGAAAATAGCTTTTATTTCTTCGCTTCCACACACTATATCATCCTAACTAAAATTTCAAAAACACTATGCTTAAAATAGGCATTAATGGCTTTGGCCGCATTGGAAGGGCCATTTTTCGGAACAACCTTGAAAAGAATTTATTTGATGTTGTTGTCATCAATGATATTAATCCTGACATCCATAACCTGGCATACACACTCAATTTTGATACGCTTTACGATCGATTGCCGAAAGCTTTTACCGTCAGTGGGCAAAGTCTGGTCGATCCTGAAGGAAAGGAAATCGATGTGTTCCACGAAAACAGAATACACGATGTAAACTGGAAAAAATACGATGTTGATATCATTATTGATGCAAGTGGAGTTTTCCAAAACGTACTGGATGCCCAGAAATTGATTTCATTGGGTGCTTGTAAAAAAGTTTGTATTACCCATTCTCCTGACCATGTTGACTTTACAATGGTCCTGGGTGCCAACGAACATCTCTACAACCCCTCCAATCATCATGTCATTTCAACCAGTATATGTGATGCTACTGCCATTGCCCCGATTATGAAAATAGTCAACCAGGCATTCAGCGTCGATCATGGATATGTGACCACCCTCCACCCTTGGCTGAGTTATCAAAACCTTATTGATGGACCTGCCAGCTCCTGGTCTGTTCCAGGTACCATTTACCATCATTACGCGCTGGGCAGGTCTGCAATTGGCAATATGATTCCCAAACCTACTTCCGCAATTGAAGCTTCTTGCAAAGTATTGGTTGAGGAAGGGATTACCGAGAACATCATCGGTTCTTTTTCGTACAGAACTCCAACCGCCATCGTTGGGAGTGCGGACATTACTCTTAACATTAAAGAAAAGACAAACAAGAAAGATTTGATCTCCGTATTCGAAGAATATGAAAAAAATCAAAACTGGAACATCATTCATAACAATATTGAGCCTTTGGTGTCACTCGATTTCAAAAAAGCTGATTATTCCGCCATTGTCGATCATCGTTGGACAGACGTTATTGGTGAAAAAATGCTCAAGCTCGTTTTGTGGTATGACAACGAATATGGTTATGCCGCGAGAGTGATCGATCAAATCAATTATATTTCAAAAAAATTAGATGCATGAAAAAAGGAAGTTTAAAAGTGGTGGTACCAGCCCGTCTGGGCAGTACCAGGGTGAAAGTAAAAAGCTTGAGGCTCCTCCACGGAAAACCGCTCATCGAATATATCCTGGATACCCTGAAACAAACAAAAGAACTAACAGACATTTACATCAATTCCGATAGCGATTTATTCGGAACA
This sequence comes from Bacteroidota bacterium, assembly GCA_039819485.1. Lineage (GTDB taxonomy): Bacteria > Bacteroidota > Bacteroidia > Chitinophagales > Saprospiraceae > UBA6168. The sequence goes on along the minus strand of JBCBRY010000248.1, from coordinate 2,215 downwards.
ATTGCGGAAAGAAATGACGTGAAATTCTATAAAAGGAAACCAGAACTGGCAACCAGTGCTTCATTGATTGACGAATACATCTATGATTTTATGGTCAATGAGCCATCGGACTACCTGGCGATTGTCAACCCTACTTCTCCTTTTATCGAGCCTGAAGACCTGGACAATGCAGTGCAATATTATCTATCAAATGATTTTGACACTTTGTTGTCTTGTGAGAAAATCCAGACCCATTGTTTTTATCAGGGAAAAACAATCAATTTTTCCCGAATCGGACTGCATCCAAGATCCCAGGACCTGGAACCTGTATTGGCCCTCAACTTTGCGATCACGATTATGGATTGCAAAAAATACATGGCCAACTACGAAAACCTTGGTTGGGGACTTTACACCGGCAACCTGGGATTTTTCACAACCGATGGGAATGCAAATATTGATATAGATTATGAGGAAGATTTTGTCTTCGCAGAATTTATTGCAAAATTTCTCGCCTCTGGAGAAAAAGTTGAAGCTACCTATTCAGATGTAGTTCAGTCGTTAATTGACAACAATGTAAAAACAGAAAATTGATGATCAACCCTCGAAATATTCATTGCCTGGCCTTAAATTATAAAGGTGTGGGAAGTTTGACACAAACACCTTTGTATTTTGTCAAATCACTTTCTGCCTACTGTAATGAAGGAGCTGAAGTCCCCTACCCCAAGGATGTTGAAAGTATGTGGACCGAAGTAGAACTCACAATTATCATCGGTAAAGAGGGAACCAATATTCCTGTGGAAGCAGCTTTTGATTATGTCGCCGGTTACACGGTGGGAGCAGATATTACCTGTCAAAATATCCACCAACGAGACCATCATTTAGGTTTTTCAAAAAGTCGATATAATTTTTGTCCCGTTTTAAATAAAGTATTTTCCATTTCTAAAGAAGACCTGCCATCTCTTGAACTGATAACAAAAATAAACGGCAAGGTAACGCAGCACGGCTATATGTCGGATATCAATTACGGAGTTGCAGAGTCAATTTCCTATATTTCAAAAATAACAAAATTGGAAAAAGGAGACATTATTCTGACCGGTACACCCGACGGGGTAGAAAATAATATTGTTAAACCCGGAGATAAAGTGGAACACAGTATTTCAGGGGTCGGGAATTTATCATTTAATATTATTTAATTAACACCCCATGTCTAAAATAGCCATTACTGATTATTTTGATAAAATCAATCCAGAAAAAGAAATTCTTGGTGAGCTTGTTGGCCTGGGCATCGGACCTGAAACCGAAGTCCTTATAGTTTGGCACGAAAAAATCAATGACGAATTTTGTAAAAACCTACCAAACCTACGAGGTGTTCAACGCTATGGAGTCGGATACGATAACCTTGATCTTGATTATTTAAAATCAAGGAATATTATCGCCTGCAACAATCCAGATTATGGCGTGGATGAGGTTTCAGATTCCGCGGTTGCCATGATAATGAATATCAGCAGAGGGATATCAAACTACAACTTCCAGGCGAAATCATATTTTAATAATTGGCAAGAAAACGTTAATCGCGAAATAAAAAGAAATTCCGATACTGTAGTAGGTATTATCGGGGCAGGCAGGATCGGAGGGAGTGTTTTGATGAAATGCAATGCGCTCAGGTATAAAACAGTATTTTATGACCCATATAAAGAGCGCGGTTATGAAAAAATGATTGGTTCACAACGGTTAGATTCCCTGGATGAACTGTTGGCCATTTCTGATATCGTTAGTATACACACTCCACTAAATGACGAAACTGCTGGAATAATAAATAAATCATTTATTAAAAAAATGAAAGTCGGATCATCACTTGTCAATACAGCACGTGGTGGATTAATTGATCATATCGATGACTTGCTCGATCCATTAATGACTGGGCATTTAAACAATGTCGCATTAGATGTTATCCCAAACGAACCACCAAGAGATGAAAAGTTGATCGAACTCTGGCGAAAAAGCGATCCTAAAATTCAGGGAAAAATCATAATCAATCCTCACACTTCCTATTTTTCTCAAGCTTCCATTCGTGAATTAAGGACGAATGCTGCAAAAAATGCGCTTCGTATTTACAAAAGAGAAACGCCTTTTAATTTGTTGTAAACGCATTCATTAAAGACGAACTCATAAATTTTTGAAAATGTCAACAGCTATTTTTTACAGCATTCGTCCTTAATTCACGAATGGAAGCTTG
>JBCBRY010000247.1:0-6644 GCA_039819485.1 Bacteroidota bacterium | reverse complement strand
AAGGCCTTAGAAATCAGGCTAGAAAAATTAGGTGCTTCCCATCCCAATGTCGCAATAAGTCATAACAATATTGGAGTAGTTTATGAAAACCAAGGTAACTATTGGAAAGCCTTGGAATGTCATGAAAAAGCCTTAAGAATCAGGTTGGAAAAATTAGGCGTTTCCCACCTCCATGTTGCAGATAGTTATAATAATATCGGAGTAATTTACGGAATCCAAAACAATTATTTAAAGGCCTTAAAATATCATGAAAAAGCCTTAGAAATCAGGTTGGAAAAATTAGGCGCGTCGAGTCCTGATGTTGCGTTAGGTTATTATAGTATTGGAGTAGTTTATAGACTTAAGGGCAATTTTCCGAAAGCCTTAGAATATCATGAAAAAGCTTTAGAGATCAGGTTGGAAAAATTAGGTGCATCTCATCCAGATGTCGCAGAAAGTTATAATAGTATTGGAATATCTTACTATAGACAGAGTAATTACCTGAAAGCCTTGGAATATTATAAAAAGGCCTTAGAAATTAGGCTGGAAAAATTAGGTGCCTCCAATTCTGATGTCGCAATGAGTTATAATAATATTGGATTGGTTTATGAAAACCAAGGTAACTATTCAGAAGCCTTATCATATCTTCAAAAAGCTTTGGAAATCAGGCTAGAAAAATTAGGTGCTTCCCATCCCAATGTCGCAATAAGTCATAACAATATTGGAGTAGATTATGAAAACCGAAGTAATTATCCAAAAGCACTGGAATATTACCAAAAAGCCTTAGGAATTGTAATAGACCAATTAGGTGCTTCGCATCCTCTTGTTGCATTAATTAATAACAATGTTGGATTAGTTTATACTACTCAAAAAGACTATCCAAAAGCCTTAGAATATTTCCAATATGCGATTTTTATTTTAGTTCATAGTTTTAAAGATAAAAGCATTTACAATAATCCCAAATTAGACAATATCATTGATAAACAAATATTACTAAGCTCTTTAATAAAAAAATCAGCCGTCTTGAAATCAATCTACACCATCCAATCAAAAAACCTCTATGACCTCCAAACCGCCTTCTCCACCGATTCCCTCTCCATCGCCCTAATAGACCTAATCAACCAAGAAAACGCCGAACACGAAACCCGAAAATTCCTCCGCACCCAAGTCGATACCATTTACCAAAACGCCCTCGAAACAGCCCACCATTTAAATAAAATAACAAAAGAGAATGATTACAACCACCACGCCTTCCGCATCGCCGAAAAAAGCAAGGCCGCCATTTTATTGTCCCAATTGAACGATGGTGAGGCCAAACATTTTGCGGGTATCCCCGACAGCCTGTTGGAAAAAGAAACAAGCCTCAAAGCCGGCATCGGAGCATACAACAAACAACTCTACGACACCCAAAAAGACACCGCCGTCGTCCGGCTCAAAATAAACCAAACCACCGACTCCACCGAACTGGCCCGTTTGGAACAACAATTCCAGAATGGCATCGACAAGATCAACCTGTCGAGGGACTATGTCTTCGATATGAAACGGGAACTGGAACAGTTGATCGATACCCTGGAAAATCAATATACCGAATACCATGAGCTGAAATACAAAACCAACGTCGTTACCGTGGAGGAACTGCAACAGGAGGTGCTGACGGAAGAAGAACTGCTGTTGGAATACATGGTCGGCGATACTTCGGTTTTTGTATTTGCCATTGCCAAGGATGATTTTCAAATACATGAAATACCCAAACCACAACAGTTGGAACAATGGATCGACACCCTGCGAATGGCGATGACCGACCCCGAACTGGTGCGCCAACAGGAGCGGCAGACCAAAAAATGGTTTGTGCCGGCTGCCCACCGGCTGTACCAACTGCTGTTAGAGCAGCCACTAAACGCGGTGGGCCCAAAGGTCAAACGCCTGGTCATCGTTCCGGGCGGGCGGTTGCACCACCTCAATTTCGGAGTCTTGCTACGAGAAAGACCGGCCGAGGGCAAACGCTTCCGTTTTAAGGATTTAGCTTATTTATGTAAAGATTATGCCGTGAGCTACCAGTTTTCCGCCACCCTTTGGCACCGTTCATTTCAACAACAGCGGGAGGCCAATGAACAGCTTTTGACCTTCGGGGGTTTTGGTGCGGCCTATCAAGGCACAAAGGGGACCGACCTCACGACCCGTGGTTTCGACGGGGTCATCAATCTGCCTTCCCAACTGGATTCCCTGTTGTTCGATGCCGAGGCGAAAATGAGAGAAGTAGACCTGCCATTTGGCAGGAAAGAAGTGCAGGCGGCCGATTCTTTGTTCCGGCCGGAAAGCCACATCTTTTTGGGAGCGGAGGCAACGGAACAAAAATTTCGGGAAACGGCCCACCGTTACCGGGTGCTGCACCTGTCCGCCCACGGCCTGTTGGATGACCAGGACCCGGCCTATTCCAAATTGTTGTTTACGCTGAACCCGGACACCAGTGCCGCAGACGATGACAACCTGCACGTGGCCGAGATTTACAATCTGTCGCTCAATGCCGACCTGACAGTGCTGAGTGCCTGTGAATCCGGCTACTACTCCGACATCCAGAAGGGGGAAGGCATCATGAGCCTGGCGCGTGCATTTGCCTATGCTGGCTGTCCGGCCCTCTTGATGAGCCAATGGTCGGTGAACGACCGGGCGACGGCATCCCTGATGGTCTCTTTTTATGCTAATTTGAAAAAGGGGCTTCGGAAGGATGTAGCCCTGCAACGGGCGCAAATGGCATGCTTGTCTGACCCCAGCTTTCTTGGGAAAAAATGGGACCATCCGTACTATTGGTCAGGGTTTGTCTTATCGGGAGATGGGAGGGCCATGTTTTGAAATTGAAAAAGGATGACTACTCCTGCTCTAACAATGCTTTTGCCTCAGCTTTTCGAAAGGTATAATAATCGTCAGAGGCAAGGGTACGCCAGTCGGCTTTTGCTTTTTCAAGGTTGCCTTTTTTAAAATGGGCGAGGCTCCTGAGCCAAAGGGATTGGCCATCGTAATACCCTCCTTCGACTTCTTCTGTGCCAATGGCTTTGCCAAAGAGGATGATCGCTTCGTCGTAGATTTTCAACTGCAAATGGCACTGCCCGGCAAAGAAATGGATCTCGTCATTTCCCTCACCGCTGTCGATCAGCTGGTCTAACAGGTTGGCGGCTTCCCGGTACTCGCCTTTCTCAAAGTACGCCTTCCATTTGTCCTGGTCTTCTTGCCCTCTGGTAGAGCCATCGAGTGGTTCGACAACGGCCAAATATTGATTGACGGCCAACTCCAAAGGACGGGATTCAGGCACTTGTTTATCGTTGACTGGGGGCGGTTCTTTTTCGGGAGTTCCAGGTTCGGTTGTTTTGTCGGTGGCTATCGGTGGGTCTTCTTTCCCGGAAGTGTTTTTTTCGGGAGTGGTGGATGATGGGTCAACCTTGGTGGAGTCAATGGGAAGTTCATTCTGGACTTCTGAAGATGGTTTGTCTTGTTTTTGGAACACCGGGATATTCATGATCAAGGCCACCAAAACAACCAGGGTGAGTATGCCAAGAAAAATATAAAGCCCTTTCCTCTGCTTACGGTCGTCAGGTTGCTGGCCCGCCATTTTTTTTTCCATTTCCGACAATTTATCCTGAAACGCCAGCCGGTCGTATTCTATCACTGCCTGGGCCATGGCTTTTTGCAGCTTCACCTCCTGGGCCAGGTCCTCCTCCCTGGCCAGGCGCGCTTCGAAGGCCTTCAGTTCATGGCCCTGAAGTTCTCCATTTAGGTATTGGTCGATGATCAGGTAATCGTCGTGCATGTGCTAATCATTTTGTCGTCCTTTGTCCCAAAGCAGGTTGAGGTGGTTAATCAAAATAGGGTGTTTGATCAATAGGCTTCTTAATTTTTTTCTACAATTATATACTTCTTTTCGGGCCACATTCGCGTCTTTGTAATTTCTGATGCGGGCAATTTCTTTTCCTTTTATTTTCTCCTTGTGAAATAACCGCAAGAGTTCTTTGCACTTGTCACCTATCTGCGCAAACATTTTCCGTAACTGCTTTTCCATTTCAAGTGGCAATTGGGCGTATTCAAATGATTGGGGTTGTTCCACCTTTAAGGTGTCTCCTTGTTCCTTGACAAATTTCTCCTTTCTGTTTCGCTCCAGTGTTTGTTTCCGGCTTAAATCCCTCCCTTTGTTTTTGCAGATCCCGATGATGTACGCCACCATATCGCTATGCCGTGGCTTTTCTTTGTTGCTCAGGAAATCTGCTATTGCACGTTGGAAAATTTCGTTCACGTCATCCTGTCCGTTCACATAGGGTAATCGGGCGATCCAGGGTTTGATCTTTTTTTCAAGGTATTTGGCCGCTGTACCTGACAAACGGCTGTGGTGTTCAAACATTTCATTTTCGGAAGTGAATTTGATCCATTGAAACAGTCCGCTTGCAACAACTGTGTTCAGGTCTTTTTGCAGTTCCAACTCACGCAGTTTTGCAATGACGGTATGAAAAATCTGCACTCCTTCAGATTCCTTGCCGCCAATATTTTTTACAAGTTCGACTGTAATTGGCCGGGCACGTTTGTACAGGCATTCCCAGTAAGCATCCTGATTTTTTTGGTTCAGGTTGAATAGCGCTTTTTGCAATTGGTCTTCTGATATGTCTTTACATTCAATGGTCAAAATAGGGCCTAGAATTATGAGTCGTTTTTAATTACCAAACATAACCAAAATCTGATAAAAATTTTTTTTTCTCTGAAAAAAGTCTTGTTCGATGGTTATGTTTTTCAACCGCTTACTACTACCAATTGAACTTAAGCGCATTCCTTCCAAACCAGCGTCAAATCAGTCCGGAAGGATCAAAGCAACACAAGTTCGATTTTTCAGTAAAGGCGGTTTAGGTCAGGAGCAAATAATTTTTTTCCAACAGTTTGCAACGAAAATATCCAGGCGTTTTCCACTGGATATAACAATGTGATTTCACGGTCGCTTTGCGGCAAGTGGACAGCTTGACTTATGCCTTTTCTGAGGTGTCAGGAAACTCTTGAAGCACATGCTGAGGGACTTAGGGGCCCACAGGCAAAGGCCATCTCTTTGCTTTCAGGTCACTAAACCGGGCAGGTGCTTATTTCATCACCTTTTCAATTTTTTATCATGAAACAATTCATTCAAGCAGCCACCTCCATTTTCTGCAAAAAAAACACAGGGAAATTCAATTATTTCCGATTTGCCAGCAGTGTGTTTTTTTACTGTTTATTGGTCTTTTTATCGGTAAGCTGGGTCAGTCCTCCCGATTCGGCCTGTGTACCTGTGGAGCATGAAATGGCCTGTATGCCAATCGAAAAGAATTTGCAACTTGAAAGAGGGGCCATTCCTTTTTCGACCGTAACGGCCAATTTCCAAATCAGCACTAATCCTTGTACGGTTTTTAGCTGTATCCGCTTTACCAATCTGTCCCAGAATGCCGTTTCGTACCATTGGGATTTTGGAGACGGCATTACCTCTACTGAAACCAACCCTGAACATGCCTTCCTTCAGTCAGGCGTTTATTCAGTTACTTTGACGGCTTTTGGTCCGGAACAGGAACAAGCAAGTTTTATTGGCATTGTTGACATTGTCGATTTGTAGAAGCCAACAGTCAGGAGAAGGGTTTGATTGTCGACTCTTCTCCTGGTTTCATAAGCTGGCCATTTTTTCTTCCAGCCATGACTTGGCAATGAGCGGTTTAGATTCCTGAAGAAGGTTTTTGATTTGAGCTTTTGTTTTTTTGAAATTTTTTTTCACTCCTTTTTCATTTTTGGCCAGGGTCAGTTTTCGAGTCAGGGAAATGAAATTAGTATATGCGTTTCGTTTGTTTTGAGACAGGATTTTTTTTCTCGTAATAAACCGTTGAAATGCATCCAGGTAATTCAATAACATTTCCAGGTAAGTAGTGTCAATTAAATAAAGCTCAAAATAAGACCTGGTCCCTAAGGACCTGGCGCGCAGGTCAGTGTTCAGTTCTTTTCCCTCCAAGCAATTGATAAAATCAATGGCAGTGGAAAAATCTTTTTTGTAAAAATGCCAGTAAGCTTTGCTGATTGCTGTTGCATTTTCTTTTTTTTCCGGTTCGAGGTATTGTTTGTATTTTTCAATAAAATCAGCAGCCCATTTGAATTCTTTGGCGTATGCTCCGCAAACGGCAATATTCATAAATATATTATCTTTTATCCGGCCGTTTGATATAAACAAATGGTGTTGAAGTCCAATCTTGTATAAGTCAAATAAATCCTGTGTATAGGAACGGTCACCTTGGTTGATGACGCCATTGGTATGGTTTAAAAAATGTTGGAGCACAATCGCTTTTTCCGGCGTACTTAATTTTTCAAGGTGCTGCATAAAGCAATTTTTTCCTTCCTCATAAATATTTTTTTTATGCCCTTCTTGATATAGCTGGATGATTTTTAGGTAAATATTAAAAATTGGATTTTCTTTGGAAAACGAGGTTTGGATATTGTTTTTTACTTCTTCCATAAAAAATATATCATGGGTGTTTGATAAAATTTTTTCATGGGCGAGAAGCTCCGTGCCATATCGCATTTTGGCCAGTGAAAAATAAAAGTCGAGCCCCTTCATTATTTTTTTCACCCTAATACCATAAAGTATCAAACCTCTACAATAGGTATCGAAGAAATAATGAAGG
>JBCBRY010000246.1:0-6760 GCA_039819485.1 Bacteroidota bacterium | reverse complement strand
ATCCCTTCTAAAATATCAACCAGCTCTCCTCAAAATCCTAACATTTTCGACTCAACAGGAATTTTCAAACAACTTCATTGTAACACGTTGAAAAATTAGAAATGCCAAAATATCATTTCTATTCTTGTCAACCTGTTTCTGTTAATGAATGAAGGAAAAAAACAAAAGATAAAAAAGCAAAAGAAATTTGGTGGGAAAGCTGAAAATCAATGGATTAAAAAGACAACTTAAACAATTCTATTCCTGCATTTTTTTAATTGGGTCTGTTCCCCTCAATAATAGGATGCATAATTAGGCAAAAACCCACATATTTAAAACTGCTAATTTGCCCGCCAGTTCAATTTGAATTGCCCCGGATTGTTTGGAATTGCATTTTTCACTTCTACCTTTACCATAAAAATATCAAAATGAAGTTATTGAAGCGGTTGCTTTTGGTCCTTGTTCTCCTACCTCTTTTATGCCTTGCGGGCGGCTGGATTTACCTTAATTCTCTCGAACCGGATTATAACGAAGAGGGCACAATTAACGGCCTGTCCGATGGGACTGAGGTCATTTATGATGAATATGCGATTCCTCATATTTACGCCAAGAGCAGGGTGGATGCATTCCGGACATTGGGTTATACCCAGGCCAAAGACCGCTTGTGGCAAATGGAACTCGTACGACGTATCGCACCGGGCCGCTTGTCTGAAGTATTTGGAGAGGCCACCCTCGAAACAGACAGAATGTTCCGGATGTTGGGCCTGGCTGAATACACCGAGGAGTCGGTTCAGCATTTTGAAAATGAAGTTGGCCAATCGGTGAAAGAACTGGTTGAAGCCTATTTGGATGGGATCAACGAGTATGTGAAAAATGGAAAAACACCAATCGAATTTACCATTTTAGGGTTGGATAAAACGCCTTTTTCGGTGGCCGATGTCTACAATGTGAGCGCTTACATGGCATTCAGTTTTGCTATGGCGCACAAGACTGAACCCATCCTGACCTATATTTTAGAAAAACATGGAGCCGATTACCTGAATGATTTGATGGTGCATGTAGATAGCAGTTCAACGATCATCGCAAGTAGTGGGAGTGAAATCAATTATGAGGGCCTGTCCATGCAAGTGGATGAACTCATGAACAGTTTGCCGGTCCCAGCCTTCATTGGTAGTAACAGCTGGGTAGTGAGCGGGAAGAAATCCGAAAGCGGACAAGTGCTTTTTGCCAATGATCCCCACATTGCGTTTTCACAGCCGTCAGTCTGGTACGAGGCCCACCTGAATGCGCCCGACCTGAATCTCTATGGTTGCTGGTTGGGGGGCTTCCCATTTCCTCAACTCATTAATACTGACCGCCACGCCATCGGGCTGACCATGTTTGAAAATGATGACATCGATTTGTTCAGGGAAAAGGTAAATCCGGATAACGCCGGTGAATACCTCTATAAAGGTGAATGGAAAGCATTTGAAACACGGGAAGAAACCATTCAGGTGAAGGATGGAACAGCCGTGACCATCCAGGTTAAATCCACCGTTCACGGGCCAGTGATGAATGAGGGTTTTGCTGCCTTAAAAGAAAGTGATCCGGTAAGTATTTGGTGGGTCTATACCAAACACACCAACCAATTGCTCGAATCTGCCTACCTGTTGGGAATGGCCAAAAATATGGATGAAGTGAGGACCGGAGCCGCAATGATCCATGCTCCCGGACTGAATATAATGTATGGGGACAAAGAGGGGAATATTGCGTGGTGGTCGGCAGCAAAGCTGCCAAGGCGGCCGGACCATGTCAACAGCAAACTCATCCTGGATGGCAGTTCCGGAGCCGATGATCCGCTCGGCTATTTTGATTTTTCCGAAAATCCTCAGTCTGAAAACCCAGAGTGGGGCTACGTCTACAGTGCCAATAACCAGTCCCGGTCACCCTCTGGCCGTTTGCACCCCGGATATTATTTGCCGGAAGACCGGGCCCGTCGCATTGTTTCACTTTTGGAAAAGAAAGATGACTGGACTGTTGAAGATTACCAACAGATGTTGCTCGATGTGACATCGGAAAATGCTCCCGAAATCGTTTTGAGTATCTTGGATGGCATTGATCAGTCCATGCTTTCCGAAAAAGAAAAATCGGTACTGGCAGAGCTGGGCGATTGGCAAGGCATTTTTGCGAAAGAACTTGCCGCACCTACCATTTACAGTAAAATGATGTACCACATTGCCGCCGCGACTTTTACGGACGAGCTGGGGGCCGACCTGTTCCAGGTTTTTAACGGAACCCACATCATGAAACGCTCATTGCAGCCGTTGCTTGCCAACGCAGATTCAAAATGGTGGGATGACGTAAATACCGCCGAGGTGCGGGAGACCCGTACTGATATTTTTACCAAAGCTATCAGCAATACGACCGCAGAACTGACGGAACAATTTGGCACCAATACGGTAGACTGGCAGTGGCAAAAAGCACATACCCTGGAACACAACCATTCTTTTTCGGCCGTGCCACCACTTAAAAAATATTTTAATGTCGGACCGTTCCCAGTTTCCGGAAACACCGAGACCATCAATAATATGCATTGCCGCTTGCAGCCTGATGGAACTTATGAGGTGTTTGCCGGGCCATCCACACGTCGTATCGTTGATTTTGCCAATTTGACCGGCAACAGTTGGAGCATTTTACCGACTGGCCAGTCAGGCAATGTGTTGAGTTCTCATTATGCAGATCAGTCACAAATGTTTGTGGAGGGGAAATTTAGGAGAATGCTAACTGACCGGAATGACATAGAAGCATCAGAGCTTTATCGGTCGGTTTTTTCCGCTCAATAATCCTGGCCCTGGTTCATTGAACTTAATTATTTGTCAATATTTCAGAGGGCGCAAACATAGTGTTTGAAATTAGTCTCTTAAAATGATTTTTTATTTAGGAGTCGTTCAAGTTCGAATGTTACTTTTTGATTCTGTTTTTATTCTTGTTTAGATAATCCCGGTTTTCAAAACGGTAGAACTGCTCACTTATCTTGTATGTTCTCCTTCTTTGTTGTCCTCGATAAAATCTACCGCAGCATCCATATCCTGCAGCCACCACTGTAAAAATTTTCTGGACTTGACATACAAGCAGACCATCGACAACAAAGCCACAAGTAGCATGGAGAGCCAAACGTTCAAATCGTCAAATAAGAACAATTTTACCGCCGCTACAACAGAAAGAAATAAAAATCCGAGTGACAGATTCCTGCACATCCCGCTGATGACGATATGGTTTTCGATATTTTTATAGTTGGCTACACTTTTTTCCCGGAGCAATGCATATTTCTGTGGCAAGGTTAAATTAGTGCTGGAAGCGTAGACCGGTTTTAGTTTCTTCCTGAAAAATTTACGAATCAGATATAAGGCCATTTCATCAATGATCAATCCGGCTATGTAACCAAAAAACATGGCAAAAAGTACACTGGAAGTAGATGCCCCCTGCAAATGGATTTCATACAGGTCGAAAGGTGTGTTTACTCTACTATCTAACATTAAACACACCAAGATCATAAACACACCGGGTATAGTGTACCGGAATAATTCAAAGGTTCTGTCTTTCAGGTAATCCATCAGTAGTAATTATTTGGTGTTGGTTTAAATTAAGAAGAAGAAATAATTGCTTATAAATTTTGATGGCCAAGTAAAGGACAAAGCTAAACAATGATAATCTGTACCTGTAAACCCATCTTTAACTCCCTTTAGATGGAGACAATAACGGATTTGATTTCCCCTTCTGGAGGGGACTTGGGGGAGGGCGTACTCTTCAGGTTCAGCAAAATAGAGTTTTGTCCCATGTTCAGATTTAATTGTCCAATATAGAAAAAATCCACTCAATTTTACTAGAACAAAAATTGGCCGCTGTCCTTTCGGGCAGCAGCCAAATATTTTTAAAAGCGGAATTTATTATTTGTTCAACAAGGTTCGAAGGTGCCGCCAGGCAGCGCACCAAAACCCAGTGTCATGCTGTTTTCTGTAATTTCGATGATGGTAAATTCAATCGTTACCGAGAGGCCGCCACTGTTGCTGGTGACTGTAAGAGTCGTTTCATCAGCTGATAATTCCCAGGTGCCGGTTGAATTTTCCTCTTCGGGCTCGCAGAGGTCCGTGCCATAATCATAAGCATAGGTGCCATCCAGATTGAATGTTTCGAAATTGTCTTTTTCACAGTCTTCACTGAGCCCGACCAGTTTCCAGCTGTGTTGGGTCAATAATTCGGGGACAGATTTGTCAGAGACGGCGTCGTCGTCTTTATTGCAGGAGGTGGTCAGGAAGCCTAAACAGAAGATCAAGGTGATTGCAAACAAAAGGTTTTTCATGCTTTAGAATTTAAAAGGTTTGAGAAAATGTGTGATCAAAAATATACACCTGTTTGATAAATTCCACAGAGTTTAACAAAGCTTAACTTGTGGGATAATTATTGACAGTAAATATTTTGATTTTTTTAGGAAAAACGCTTCTTATCTTATCGAATTTTTAAACAACTTCATCTTTTAAAAAATAAATTTACTCTTTTTCCGGCTGACCATTTCGTGTTTTAAATTGAATGGACAAGTGGTTTAAACCCTCCGTAAACCATTCGCTCCGCATTAAATATGATTTTTTCCGGACTGGTCAAAGGTGCAATTAAATCTGTCATTCTGGGGTCGGCTGCAACTCGTTCATTCGCCTCGTCTCTTGTTTTTCGAGATTCAAACACTACCCATCCGAATATGATCACTTCATTTTCTTTGGCATTGATCGTTTCCGGGAATGAGCGCAGCCCTTCAAATTGTAAATCGTCACCAACGAATTCAAAATAAGAAAGTGCCCCGTGTTCTTTCCAAATTGCCGCAACTTTTTGAGCTACTTGCTGGTACTGCTCAAGGTGATTTTTCGGGATTGGAAGTACAAATCCATCTAGGTAATTTTCCATGTTTTATTTTAATGTTTTAGTTGAATTCTGAGTACAAATATCATTGATTAATTTGCCCTGCGCTCAACAGAAATTTATTGCGATGTAGGTTTTAGTGACCCTTTTTATTTCCTTTATCAGGATCACCTGATTAATTGTTTTCAGCCAAATTATCCCGATATCTCTTTTCCAATGCAAATGCAAAAGCCGCTTTGTCATGCCGTATTTTTTCCATGCCTTCTCCGCTTGCGATAGTTGGGTGAAAACCCCTGAGATGATTGTCGCTCCAAGCGGCAAGTTCTACGAGTACTGGAGTCAAAGCCAATCCTTTTTCTGTCAGGTGGTACAGGTTGGTTTTTTTATTGTTGGGGCGCTTTGATTTTGAAATTATTCCAAATTCTTCCAATATTTTGAGTTTGGCTGAAAGAATATTGGTGGCGACAGCTTCATCGCTTTCCATAAAATCTTTGAAGGTTTCCTTAAAGTCCAGGAGCATCAATTTCACAATAACCAACATCCACCTGTCCCCTAAAACATCAAGGGCCGAAGTAAACGGGCAGTCGCAGCGGAATTTATTCTTCATGTTAACGAACCGTTAAAAATTACTTGCAAAATGCAATTTATATTAAGAATTGCTTGCAAATCAAAAGTAATTAATATAGTTTTGCTTGCAAATCAAAAGTAATAATTCTTCAAATATGAAACAAATTTTTGCAATTCTATTATTGACGGGCTTGATCGCGGCCTTTAAGTCGAATCACTCGACAAGCGATCATCAACAAACCGAAATTTCTAATTCTAAAAATTCAACGATGAACAAAAAAGAAACCGCAATCGCGTTCGTACAAGCTGTTACAAACCAAGATGCAGCGACCGTCAGGTCATTGGCCAATACTGATTATATACAACACAACCCATTCATTCCCACAGGGTTAGAACCATTTTTAGGTTTGCTCCCTGTACTGAAGGAGAATGGTACAAAGGCAAAGGCCTTCCGGGTGATCGAGGACGGGAACTTTGTGGCCATTCATCATTTATGGACTGGAGCAAAGCCTTTTGGAGCGGATGAAATGGTTTCGTTCGATATTTTACGTTTTGACGAAAATGGCAAGATTGCTGAACATTGGGACGCCTTAATGCCAAATACATCCCCTAATCCTTCGGGCAGAACTTTGCTTGACGGGCCGACAGAAGTCAAAAATCAGGAAGCGACACAAGCCAACAAGGAAATGATTGGAAAATTGCTGGATGATATTCTATACGGCAAGAATCCCGCTAAAATTACTGATTATATCAGCACGGAAACTTATCATCAGCATAATCCGGCCATCAGGGACGGCCTCGACGGAGTGCAGGAAGCTTTTCAATATTTGATCGAAAATAACGATATGTTCCAGTACAAGAAATTGCACAAAGTCATCGGTGAAGGGAATTTTGTTCTGACCATCAATGAAGGTGAATGGCACGGAAAAGGCCATGTGTTTTATGACCTGTTCAGAGTAGAAAATGGTAAGGCGGTGGAGCATTGGGATGTCATTCAGGAAATACCAACCGAAAATCTGGCGAATGAAAACGGGATGTTTGGTTTTTGATTTTTTCTTCCATTTTGATTAAAAAAACCAGCATAGATTTATTGATTCTATGCTGGTTTTTTAATTGAAGCTGTTTAAAAGTATTTTCATTTAATTTCAATCCAAAAACTCAGGGATGGTTTTCCATCAACCAGTTGTTCTTTTCTAAAAATGCCACCATTCTTTTGAATTACTTTGGCCGATCCAATATTGTCCTTGCTACAGGTAAGCAGCGCTTTTTTTATTCCGATTTTTTTCGCCTCTGACAATGATAATTCCAATATTTTGGTTGCGTA
>JBCBRY010000245.1:0-7242 GCA_039819485.1 Bacteroidota bacterium | reverse complement strand
GTTCATGGAACTACAGTACTAAAAAAAAGGCCTTTTTAATCGGCTTTATCATTATAGCTATTATTGTTTTTTTGCAAATGATATCGTTCTTTGCCGATAATATAGAAACAGCAATAGTTAATATTAGAAAAAAGAGAATTGAACAAGCAAATGAAGCCGAACGGAAGAGAAACAAAAAAGATGACAAGAAAACACAAAAAAAATTAAAAGATTTAGAGAAAAAGATCAAAATTTATGAATCAGCAAATAAGGACACCCGAACACTTGATGATGTTCTCACGATAGAAAATCTAACTAAATTGAACAGTCAGAAATCCGATTTAGAAGAAGTAGCAATCCCTTTTAAGGATATTAACTTTATCCAAACAGTTCGAAGAAATTACATCGAGATACATTATTTTCAGGATGGGAAACCACAGGTATTAGAAGCTCGATTAACTATCCTAAATTTGTATAATAGATTGCCTTCAACCTTTTTTGCCAAAATAAACAGAGGAACTATTGTCAGTCTCAAAGAAGTAAATCCTATAAAAAAACACAAAGAGATCAGATTAAAACACCATCCGGAAGGTTTAAAACTTATACTGACACTTGGTTCAGCAGATGAATTCAAGCTTAGATGGAATAAATTTCATGATGACCAGTCTCATGTTTAGGATTTTTTTTTCCTTGCTAGGATAATTTTGAAATTCGTCACATGGCTTCAAAATTTCATCACATGAAATACTTCTTATATAAAAGTCAGGTATTAAATTCGTCACAAGGCTTCAAAATTTCGTCACAGAAGCCTTAAAATTTCGTACATCTGAATCTTGGATTGTGTTTATTCTCAATGTAACTTGCAGCTCAAAGTTCGACCATAAAAAGTTCATTTAAATCCTTTTTCAGAATAGAAATATTCTCTTTTCAATTCCAGAAAACCCCATCTTGGTACGACAAGACGGGGCGTTTTGAGACATTTGGCTTTGGCCGAATGAAACAAGACGTGTGGTTTATATTGAACAAGTTTCGTTTAGCAAGCGAAAATGGCAATCAGAAATTAGGAGAGACAAAAGAGTGAAACGAGACAAATCATATCTTTTTTTACTTTCCTATAATTTAAATCTAAAAATTTCAACCCATTTGTATCTGGGCTAACAGCCATTCAAGCGGAGCAGCTACATATCTTGTAGCGATCAATTAATCAGATTATTGGTCTTGCACTAATGACCTATCCTGTCCCTATTTGCCAATTGACAGGGGGGTGTACCTATTCATTAACTACACATAAAAATTTTTGACATGAAAAAACAGAAACAACTCAAAGAAGTAAAAATTACCAACCCATCCCGCCCAACGAAAGTATTGCGAAAGCCTTTATTCGGAAAACTGTTCGTGGATAAGGTTGATGGCCGTTTCATCATTACTTTAATACGTTGGTTTGGGAGAGTTACGAAAATCTACTTGAGTAATGAAGACAGAATGGAAACCGATTCATACTAATGAACTAAGCAAGTAAATTTAAAGATAGTTAAACAGCCAAACTTACAATATAAAGACGATTTCTTGGTAAAGTTGATCATCAGTTGATCAAATCCATTACCTGAATTCCACAAAATCAGCAACGGTTTTAATTGAGCTTAGTGTTTTCTACTAAGGGTAGTATTTCTATGCCCAATTAATAAGGCTGATCCTAACAATAAACTTTCATCACAAAATTTTCAATTATGTTTTTCAGAAAAATTTCTTTCATCGACGAATCCATATTTAGCCGTGTCTCGAACCGAGACAGAGCATTGATTAATATCCTTGCGCTCTTTGTGCCTTTGTCTTCGTTAATCGCTGGCTTTGCCTTCTTTTTTGGAGTGATGTTCATTTTAGGGAGCAAATTTCTGGGAATTGTAGTCGGATTCCTGATCACCTTTGCTCTTTACCATCATGACCGCACGTTACTTGACACCTACAGTATGGAGAAGATTATAGGAAGGGTAATTTTCTCTATCCTAATCGCATTGATCATGGCCATTCCCTATAAGGTAAACCTATCGCAAAATAGTATAACCCAGAAAATCGAGCAAGAAGTTGAGGAATTCAACAATGTCATTGATGCCGAGCTTTTAGCCGAGGAGAAAATAATTTTCCAACAGGAAGAAGAACTGAACTCCAAGGTTACAGAGGCGGGAGAATACTATGACAGGACAGGAAAAAGCCAACGTCTCATAGAAGCCAGGAGGGAGCGGGATGCCTTTTTGGAGAAAAAAGAACTTGTCTTGGAGTCATTGCGAGACACTTATTCTTCAAGAAAAAGAGAGGCCGACATTTCCAATACTGCTTTGGCTGGGTATTACCTAAAGAACATGTTTTCCACGAGTTCACCAACAGAACTATTCATTAACCTTTTTGTATTTGCCCTGCTTTTGTGCATGGAGTCGATGCCTGCAATAATGCGCATTCTTCTGAACAATGGTGAATATATCCGCATCAAGGAACATCTGGAAAAAATCTCTAAAAGGGCGGACGAGAAAATATGGAGCATTGATGAGAAGTTGCTCAGTGAAAACGGCATCAGTAACCTACCCGAACTGCTTGGTACACGTGAAGTCTGGAAAATAATGAAGTCCGAATCAAAGAATGATTTTTCGAACTCAGAGGAACTCATTGCACTCTTACAAAAAGCGAATTTATTGAAAAAACAGCCAGTCCTTCAAAAGGTGCAACAGGAAGAAGAATTCCCAAACTTCGAATACGAAGGATAAATCACATTTGTAATGGGAATAGCACTAATTATCAGCAGCGTTTTTTTGGCTGGAACATTCTTCCTCGCATATAAACATAGGAGCCTTCCCTTTGACCTGGAATTGCCCAAGGCCAAAGAAAGGCTTTCTTTTCCTCAACATTTACGAAGGGTACAACAAGCTTTAAAAAGACAGCATATCAGTTTGGAAAAATGGGAAGGCAACCTTGCCCACCATACAAAAGAACTATCAATTGCTAATAAATTGTTGGAACTGGGAAACAAAGAACTGGATGTTGACAATAAGATTTTGACTCTGAGCAAAATGGACTTGGAACTTACCGAACGAGAAAATGAAATAAAGCACAATTACCGTTTGATCGAACTTGAGAATGTAAAAACGGAACTGAAAAAAGAGGATTTCGAATTGCTGAAACGAGAAGGGTTGATAGAGCATAATCTTAGGGTCTTGGACATTACGAACAGGGAAATGAACTTGAGTTATACCGACAGGGAAAACAAATTAGATCACAGTCATCGACTCCTACAATTGGTCAGTATTGGATTGGAAAACAAAGAGAAAGGATTAAACCTGACTGAAAGGGAAAACAAGCTGAAAAATGGCCATCGGTTACTTGAATTGTTTGCCAAGGAATTGCAGAACAAGGAAACAGGACTGGAACTGACTGACAGAGAAAATCGATTAGAAATTAAGAACCAAATGTTGAGCTTGATCAATAAGGAACTTGGCTTAAAGAAAATTGAGTTGAACCAAAATGACAGGGAGAATAAATTAAGACATGAAAACAGGACAATAGGGTTGAAAAAAGAAAGCTTGATCATTCAATCCAAGAACATGCAACTCGATGAAAAGAAAAGTAGAATAGAACACAGCCACCGGCTCCTTTCACTGATAGGGGAAAGCCTGAAATTGAAAAAAGAAAAACTGGACATAAACGACTACCACAACCATGTGAAAAGTGAAGAAAGGAAGGTACAGATTGGCAAAAGGGAACTGTCATTGGGAAAACGTGAATTGGCTCATACTTATAATGTGCAAGCCTTCCAACTCGAAACAAAACTGCAAAAAATCAGGATTCAGTTTGCCGATCTACAACTTGAAAAGAAGTCATGGGGACTCCAAAAAGAGAGGATGAACTTGGATTCTTACAGGGACAGTCTCCGCAACTTGGAATCACATATCAACCAGATGTACCAAGTCAAAATGGAATGGTTGCGCATTGAAGCACAACAGAACAACATAAACAATAGGGAAGAACAATTAAGATTGCAAAGACTATACGACACGACCCAGAACAAAATTAGTGAGTTATCCATAGCTCGCAGGGAAATTAACCACCATTGGGACAAACGGGCATTGGAACACCGTCAAAGTATTTTGAGGTTCATCAGCAAGAATTGGTAAGTCCCTTACCGCTTTTCCTACCAACCATTTCTAAAAAGTTGGGTGATCAAAACATCATTATTATCAATTAGTGATAATTGATAATAATTTAAACAGTATAACCTAATGCAAGGTTCTATAAATCAACGACTTATGAAAAACATGGTTAACATACCAAATCATAGACTAAAACATAGGCCAACTTCCAAAAAAAACAATCAACTTGAGAGGTTAAAAAAACTGTTCTATGAGTTCACAGGACTACCTGAAAAAGAAGATGACAAAGCCGTCAACTTTGGATATACGTTCCCAATTGACCATCACGAATTTGTCATTTACCTAATGGACAAATGGGTTGATTGGAAAGAGAGTGTCCTGGATAAATTGCAAGAAGGAACGCCAGCCTATGCAGATACCTTTGGGCAACGAGGATTTAAATTTGGTGAGTATAAACTGGTCATTTCAGGGAAGGTCAAAGAACAATTTTATAAAGATTACAGGGTCTTCGATTATTTGTTCCTTACCAACCACGCTGAACGGGACTATTTTACGGGTATTAATTCGAGGAATGAAGGCGAAGTGAAAGAAGGATACATTGAGGCAATTGGCCAAACGGTCAAATCAGAGATACCCCTTTTACATCAATTCTTATTTAAAAAGAAGATTCCAGTTAACATAAAACGAAGCTCTCTCAAGAACCATTCATATCTACTTGGGATGTCTGGGGCGGGCAAATCAACCCTTATAAAATCCATTATTTACAACCTCCAAAAAGAAAGTCAGAAAAAAAGAGACAAAACAATCATTCTGTTCGAACCTCATGGAGACTTAAGTAGTGAGGTCATAAATTTTTGTTTGAACAGGGGGAATTACAAAAAACGGATGCTCTACCTCGATCCCTATATAAGGGAAAGTGCAATGAGGTTATTCGATGAGGATATTATTGGCGGAGACTACACATTTGTTATCAACCCGTTTGAAACAAAAAAAGAAACCTCCAATCAGACCATCAGCTACCTTACCCAGGAGCTTTCTTCAGCCGTATTTGAAATCCTAAAATCAGAGGCCACCAATCAAATGGAGGCGGTCATTGAGGCCTCTATCGAAGTCCTTTTAAGATTGGGTGGGACAAGTATATCGGATTTGAAACTGATGATGGATGATGATAAGAATGAAAAGTTGATTTCACATGGCATGAATTGTCCAAATGTAGAGGTTGCCAGGATGATGGAGCGCATAAAAAAAGATGGGCGCTTGAAGTCAACTAAAGCAGCCATTTATTACCGTCTACAAAGCCTTATTGGTGACATGGGTTTCCGCAGATTGTTGGTAGGTAAGTCAACGCTCGATTTGGAACATGAGATCAATTCTGGAAAAATGATCGTGTTCAATTTGTCCAAATCAAAAATGGGGAAGAAGTCCGCTCCGGCATTTGGGAAGCTGTTAATTGGATTGCTTCAAGGATTGGCTATAAAAAGACAAGACATCCCTGAAAAAAAGCGGATGGAGACCTATTGCTTTATTGATGAATTTTCGAATTATGTTACTCCAACTATTCAAGATATAATGGCTGAGGCCAGGAAGTACAGGTTGTACATGATATTGGCGAATCAGGTCATCTCACAGAATATGGAACGAAGTACCAAAAGAGCGATTTTGGGAAACACTGCTTTAAAACTGGCAGGTCATAATGAATCGGATAGTATCGAGGTCATGGCCAGACAGATGGGAAATCTTAAACCTGAAAGGTTCAATACATTACCTAAATACAGCTTTTACTTATATGATAAACTGAACAAGAAAAGTGGGGTGCATACCCTACATGTCCCTGATTACTTGGTACATCAAAAACCTCCTTTTTTTATGAAAAAGGAAGAATTGAAAGACCTTTTTAAATACATGGTTTTTGAAAGTGGGTATTATAAAAAGGTGGAAGATGAGATTGCTATCCCTGTTCCAGAACCCTCTCCTTCTGGTAATCCAGTTCTTGGTACAACTTCCCAGGAAATGGTTTACTCACCAAACTTTGAAGAATAATGAAAGCTAAACCTCCATCAAAAAAAGTTATGTGGGGCAATACCATTACGAACATCCATGCAAATGTATTGTTGGGGCTTGCGCGTTACCAGTACCTCACTTTTTCCCAAATGTTACAATTGGGCGTTGGAACAAAGCATTATCAATATCTGTGGAAGCAAGTTGTCTCTCTAAGGGACAGGAGAAGACCCTTGGTAAAATGCCACAATTTCAGCACTCCACAGCCTAAAAGAGGCAGAGTTGAAAGCTTATATTTTCTGACTGCACAAGGAAAGAATGCACTGATTAATGAACTGAACATCCACGAAGAATTTATAAAAAAGCCAACCAGTAAAACGGTTGCCTATAAGGATTATCACCATAGAAAGCAGACCATAGATTTTAGGATTCACCTTGATAAATGGGCTAAGGAATATGGATATGAAGTTCCTTTTTTTGATACCTATTTTGAAAAGTCAAAGCATCCTAATGGTCTTTTTTATGCTAAAACAAGAATTGACCTAAATAATGGATATATTATTCCTGATGGGGCATTCAAAGTAGCAAATTTTGAAATTGAGAGATTTTATCTTTTTGAACTTCATAGGGGTGAGGATAGTAGTAGGATAATCCAGCAAATCCATCGACATGCGCAATGCCTTACAAGTCGGGCAACTCACGGGAAATACAACCTTCCTTTGAACAAAGCTTACAGAGTTCTTCTGCTTTTTGAAAATGAAGGTGTCAAAGAGTCTGTCCTTAAGAGGATAAAAAAAGAGCAAGCTGCATTCAAGAATATCCAGCAATACTTTTTGCTTAAAGGTATTAATAATTCATCTAAAGGAGAATTTGATAAAAATTGGATTACACTTTATAGTAAAGATACAGAAATTATTTGACTGATTTTTCTTTATCAATGTACATGAAATGGCTTGCAGCAGAATGGTTGTAGGTCTTTTCAATAATTAAGGAGAGGTACACACATTATCAGATTTATCATTTAAGCTTACTAAGAATCAAAGAAATGAAATTATCAAAGCGAAATCTAATTTTCCAAATGATCAAATGAAATCGAGCTTTTACTCTTTCAATCAGTAAAAGCTTTATC
>JBCBRY010000244.1:0-7538 GCA_039819485.1 Bacteroidota bacterium | reverse complement strand
GCTTTAGGAAAGTTCCGTTGGAACTTTCCTAAAGCTGCCCCCTAAAAACCCCTCTTTTACAAATGAAGCCGGCTCGATGCCGGCTTCATTTGTCCTTTCCCGAAAATTCGGGATGACTCATGTTTGTTTCAATTATTCCCACCCATAGAAACTTTTTGATGCTTTTACTGTTTCCACGTTAATTGAATATGTAGACTGATCATTGTTTTCCTCTACATTTAGCGTTAAATTTTATCAACAAAATTCCAAATTACCATGCCCCTTGTAACCAATTTTCCCAGCCTTTCGAATTTACATCCTTATTTATTGGAATCCGTTTACCGTGCCGATCAGGTGAATTAAGATTGCCGCAGATCGGACGCACACCATTAACTGTCTATGACTTAGAACTAAAGAGATCAATCAATCCCTTTTCTTCTGGTGATCTATAGTCCATTCCCCATTTTTTAACCTATTAAACCTAACGTCATGAAATTTAAATCTTTCATTGATCTTTCATTCATTCTCATTTTGTGCTGTTCCTTCTTTAGCACGGGCCTTTCACAACAAACCATTAATGTCATCAGCTGGAACCTCGAATCGGGGGATGCTGACGTGAATGTCTACGGCTCCCGGGTCGCGGATATGCAGAATATTGACATCTGGGGTTTGTCAGAGGTACACAATGCCAACCTGCTGGACCGCTTTGAATTGTTTGCCGAGGAAGGAGAAAACGCCAATTACGAAAGTATTTTGAGCGCGACCGGTGGGGGCGACCGACTGGCGATTGTCTACGATGCTGACCGTTTTACACTGTTGGACCAGATGGAACTGGACAACATCAACATTGGTGGTGGAGTCCGTTCACCGCTGGTAGTCCAGCTCCTGGAAAACGATTCAGGCATCCAGTTCTTTTTTATGGTCAACCACCTTTACCGATCTCGGGCCGACCGACGCCACCAACAATCGCGTTTGTTGAACGAATGGGTCGAACAGCAAACCCTGCCGGTCATTGCCGTAGGTGATTACAACTATGATTGGGACGTAAATGATGGCGACGAAGACCATGACCTCGGATATGACCTGATCACCGCCGGCGAACTCGTCACCTGGGTACGGCCCCAGATGCTGACCAACACCCAATGTTCTGCAACGAACAACGGAGGCTGCCGATTTAACTCTGTCCTCGACTTTGTCTTTGTTGGAAATTTTCCATCCAACTGGGAAGCTTCTTCCACGATCATTGTAGTGCCCGGGGATTTCCCGGACAACCGAGACACACCGGATCACCGGCCTGTCCTGGGCACTTTTGAGATCCCTGCGCCAGGTGGTGGCTCAACGGAAGAACTCCGGGCTCAGATGTTGGCAAAAATTACCAATATGGAAAACGAGTTGGCTGAGTTGAGGCTGTTGGCAGAGCAGATTTGCAATAATCAATAATCTAAAAAGTGGTGCCGGAAAACCGGCACCACTCGACCATTTTAATATACTTCAATTAATTCACCGAATTTTCAATTGTAGGTTTTTTAAACCTTTCTGGTTCTTGCCCCGCCCAAATCACCTGCTTACAAAGGTGGCCGTAAAACGGTTAATGCATTAGCACATTTTCACCAAAAACAAGGACAAATCGAACAGTTCAAAAAAATGATGATCATAAAAATTATGGCAATATTTTATTTCGTCATGAGCCGGCGCCTGGCCAGCAAGCTTATTTGCAGCAGCAAAAAACAACTATACAGGATCAACATAGGTTTGGTTTTTTAGGGTTAAAATTGAGTAATTCCAAACTTTGGCGACAGTAATCAAATACCTGACTGCGGCCACCAAGGTCAATCAGGCATTGCCAATCTTTATCTGCTGAATGAACCTGGGCCCAGGTGGCAGTCCTGAAGTTTTCAAAGAGAAATAAACAGGTTGGTGGTTGGCGAAAGCAGTTAGCACCATTTGCATGGTAGCCGAATCGGGGTCCTGCAAGATACCATGCACATTCCCTGCCCCATCAAGTCTCAGCCCGACATCAGCGATGCCGAGTTCGTTGTTTTGGTATGGCACAACCGCATATTTCGTGGCCAAAATAGTGGACAACGGCTTCTCTCCTCTGAAATCTGCTGTCTTGACAGCATTATCACTATAATATTGGGCATTATAGAAATACACTTTCGTTGTATTACCCTGGAAAGGAACTTCAAACCAAATTTTGGCTTTCTCAAATATGCTGTCGTCCTGAAAATACTGAACAATAGATTGACTATCTCCCGAGTAGGTAATGGTCGTGTCTGTACCTGTTCCCTGTTCGTTGCAAGTCGCATTTGGCACATTTACGTTTTGGTTAATACTTCCTGTTATCTGAATGGAAACATCCCAAGTATTGCCATCGCTTGAGGTTAAGCTGACTGACCAATTTCCGGAATTTCCTAACAGGTCGTAGGAACCGTTGGCCACAAAACTGAGGCTGTCAAGCTGGGTTACGGTACCCGATCCAAAGTCAACGTTGAGACCTAAACTTGCTCCGATTACAATTGGGGTTCCAATACCAATTGCGCCGTCTCCCGAGGGGATTGCATCTGTGAAAGAACACATAATATAATTGTTTTGGAGTGAAATGAACATTAAGCATTCCTTGAACTCAATTGGTTGTTAATAATTCAACATGATCAATATCATTTTCACTTGGTTTAAAAAATCTTTTCATGCCCGGCCAGTCATTTTCTTTAACTCCAAATTGTTTTCGGTTTTTTGGGGTCATAAAATGTTTGAAGCCTACCATCCTCCCTTGTTCTTTATTCTTACAAAATTCACTTTTCACCTGCCTGATGTTCGTCTGTGCTGATGACCTATATTCTTGATTTAACTATTGTTGCGTAATCTGTGCAGTCAATAATTTAAGCTAATTGTGTTTTCATTTGGCATCTTCAAAAAATGGTTATAACAAGTTGATAAAAGGTTGTTTGTTTGTTGTGTCGAAATACCGGTATCAACTTTTTGTCAGCCTGTAAAATCCTGTTGCCATTTTACTGCCGCTCTTTTCGGCCTGTTATTTATTCATTTTTATGACCCACTTTGGACGCTTGTTCCGCACCTGTGAAAGGCTTCCGGTTTTTACATAGTTCTTAAAGAACCGGCGTGTCAATAATTTTATATTCGTCCAATTTATTGGCGCAAAAGTGAGCAGCCCGTGACCTAATTCATAGCGTGGATTGGCGCTGGCAAAAAATGCAATTTCACGGTCCAGAAGGTCACTCTCATAAATCTTGACGGTATGGTCGTTCAGGCAATTGGATTGTTTCGTAACGGTACCTGTTTTGGGACAATAATTATCAGCATAATAAAAGCGGCCGACCTTGTCCATAAGGACTTTGGTTTTAACGGGTGTCTTAATATGACAGGACGGATAATATTCTGTCAAAGTTTTAGCACTCACTAAATAAGCTTTGTAGCTCAGCGCATCATACCAAAACCAGGCGTCTGACATAAATAATTTTCGCCAGTATTTCAGGACCAGTTTGAACCCGGTAACGGGGATCAAAGATTGACCGCGCAATTGGTGCGTGATCACGGTCTGCCCAAAATAAATCAGGAAATTATTTTTTTCGCAGACCTTAAAATTACCAATGCGCAGGCCCGTAAATCCACCGATTTTTCGACCCGTCAGATAAAGGGAAAAATGGGTGTTTTTTTTCATCCGCTCCATAAAATAAGCACGGCTGTAATGGTAATATTCTTTGTAGATGGACCACATTTCTTCTTTTTGGGCAAGAGAAAGGGCCTGTTGTTCGATGATGACAACTTTTGTTTTCATGTTGGTGGAGTACGAATTTTGGTTATACAGAGATTAAAATCGAAGGCTTTGTGCGCCCGTTGATTTCAGCTGAACTAACTTGGTTTCAGATGGTCATTAATTTAATTGAATGGAAATTTGGTCTTGTAAAATCCGTAGTTGAGGCGTAATCTGCTGAAAGCTATTTAGGTAAGATCCCGAAGGACTTTTGTTGTTTTTAATTTATGTTTCAAAGATATGGTCAGTGAATTAGAACAGAAAGGACAAAATACGAAATAAATAAGATCGTTTTGAACAAATAACCAACACTATACACTCATTATCAATATTTTATAATATTTTTCAATAAGGATATTTTTACTATTTTTGAGCAATGCAAAGCGCGTAAAATTTATTTTTCACTATGCAGAACAGCAAACTCGTCCATTCTTTACGAATCCTGACCCCCCGGGAACTGAAGCGGCTCTATCAGTTTTTGAAATCCCCATTTTATAATGCCAGTCCGAACATCACCAACCTGTACCTTTTATTAAGGCGCCACTACCCATCTTTTGATTCGGCAAAACTTGACAAGATAAAAGTATTCAAAAAACTGTTTCCCAGCAGGGAATATGACCACCAGAAACTGTTGAACCTGATGTCGGATTTTAATCGCTTGCTGGAAAAATATTTAATTATTCTGCAATTGGAAAAAGAAGAGCTGGAACAGCAAAAACTTTTGTTGAAGTCTTATGCCGGAAGACCTGGCAATTATGATTTATTTGAAAAAACAATAAACCATATAAATCAAATAACGGATAAATTCCCTTTTCAAGATGAACAGTACTACCAGATCAAATATTGGTTGGACCAACAATATTTAGACCATCCCGGAACCGATAAATTCAAGCTAAAAGGCAACCAATACAAAGTCTCTATGGATTACCTTGACAAAAGATATATTTTGGAAAAATTATTATTGAGCTGTGAAATGAAGACCCGTGAAAAGCCACTTTCTGAAAAACATGAAATTTGGCTCTTGGATGAAATATTAAATGATAAGCGTGATTTTATTGCACTAAATTCAGTCGCTGGCATTTATGTGGAAATGCTGATGCTTTTAAAAAGCAATAAAGAAGAATCCTATCACAGATTAAAAGAACTATCTCTTCCCAAATTAAAAATGTTTAACAAGCAACTGCAACAGAACATCTTGCAATGCTTAATTAATTTTACCATCCAAAAAGGAAATGCCGGTGATGAATCCTATATAAAAGAAAACCTGGAATTGTACAAATTGGGGCTTGAGTACAATTTATTGGCCAATGGTGGCGCAATTAGCGATATTATATACTTAAATATCATTTCTATAGCTTCAAAGGCCGGAGATATTAATTGGTGCTTACATTTTATAAATAACTATTCAGAGTTAGTAGAAAAAAATATTCGCACAGAGGCGAAAGCAATGGGAATGATCATCTATTATTTTTACCAAAACAATGCGGATAAAATAATCGAGGAACTAAACAGCATCTCTTATGTCAATGACAATTACCAGCTTCAGGCAAGGAGCTTTTTATTGAAGCTTAATTATCAAACATTTCACGATGACCTTAATTATTTTGAAGTGTTCTTTTCCCAGTCAGAATCCTTTGAAAAATATTTGCGCCGGAATACTGCCATTTCAGAAAAAAGAAAAAAAAGATACATCAATCATATTTCTGCAATTAAAAAAATTGCAAAAGCAAAAATTGATAAAAAATTCAGAAACAAGTCTGGCCACGAATTAAGGCAACAGATCATCGAGACCAAAAATATATACAGCAGATCTTGGTTATTAGAACAAGTAGACAAATTATAAGAGGACACCTTTCGGTGCCCTCGTTCTCAATTAATTTTCAACTACATCAGATGTTATTATAATAGAACTAATACCCGTCTGACAAACTGTGTAAAAATAAAACTCATAATTTCCCGGCGCCAGTCCGGTAAAAGTAATATCCGAGCTACTGGTAGAAAATTCATGACTGGTCGCTCCTCCCCTTTTATAAAACACCCGGTATTCGGTAGGTGAGCAGCCACAGTCGTCCCAATCAAAAGTAAAGGTAGCATCAGTTGAAACCAAAGCAAGATTGGATGGTGCAGAACAGGTGACGGGGGTGAAGGTTTGTTGGTTGGAAAAGCTTAAAGTTGTGGACAGCACAAAGCTGAGGAATAAGATCATTGTTTTCATTTTGGACAAAGGTTTAGGTAGCTTGCCCGTGACGCATCACGTGCAGGCTTCAGGTTAAAAAATGGATCAAATGGCCTTGGAATCGATTCCGGTCTACGCTCGGTTTTTAAAAAGTTACCGGCAATTATCAGTACTGAAATTTCTTTTTATCGTTGAAAAACGCTTAGCCTCCAGGGCTTTTGCAATGCATGTTCATCCGCTCACAGGCTGCTTCACTTGGCTGTCCAACAAGCTATTATACAAGGCATCCCACCTCGTATTTGCTATGTTATACTTGCCGTTCACATTGGCCTGCCTTGGAGGATTCCGATGCATCAGCCAGGTCGTTACGCCTACCAATGCAAGAAGCAGGTAACAGGAAATGGTATAAACGATGATCGCCACCAGAGAGAATAAGAAGTTGCAGATGCTGTTGTCGAGGAGGTTAAGCAGATTTAGGTTTTTCATGTTTGCGTATTCAGATGGTTGAAAATTTGGGTGGAAACATTTTCGAAGGTCGGTTCCGATATGCTCCGTTTTTCGTTGATTGATGATACAAACCTACCGGCAAACCCTGCCTTTTAAAACAGGGAACGGGTAACGTGCAGCATTTTCAGGGTAATGTGCAAATAGCCGAATGTAATCGGGAAACCCGGTTGAGTCGAAAATCCTTGGAATTTCAAGTCAACCGGTTTTTTCAAACAACTTCATGTTTTTAAGATGCCTCATGCAAATTGTCGGTACAAAGTTGCGGTGATATTGCCGGCGGGAAATGCGCAGGAATACAGCCTTTTTTGATTTGGGTAAATCCCTGGGAAGTAACAGGTAGAATTACCTGTTTTCGCGGGAATGGTTTTGTTGAGTGGCGGGAGGTAACTACCTTGGGAAGGTAAAAAGTACCATTTTCTCACCTTAAATTCAAAATCAAATGAACTTGAAACCTAATCTTTGGACACTGCTCTTTGTTGTTGCACTCGGCGCTTTTCTTATGGAAAAGTTCAACGCACCGGAGACTGGTGGCCCTGTTCCTGATACAAGTGACCCTTGCGTGCCACCTCCGTCCAATCCTGATCAAATCGATGCAGACAAGGCAGAATCACGCATTATCGCCTATGCGGATTATATTGCAGCGTTAGCCGCTGACCCGGCTTTGGATGATCTGAACCTGGTCTTTCCTTATGTTGAATTGTTTGCCATACCAAAGGCAGATTTATTATCGGCTTACTGTGCTTTTAACAATGAAACGGTTTATGCGGTCATGGCCATCAACCCTGGAACCGACGGTGCAAAAGATACACTTGACCTTATATTCACCGATATTGATCAGAGTGCCCGTAACGGCACCGGAAGTTATTTTGATTTCTCCACACCTTGTCCACCATTGGGCAATTGCGGATCCAGTACCGATTAAATTTTTCCATAAAAGAAATGGAAAGTTCTATCTTTTTTATATCGAACCTTGCCAAGGTCTTTCTGTTGGGAAATGTCCTAATTTATTTTTTCAAATACAGTAAGCTAAATAACCCGCTTAAAATATTCGGTATTTTTTTATTGATAGATTTCATGGTAGAAGCAATGGCTTATTTGTTA
>JBCBRY010000243.1:0-7796 GCA_039819485.1 Bacteroidota bacterium | reverse complement strand
CCAGACTAACTTCGACCACCTGTGTCGAAACTACCAAACAAGCTTTAGAAGAGGTATTAAATCTATTAGTTGGATTTCCTTTTTCATCTAAACCAATCAAATCTTTTTCTCTTTTTTTTCGGTCTTTTCTTTTAAATCGACTGTGTAATAATAACGACTCAACGTTTTGAAATTGATTTTTTAGTTGTTTGTAAACTGATTGTGCATTAGCAATTTTATTGCATACAACTAAAACCTTTTGGTCATTTTCTAATGCTCTTTTAATTACTTTTATCGAGGCTTCCCAATTATCAATTTTATGAATGATATGCCGGTCATATTTATTTAATTCTTCCTTTGTCAATTTTGTTTCCAATACATTTTCAGTTCCTAAAATAGATTTGATTTGGTTGTATAAAATGCTTGGCATGGTGGCCGTTCCAATATGCAATCGGCAACCAATGGATTTAAGTACAGCAACCACTTTCAAAACTATTGCTTGCGAGACTCCCGAATACGTATGCACTTCATCCAATATCACATCAGACCCTTTCAAGTCCAATATCATTGCTTCGTAACCTTTGCTACCAAATGCAATTCCAGCCAATTGATAAGGCGTTAAGACTTTAATCGACGAGCCAATATGTTTTTGTAAAATAATATCTTCTCGGTCACCGTCTTCTGTTTCAATTAATGACGAAGCAGCATGCAACAACTTGATATTTAAATCCTGATTAGTCTTGTGCAAATCTTTTCTTAAACGAGCAAACATCGCATTAATAGAAGCCTGAAACGGAAGTGTATAGAACACTCTTCCTCTGCACCTCCTAAATAAAAAATCCGTTTTACCCGCTCCAGTCGAAGCAACAACCATTGAATGTGGTTTTTTGGAATTCGATGAGTAATAGGAAAGTGGATATAAATGGTGCTGGCGATTAAAAAAAGACAAAATTGGTAATTGAAAAAGATTTTTGGTTTTCTCATTTGTTTTAGCAATCATAGCCGATGCAAAATGGTCACCTCCCATTAATAATCCACGCCATTCTGAGTAACCTCTTTCGTGATATTTTTCTTCGCAAAAATCAATTACTTGTTCAAAAGCCGCTTCAGCCTCTTGTTTAGCGATAGGTCTGATCTTTACACCAAATGCTGCCAAAATATCTAAAGCGATTGGACTCCATTCTTCCCAATCTCCTAAATGGACTTCCAGAACGTCGGGTTCATTTTCAACCAAATCAAGAATCCCTCTTTCCCTTCTGTCATTAATCATTGCTTTGTGATGGGCTATAATCATTTCTATAATAGGGTTTTGCCATTCTTTTTTTATCAGCGGCAGAAAAAACAATGAGGCGATTTCGTGCCGGTATGGCGGTTCTTTTTCCCTGACCTTTAACCGTTTTTGAAATAAGGGATGTGTTTTTCCTATGTCGTGAAATATTGCACCGAGCCTTGCCAATTCAATATCATGTCCAGAATAAACTGCTATCTTTTCAACAGCCAATTTTACTTGGTCTAAATGATCATAGAGAGTCGTCCAATCAGGTTTTCCCTTGGCTTTTATTTCGGGGTGCCGATTCATTTTTTTTAAATGGTTTTTACCGGGTTGCCCAATACTTTTAGCCAGCCAAACATTGGTTCTCCTTCATCAAAACGATTGTAACCAACTAAAAAAGAATGTTCATTTTTTTCAAAAATCAACTCGTAACCGGCAAATGATTCTTTATTTGAATCAAATTCTTCCCGATCGATTTTCAAGATTTGTTTTGGAAACAAAATATCTTCATTTCGGCAAAGACAGATGTGTTGAGTTGCAGCACCTATGGCATCTTTTTCATTTTCAAAAGCCAAGTACAAAACAGGGTAGAGTAGTACACTTCGAACAAGAATACCTGTTTTTCGAGTAGCTGTTTTCTTATAAACATTTAATCCTCTTGATTGGACCTGTTCAGTTTGGGCAGACATTTGAGCATATGCAAGCCGATGTCTAACTATTTTGTAAATGGCGTAAGGTTCTTTTAGTAATTCAGGAAATAATTTTCTTTCAATACCGGCAATAATTGAAGGTGTAAGAAATTGTTGGCTGAAAGTTTCACCATCTCTAACTGCTGTCCATGGTTTTATGAAACCAAATTGACCAGTATATTTTACTACAAAATATTCCATAGCTGATTTTATTTTAATGCTCCAAATCCAATCCCCGTAGAATTCCCAACTCCTACATTCCAGGCGAACTTCACCGCCGCCGGATCACCTTTTACGATTACTGGGCAGATGGACGCTTTAATGTCGATGTTGTTAAATGTTATTTTTTTTGTGTGTGGCCGCGGGAAGTTGCGGTCAAAGGCCACTTTTACATCCGTCGGGAAGTCAAAACGCAACAGCTTTTTTTGTAGCGTCTCGGTCATGAACTGGTCCGATTGCAGGTTGTGGTAGAAATAATATTGTTGATGTTTTTCTTCTGGCCGATCCCGCTTGATGAGGACGGGACTTTTCAGGAGAAAGCGTTGTTCGGAACCGAATTCAGGAACGGGTTTCATGGTGACTTCCCTTACTTTCATGCCCCAACTGATGTACTGGTCCTTGAAGATACCTTTAACTGCTTTTTGGTGCAAGGCTTCCAATGGAGATGAAATGCAGAAATTGGCCCCGTTCCGGAAATCCAGTCCTTGTTGGTCCTTCCGCATTTTTCCACCCTCCAGCCACGACAGTGAATACAGTGAAATTTCATCGTGCAGCTCGTTCTCGCCGAGCCATTTGTGGAACGCTCCGACCAGGCTTTGCTGGTAGTTGAAAGGAACGGGTTCGGTGTTGGGCGATAGTTTTAAATAGATTCGCATGTTGAGTTGATTGTTTCAATATTACCGATGCAATATATATGAGATTTATTCAATAATGATGATTCAAGAGCAAATACAACAAGGCTTTTTATTTGGGTAAATCATTCACTATTTTTGATAGATATTTTTCAATGAAAGAATTAAATCTTTGTAAATCAGTAAATTACCTTATGTAAAGATGGTTCAAAAAATTAATCAATCGTTAGATAACCGGGTCTTTATTCAAAGCCTTGCGGCACTTTCTCCTGCTGAATTGAAAGCATTCAAGACGTTTTGCCAGCAGTCTTCAACCATTACTGAAAGGACAAAAAGCCTCTTTGAGTATATTTTTAGGATAGCGCCCAATTTTGAAAAATTAACGGAAGATAAAATTCATTCCTTGTTGTTTCCAGATGCCACAAAGGCGAGCACTCTGCTTACTTATGCGCTGCACGATTTAAATGAATTACTCCGCAACTGGCTGATCCAAAAAGAATTGGCAGCCGACCAATACCTTCAAAACCAATTGTTCATTAGGGCCTGTAAAAAGCGGTTTATGCACAAACAGTTTTTTAAGAAAACCCAACAGGTATTGGGTTTCTTGAAGAAAGATAAGTTGGCAGTTCCTGCTACCTGGCAAAAGCAATATGAAATTAATTTTCAATTATTTTCTCATGCACAAACCTCCAAAAACCAAGAGGTGATTGAAAGCCTCGATGCGATGGCCACTTATTTGGAAATGTCATTTCATGGGTCAAGACTCCGATTAATTTGCCAGAAGGTGCTACGTAAAAAAATCCTGTCTTCATTGTCTGAATTAGAGGAAACATCCCAAGCTGAAACGTTGGATTTTGCAAAGGCCCATCGGGAGAAGTATCCATTTTTCAATTTATATTTTCAACTCGTCCAATACCTGAAGAAACCCAACAATATAAATGATTTAATCAGCTTTGTTAAAGATTATAAAAGGGATAGAATGATGATCGAACGACTTGATCAAAGTACCCTTTTATTTGCGGCGGCCAATTCTTTGAACGAACTGACAATGAAAGGTGATAAAACGGCCGCACAAATACAGTTTGAATTATTTAACTACGCTTTTGATAATAATTTGGTTTTATTTGACAATGAAATCGGGATTGGTATGTTCAATAATTTTTGTGTGGCAGCTTGTGAGGTAAAAGCATTTAAAATTGCTAAGAAAATGCTTAAAAAGTATGAACCCTATTTCGCATTATATATCCGGGAAGAATTCACAAACTTAATGTGGGGCACTATTTATTACTATGAAAGAAAGTATGAAAAAGTGGAATTGCAACTGCATACATTTCAGTTCAAACTCCCCATGTTTCGCATTCGAAGCCGAAACTTGCTCCTTAAAAGTTTATATGAACGATTTAAAAAAGACAAAACACTGCAACCCCTTATTCTTTCCGAATTGGTAAGTCTTCGAAAATATATCCGTAAACAAAACTCGCTCACAGAATTCCGAAAAAATATGTATTACGGTATGATTTCGGTGATTCGAAAACTGACCAACGTTTTTCACAAACGGCCCTTTTACCGAGAAAAAACAAAAAAGGAATTAATGGATTATTTAAACGACGAAACTAAAAATCCCATATCACGAAATTGGCTGCTGGAAAAAGTTAAGCAACTATAAATTCTCCGAAATAACCAAGGTTAAATCGGAGAATTTAGATTGTTAGGCTGCCTCAATTAACCATCCAGGATATCATCAATGATGATGATTCCGGAGGGTTCACCTTGGTTTACGTTGCCGCCTTTGACGGCTATTTGTTGAGATTTGGGCATCGCCTGCCCTTTAAAATCCATGACGGATTTTTTTGAACTGGTGTTCATGTTAATTCAGTTTGGTGGGTTTGGAGTAAGCTTACTTTTTGCCCAGATTATAAAATAGAATTGGTACCGGTTGAAGATGAAAGCAACCCTTGGTTATGGTTGCTTTTTTGTTCGGTACAAAGGTGGGGGAGTAGGGTAGGTGGAATTCGCCCCATCAAAAAAAAACTTCAAATTTCTTCAAAACCTATGCTAATCTACTTAAAAGTGATGCTGCCTTTTTACGGATATGTTCCTGTAAACCAATTGGTTCCACTATTTCAATATGTTCGAAATGAGCCATGATAAAATTGGTTAAACCATAGAAATCAGGGTTGACGGCAGTCTCAAAATACCAGGTATTTGGTTCGGGGGCAGGGTGAATTTCACGCAGGGCCAGGGGATAGTTCTCGGCGAGGAAATTATAAGCTTGGTTTTTCAGGATCAGATGAATTCGAATTTGGTCTTTAGCGCTTGCGATACGAAATACATCCGTCAATTTTTCTTTGTGATCTTTTTTAAATTGCCAGGGAGTATCCAGAATCACAACAGACTCAATCCGGGATAAACGGAAATGGCGATTTTTCATTATTTTACAATCAAATGCCTGAATGGTGTCCAGTTCCGCATCTATTAGAAATACTTCTAAGTGCCGGTCGCGTTTTTCACCACTATTGCTATTGTAATTTTTTAGAATAACTTGTTTCTTGGCTTTTTTGGCGGCTTCTAAATTATCAATCCTTTCTAGAGCATGCCGTCTGAGCGCTCGCAGACCCAGTTTTTGAAAATTATACAAACCTGAAAGTTTGCCCAATATATAATTTGCCTTTTTTGTGGAACCTAACGAAGCGTGAAGTGCCTTATGAATTTCGGCCTGTTCACTCTCCGTCAAAACATTGAGGTACTGGAGTTCCTTGAATCCTTTTTCCGTGATAATGGCATATGCATACGGATGTTGTTTTTGTTGGTCGACATGGATGCCAATATTTCTCAATAGTTGAAAGTCCTCTTTAATTCTGCTTATATCTACATTGAAATCCTTTGCTAAACTTTTTCTGGTATGAGTATATGGACTTGTAAGAACTCGAAGTAGGAGCCTTACAATCCGTTCGGTTCGTTTTGGTTTCATAAAAGGTATATTTTACGAAAACTGCTCGAATCGGAATCGCTTCGGTCAGTTCAATTTGTGAATATAATCATAGCTGTCGCAGCTCGGTTCTTTTTATCATGTATTGCAAATAAAAGGATAAGAATATCCATTTGTAATTTTTGATAACGATTTTCAGCAGAATTCCTGTGGATTTTATATGGCTACCTGGCGAAATAGAAATAAACTATTGAAAGGCATTTATTGGACAATGGGGCGTCAATGTCCTGTTGGGTCCGGATTATAGTTTAACTCGTTTTAAATATTTCAGGCAGGAAAGTTGATTCCATCTTTAATTTCTTTTTTGCCACATTAATCAATACCTTTCGATAGAATAAAAATAAAATTTGGCAAGTAGCCAGATTTTGGATAACAGAGTCAGGGAAAAGATACTTTGGAAGAGCGTATAAATCTATTATTTCATCACAATTAAAGACATTATCATGGAAGATGAATCGACCCTCATGCATCCCTATAGAATGTTCCTTAGCTATGCTCGACTTGATTATGAGATTGCGAAAAACTTAGTCCATCAATTATCCGACTTCGGGTTGGTCGTGCAATGGGATTCAGGAATTAATGCCGGAGCACCATTTTCGGAGGAAATCAAGGGGTTCATTTCACATGCCCATATTTTCATAGTTTTAATTAGCGAAAACTCTAAAAATCGACTTTGGGTGCATCAGGAAATCGGTTATGCAAGCGCTAAAAATATACCTACTTTAATCGTCGATATATCAGGTCGACCAACTACAAAAACAAACAACTCAGAAACGAACGAAGAAAATGATTTGGGAATGGTTAAAAACCTTCAAACAATTAAAGTAGAAAAAGACCTCAGTAATTTAATAGAAAAATTCAGAGGCATTGACTTGAACACATTGGTCAACCCGCCTCCTTCACGACCAACCAAACTGTTTGAAATTGCTCAATGGCCTGAGCAAAGGACAGAACTTCTTGTTAAGTATGCCAAAAGAGAATTACAATTCAGAAACTTCGGTAAAATTCGTCAGAAAGCCACTTTTTCCTCATTCCATCTGCCAGCAGTTGAATCAGGCGACAACCTTTGGAACAAGTTTGATGGCAAAAATATCAGGAGCAAATACTATAGGTACAATCTTAGCCAAGAAAGGAAAGTATTGGAGGAGCATGCCCAAGCAGAGGGTGCAAGATTGATCATCGATCCATCAATAAAGGATCACTATGCTGGAGATACAGGGGTTTGCACTCGATTAAAAGGACTTCTTGAATTCATCGAAAATTACAAAGATTCAAATTTGGAAATTGTTGTTTCCAAAAAACCCCAAACAAGTAATGTAACATTAGTTGGGGATTTCTTTTGTGCTGAATCACACAGTGCTACATTAGGAGGTTACCAACATACCATTTTTAATTTTCATGCCCCTTCCGTACTGATGAGAATCAAGCAATTCGACGAAGAATTCAAAAGACTGCTTGAACTAAATAAATCTGAGCATGAAGATGGCATGAATCAAATTAAATACGTTATTAAAGTAGTGGAGGATAGGATAAATGAACTAAAATGTAATTCGGAAAAGGACGTTGCCTGATTTGGGAAGGGGATAAGTCATCCACCCTAAATGCGCGCACGCCATTCATGCAAATTATTTTTGGCAATCAAAACAAAAATCGAAAAATATTAAAAACGATTAAAATTTAAATTTTGGATGGATGTTATTTCTAATTGGAATAATGATAAATTTTTCAGGAATTTCAATGAGGGAAGATAAAGCAAAGGAAAAGACTTTTTTTTGTCTTGGTACTGAGTGTACTTATGTTCAAGGAATTTCAAATATTGTGCCTGGGGTATTACCTTTGGGCTTCAGCAGAAAAAAATACAATCACTAAGAACTAAGTATAAAAAGGTAAAATACTGATTCTATTTCAACAGAAAAAATGAAGAACAAAATAAAAACATATAACACTAAGGAATTTCAAAAAGAATATTTAAATGCCAGTCCTGAATTAAGTACACTCAGTACCAAGACAAAAAA
>JBCBRY010000242.1:0-7808 GCA_039819485.1 Bacteroidota bacterium | reverse complement strand
TTTTTCCCCCTTTGGAGGGGGTTAGGGGGAGGATGTACTCGTTTTGTTTTTAAAAATTAAATTTTGTCCTGTACTCAAGTATTGGTGATAACCTTGTCATGCCATTTATTTAACAGAGAAAAACATTAACTAAAATTTTTATTTAAAAATCGAACCTGGCCAAAATAAAGGGATGGGGGTTGCACGTTTACTTTTCACCCATTCTGAAAAACCATTTCATTCAGACTTGTTCAAAGAATAATATCGGAATTTATCAAATACTGAGTAACTATGAATCATTCAAGCCAGGTTTAAATCCAATGTAAAAAACGGATTTTGGATCTATTTGAATCTTCACATTACTTTTATCAAACGCTAACTGCCTAAAGCATGTACCACTGCTACACTTTGTTTTTTCATTTTTCAATCACATTAAAGACCCGGAACAATGACAAGGTTATTGCAGATCGCAGTGGTATTATCTACCCTTTTTATTTCTCAACTTAACGCTAAAGACGCAGTGCCGGCCGGATGTCAGGAAGGTAACTGTTTCAATGGTTATGGTAAGTTTCTTTTTGCTAATGGCAACAAGTACGAAGGCTATTTCCAATCTGGTAAACCGCATGGAAATGGCATTTTGTTCTGTACCAACGGCAACCGGTATTATGGGCAATGGTCACAAAGCTGGCGCCAGGGAGAAGGCCGGTTTGTGTTCAAGGAAGGCCATGAGTACAAAGGAGGTTTTCATAAAAACAACTTTCATGGAATTGGTACGATGAAATATGCCAATGGGGATAAATATGAGGGCAACTGGCATTCCAATCTGCCAAATGGAAAAGGTACTTACGTATTTCAAGAAGGTGGCCATTATGAAGGTAATTTTCTGGACGGCCGGTTTGACGGACAGGGCAGCATGTTTTATAAGAACGGAGCCTTGTATGTGGGGGAGTGGTCCAGGAGCAAAAAACACGGCAAGGGAATTTACACAGATTCCAAAGGCAAAAAACACGAGGGAGAATGGGTGAACGGAAAGCCGATGAATACCCAGGTGATGGATGCCACTGAAAGTGAAACCATATTAGTCAAACCCGCCGAAGGACAGTTGTCTTCTGAAAAAAAACCGGCCAACGGCAATGCCCACAAGGTCGAAAAAGAGGACCGGTCCACTGTGCGCATTTGGGCTACAGTCGTTGGCGTGGCCAATTACAACCACATGCCATCCCTCCGGTACACGGATGATGATGCCTATCAGTTTTATGCTTTTTTGAAAAGCCCCGAAGGGGGTGCATTGCCTGATGAGCAAGTGAGGGTACTGGTCGATGATAATGCGACCAAAGAGAATATTCTGGAAGCCATGAGATCGACATTTATGAGTGCGGATGAAAATGATGTGGTGTTGTTCTATTTTTCCGGTCACGGTGTGGAGGGGGCTTTTATTCCGGTTGATTTTGATGGGTTTGACAATCGCCTGCACCACCATGAAATCCGGCAGATCTTGGACGGCTCACCAGCCAAGCATAAATTGGTGGTCGGGGATGCCTGCCATGCCGGTTCCCTTTATGGGGCCAACCTGGAAGATGACATGGTTGCTTCCCGTAATTTGGTTTCCAACATGCTCGATAAATATTATGGCGCTTTAAATAATACCGATGGTGGGCTGGCCTTGCTGATGTCATCGAAAGGCCAGGAAGTTTCATTGGAAGACAGTGGTCTCAGGTCTGGTGTTTTCAGCCATTTTTTGATCCGTGGATTAAAAGGCGAGGCAGATTATAACCGGGATAAAATAGTTACGATAGAGGAGGTGTTCGAGTTTACGAATGTAAAAGTCAGTGGCTATACGGTTGGTGCGCAGACACCTGTTTTGACTGGTTATTTTGATGGTCAAATGCCAGTCAGTGTGGTGAGGAGGTGAATTGATGATTGATTGACCGCCCACAGGTGCGGATTTCAATTCGCTAAAATTGATTGTGTTGATTGTTGATTGTTCTTGTCATCTGTTGGTGCCGAGGCTCAGCAATCAACCATTACAAATTGTGTCTTTTCGGAATGGAGAAGAAAAAGGTCGACCCTTCTCCCGGCTCTGATTCCACCCAAAGCGTTCCACCCAGGCGTTTTACAATTTTTTGGCATATGGCCAGACCAATGCCTGTGCCTTCATAGGTTTCGCGGGCATGCAACCTTTGGAAGATTTCAAATATTTTTTGTTGCGACTCTTTTGAAATGCCGATTCCATTGTCTTTCACATAGAATGTATTGGATGTTCCGGTCTCTTCATATCCAATTTTGATAACCGGGTGCTGCCCTGGCTTTGTAAACTTGATCGCATTGCTGATCAGGTTTTGGAACAATTGGATTATCAATGAACGGTTGCTGTAGATGCTGGGTAACAAATCGTACCTGATATCAGCCTCTGTTTCACTGATTCTAATGTGGAGGTTAGCCAGCGAGACAATGGCGACTTTGTTCATGTCAATATCCTCCATGTTGATTTCCAGGTTCCCTACCGTCGCATATTTCAATAAGCCATCGAGCAGTTCGTTCATCCGGTTGACCCCACCGTTGATAAATTCGAAATATTGATGGTCTTTTTCTTCCAGCAGGTTCCTTGTTTTTTTCTGGATGATCTGCGTGAAAGACCCGATCATTCTGATGGGTTCTTTCAAGTCGTGACTGGCTACATAAGCAAATTGTTTGAGGTCTTCGTTCATGCGGATCAACTCCTGGTTTTGAGTGGCAATCTGATCGCTTTTTTTGAGTAAGAGTGCCTGGAACTCATTCTCTTTTGTCAATGCCTCAATGGCCTTTTGTTTTTCCTTAATGGCATGGCGGATTTCCATGTCAAGAAACTGGCGGTCGTATTGTTCCTTAGCGAAAGCTTCTTGAATTTCGCCATATTTTTCTTCGTATTCTAAAGCAGTTTTGAATTCGCCTTTGGCTTTGAAAATTCTTGCCAGGTGTTTGTAGCACCTGATTTCACAGGCATCATCTTTTACTTGTTTGGCGACTTCAATAGCCTTTAGCGTAAGGGCCTTTGCAAGATCCAATTCCCCATCCCGGTAATGGATTTCTCCCCGGTTCAGTAAGTTGATCTGCTTACCATTGATGTTGCCCAGGCTGTCCAGCAGTGTTTGTGCAGCTTTAGCATCCTCTTTGGCACTCGCTAATTCACCTAACTGAAGCCTAGCTCGGCTCAGTTGGGCCAGTGCATGTGCCTGCATGCTGCTGTAACCAAGTTGCTCAGCAAGAAATAGGGATTTTTCGAAATATTGAAGGGCCGTTTTAGGTTGTTGGGTGGATAGGTAAATATTCCCTAAGTTATTGTAAACGACCAATTTGTTTCTATCCTCCAAGAGCCCGTCGAATTCTTCAAGGACCCCTCGGTAGCGCCTGATAGCTTCGGGGTAATTGTATAAATGTGCGTAAAGCGTTCCGATGTTTACCTGCAATTGAACAAATAGCTCCTGGTAGCCGATTGCTTTGCATTTGTCAATGGCCTCGAGGAAGTATTGCATGCCAATCTTATAATTGGATTTGATTCCGCAAACGACTGCAATATTTCTCAACGCTATGATCTCTTTTTCCACATCGCCGATTTGTTTGCTGGCAGCCAACAGGTCTTGGCTCATTTCGAGCGATTTCGAATACTCCTGCATTTTGATGTATGCCTGCGACAATTGCAGCCATACCTCGCACCACAAATGTTTGTGGTTCTCTTTGATATTGTACTTCAAATAGGCCAATGCCTCTTCAGCCCAACTGATACCGGCATGAATATCATTTTTGGCCGTAGCTAATTGGCTGAGCTGGCAAAAGGATTTTATGATGCCTTGATGATCGTTTATTTTTCTGGAAAGGGTAAGGGATTTTGTAAAATTCAGGGCTGCATCTTCATACTGTTTCTGGTGAAAACACAGTTTGCCTTTGATCAGGTGCAGCTTTATTTTGTTGCTGACTCCATTCGGATGCAGGTTCAAAGCTTCGGCATCCTGAAGATGTTGGGTGGCCTTTTGAAAGGAGGAAGGTTCATTTTGGTACTGGCCGTTGATGTCGTAGATATGGGAAAGGAGAATGTTGGCATCGAATAAACCTTGTGAGTCAACAGCCTCGTTCAGCCCAAATTCAAGGGCTATTTGTGCAGCGTTGAGCGCCTTTTTGAGGCGCCTGGCTTTGTAATGTGTGAAAGAATCTGTGAGTAATGTTTGGAGTTGTTTGTTCATCGCCTAAGTGCTTAAGTATGTTTTTGTTCCGGGAAAATTGCGTGAGCCGAAAGATAAGTATTTGTGTTTGTGTTTATTTGTTGGGCAGGCAACCGATCACGGCCAAATATGTTGCCAAAAAAACTTTGAATTCTTATTTAAAAAGATTTTGTGACAGGGTATTTTCTGCTCCGCAAAACAGGGTGTAAGGGTAAAGGTAATTATGGTTTTTTTCTGTTACAAATTTTTGGCAGGCCAGTATTTTTACCTGTTGGTGCATATTGTTGCCTGAAATGAAAGGTTCAAACATGCAGCTTTCCAGACCTCCAATGTGCTGATTTCCTGGCCGTCTTAAAATTCCAGCCGGCAAAAGCCATGAAAACGAGCAAGTCTGGTAGCTGCATCCATTTGGTCTGCCGTCTGCCATAATTCAACTGTAGACCAACCTAAAGTTTCCTCAAACGTTTACCTTTGCGAACCATTTTTAAAATTGTATTCAAATACCAATTTCGATTTTGATGAAAAACAACCTTCTTTTTGCCCTTTTAATCTCACTGATGTTTTTGAGCGCCTGTTCAAATGACTTTGATGTGACAGCCCCCTGGAAGGATATTCCCGTGGTGTACGGATTGCTTGATTCTGATAGTGATGTCCATTATATCCGCGTGGAGAAGGCATTCCTTGATCCAGAGCGTAATGCCCTGGAAGATGCTCAGATTGCCGATTCACTGTACTATGAAAATGCAACGGTACAACTGGAACGCGTCAGCACGAATCAGATTTTTACCATGACCAGGGTGGATGGCAATAATCCTGACTACGACATTGAAAGAGAGCAGGGGGTGTTCGCCACAGCTCCCAACTATCTTTACCGGTTGCCAAACAGTGAAATTGACCTGGAGCAGGGAGAAACCATCCGCTTTATACTGGACAGGGGAGGTGAGAAGCCATTGGTAACCGCGGAAACGGTCATTCAGGGGGAAATGCGCAAACGCACCCCGAACGGGACAAACTTGGACTTTGTGCCTAACATTACGGAAGATATTGGCTGGTCTGCCAGCTCCGAAGCAAAGATTTTCGATGTCTCCCTCATCATCAATTATGCGGAGTTTCCGAAAGACAACCCTGATTTATTTGAAGAGAAATCGTTTGAGTGGGTTTGGGCCAAAGGCTTGACTTTCATCGATTTCCAGAACGAATACCGGGTGACCAAGGATGGGGCCGAATTCTATAACGTTATGGCCGCCACCCTGGCAGATGATCCAAATGTTGAACGTATTTTCAACAATATAGACATCCGGGTTGTAAGTGGCGGAGAAGCGTTGGAAAAATACATCAATGTTGCTTTGGCCAACACCGGGATCACCGGGTCGCAGGAACTGCCATCATTTTCTAACCTTTCAGAAGGCATGGGCGTCTTCTCGACCAAAGGTAACCTGCGATTTAATGGGCTGACTTTAAGTTCTCGTACCCGTGACTCCCTGGCGAATGGAAGCATCACGAGGCATTTGAATTTTCAGTAGATTTCAAAATACGCCTGAATGCCGGAATAGACTCCAATCATCTATTCCGGCATTTTTTTTTGCCGATAACCAAAATACTCTGGCTATCTTAGCCCATATATTTTTATCCCTGAAAACACTATTCCCACTTAACTGTCTATCATTTTAAGATCAGGTTAAATAACCGACACAGTCTCATTTTCTGATTTCCATTTTCGAATAATCATTTTAGTATAAAAAAAACTCTACCATGAAGAATTATTTACTCTTAGCATTTTGTTTCCTAACGATTTTCATTTTCCCCGCACAGGCGCAGGAAGATGAACAGGTAGAAAAACCAACCGTGCAGGATGTCATCCGCAAACACGGGATGGACCAAAGCGAGGTTATGGAAATTGCCAGTTGGATCACGGACGTATACGGCCCAAGGTTGACCGGATCTCCCATGCTTGACAAAGCTACCGAATGGGCACAGGGCCAGTTGAAGGAATGGGGCATGGAAAACGTACATTTAGATGAGTGGGGCCCCTTTGGAACGGGATGGGAGATGAAGCATTTTGAAATGCATTGCCAGGCACCTTCCTATTTTCCCATCATTGCGTATCCCAGGGCATGGTCACCTGCAACCAATGGAACCATTGAGGGCGAGGTCATTTATCTTGATGCGGCCAGTGAAGAAGAACTGGAGACTTATAAAGGCAAATTGAAAGGGAAATTCGTATTCATTGACACCATCCGTGTATTGAAAGAATGGGAAGATCCGCTCGCAACCCGTTATACCCCTGAAGGTTTGTTGGAACTGGCCAACGCTCCCATGCCAGTCAAACGCCCTTTCCGCCGCTGGAATCGCAGTGGCCGGAATTTCTACCGGAAATTACGTGCGTTCCTTTATGAAGAACAACCCCTGGCCACCGTAAGCCGCAGTTATAAAGGTGACCTGGGAACCGTTTTCGTTTCCGGTGCAAGCGCCAAGGAAGGCCGTTCAAGAGATAAAGGTGCCGAAGTAATGCCGCAGGTGGTCATGTCGGTAGAGCATTACAACCGGGTATTTAGATTATTACAAAAAG
Organism: Bacteroidota bacterium; assembly: GCA_039819485.1. Lineage (GTDB taxonomy): Bacteria > Bacteroidota > Bacteroidia > Chitinophagales > Saprospiraceae > UBA6168. Next base: position 1,064 of record JBCBRY010000242.1, on the reverse strand, counting down.
ACATCCCGGTCACGCTCAGCATGAACCTTGATGTGGCGTTCAGTAATGAAGATGAAATGGAACATAATATAATTGCTGAAATCCCGGGTACAGACCTTAAAGAAGAAGTGGTCATGTTTGGCGCTCACTTTGATTCGTGGCACACTGGTACCGGAGCCACTGACAACGCCGCTGGGTCATGTGTGATGATGGAAGCAGCCCGTATTCTATTGGAAACCATCAAAGAAACCGGTGAACGACCTCGCCGTACCTTGCGCCTGGCACTTTGGACGGGTGAAGAACAAGGGCTGCTCGGTTCAAGAGCATATGTGAAAAAGCATTTGGCCGATACCGACGACCTGGGAAACCTGCAAGATGTAAAACCTGCCCAGTCTAAGATTTCGGCTTATTATAATTTGGATAACGGTACTGGTCGGATCAGAGGCGTTTACATGCAGGGGAATGAAAATGTCCGGCCGATCTTCAGGGAATGGCTTGATCCTTTCGAGGACGATGGCGCCAGTACCCTGACCTTGTCAAATACCGGAGGTACCGACCACTTGGCTTTCCATGCAGTCGGGATTCCTGGGTTTCAGTTCATCCAAGACAATGTCGCCTACTGGAGCCGAACCCATCATTCGAACATGGACAACTGGGATCATTTGGTGGCCGATGACCTGAAACAAGCAGCCACTATCATCGCTTCCTTTGTATGGAATACTTCGCAAAGAGACGAAATGCTGCCCAGAAGAAAAATGGAGGAAAAAACTGACGAAGGAGGTAGCCGATAGTGTATGTTGTTCTATCCAATACTTCGATTTTTTATGGAGCAAGGTAAAAAGAAAAATAAGCGAAATTCTTGTTTTCAATAATAATCGGAATAAACAAAAAAATTCCTTTTAGACTTGTGCTAAAAGGAATTTTTTTATGGAGCAGTTTTAAGGAAAAGAAAATTAGTTAATTCTTAAGTGTCAAAATATTTAAAAAAATAATTATAAGAAAAATTTGCCATTCTTTTTTTAGTTTATAAATTGAGCAAATTTTTCACTGTAACATACCAACGAAATGAAGAAGCTTCTTTCGTT
>JBCBRY010000241.1:0-7913 GCA_039819485.1 Bacteroidota bacterium | reverse complement strand
ATGTCATTTTTTGAAAAAATGACATCCGTCCGCCGGTTTCCGATTTCACAATTTCTAATTTCCATTAAATCTCTACCCGTGATCGGAAAAATTCTCGAACAGTTTAACAACAAAAATATTGAGGCCATTAGTGGCATGGACGCTACATTTTTATACGGCGAAACACCTACCCAGCACATGCACGTGGGAAGTGTGTCCGTTATTGAGGGGTCTCTGAAATTTGAAACGTTTAAAAAGATAATTCACTCTCGAATGCACCTCATCCCGAAGTTGCGGAAGCGGCTCGTAATGGTGCCTTTCGAAATAGACTATCCATACTGGGTCGATGATCCGAATTTTGACATTGACATGCACATCCACCGCATTGCACTCCCGGCACCGGGCGGATGGAAGGAACTTAGGGAAGTGGCTTCCCGGTTGTTTAGCCTGCCACTTGACCGCAACCGCCCATTGTGGCAATTCACGTTTGTGGAAGGGCTGAATTCAATTCCGCAGGTGCCGAAAGGTTCTGTAGCAGCCATCTCCAAAGTTCACCACGTGGCGATCGACGGAATGGCCGGTGCTGGCATGCTGGCCCTGATTTTTGACATGACGAAGGAAGTCAAAGAAATTCCAGCACCAAAACCATGGAAACCTGCACCGATTCCCAATGAGCTGGCGATGATGTTCAAGAGCAGCCTGAGTTTTGTAAAACGGCCATTGAAAATGCCAAAACTCATTGCCGAGGCAGCCACCGCTACAATCAAATCGGGGATGCTGACCCGAGCCCAACGGATCGAACTCCCAACCGCCCCGTTCACTGCCCCAAGCACTCCACTCAACGGCATCATTTCTTCCCGCCGGAAATGGAATACCGCCATCCTCTCGCTCGACAGGGTAAAGGCCCTGAAAAAGATCATGGACACCACTTTAAATGATGTGGTGCTGTCCATCTGCGCTGGTGCATTACGACGGTATTTAAATGAAAAAGGAAAATTGCCCAACAAGCCGTTGGTGGCCATGGTGCCCATTTCCACGAGAGCGGCAGATGATAAAAGCGCCACCGGCAATCAAATATCCTCGATGCTCATCCAGTTAGCCACCAATGTCGCAGATCCGATTGAACGGTTGGAGGTGATCCACGAAAACACCCAGCGCGGCAAGTCCTATCAAAATGCGATTGGTGCCAAAACTCTGTCGAACATGGCAGAAGCCGTTCCATTTGGCATAGCCAACCAGGCCGCCCGCATTTATTCGCGCTACAACATGGCCAAGTTGCACAAACCTGCCATGAACCTGACCATCACCAATGTACCTGGCCCACAGTTTCCGCTTTACCTGAACGGCCACCAGCTTATTTCCATCATGGGCATGGCACCGATCATTGATGGAATGGGACTGATCATTACTGTTTTGAGCTATAATGGGCTACTTACTCTGAGCCCGACCTCCGATGCGAAGTCGATGCCGGACATTGATATTTTTACCCGCTACCTGCGGGAATCGGCCAATGAAATGGAAGCAGCTATTTTGAAAATGCAGGAAAAAGGACAGAAAAAAAAGGCACCAAAACCAGTCAGGCCCAAATCGGACAAATTTTTTGAGCATATTAAAAATTTCATCAAAGAAAACCCAGATGCCATTTACCCCGATAGCGGTATTTATCAATTCCATATTACGGGCCCGGCCACGTCCGACTGGAAGCTGGATTTGAATAAATCACCCGGAGTGGTACGTCGCGGGAAAGGTGGAAATGCGGATGTCACCCTGACCATTAAAGACGACCATTTAATGAAAATTGCCATTGGTAAATTAAATGTGCAAACGGCCTTTATTCAGGGCCGCCTAAAACTGGACGGTGATATGGCAAAAGCGATGCGACTTGGAAAGATTTTGTCGATGGTACCTGATCTGGGTAAATAAATTTCTATCTGAAATCATAAAGTTCATTTTGATATACTACTTTATGAATAGGTCCTCTCCCTGGCCCCTCGAAAGGGGGAAATCAAATCCGTTCCTATATCTCTCTGGTGGGGGTTAGAGGGAGGATTTTAAATTTAAATATCATTGTTACTTTTGCTCTGTAGTCAGGGTAGAAATAAAAAATGAAAATTCAAGTGATTGAATTTTCATTTTTTATTTTCATTAAAATTCTAATTTTTTACCACCTTAAAAACCCCGTAATTATTTTCAAAAATCAATTTGATAAAATAATTACCGGAAGGCATATTTTCCATTGAGACCTCCAGTTCATTTGTCCCGGAAAACATGGTTGATGTTTGACGATTTATTATTTGTCCAAGGTGATTAATTATTTCCATTTCTACTTGTCCGTTTATTTCTGAAGCAATATTAATTCTAAAATTATTGTCCACTGGATTGGGCCCGAAATTATTTATTTCAAAGGGCAATGTGCCATTGATCTCTTCAAGTGAATTTGGACCGCTGGTATCATTCCATGAAAAGGCCCTGGTCTCAGGAATTTCATCGGTAAAAACGGTGCCGGCAGTAACCGTGATTGTTTCTCCATTCGTTATGGACAAATTGGCGATATTATTTCCGATGGTATTACCATACCAACTATATGTCACAATGGTTTCTTTAACCAATGAATAACTGCCCGGTGCAAAATCAATGCTGTCTGTCCTGTTCATTTCCGTTTTGATCCGGATAACATTGTTGAAAGTGCCTTTTGGAGTTGTAATGGTTCCATGTGCATCTGCGGTCACGACTACATCACCAGAGAGAAAACTCATGATTCCCAAAGCGTCAAGCGTGGCTGCAAAGTCGTCTTGGAAACTGTCTCCAAAAGAAAATGGAAACTGCATCAATACCTGGGGGTCTGAATAAACGAGGCTGGTCATTGGGAGCGCATTTCCCAAGAGTTCAAACTGGTCGTTACTGGCCTTGTAAAAGGTAGTTGGCAATGTATTCGGATCGGTCCCTGAAACAACAACTGCAATGGTTGCATCGGGAAATATACTGGCAAAACTGCTCACTGCCGGATCTGCATATTCAAATCCTGCCACCGGCACATTGGGGTCTTGTGCCACCCCCGAATAATCCCAAACCGCATTGGCGCCACTGTTACCTTCGTTGAGGCTGTTGGCATTTGTGCCGACCACATCTACTACCTGGTCGCCGATGCCCGGCGCCCAAGACGCATTGATGGTCGGTTGCGCAATCAGTTGCAAAAAAGAAATGGTTAAAATAAATGTAAACAATGTCTTCATGATTTTTAGTTTGATTAACGGTATTTGAAATATTTACCAAAATTAGCGGGGCACGGTAGGGCAGGCAATCGCTCATATGGGGTATATTGGAAAATGGATGAGCAAAGAAAATGAGCAAAGATTTATTGCCATCCGGCAAAAGTTTTTGATTAATTTTAGCGTATAAATTAAATCAAATTAATCATGGGAAGATCAATTCCAATATTTGTCGCAGCAGGTATTTTATCCTTGGGAACATTTTATTTTAAATCCGAGCACAGCTACGACATGCACTTAGTAATACCTGTCGGGATTTATTTTATCACAGCTTATTTGCTTGCTTTTAAACCAGCGGTAGCGTTAAAAAACAAATTGATTTTTTCTGCCATTTCTTTATTGGTCTGGCTGGTTTTATTTGGAGCATCGTACAACCTGTTTTTTTTCGTCGCCGCCCCTCTTTCAGGTGGGATAGGGGCATGGTTGATTATTTTATTGAGTAAAAAATATTTAAATATTGATATTCAAAAAAAATGGCCTGTAATTATTATTGGCCTAGCTGCGGCTGTGCTTGGACTGGCATTTATGGTATTGGTCAAAAAAGGAGCGAGTATCGGTATCAAGGCTGGAATAATGGTCGCACTCTGGCAAATAGGAGTTGGAATATTTACTTTTAAAGAACATGATAAATTAGCGGCGTCCGAATAACAAAATGCACGGTTCGTTAATTGGACTTAGGATCGAGGAGCATTTCATTTTTGGCCTTGCCTTTCATAGTCTACTAATATTTTGGTAATTTGAAAGAGCAAATTACTGATTGTAAATTAAAAACGATCTGGGTGTTTGCAAAGTCTGTGCTGGTACTGAAGATCAATTTTCGGTCATTTAGAAGCCCTGACACAAGTTTTGCGAACCAGGTGATCGCCTACCGAAAACTACAATTTTAGTCCCTCTTGAAAAATAATATTCCAGCAAAAGGCGGGCGTAGAGAAGATTAGTAAAAATCGGCAATAAAATTGGCTATTTTTGATATGTAGCATACTTGCTAACCACAGCCAAGTGTTGGGATTTAATCCCGGCAAACCCGTCTTTTAAGTTGGAGAGTTTTTTTTAGATTATTTTAAAAACAATTCCTGATTAAACTAAAAAAGACGTTTAACCAGCTGAAAACCAGTTGGTTAAGGACGGCCCTCATTGGAGGGCCGTTTTTCCTTTACCCTACACTATTGTCCGAGACAATTATGATTCCGCCCTTGATGGCTTCCGGTTGAGGGAGTAGCAGGTTTTCAAATTTTTGAATTTCAGTAGATGTATTTTTACTGTTTTTCATGGTGGATACAGTTTTAATGATGAATGATATTTACATCCACAAAAAAAAAACATTGACAACGCATAAGAAATATGTGTATATTTGAAATCATGAACCTTCATTTCTCCTAAATTAAAAACGCTATCCGAACCTAAGCAATTGAAATCCAATAATTTATCACCTAATCAAACCCGTAATTTTGTGAAGGGCCTGTTGCAACTTTCTCAAGTTTCTAGGTATCGTCCTAAGGCGAATGGACTTGGCTATGAGCTTTTTGAATTGGTGGTGGCAGGCCAGGAAAGAGAACAGGCGATCAACTCCTGGATCAGCCAGGGTCGCTCAGAAGATAGCTTCAGGCAGGCGTTTAAGAAGTTGAAAGACGGGTTCATCCGGGAAGCTTTTCTAGACAATAAAGGCTACGACTACATCCAACAGCGACGGATTTTATGCTGGGACCGTTTCCAGAAAATCAAGTGCTTACTCATCGCTGATAAAAAGGCAGCGGCCATCCCATTGGCAATTGAAACCATTGTGCTGGCCCAGAAATGCGGTTTTACCGAAATCGTATGCAGCTTAAGCCGCGAACTGGAACACCATTACGGGGCCATTGTATTGGACAAGCGCCGCTACCTCAGGTATCGGAAAATCAGGAAAACGGCACAGGCAAACTTGACCAAGGAGCAAGATGTCCAGTCCTTGTTTACCCGGCTTGTTTTTAATTTGAAAACTGGCAAAGGGCTGATTGACTGTGAAAAGGAATGGAAAAGACTAAGAAATGAAAAGTCCGGAACTTACCGGTTCATGCTCTACCGGTGCAACACTTTGACCATTATAGATTATTACCGGGACAACTTTGATAGCGTCGCAAAGGAAATCAAGTTCACCCTTCAATATTTTGGGAAATCCAAAACCCTGTTGCCCTTTACCGTCAGAACAAATTTGTACCACCAGTTACTCCCATTATTAATTGCACAAAAAAGTTTTGCCGAGGCAGAGAAACAGCTCACACTAAGCTTGAAACTACCTGCCAATGGCTCTTATATGTGGCACCAACTCATGTTGCTGCGCGCCTACCTTGGCTTTCACAGCAACAAACCGCATATTGTTTTGAATGCCTGGACCCGCGCCTCCAAAAACAAAAAGCACAAATCGCCTGTCATTGTCGAACAATGGCGAATTGTTAGGGCATACTTGGCCATCTACGAAAAACTTGGACACTTGGCTGTGGAAAATCGTTTTCGTTTGGCCAAGTTCCTTAATAATGTCCCGGTTCACCAACAAGACAAAAAAGAAGGCCATGTCGCAATTCTTATATTGGAGCTGGTCATGTTATTGCTAAATGGCAACCACAAGGCGTACATGCAACGGGTTGAAACTTTGCCTTCCTATATTTATAGCCACTTACGCGGCAAGGAACACGTTCGGTGTCGGAGCATTTTGTACATGCTCAAAAAGGTGGAAGAAGGGGACTACCACAATGCCCGGGTCAAGCCCAGGGTGACCCGTTGGCAAAACCAGCTCAACAAAAACCAACTAAAGGTTTTCAATCCCAGTGAAATCATTCCCTACGACCTGCTGTGGGGCATGGTCTGCTCCCAATTACGATGACCATTCTGCCGCTGCTCCTCTTCCAACAATCTTTTTCAGGCCATTCAAACCATTGATCTCCATAAAAGGCCATCAACCTATCACAATTTACCCGCCTGTCTATCAGCCATTTAGGCACAACCATACACCTTGAGTAATAGCCATGTTCACGAACAATCTTTTTCCGTAAGACCTGTACGGGTTAAATTGCGGATATAGCAAAAGTGCTTAAAATCAATTTTATTTCATCAAATTAAAAACACTCAACATGAAACTTAAAACAACAATTTCCGCCCTGACCACGGCCCTGTTGCTCCTTTTCTTCTTCTCTTGTGAAAAAATGGACAAGGAAGAAATCCTAACAGCCGATCAAGATCTTTCCATTACCCAAGTGACCAATCACGATGGCCGTCCATTCGACGCCACACCAGACACAGACGTAACCGACCGCACTTACAGCAGTGGCCCCGGCGGCCCGGTAATGATGCAGGCCTTTTATTGGGACGTACCGGCCGGTGGCACCTGGTGGGACCATGTTAACACTAAGGTCGACGACTGGAGCAATGCCGGCATCGAATCCATTTGGCTGCCTCCGGCAACGAAAGGATTGGACGGTCCGAACACTATGGGTTACGACCCCACCGACTATTTCGACTTTGGCAACTATAACCAAAATGGCTCTACCGAAACCCGGTTCGGCTCAAAGTCAGAATTGCAGAACCTGATCAATACTGCTCATGCTGAAAACATGAAGGTGTATGCCGATATCGTGCTAAACCATAACAGCGGTGGTCAATTAGAATCCAACCAATACACCGGAACTGACACATGGACCGATTTCTCTGGTGTTGCCTCTGGCAAATTCCCGCGCAGCCAGCACGACTTCCATCCTAACTGGGCAGCGAACAACGACGAAGGCGTTTTTGGTGGATTTCCTGATGTAAGTCATGCCGTCCCTTACATCCAGGATTGGCTTTGGGTTCGCAACGATGGGGTCGGCAAATATTACCGTGATTCCCTTGGTTTTGATGGCTGGCGCTTTGATTACGTCAAAGGTTTTGGCCCCTGGGTGGTTAATACCTGGAACAGCAACATCGGCGGCTTTTCTGTTGGTGAACTCTGGGACAGCGACGTAAACTACCTCGAATGGTGGGCAAACAACGCCAACAGTAGTGTCTTCGATTTTGCTTGTTATTACAAAATGAACGATGCGTTTGACGGCAACAACCTTTCCCTCTTGTACGACGACATGATGTGGAAACGCAATCCATTTAAAGCTGTCACTTTTGTTACCAATCACGATACCGATGAGATCTGGGACAAAATGCTGGCATACGCTTATATCCTGACACACGAAGGCTACCCAACTATTTTTTACCGGGACTATGAAGAGTGGCTGGACAAAGACAAACTCAACAACCTGATCTGGATTCACAACAACAAAGCAACGGGCAACACCTCTATTCTATATGCCGACAATGATGAATATGTAGCCCGCAGAAATGGGTGGAACGGTAACCCCGGACTCATCGTTTACCTGAATGATTCCAATCAATGGCAGGAAAGATGGGTGCCTACCAATTGGAACAGTACCCAGATTAAAGATTACACGGGACACTCCAATTGGCATCCCTGGACACAGGGCGGAGGCTGGGTAAAGATACAAGTACCTCCGAACAGCTATACGGTTTGGTCACCTGTTTAATATTGCTGAAAACATGAGTCATCCCAAATTTTGAATCGGCTCAAGTCAGCTGATTTTCAGGCTTAGGGCGTCGATTTCGATGGGTCCCGAAGCGAGTTCGGGACAGGCTGTCGAGCCCATCGAA
>JBCBRY010000240.1:0-7921 GCA_039819485.1 Bacteroidota bacterium | reverse complement strand
ATTTATTGAAACTAATCGACCAACTATGCTAATGCAGATAAAATGAGCTTCTGCAATGAGCTTTAGCCATACCGGGATATAAGTTGGGAATGTGACAGGTTACAAGTCGCCCTATTTCCTAAAGTAGGATAGCAGTTATTAAAGGCTTATAAAGCAAATGCCAAAAGCTATATCCTACCTTTAGCCTATTATAAAAGAGAAATGTCGAAGGCACTAATTGAAGGTAACAAGACTGAAGAATCGGGTAGTGCGGAAAATGAACGCAAGAAAAGGTATTACAAATGGTGCTTTGATAACCGAAAAAAGACAAAGTATCCATGTCTTAGTTGAAAATGTAAAAAGCTATATATAAGCTTCTATATGGGGAATAAAATGAAGCATTTGAAGTGATATGAATTTGATCACCGATCAATTGACCCTACTTTGTTATTGTACAGACTTTGTTACTTTTACCTTCGCAGTTTCCTGCATTTTTATTTGTTAACCTTTTAATCGATGATCTGGACTGTTATTTATTTCCGATGAGCAGAATCTAGCTCTGGATGAGATACTTTTTTATTCAATGAACAAACATCGGCTGTTGCGTATGCCCAAGAACTATTGCTTCAGGAATACGCCCAGCGTAACTTGATCAATGAAAATTTTGAGTTCAAGACCGAGATGCTTTCAAACTATGTCGATGAAATTGAGAAGTACCGATTTTTGATCAAAGTAGAACAGAAAGAAATTGGTTAAGCTGCATTTCAGAACCGGGACAATCGGTTCTGATTTTTTTTAACAAGTGGAATAAATCTATTTAGAGTCTTAATTTTAATATGAAGTTCCAGTTTTCTATTCCAGATAAATTCACAGTCCATGACCTGGATGGAACCCATCGGTTAATTTTGGGGAACCTACCCAATGAGATTTTTAGTGGACTAGAGTTTCCTGAAATTTGGGATATGCACCCAGAAAAGTTCCATGAAATAAGCATCCACGGGAAGAAAGTGAAAACTCCCCGTTGGCAACAAGCCTATGGCAAGAATTACCAATACACGGGAAGTATTAATAATGCTTTGACCATCCCAAATAAACTCACCCCTGTTCATGTATGGTGTAAGGAATACATTTATGATGGCCTGAATGGACTATTATTAAATTGGTACGAAGGAGGTTTGAAGCACTATATTGGTAAACATCGGGACAGCACGGTCAACATGATCAAAGGAACACCAATTGTCACTTTGTCTTTAGGAGAGGAAAGGATATTCAGGTTACGGCTATTTCGGGGAAAAGGGATGATGGATTTTACTGCTTCCAATGGTTCGATGTTTATCATGCCGTATAATACCAACAAGGCATTCACTCATGAAGTACCACATTTTTCAAGGAATATTGGTCGGAGGATTTCCATTACTTTTCGGGCATTTATTTCATAATTGGATCGTACTTTACAAAAATGAAAACGGACGGGGAACACCCCGCCCATTTTATCAATACTCCTCCGCAAGCAACAAAGTACAATAATTATATTCCTGCAAATAGTCACCACTCGTTATCATTTCCTTGTTCAACTGGTCAATGAAAAACAATTTTTGACCAGACTCTTCATGGACATAGACTTGCAAATAATCCAAGCCAGATTTTTCCTTGACCAAGTTTTGGATTTCAAGATAGATAGCGGTGATTTCATGTGGTTTCAATAAAGCCTGTACACCACTGGTCACTAAAAATTTACCAGAAAAATAATACGTGCCTTCCTGCTCTTGCGGCTGTCTTTTCCATTTCATAATTCTTTGATTTTGTTTTTATAATTTGCAGGTAGGATATTGGTTACTGGAAACGGTGCAAGGAATATTATTCGAAGAATTAATTTACATTGAAGTTTATGCTATAACTGCGCAATCACATTGATCTGTAAATGGTTGTGCCTTCTAAAATACTTTTATGTCGAAAGCAGTTTTTGCAATCGACTTTTCCAAACCAAAAAGTATTCGTAACTTACCAGTGCGGGGCGAGAATCCGCATTTTTTAATTTTTTATCATAACTACCATGGAACTACTCACTAAAACTATCCTGAACCAATTTTCGAAAACCTGAAACCAAAACTCCGAGTCCGATCCAATGGTTATCTGCAAATTCTACTATCCCGGCTTTCATCGAATTCGGTATGCGACAGAATTTGATCCAGAAACGAGGATTTTCTTCGGGTATATGGTTCGTGATTTTCCTGAATGAGAATGGTGAACATTTAGTTTGGGTGAACTGAAATCTAACTGGACAATTTTATGATTTTCAATTGAAAGAGACAGGTTTTTCCGCCCATGCAGGTTCTCAGAACTGGTAGCGAAATGACTGACTTAGTTTACTTTAAAGTAACTGGTAGGATTTCCTACCAGTTCTTGCCTTTTTGCAAACATTGCAGCACCAGATTGCAAAGCCCCTAACTACTTTCCCCTTGATTTTTATACAATTTTTACAATAATGGATTGCAACTTTACAATCCTTTGCAAAGCCTATGGAATACATGACTATTAAGGAACTGTCCGCAAAATTCGCAATGCCGGAAAGGACAGTATACTACCATGTTGCAAACAACAATAGCATCCGTTTGAAAAAGCAGTGAAGGAGCAAACAAGTGCATATTGCAGACTTCGCAAGGGCTTGCGGCAGTGAATTGCAACCATTGCAAAAAACCCCAGCTGAAGAGACTGATGTAAAGCAGTCTGAAACTGTCACTGCAAGTTTGCAAAGACCCTTGCAGGAGTTGCAAAAAAAATATGAGATAGTTTTGTCGGAAAAAACGAACCTTGAAAAACACAACAACAATTTGATTGAACACTCCCAAAGTTTTGCGCTCATCCTGAAAGAAGAAAAAACAGAAAAGAGAATGGCGCAAGAAAAAAATGAACAGCTCCAAAAAAGGGTTGAGAATTTTATGAAAAAATATTATTTGGCCTTGGGGTTGTGTATGGTTTTAATTGTGACATTGCTTTTTCTGAACGTTACAGATTTTACGAAAATGTTCTAAAAACTAAACAGATAATTGCGCTAAAAAGCCGCTTATTACCGTTGTCAAAAATTCAAATTTGAACGGGAAATTTACAAATCGGGACTTTGGTCGGGTTGAATATTTTCCTGCCTGTAATTTTCAAAACTATGGTACTTGAAAGCCAGAAATCTCAAAGACAGGAATTTTTTCCGTTCCACCTGAATTGCACCGAACTCAAATCACTTTGTTTTATAAATATCAGAATGAAAATTGGTCGCTAAAATCTGCTGCTCAAACTCCCCTCTCAATTCTGAGATTTTTTCTTCCGACATTTTAGAAACTACATTTTCCAATTGTGCATTTCTTTCTTGGGAATAATTTCCCTTTAATATTGCCAGTTCCAATTTTTCTTTGTCATCTCTTACCCTCAATAATTTTTGTTCTTTGATGACTCTTGGTTCGGTCGGCCTAAAATCAACTTCAAATGCTTTCATTAAATAGGCAGGGATGTTCCTGATATTTTTGCCTTTGTCCAACTGCTCTTTGACCACAGCTATATTTGCCAAAATATAATCATCATCGTGATTTTTAAGTACTTGATTAACCTGACTGTCCTTGATACCAAAGTCTTTTAATTTTTGAACAATCTCAGAATTGGTTTCCTCTTTTGTGGGCTGTTTGAAGTTTCATTCTATCTCAAAAATAATATCTGTTACTTTCCTGCCCTTTCTTTCCAGTTCATACTTTACATCCATTGGAGTTTTTTCATTGATCACTTCAACTGGTTTGTCGATTACCCTTTGTTTCAACATGGTAAAAACGGAGTATTTTCAATCCGAGACACCCATCAATTTTCTAAAATCGTCAATCCCAATCCTTTTTTTTCAAAGGTTCATATAGTCTTTTAAAAACTGGTACAAAAGATAGGCGTATTTGCATTCACGTAGCTCATACAATGTCAAGAAATCCAATTTGGCATACATTCTTGGATGAATGACCGTTTCCAAAATAGGGCTTGCCAGTTCAAACGTCACTATTGCCGTACTGCCCCTTGTACCCCCTTCAATTTGAACAAAGGACAAAAACGGAAATGCACCCCGTGCCTGTTTATCCTTGTTCAAGATGTTGTATTCTATCACCAGACTGACCAGCCCTTTCAGCGATTTCTTTAATTCCCTGTTGTCCCTACGTCCTATTCACCCAAGTCTTTTGATGATGCCAAGTGGGATTGTAAACCTTCTTAGGCCGGGCTTGCGTTTTAGTTGGTCTTTTGCAATGTACAGCAAGGCATTTATGGCCTTGCTCTGTTGGAAATTCGTCAAGGTGTTGTTCATGGCAACCAACGCACTGTGTTTCTTGATTTCAACACTCCCCTCATTTTCACCAAACAAGCTAATTTGTTTTGTATCTTCCTTTGGCATGGTGAAAAAAGAAAAAATAAACCATAACATAACTTCATTAACAGTTATGTTCTATAGAATTTTATTTTTCATGCAAGAGAATTTTATGGAACACCCAATTTGTTATGATAGCACAAAATCAATCACCCTGTTTGTTATTTTAAAACACCCAATATGTAATAGTAGATTAGGCGGAAACACCCAATATGGAGCACTTAAACACCCAATAAGTTATAATAGTGTGCCATGAGACCGTCACCAGAGCTGTTTTCGTATTCTTAAACTTTAAAGTTGTAATTAAACAATAAAACAACTACGGAATATTAAATACCCAAATTGTTATTATAGATGAAAATCAGCTTTACATATGGCAATAAAAGAATTCTTCGTTGTTTTTAAATTTTTCAATTATTAAAAAAAAACTGTTCAGATAACAATCAATAAAAAAGTCAATCATTTTTTCTTTTGAACAGGTATTGTCAAGTATTTTGGATTTGACTTTGAACCGTTTTTGATTAATATCAAGATATATAATCAAGTTCTTGGACTTGGTTGGGGCTTTAAGTCCCCGTTCCGCACAATCAGTTGTGCGGGGATTTTTTTAATATTAGAGAAGTATATGTACCCAAGACTTTGGCAACAAAGTTATGAGAATACTTGGTTCAACTTTTATGTACTTCCACGAATCTTTTTTTATCCATTATTTTACACTGGTTCAAAACCAGCCGTGCTTTTTTCGGGAATTTCTTTAATGGCATCAACCGTCATTTATTAACGGAACTTTGTTTTGTTGAAATAGGGGCAATAAAAGCAAACCCGCCTTCATAGTCGTTTTTCAAAACAATTCAAGGTCTCATGAAATCATTTCATTTGGATAGTTCATTTCATATATTAATTCCGACATAGTACCGTCGGACCTCGCCCACCCTTACGGGCTTGCGTTTGCTTTTCTCATTGACCCGTTGCTTCTTTTTGCTCCAAGATATATACTCTTTTGTGCTTCGCATTAGAGAAATTGTATTTAATGATAAAATTAATCTGAAAAGAAAAATGGCAAATTGATTACTTTATACAATTCCTTTACCCAAATGCCAGGAAGAAAATAAAAAGAATAATGAAGTTATAGATTGGTAAGACATTGCAATCAAAAATTGCATTAATAAAACAGGGTAACAAAGCATTATTTAATCCTAAAGCTGGTACCATTAAAGCTATCCCTTACAAGACCATCAAAACGACCTCAAAAATTGCCTTGGAAATAATCGTCCAGGCAGTAAATTTAATTCGAATTGGATTAGCGAAAATATGTAAGCTGATTTCTTGGGTTTTGAGGAAAATCTACAAATTGGTGATGCGTCTCTATTATTTTATCAAGTACAGGATTTATGAAAGCTCAAGGAAGAAGCATACAATCATAATTGGTGGTACAGGAAGCGGCAAAAGCGAATTCATGAAAACCTTGATCCACAACCATATCCTCTATGGCAAGACAGCAATAGTATGATTCGATCCGAATGGAGATTTTGCTGAACAGGTTGCCAAATTCAAGGAAAATGCCCGGCCAGAAAGAAAAAACAGATTGACTTATGTAAATCCCTCAGAATTTCCAGATGTGTTTCCAGTAATCAATCCTTTGGATTTGCCCAATGTTTCTACCGAAACCCTTGATAAAGTCACACAAGCGCTTCATAAGACACTGATGCAATCATTTAAAGAACTGGACATTAAATTGACGGGTGCAATGGATGGCATGCTTTATAATATGCTGCATACCTTGTACAGAAAGAAAGGTTCCTCCCTCCTTGATCTGGTTCGTTTTGTTGATGACAACATAAATGCCGATTTGGTTGAACTTTGAACCCAAACAAGCAACTTTGTGATAAGGGATTATTTCCAGAACAAGTTTATGAACCCTTCGATGTCAGTGACAAAAAACGGTTTGGCCAACAGGCTCAACAATTTCTTGGCTGCTGAGTCTTTACAAAGGTTGATCGTCTGAAAGACCACCATCGATCTACAAAAGGAGATCAATCAAAGAAATACCATCATATTCAATTTGAGCAAAGGAAAACTGGGAACGAAGGTGGCCACGATCTATGGCAGGTTCATTTTAACAACTCTATTGAACCTTACCCTTGCCCGTGCAGATATTCCCGAAAAAAGACGTGTACCATGCCACTTCTACGTTGATGAGTTTCAAAATTACATTTCATGAAGCTTTCAAGAGGTGTTCCAAGAGGGGCGCAAGTACAAAGTCTATCTAACTGTGGCTACTCAGGTTATTGGTCAAGGGATGTCCAAAGAAATGCAAAAAACAATATTGGGAAACACAAATGTGAAGATCATTGGCAAAGCTGGATATGAAAGTCGCAATGAGATGATGAGGCAAATGTGATTTTCAGAAAAAGAATCACGAAGAAGAGGAATTACAAAAAGAACCTTTGCCAAATTGAAAGTTGGAAGGTTTATTAGCCAAGTAGACATCTACAATCCCCGTAAATTGAGAGTACCAAAATTTTTATTGTGACACAAGCATAGCATGAGCGAAAAAAAACGGAATCAGATATTGGAACGCCAAAGGAAACTTAAGTATTCAGCACCTTTTTATGTCAAAAGCTCGCCAATTAATAACAGTCTAAATAACAGATCAAATCATAGTTTAAATAATAATTTTGATCAACAAACAGAGGAAAAAAATAGTGCTGATATTCAACCAGTAAGAAAATTTAGAAGTAACTTGGAGCAACAATGGACGGCATAACACCCACAATGGAGGCAATGTTGAGAGCATTGGCAAATTATAAACACCTGACAGTCTCGCATGTCCTTTCCTTGTGAATCAGTATGAGTAAGGATAAAAGTCGCAAGTATTTTTTGACATTGCAAAAAGAAGGTTTTGTTAAAAGGCAAATCCATATGTCTGTTTCAAAACATGAAAAGTCGAAAAGGCTTTTTAGAACCCGTGAGGAGTATCTATGGCATCTAACTGTAACGGGAGCCAAGTTCCTGGACAGTCGTACCGAATTAAATTTATCAGAAATTCGTTTTCCAAAAAGACCAAAAGAATGGCTGAAAAATGATTATTTCCATAGGGTCAGTTCTGTTTTTATGCACATCAGTTTCGACAAGTGGGTTAAAAAGATCAACGGGACAAATGCAAAGACTCTATTGTATTATGACCAGAGGAAGAAAAGTAACATGAAGAAATTTGATGCTGAGACTCGTTTGTATTTAAAGAACGGGAAGCATTTTACGCCAGATATGATTTGTAGTTATACAAGCGAATCTGGGACGCCACAAGTATTTTGCTTAGAAGTCTACAATGGCAATAAAACGGATTATGCTTTTCAGCAGATAAAAACTTTGTTTTGGATACTTGATAATACCAGGAAGATTGAAGAAAGGATTTGAGCTAATGCTATACCTCGTATTTTAATTACGTTTGACAATGAAAGCCTTCAAAAAAATGTGATAGAACGTATTAGAAAAGATTGTTTTTTTAGAGTCGATGGGATTGATAGCTTATTATTCTTTAATTTAGATAGAAAT
>JBCBRY010000239.1:0-7948 GCA_039819485.1 Bacteroidota bacterium | reverse complement strand
ATTGCTTAGGATGCCGATCTGTTTAAAAATGTTCAATATAGAAGTAACTTCATTTCTTTCGATACCCAACGCTTCTGCCATGCTGTCCACTCTTGTGTCCTCATTTGTTTTTGCTCTTGAAATCAGAGAACTAAAAATTCTTCCCGCATTTTTTCTTTGATTTTCACCAATAAAATAGTGCAGTTTATTATTCATTTTCTCCTGTGCCTCTTCAACATTTTTGACTAAAATACTTTGAGCAAATATTCTCGGTGCATTTTCTTCCCGAATCACATAGCCAGATTCTTCCAGAGCGGAAATAGCCACTTTCACCCTTGTTTCCAAATCCATCATTTCCGTGTCCCAGCCAGCTTTTTTGGCAATTTCCAGGGCTGACTTCGTGAATTTCTTTCGTCTGAAATCCTTGATCCCCTGCCAAATCTGATACACTTCCTTATGACTGAGTTTGGTCAAATTCAAGAGATTGAAATGGGCGTCCAGGTCATGGTTGTCAAACAGGATAAAACATTTGGCTTGCAGATTGGGCTGCCTCCCTGCCCTACCCGATTCCTGCATATAATTTTCCAGCGAGTCGGAAATATTATAATGGACGACCATCTTCACGTTGTCCTTGTCCACCCCCATCCCGAACGCCGAAGTCGCCACGATGATGTCCAGTTCTTCTTCATCTGACATGAATTCGTCTTGAATCCGGATCTTTTCATCCCGTTCCATTTTACCGTTATAGGCTTTTGCAATTATTCCATCCCGTCGCAGGTTTAAAGCCAGTTCTTCCGAGGATTTCACCCTCGAAACATAAACGATCTTGGGCCCATCTTCTGATTGGAGTAATTCCTTCAGCTTTTGATATTTCTCTTCCAAGCCGTCAGCTTTAACCACATAATAGCTCAGGTTCTCCCGCTTGGCATGCGTCTGAAAAACATCCAAATGTAGGTCCAAATGTTCTTCAAAATAATCCCTGATGTCTTCCACTACAGCGGGCTTTGCTGTAGCGGTAAAACAGGAAACCGGTATCGGTCTAAATAATCCCTTAATCTTTTGCAGCTTCTTCAAAAATTTCCCGATGTACAGATAATCCACCCGGAAGTCTTGTCCCCAGGAAGAAAAACAGTGGGCTTCGTCAACCACAAACCGGTTGATAGTGCGACTTTTCAAGAGTCGAGTAATCGTATTAGAACGCAGCGACTCCGGAGAAATGTAAAGCAGGTTGGCCCCACCATTTTCTACCCGTTCGATGGCATCACTTCTTTCCAGGGGAGACAACATTCCATTTATCGTGACAGCTTCTGTGATGTCATGCCGGTCCCTCAATACATCCACCTGGTCTTTCATCAATGACTGCAATGGAGAAAT
Organism: Bacteroidota bacterium; assembly: GCA_039819485.1. GTDB lineage: Bacteria > Bacteroidota > Bacteroidia > Chitinophagales > Saprospiraceae > UBA6168. Next base: position 6,595 of record JBCBRY010000239.1, on the reverse strand, counting down.
GATGACGGTCAGGGAACGGTTCGCTTCTCCCTTCATCAAGGCCGGTAACTGGAAGGTAAGCGATTTTCCACCACCCGTTGGGAAAATGGCCACAAATGACTGGTTGGCCAGGGCAGCCTCGACCACTTGTTCTTGAAGTGGTTTGCCCAAATCGCCTTCAAATCGCCTGAAGCTTTCAAAACCAAAAAACCTTTTCAGCCCGTTGGTTGGAGAAAGCTTGTGGCAGTAGGGACAGCCTTTGTTACCCGGACAGGCCACCCGAAGTTGGTTGATAATGTCAATTGTTCTTGGAAACTGATGCTTGATCCAGGGGGGCAATAAAGAATCCTTATCATCGACAGAAATAATGGACAGCGCAAAAGAAGATTCAATGGGTGCAATTTGTATTATGTCCAGTAAACTGACGTCATCGCAGAGCATTCCGGTAAAATGCTCTTTAACGAATTCTACTATCTGTTCTGGCTTGTGAATTACATTTATTCTTTCCGAAAAAATTTGTCTAAAGAACCCATTGAAGCCTGGAATATCCTTTAGCAAGCTATAATAGATCGTTTTTAAATGTTCAGGTAACTTGTGAAATGCCACCAGTAAATCCTCCAGCAGTTCCTTGGTCAGTTGAGCATCAGCAAGCGGGTTGTTTAGCTCTTTACCGTTTAGTTGATAGTTTTTAACGAGGCGATGGTAAGGCTTTTTGGGAAATAAAAGTACTGAGAGAAAAAGGGTGTCTATTGTGAGTTTTTCAAAAAGTAAAATGGGTAAATTAAGTTGTTTTAAAATGGGTAAATCATGATTTATGATATTATGCCCACAGATAATCTTAGATGGCTGAAACAATGACTCGAATCGTCTAAAATCCCGTCCACGGTAAGTTTGGCCGTTCAGTACGGCACCATACTCCAATACCTTATTGGATTTAGGGTCTACTTCCAAATCAAAATAAAATATATCCATGCTGTCATTGAATGTCTTAACTTAACATACTTCTACATTGAGTAGCTATTTTCTTACCGAATTTTTCAAATCATCAAATTCTTACATCAGTTCTTCCCAATCACCATTTTAGGCAGTGAGAACCTACAATTATAATTATATCGTTTTATTTAAATGAGTGCATATTTCTCATGACCTCCATGATGTTAGATCCAGGCAAGTCTTACCTCTTTGTAGATTTGATCTTTGACTATCCGGGCACTTGTCTGGCGAAACAAAAAAAATCCGTGTATCCACTTAGCACATCATCCATTCCTGAGAAGTATTTAATCTAATTTACTATTTTTTTAAACTATCGTGATAATTGTCTTTCTTTTCGTAATTAATAATATCCCTTATCCGGAAAACGATGGGTTCTACCCCACCCCTCAAATCTTCCGGGTTCACATCCTTTCTCAGACTTGGATTAAGGCCAATAATAGCAAGTCCGTTAATTGGTAGTTCCGTGAAACAAAGTGGCTGAAGTTGTGCCAAAACAACATCCAGGGGTTGACTGAACTTGCTACCTTTTTGAATTCTTTGTTGTAAAATCGTTTTTTCATGTTTCCGGGATATTTGTCTGTAAGCAAACATCCTTAAAAAACTGTCCGAATAAAGGTAGCAGCTCCATTCTGAACTTATGATGTTTTTTTGTCTTATTTCACTGTCCTATTTTCGGGGTAATTATACTTGCTCATAGCACCATAGGCTCAATACAGAAATTGGTTGGAGCCTTGCAGTCACTCACTCCACCTTTATCAGTTTTCCGCTTTTTAAGAACACCCCCGTTTCCCAAACCTCATAAAAATACATACCGGGACGAAGTCCGCTCAATTTGAGCGTATTCCATCCTGTATAGACCTCTTGCTCCTTGTGCCTTTGCCCAACCGCATCATACAGCACCACCCTGGCACCCTTCGGCAAATAATCGCTGATGATGACATTCACCCCTTCCCGGCACGGGTTGGGAAATATATTGATGTCCACTGAAGGCATTTCCTCCCCAGACGATACAGTGCCCAGATCCAAAGTCCGGCAGAAGTTATGTTCCCCGTTGATATTGCTGACGGTAAGACAGACCTCATAGGTGCCTCCCTGCGGGAAAACATGTACAGGGCTGGTGTCCTGTGAGGTAGTGTTGTCCCCGAAGTCCCAGTGCCATTCCATGGGCTCGTAATAGCTCAGGTCCGTAAACTCCACCTGCAAGTAGTATACTGTGTCCTGTTCAAAACGGAACTTGGCAACAGGAATATTGTCCAGTCCGAGGGTATCACAGGGGGAGCCGTCCAAAGGGCCGAGGCGGTAGTTGGGGAAGTTGGGCATAGAGAAGGGGTTAACCGTCGGGAGATACAGGCTCCGTTGGACAAGGTTGCTGCTTTCCCCTTTTCCCCTTGGGTTATTGATGGCATGCAGCCAGTGCGTACCGGTAACCGTATTTAAGTAAATCCTACCATCGGGAGCCCATTGGGCCAAAAAGAAAGCTGTTGGGTTGAAGCCTTGATCCAAATAGCCATCGTAAACGGCTATCGTGTCCTTGCTACCTTCAATATCGGTCGACCAAAGGTCATACTGATAGACGTGGTTCCGGTGAGAGACATAAACGAACCTGTTGTCGTCCGATATGGCTACCCCCCCGCCACTGTTGACCCCGTTTCCGTAGGGGAACCGGATATGGTTGCTCAACAAGCCTGTGCACCGGTCAAAATCATAGATGTCAAGATAGTCTTGCTCGTACAGCCCTCCAACCAGGGTATTGCGTACATACTTGGAGCCATCAGGAGAAAAAGAGGCCTGGCTCAGGCCGGATATCGTAGGGACACCTATCGTTTGTGTTTCCAGCAATTCGGGACTTCCAGGGCCGAGCAGGGTCCTGTAATAGACATTGCTATTGTACTCGGGCAGGAGTACCCACCAGTCCCTGCCGTTGGCGTGCTTGGTGGCAGTGACCGTCCCGTTGGCAAGGGTATCCACGATAAGGGGTACCCCTTTTTGGGTGACTGCCCCCCTGCCGCTGTCCTCTTGCATGTCAATCTCCGTGTAATAGAGCCCGACTCCGAAGACACTGGCTTCTCCATTGAGTTCTGTAAAATCATATTTTTGGTGCAGGAGATAGTAGGTGTCCTGCACACCGACTGGCTTCAGCCCGACCGTCCCCTGGATGAGCAGCAGCCCATTCGGGTAGATGTCGTGGAAGGGGTACTGGTTGAACCCCTCACTGTTCAGCATGGGCTGGTTGTCGGCATTAAACAGTTCTACACAGTTCGTGAAAAACAGCAGGTTGCCAGACTCGTCGCAGATGCTTGTGTTGCATACCGTAAATTCCAAGTCAATTTCTTCCCGGTATACGTTGGGTGGCAAATTGTTGAAATCGATATGTGTGGTTCCTACATTGGTTTCACCCGGCAACAGGGTATATCGAACACCCATCATCCAGTCAAAGTCGTGGTTTTGGGCGAAAAGCAAGCAGCCGCAGAACAATAAGAAGAAGACGGTAATATATTTCATAATAAAAGGGGTTTGGAGACGGATCTGGCACAGGCCAGACAGCGTCCCCAAATTTAGCTTTTAATTGACTATTGCAATTTTTTCCCTTTGAACAACCTGTCCCTCGGACAGGTTTAGGCGTAAATTCCACAGCCGATGCATCCGTCTATTTTTGAAATGGCCATGCTGGCTGAATTTTAATTTTATTTATTTTTCGGACAATAGAAATTCAAAATTCCTTTGGTGAAATACGTTTTTCAGATAAATAATTGGTTTATTTCAAAACAAAAAAAGAAGGCATTTCCATGCCTCCTTTTCAATTCCAAATCAATTCCGCTTTCCTCCTCTTCGTGGTGGAGGTGGTGCGCTTTCGAATTCCGTTTCCGAAATAAAGCCATCGTTGTCCTTGTCGATTTCCGAAAAATTGTTTTGTAACGGTCCCTTAACTTCTGCCTTTGACAGCTTGCCATCTTTGTTCCCGTCCATTTCCGATAGCAAATCCGAAAACTGAGGGCGCTCCCCCCTTGGCTGTCTCCTTTGTTCTTTGGATGGTCGGTTACTATCCGAATCTTGCGTTGCTGTTTTTTTGGAACATGCTCCCATAAACAAAAACAATACTCCCAAAACGGTTATTTTCAAAATTATTTTTTTCATTTTTTTTAGTTTTTTATTTTCAAAAAATCAGTGGCATTCTTTTCTGCCAATATTATTGAAAAGAATATGCCCCATTATTTATTCGATAAACAAGCACAGTACCCAAAGCAAGCATTAACAGCCCGGCTAATAACCAGATATGTGAAGGGAATTTGCTGCTTGCAGTTTCCGCATATTGTATAAATTGATTTCCTTTTACCGTTAATTCAGCAGTGTGCTGGTTTTCATTGTTCAACGTAAATTTATTTTCCGCAAAACCGTCTTTTAAAATCACCAGGGTGCTTTCATTTTTATGAATATTTTCAAAACTGCTGTTTTTTACAATTAATAAACTAACATCATCTGGCATATTCACCATTTGAAAAACCACGCTCGATTCATGGCCCAATTTCACCCTGCCTTTTTGCAGCGCAACGGCTTTCCTCTCATTAATTAAAATGGATATATTCTCTTTCAAATGATTGATGACCAATTCCTGAAATTCTACTGGTGTCGAAAATGCCGATTGACCAAAGTGTGTGCTTATTTCATACTGAAGGGCATTCAGGGGAGCCTGGACGACAAGTATCCATTCATTGTTTTTCTGCTCCTTTAATATCGTTGACGAATATTTTGGCGAGTGTGCGGAAAGGATTCCCGCGCTCAGCACTAAAAAGCTCAAACTCAAAATATATTTAATCATTTTTTTATTGTATTTAAATCATGGTGATTTTTAAAACCACCATGATTTGTAAACTTCCATTAAAAATTAATTGGCCCAAGCACCATGCAGACAATTGATGAAATTATTGTTCCCCGCATTGTCAACGTGGTAATGGTATCCCCTTACGTCATCATAGTGCCCCCGGCACTCGTCCAAATCCGTCGGCTCATTTCCGTTGTCATCGAACCTGCCATAGATGCCGTGGCCATCAAGTGCATAGCCAATCAATGGAGCGTGCCCGTCACTCTGCTCGATGGAAAAGCTTAGCCCGGTTGCGGCATGATAGTGATAGCCCTGATTTACATTGATGTGACCTCCAGCATCGTCAAATGGAGCGATGGTATATGCACCAAGAATGTTGTCCACGGGTGCCGGGGCAGAATATTCCACACCGTTCAGTGCAAGGCCCCTGGTAGAAGGAACAGTGTTACCAGGAGGGCCTCCGGGGCCCGTTGCAAAAAAAGCAGGATTGGTCTGCATGACCGGAGTCACTGGAATCAACCAGGCCTGTGAATTATTAGCTATATAGGAAGGGAGGCACTCCACACAGAAATTCTCGTACTCGTCGCCCACGTTTGGATTGGCCGCATCGATGCATTCCTGCTCTGTTTCTGTGACTTGGATGTCACCGTTGGCATCGTACATCTGCCAGGTATTATCGCCATAGAAAACAGCCAGGTTTTCGATGAAAGCACCATCCACATCATACACTTCACCACCTTCCAGCCAAATCCCACCGGCACTCGCATCATCGGAGATATTGTCCGGGCACCATGGCCCCATGGGGTGGTCGGTGGGTGTACTGTTCGTTTCGATTTGATAGCATGTGGTTGTGGTTCCGTCAGAAAGCGTACAGTTGACTGTGGTTACCGTAATGTTCGAATTTGCAGTGGTAAAATAAGAACCGTCAACATCAACGACCACATCCGAATCATTGGTGTCCGAATTATCGGCGACATAGCCAGCGGGTTGGTCGCAGGCAGTTAGGCTGACGTCGGGGTTTCCAAGCCCGTCACCGTCGGCATCTTCATACCAAGTGGTTTCGCCAGGGCCATCGCAAACGCCGCAGACGTCAACAACGCCGAGGCAGACATCGTCATCGTCATCTGCATTGTCGACATAGCCTGTCGGGGCGTCGCATGCAACAAAGGTTACGTCGGGATTGCCGAGTCCGTCGCCGTCGGCATCCTGGTACCAGGTGATTTCGGTGCAAGCGGTTTCGTCATCCTTGTTGCAGGATGAAAACAAAAACATTGTACCCATGAAGGCGAAAAGTGAAAAAAGGAAATACTTCATGTTTCTTATTTTTTTTGATTGAAAATTTCTCTTTGGACAAAAGGGGTTTAAAAATCCTTCGGGCTGGAGTGGATTTTTTTTTTAAAAATAAAAAAGCTGAAATGTCGGTTGTCCTGAACATTTCAGCTTTTAAATTTCATTCTTGAAAATGGGGAACGGTCTTGCTATCTGAAGTTGCCCCATTTAGAGACAATTGGTAGGTTGCCTTTGCTCGCAACGGTCATTTTTCCTTTTTTAATGTTTTAATATCTGCAATTGACTGATTGATTTATGTTTTGTTTAAACCATTTAAATTCCTCTGATATGTCTGTTTTTATCGATCAAAACAAAGAAGTTGTTTGAAAAACCGAACAAAAATTATTGACCAATTAAAATGGAAGCATTAAACACCTTATTTCTCAATCTCCGTTTTATTAAGATAAATAAAAACAAACTCACCCCTCCCACCACTATAATTAGCCATGACCAATAATTTGATTTAGATGGAGT
>JBCBRY010000238.1:0-8336 GCA_039819485.1 Bacteroidota bacterium | reverse complement strand
CAGATAACTTGGAAAGTTTTGCTTGCCTGTTTAATTCCATTTGGTACATTTTACATTGACCAAAAAATACTCAAACCTCAACAAGAAAAACTTGGTTCATAATTGTTTTTGTTTATAAAAATCCTTTTTATCCAGCGTTCATTTATTATGTCAATTCAATTCTGAGCTTATTTATGCAGGAGTTTATTTGGTATTATGTTCTGGAAGGTTGTGACAGGATTTAGTGAATTAAGAATCAGGTAGACAATTTAAAATCTGTCCGTTTTCATCTGAATATAGGGGGGGTATTTTGCGAAGAATTACAAGAGGGTCATCCTTTAACCAGTAATCAACTTGAAGTACTGCTGTTTTCACCAGTTTATTGCGTTCAAGATTTACTAGCTTCCATTTAATGCTAAAAGTTGAGTAGGCTTCGGCAATTGGCTTTAAAGGGCTGGTTTACTTCTGTCTTTTACCGAAGATATTTAGAACAGTTACAACTACATTTTACATCCTTATTAAAAATAGAATTGGAGGTACGGTTGATTTTCCTGGCCCTGCCTATTAAGTTTGCAGTTCACATCCACAATATATTTTCCTCACCTTTTTTCACATTGATAGGTGTACTGATGTCAAACATTACAATGTTTTCAATCGGGATATTTGGAAAACTTTATCACAACTGTTTCTTTTTGCTATCTTTACATCATTAATATAAATAAACTTTCATTTTGAGATCAATTCTTAAATTTATAGTAGCTTAAATATTAGCCTCATAAACTACGGGCTAATAATTCTTTCGTTCGGATAATCCTATCCGAACCGCATTTCCATTTAATCATATTATTCGTTGCGTTGCCATTTAAGGGCAACTGCATCAGCTTTTGCTGCTTTTGATAACCGCACTTATCAAAAGCTGTGACTTCGTGAATAATACTGGCAAATTCACTAAAGAATACTAAGCAAGATTATAAATAATGAGAATTGAAATTATATGGGAGATCAGGGCTAAAAACACCCCTCTTCTAAAAAGAAAATGCAATCGTTGTGATAATAACAGTTTCTATTGCAGTGAGAAATTCAGGATAAACGCACAAAAAAAGAAAATTGATATTTGGTTGATTTACAAATGTGGAAAGTGTGATAACACATACAATATGACCATTTTGAATCGAACAAATACAGCAACAATAAACAAGGATCTGTTCGACAAGTTTTCGGAAAATAATCTGGAGACAGTTTGGGAGTATGCGTTTTCTCAAGAAACAGCAAGGAAAAACAATGTTACATTAGATTATGGAAGTGTCAAATATGACATAGACTATAACAATAAATTGATTGGGGATATCCTGGGTTTTGATAGTAATATTGTCTCCATCAAAATTAAATATCCTTTTGACTTCAGACTTAAATTATCTTCCATTGTCAGAACGTGTTTAAATCTCTCAGCAAATCAATTGAACCAATTAATTGAAGCGAAAGTGATCTCTGTTGAAAACAAGGATTTACAAAAGAAATACAAGGTTAAAAATCAAATTGTTTTTCAAGTAAACTTAAAAGGGATTAAAGCATTTTTGTGTAATATTCGCCGAGAATAGACTATGGAATTCTGACAAGGGAATTACAACACAATTCTTGAAATTGGATAAATGGAAAATGAATTATGAATTGAACACAATTTAGCAAACATATTAATTCAGTTGCATTTTTCATTTTATTCATATAAATTTGTAAAACTCATCAAATAAATGTTTCAATACCTATTTTAAAATTTATTTTCGAAGAAAAATTAGAAACACCTTACCTGTTGGCAATAATGCTGTCACCTAATTCTCTTTTTATTGGCACTTAAATAATAGGCATCAACTGCCTATATTCATTTATTATTTTCACAAAAAACCATAACTTATTTCGCCCTGTCTCGAAATAATGGGCAGATGTATGGTTTGCTTTATGGTCAAGATTAAATGATTTAATTTAATAATTGATCCATTAAAATATTTTTTTGAAAATAAATTAAATGAAACCATATCGTTGGTTCAATCGCAATTAATATTACCAAAATATTAGCTGTCATCCTTTTGGGTTTTTTCAACTAAAAATATTCCTCTGACATTTTACTAACTATAATTTTATCACTTTCTAAATTAATTACTTATGAAAAACATTTTATTAAATTCCAAACCTTTGTTCCAGCTGGTGATCCTCGTTTTAGCATTTTTCGTGACACAGGTTCAGTCCACACAAGCCCAAGCCGGAGAGCTTAACATTACCAACAATACCGATTGCGATCTATATGTAGCGGGAATTTCTGGCGCAACGACCTGTACATTAGTAAGTTGTACCACCGCATACGTACTGGTATCCGCCAACGGAGGTACAGCACAAATTCAACCCTGCGGTGCTTCTACGAATATCTGGATGGCCTCTATTCATTCTATTGGTTGCGTCCCTGGAACATTTAGCTGTACTGTTGGCCGAACCCCCAATACATTTACGGCCTGTAGCGGCTCACCTTGGGTCGGCACTTGTAATGCTGGATCAGTAACGGGAACATGGTCAGATGCAACTACGGTAGAGTTTAATTAAAAAACACCTCATGCTCATTCGAGTAGTTAAGGGTTACATTTTATCACAATCAATCTTGCTCAATTATAAACTTATTCTAAATCATTTCTAAAAGAAATACAATTAGCATTGTTGAAGCTTATAAATTTGTGTTTTTACAAGCGGAACTATGTATCTAAAATTAATTTTTAAAAAAGCACAAAACTGTACAGTAAAACAAATTAAAAACATTTCTTATGAAAACCTGCCTTCCTGTTGAATGTAATTAATACTGTACGTTTTTGCATATTTAATGCAAAACCAAGCTAAATTGTAAGATCAATAATTCACTATATGGTTTAAGTCTTTTCGTAAATATTTGCGAAAAGACTTTTTATTTTGACATTAAAAGCGGGTATTAAATCAATCTTTTTGTGGAGTGCTTTTTTAGTGAGAAAAAGCGAAATGGAGGATTTGTTTTTATCAACTTTTCAACCAATTTATAAGAGATAACGGCAATGGAATTAAGTAACAAAATTGCTGTACTCCTTGAGGAATATGGTAATTTGAAGTGGCTAATAAAAAGGACATTTTTTACCAAAAAAATTGATAGGCAAGATTAAAATCCATCAATTGTTTAATTAAGTTGCTGAACTTTTTAGTTCAGCAACTTAATAACATTACACTCAATTTTCGATGAACCTTGGTTGCGAAAACATTTCATGAACCATTTATCCCTTAGGAAGGTTATCTTCTATTGTCTTGAGGTAAGTCCCACTGGGTTGATTTGTGTACGCCTCAATGTCTTCCGAAAGATCCCAAAATTGCATACAAAGGGAGCCAACCGGTGATTTTACAGAACAAGCCTCCTTGACCTCTTCAACGGTCATAGCTCCCCAAGCGTCCGGCTGGATGCACGAAACACCCAGGACATAAGGTACAAACTTAGAGTCCGGGTTTTTGTCCAAATAATCAGTTGTTAGGTCGTTGTACAGCGTAGTACTTCCGTAATCCATTGTGAAGACCCAACTCAATTCATCGAGACTGCTCTGATAAAAGGTTTTGCCAGCAGTGACAGCTGTCAACAGGCGGTCCGGACCAAGTCTTTTTCGCAATGTTTTGAAAAGTGTTTCCCAGTTTGGCGGAGAATCCCCCTCATGGGCGCAAAGAGGTAGCTTCATCCAGTCGTCCAGTTCCCTGTCGCCTTCATAGTCGATGTCCACTCCGTCAAGGTCCCAATCGTCGACAACCTTCATGATATTGTCTACAAGAGTAGAAACATCAGTCACGCTGTCCCAGCAGTTTCCGGCCCAGCCGCCAACAGACAACATGACTTTGGTATTTTTGTCATGGAGTGCCTTGATTCCTTCTTTAATTGAATGTTCCGCAGTTTTGGGTGGATTAAGCATGAAGCTCAAATCAATGGTGTTGTTTTCGCGGACCAAGGCAAAAGCAAGCACAACAACATCGACGTAATCTGGTGTGTCTTTCAACATAGGTGTCGGCTTGTCATCGATTTCTGCACGATAGCCAAGCCAATAAGCGCAAAGTCGTGGTGGTTGTAGATTATTCATTTTTAATTTATTTAGGTTACAAAATTGAAATATAAACCAAGCGAGGCAAACTTATATTTTAATAGGAAGAAATTAACTCGATGCCTAATCCCACAGTACCACATCCGATTTGTATTTTTCCGAGCGGTTTCCATCGGTCTGCACTTGTCATATTTTTTATTCCAGCTTCATCGAAAGGTCTTCCCAAAATCCAATCTAAAAATTTGCGGCAGGTATATTATCCGAACGTCTATTTGACTTCGAAATATTGAGCAGTATGGTTGTAAATTTATTACATATCATATGTACACAAAAATTGGATAGCCATAATTCTACCGGTTCTTTTGGATACTACTTATTATATTGGATTTTGGTAAAATCAAACATAAGGACATTCTACTGATTGCGTTTCCAAGTCAAATTTATCATGTCGATACTGAAGTTCTGCTTGATTCAGCTGATTTTAAAGACGGCCGATTTGTGGTAGTTGGGTTTCTCGGATCGTAGTGGCCTTCCAAGATTATTTCCAGAAAACAGGAATGATAAATTTTTTCGAATTTCTCCCGTAATTGGAAAGGGCAAGAATTTCCGCTAATACGGCTCGGCCTTTGGCTTTTATCTTAATGATGTACTTTAAAAAGTTATTACCTTCGCAAAGAAATTGTTCCATAGGTGGAGCATTTGCCCTCCTTTAGTAACTTTTTCTTTGCATGTTGACTCTTTCATTTCAAACTTCATTTTCGAGTATGGTTCGCTTTATTGCCCTACTCTTTTTATTTAGCCCATTGAGTTGTCATCCCCTCGAGCAGGACAATTCATCTCCCAATTCACCTGGTTTTCCTGCGGACAATCCTCATATAAAACATCAAGGTTTATCAACCTATGACCAGTTTCGTTCGCTACAACCTGATGTGACAGTCGGCAGCGGGGGCGCCCTAATTCTGACAAGTTTTAAATCATTGGAAGAGTTGAAGGAAGAGATTTCCATCGAGTATTCTGAAGAAAAACCAGATGCAAATAACGCAGCATACAGTTCCTCTTTGGTCAGGCTGTACCATTCAAAACAGGGAAAGACCGTGGTCAGTGAATTGATGACCGGAATAAACGAAAAAGACATTGTCCGGGCCAAAGATGGAGGTCTGTGGGATAAAATAAAGCTGGCGGTGAATTGTCCGTATTTTGTAATTCATCGAAATGACTGCCTGAAAGTACTGTTCCTTTCAAGAAGGAGACACGCTACTTTCGGTGGCGGGGATGTTGCCTTTTATGATCTTGCCCTGGCGATGTTGCACAACATTGTGGATGACGATCTGATGGAAATAAATTCCGAGGATCTTTCTGAAAAAGGTTTTATCAATACATTTAACCACGTCACCAACCAAGCTTTGATGACCTCTTTATTTTCGGAAAGATTTGCTGACTTTATTGCTGATACACACGAACGCACCAACCTTAAAGAATTGATAACTGGCAACTTCACTAAAGAACAACTTACCGATCTTGAGTATGGTCCGGTAGATAATTACGTAGACATTATAAACAACGAATGGGGACAAGAGCTTGGCAAGTCACTCAAGCTCAAACATAAGATTGACCGCAATACTTTTTGGTCCCCTGAATTGTTGGCGGCTTATTTAAACGATGTTCAGAGCTATTACAGTTGGAACTTTAAAATAGGATTTAAGCCATTTTTACCGTCAGACAAATTAGTGATTAAGTTTTCGATAAAAATTAACAAAGTGATGGGAAATATGGCGTTATTGAAAGGAAGTCACATCGTTCTTTAACTTGGCTAAAAATTAATTAAAATGAGGTTGGTGGCCATCTAAAATAGCATCTTATTTTATTTTCTTTATGCTGAATTTTTTGCCTTTGTTTTTATCGTACTCAACTTTTAATACTGTACCTAAACTATCAGCCTCCCGCACGTTCCATCCCGATAAATATTCAATCCAGTTTTCCCTGTCAACGATTGCATTAATCATGTTTGTTTCTTTTAAAATTGCTTCATTAAATGTTGTCTCAATTAGAACGGCACTGATTAAATTCGACCGACTGAGGTCAGCGTTTTGAAAATTAGATTTAGCCAAATTTGCCCAAAAAAGGCTGGCGTCATTTAAATTAGCTGAGTTAAAAAAAGTTCCGATGCAGGTAGAGAGGCTCAGGTCTGCCCCAATTAAACTTGCCCCTTTTAGCTTGGCACTTGTTAAATTCACACTGTTCATGTAGGCTTTATTTAATTTCGCCCTGCTCAAATCGGCCCAACTCAAATCTGCTCTGTACAGGTTTGCACTATCCAGATTCGCTTCTGTTAAATTCGCTCCCCATAAATTCGTTTCGCTCAGATCACAACCAAACAAATTTATTCCTCGTAAATCTGCTCCGCTTAAATTCGACTCGCTGAGGTTCACTCCACTTAAATCAGCTTCTCTTAAATCAGCGTTTTGCAGATTCACTTTTTCAAATGAAACCGTTCGTTTGATCTTGTCAAACGAAGCTGAATCAATATTCATTTTGCTCAAGGCCAGTAATAATTGGCCCCGTTCCGGACTGTAACTTTTTGCAGACAAGCTATCGCCCACCGGATATCGGTAAGGCGTCAGAGAATAGCTTAATGCAGCTATCCTGGATATGGATTCTTCACTTAATTTCCGGGCCGGGTCCATTTTTATTTCAGCTTCCACTTGCTCCAACAGTTTGCTTAACAGAAAAACCCAATTGCCTCCCCTGATTGATTCCGCCAATTCAAATTGCTGTGTCAACTCTTTTTCATGAAAGGTGGTTTGCATCCGGATCGCCTCATCAAATTTCATAACTTGAATGTACATCAACAGTGATCCGAAAATCAAGATAAAGAGTACCAACATCCATGGTATAATTTCTACCCTCCAGTTCTTCTTTAGAGGTTGTTCTTTAGGATCCTTCTTGATTGAACTCTTCATCCATTCTCTTTTCTCCCAAATATAATATGATATTAAACCTGCAATACCCACGAACAGACATGCACTGAACCCCGAGAGAAAGGATAAATTGCTGCCCAATAATTTCATCCCAAGCAATGCAAAAGAGCAACAAAAAACTGCTCCAAGCAGAATTCCCAGCAGAAGATTCCGTTTTACATTCATGCCGTAAAGTTAACTATTTTAGGAAGGTGTGGCGAAGAGGAAATGCTCAAGAACGCAATTGCTTTTTTCTTTCTGGTACGTGTTGTGAAAAATGGGGATATTTCCCATCTTTGCGTCCGGCATTCAAAAAAACTGTTTGCTATTTGCAAAGATTTTGTTTTTCTGTCAAGTTATTCCATATAAAATATAGACTTCTGCTTCCTACCAAAAGCGGTCTTTTTGTTCGACTTGAGGGAAATTGCCGAAATGGCGGAACTGGTAGACGCGCACGTTTCAGGGGCGTGTGTCCGCAAGGACGTGAGGGTTCGACTCCCTCTTTCGGCACTTTATTATTTTAAGGGGTTTCGGAGAATTTGAGAGATTCTCTGAAACCCCTTTCTTGATTCTCAGGTGAACATGTAGTGTACATTTTCAACAAGAAAAACATGTAATTCAAAGGTACTTTTGACCTTCAATGCTATAAAAACTATGTGGATTTAGTACCGACAAGTTAATAGAGTTCTTACATCGTTTTTGGCTAATCTCAAATTGTTGGGACTCAGGCTCTTAAATTCGGCTGAACTTTCTTCATACATTTCCTTCTCACCTACTTGATATAGTTATGATAGTTGGCACTCCAAGCCTCTCGAAAATGGCAACAAGGATCATTCTATCGAGCGATTTGCTATTAATTCCCATTCGCCCAGGTGCGACAGATTTTAGGGAGGACGTCAATATGTTTTTATTTTGTTTTTCTTTTTTTTCAAAATGGAAACTGAGTTGTGTCTTTTTAGTATTTTTTGATTCTTGTTTTACATGCCGAGAATGGTTCGCGAAAATGACATAGATTGATTGACCACTTTATGTCTTGTTGGATGTCGTCTTCTTTTCTATTTTATTTATGTATTCAAGGTATTCTTCATCAGCGCAATTAGACCAGCCGCTTGAAAAAATATCGTACATTGAATTATTATATTTGATTGCCATGAAATCGCTTGGGTTGGTTAGAGGTCCAATTTTCCGATATTCATTCACTTCTATTTTTTGATGAACCGTAATTCCTTCGTCCATAAAAATTATATAATTTGATTCGTTTAAAACCCTCTCTAATTCGTTCTCTTTCTCTGACTTTATTTCGAGATCAGAATAAGTA
>JBCBRY010000237.1:0-8470 GCA_039819485.1 Bacteroidota bacterium | reverse complement strand
ACACCCGCTAAGGATTGGGTCAATTGGGATTTAGAATACAACGATTGGAAAAAAACAGGTTTCGACATTCAGGCCAGCTTACAGTTCTATCGTTTCAAACACGAAGAATGGAAAACACCAGAGCAATCAGCTTTTAATTATGCGGCAGCTTTTGCTTCGCATTTTGGAAGCAGAGAAGGCAACGGCTTGATTTGTACAATCGAGGCAGGAAACGAGCCTTGGGAGTATCCCGCCGATATTTATCAAAAAATACTAAAAGGTACCGTAAAAGGTGTAAAGACAACCGATCCGGACATTGAGGTGTTTCCATGCGCCTTACAGGCCGCCGATCCTGAAATGGAAAAAACCCCTATTTTCAAAAACTACATTGGCGCTCGAATAAATGCAGATATGGCCGGTCAATTGGATGGTGTCAATTCGCATGTTTACAGCTATGTGACCGGCCTGGATGGAAAGAGGAAAGCTGTTCACCCTGAACACCCGCTATCCACTTTTTGGGAAATCAACAACATGATCCGGTGGCGGGACCAAAACATGCCTGGCAAAAAAATTTACCTGTCAGAATGGGGATGGGACCATGATGGAGGGGGTGAAGATTGCACACACGATGTATGTGTGAGCGAAAAGGCCGCAGCGGCTTATGCCATTCGAGGAGTCTTAATTGCAGCCCGTTTGGGGATTGAAAGAACCACCTGGTATTTTCATAATAATGTGAAAGGCCCCTCTTCTCTATACATGCGTTCCGGTCTGCTTTCTTCCGCTGACGCCGGTTTTCAAAAGAAAAAATCGTTTATCGGTCTTCAATCACTGATTAATCACCTTGGCGATTCCTATTTTCTAAAAATAATCAAGGAGGACGAAAATGGCTGGATCTATCTTTTCGGAGATAAGTTTGGGCAACCAACCCAAGTCATAGGCTGGCTCCCCATTTCCGGTGACAGCCAGAAAGAGACCTTGGTTCACATTGATCTAAACCATAAAGTAAAGAATTCGATATTGCTCGATGCTGATTCGCCAATGGGCACCAAAATGCCTTTACCCGAAAAAAAACCAACTGGCTATATGTTAAAGTTATCCGCACAGCCCACTATATTTCAACTGGATAACTAATTTTTGCTCCTTTCTTGCATTTTCTATTTTTCTTTTCGAAAATCCAATATTAACTTTGTTTCGAGGAACAGCTAAAATCCGTTTTTATGGTCCCAAGAGCTGATTCCGTTAGGCATAAATTTAACACCTTCTATTATACCCATACCACAATTCTTATTCTATGCCTCTAAATAATGAAGGGCTCTGTTTCTTGCAGATGCCCTTCTTAGTTTTTACAGAGCTGTTGAAGGCTCATTTTCTAAATTTGATAAAAAGTCAATGTTATTTTTTAAGTTGGCCCAATCACTTCAAACTCGTATCAACCTGTTCTCCGCATCTTATCAACCCATCTGATCAAAGAAAATACGTAAAAATTCGTACTTAATGTTGGGAAGCGGAATATAATATTGGTAAATTGTGCATTTAAAAGCAACTCTTTTGTTACCAAAGCTGTCTTTTGAATCGTCTCTTATCAGTAACCCTGGCTTTTTGCCCGGAATTATTTTAATTTTAAAATCATCCGATATGAAAAGATTTTTCCTTTCCCTTTGTTTCCTTTCTTGTTTTTTTCTGGCTGCCCAAGTTAATGCCCAGTCCAATGACAATTCGCAGAATGTGATCATCATCAAAACAGCAGATGACGATGGTACCGTTACCATTAAAAAGAAGCGGTTAGATAAAGATCAGTCGGCCAATGAATATATCAAGGATTTGGATTTAGATAAAACAAAAAACATCGAAGTAATCATTAGTTCACACGGAGAAGAAAGTACAGGCGGTGAAAACCTGTTTTTCTTCAAAAGCAGTGATGGCCACAAAATAAAAATCAATGGCGACGGTGATTGGCAAGAAGCACTCATCGACATGGATTTTGATTTTGATTTCGATGATATGCACGACCGTCACGATAATCATTTTGAAAAAGAAAACGATGTTCTTTTGGGTGTTTACCCAGATGGCGGCGAGAAAGGAGTCGAGATTGATGGAATCGTAGCCGGAAGTGGTGCTGACAAAGCCGGATTAATAAAGGGCGACATCATGACGACCATCAATGGAAACCAAATCCGTTCCCAACACGATCTTCACGTAGAATTAGGCCAATACAAGCCAGGTGACGTCATTATCATCGACGTTCTGAGAGATGGGGAAGCCATTGAAATTTCCTCTACCCTGACCGCTCGTGAAAAGCCGATCTACCGTAAGTCCGAAAGAGATCCATGTAAAGTATTTTACGGTGTATATGTAGGCAGTTATGGCAATGGCAAAGAAGGAGTCGGTGTTTCCGGTATCGTGCGTGGAAACGACTGGCCTGCCGAAGTCGCCGGATTGCAAAAAGGAGACAGGATCATCGCTATCGATGGTGTTCCAGTTTCTACTCACCGTGAGTTAGTCATCGAAAGGGACATCCATGAGCCCGGTGAAGAATTCACATTCACCTATATCAGGGATGGAGAAGTCTTCGATGTAGATGCACGTTTCAAGTCTTGTCCAAAAGACGATGTACAAGAAGAGGTGATTGAAGAAATCTTACCTGAACCTCAGCAAGAATTAGAAATCACCAATGGTGAACTCCAATTGGATGAATTCAATGCTTATCCAAATCCAACCTTTGGCAATTTAAATGTTCGTTTCCGTGGGGAAGCAGTTCCAACCCTGGTGCGGATCGTTGATTCGACAGGCAAGATTGTCTACGAAGAAAACGTCAAAAACTTCGATGGATACTACAACCGGGAACTGGATATCACCGGAGGGGCATTTGGCACCATGATTCTCAGTATTAGCCAAGAAGGGAAAACAGTTGCAACTCCAGTTGTTCTCCTGACCAGGGCATAATGCGCATCGATTGAAAACAGACCGAATTGAAATCATTCCCTGAATGGTTTTCAAAAATGGGACGGCCATCTTAATTTGCCGTCCCATTTGCTATTTTATACCTTTATGTTTTGGATGAAAAATCGAATTGACAAATCCAATATGACTGTTTTCAAACCGTATTATCAAAACGACCAATTGATGAATAATTCCATTTCGTTTAGAACCTTGCTGCTGCTTATCTGCGGACTTACTTATTTCCAGTCATTCTCCCAGGAGATAAAACCTAAAAGGGAATTCAGGGGAGCTTGGGTCGCTACAGTCGTCAACATTGACTTTCCATCTGTTCCCGGCCTCCGTATGGAACAGCTAAAAGGAGAATGGACCTCCAATCTCGATTTTTTGCAAGAAGCCGGAATGAATGCGGTTTTTGCCCAAGTCCGGCCCACCGGCGATGCATTTTACCACAGCAAATTAGCTCCCTGGTCGAAATACCTCACTGGCAAGACAGGTAAAGCCCCGCTTGAAGATTACGATCCTATGAAAATGATGATTGAGGAAGCACATAACCGAAACCTGGAATTTCACGCCTGGCTCAATCCTTACCGCGCAGCGATGGATACTTTGGTAGATCAGCTTGGAGAAAGACACCCCTATGATGCTCATCCTGAATGGTTTATCATCTACGGTGGTAAATTGTATTTCAATCAGGCTCTGCCCGAAGTCAGAAATTACATCACTGAAGTTGTCATGGAAATTGTCATGAATTACGATGTTGACGGTATTCACTTCGACGATTATTTTTATCCATACCCTTCTGCTGGTGAGTTGTATCCAGATGCTGATGATTTTTCAAAATATGGCTATGGTTATGATAATATTGATGATTGGCGCCGCAGCAACGTCAACGCGCTGGTTTCCCAGGTGAGCAGTATGATCAAGACCGTCGCTCCACATGTCAAATTTGGTGTCAGCCCTTTTGGCGTATGGCGTAATAACTCTGTCGACCCTGTCGGATCCCCAACCAGTGCTTCTGTTTCGTCTTACGACAACCTGTACGCAGATGTGCTTTTATGGATGGAAAAAGGATGGGTCGATTATGTCGCACCGCAGCTTTACTGGCATATCGGATTTCACCTTGCCGATTACGAACTGCTCATTGATTGGTGGAAAGAGCATACTTACGGAAAGCATTTATACATTGGCCATGCCACGTACAAGGTAGGCACCAACCCAGACCCGGCCTGGAAAAAGTCAAATCAAATCCCATTGCAAGTGGCCCTCAACCGGATGGTCGACAATGTTGACGGAAGTATATTTTACAATACAAATTCATTGAAAAAAAACCTCTTGGGCGTATCAGATTCCTTAAGATCACACTACTTTGCAAATAGGGCTTTGTGGCCAGAAATGCAACATTTGAATCTCGAGGAGCCGCCGACTCCTAAATTGGCAAAGATCAAAGTAAAAAAAGGTAAGCTCCAATTGAAAGCGACTATTCCTGGTGACGCCCACTACCTCGTACTCTACAGATTTGAAGACCGCAAACCGGGCGATTACAATAATCCGAAAAATTTGTACAAAATAATTCGGTTGGAAGGCCGCCAGTCTTTATTAATCGAAGATGATCCACAGAAAGGAAAGAGCTACACTTATGCAGTCTCCGCGGTCAATCGGCAACATACGGAAAGTTTGCTGAGTGAATGGCGGGCGGTTGAAGTTGGCAGCAAAAAAGTAAAACAAATACAGTAAGCAGGCAGTCCTGTCCTACAGACGAGTATTTGCATCCTGTTGAAGTTGCTGCATTAGATTGTGCCAGTTTTATCGAGCATATAAATCTATAATTTGAACCAAAATAAAAACAGGAATAATCAAGAAAGTGCATGTACAAAAATAAGGGGCACTAAAAATGACACTTTTATTTGGGCAAATGTTTGATTTCCAAACTTTAAAGCTGTTTTTCAGGCAAAGGAAAAGTGTCATTTTTAGGAACAGCCACTTACTTAAGCAATCGTTTTCAGCTTTTATTGAATACATCAAGAATTGATTTTTCCAAAAAGTGATTCTTTTCCAGCCTGGTATTTTTATCCAAAATAAAAAATAATACGGCAACTACGGCCCCGATCATACTTCCTGCATAGACATCCACATAAAAATGCTGTACCAGGTAAACCCTTGAGATCGCAACTCCAATGGCCATCAGCAGCAAAGGAAAAACATATCTTTTTTTCGTTGGCAGCAGTAAGATCAACAAACCGTATAAGGCAAATGCAGACATGGAATGGCCGGAAGGAAAACTACTGGCTCCGGAATGGAGGTCAATATTTGGCACTAAATTGACCTGGTCCAAAAGGTTGTTTTTCCGGAAAAACGCAAGAGGGCGGTCAATTGCAAAGTAAGCTTTTAATGCAAAACTCAATCCCATCACCACGAATCCAATGAGACCGACCAGCAATCCATGCCTGATTTTCTTTGTTAAAAAAAACAGCCCAAATAGCAAATAGGCAGCCTCCTCGCCCATTTTAGTGAAATAAACGAAAAAGGTATTCAAGGCCTCTTGTCGGTGCGCACTGAAAAAATAAATCATTTCCGGTTTTTCATAAAAAAAAAGATAAATGCCACCCAACAAGGCACAACACCCAAGCAGTAAGAAATAGAGCTTATTTTCCTCAAAAAGATTTTTCATGATCAATGTGTCAGCTGTCAGGTTTCCAACAATCCGGCAGCGCTTTAACAATCCAAGCCCGGAAGACCGCCGCAAAGAAAAATTAATTTTCCCGTTCTTTCTTTTTTTAGCTCCTGCCAAATGATAAATTGCCATTTTTTACAAACAGCCGCAAAATGAAATCCATCAAACAGCTATTTCCCCTATTGTTGATTTTCAGTACTTTATCCTTGTTTGGGCAGCAAAATTATTTTATCAAGATTGAGAATGGGCAAGCCATGTTGACTTCTGACCGATTGAATGGCCCAGTCAATTTCATGGTAAACGGGGACGAGAAGGGGTTGAATTTCCAAAATGGCCAGGCTCTGCTCGGGTTGGAAATTGATGAGAAAGGTCAGCTGTTATTATTGAAAGGAGGAAGTACCGGCTATACCTTGCACCACCTCTCTGCCAAACCTGATGGGAGTAGCCGAATTCGTAAGATTCCCTTTTGGATGTCTGTGCTTCCACCGCTCATCGCCATCCTTCTGGCATTGATCTTTAAAGAAGTCGTCATCTCACTATTTATTGGAATCTGGACAGGTGCTTTTATTGCGGGCGGTCTCAGGATTGATTCCTTGTATTATTTTCTTGATTCTATCTTCAGTGTAGTTGAACGATATGTGATAAATGCACTTGCGGATAGCGGCCATTTATCCGTACTTATATTTTCCTTATTAATCGGAGGAATGGTGGCCATTATTTCACGCAATGGCGGCATGGCTGGAGTGGTAAAATCCCTGTCCAAATACGCAAGAGGCCCAAGGAGTAGCCAGGCCATTACCTGGTTGTTGGGAGTAGCGATTTTTTTTGACGATTATGCCAACACGTTGATCGTTGGAAATACAATGCGCTCTGTGACCGACCGCTTTAAAATTTCTCGTGAAAAATTGGCGTACATCGTAGACAGTACTGCGGCTCCTGTATCCGCTGTTGCATTTATTACCACCTGGATCGGTGCAGAGTTGGGATATATTGATGAGGGCCTGAAAATGTTGAGTGGATTTGAACAGGATGTTACGCCCTATGCGATTTTTCTCAGCTCGTTGAAATACTCTTTTTATCCAGTCCTGACTTTATCCTTTATCCTGATGTTGGTGTATTTTCAGAAAGATTATGGCGCCATGTATAAAGCAGAAGTCAGAGCGAGGACTACCGGGAAAGTTGCTCCACCTAAAACGGCAGACATGGAGATGGATGACGAGAACCTCGATCCAATTCCAGGAGCCCCGTTGAAGTGGTATAATGCAGCCATCCCGGTACTGACCGTCATTTTTGTAACGATCTATGGGTTGGTTGATACGGGGATGAGTGCTTTAGTTGCAAAAATCACGGACGCAGGTATCACCTTGAATTCTCATGGCTGGGGAGCAGTTTGGCAGGGAATGAGTGCGATGAACGGGGACAATGCGGGGTTCTTTTTTAATCTGGGAACACTTATCGGAGCTTCCGATTCTTACGTGGCTTTGCTCTGGGCTTCCTTTGCCGGTGTTTTTGTTGCTATCATAATGACTGTTGGCAAAAAAATTATGCGGTTGGAACAAGCCATCAGTAGCATGACCACCGGGTTCAAAGCGATGTTGCCCGCATTGATAATTTTGACATTAGCCTGGGCACTGGCTTCCACAACCGAACAGCTGCACACTGCTCAGTTCCTATCTTCTTCTATGGAAGGCTCCATCAACCCTTACTTGATTCCTGTGATTGTATTTGTACTTGCTGCATTTATTTCATTCGCCACCGGTTCCAGTTGGAGTACTATGGCTATTCTGTACCCGATTGCTATTCCGACCACCTGGGCGGTCAGTCAGGCTGCGAATCTGGATGCCCATATTTCAATGGAACTCTTGCTGAACGTAATATCAGTTACACTTGGCGCTTCGGTCCTGGGCGACCATTGCTCACCAATCTCGGATACGACCATTCTGAGTTCGCTTGCTTCCGATTGTAACCACATCGACCACGTTCGTACTCAAATGCCCTACGCCATCACGGTCGGTACTGTCAGCCTCATTTTATGCTTTACTTCTACCTTCCTTGGAGGAGGTTGGTTTATCTGCATCATTCTCCTGGTGATTGGTCTGGCAGCTTTGTTTGGAATTGTTAACTGGCTTGGGAAAAAAGTACCGGCTGCTTAATTTTTGAACATATAGGCACCTGAGGCGCATAGTTATTTTTATTTCAATTTCTATGTGCCCTATGCGCCTATGTGTTAAAATAGGGGGAGTTCCCTACCCTTCTTCCAATAATTCCTTTGGCAATTCCTTGGAAGTTTTCGCGCCTAATTTTTTTATTTTTTCAGCACGACCAATTAAGGTATCACCGTACTTTTTAGAATCAGATAATTTATTCATGGCTGCGTGCCAGGCATTTTGTGCGGCATTTAATTTTCCTCCAACTTCATTCAAATCATTTACGAAACCAACGAATTTATCGTACAACAGACCGCTTTGGCGAGCAATTTCCAAAACATTTTTTTTCTGCTTTTCCTGTCGCCAGATATATGAAACGGTTCGCATCGTGGCCAACAAAGTGGAACTTGTTACAATGACGATATTTTTATCCAATGCATCTAAAAATAATTTAGAGTCATGCTCTAGGGCTACCGCAAAAGCAGGCTCAATAGGAATAAACAGCAATAAATAATCAGGCGAATTAATTTCGTACAAATACTGGTACTTCTTGCTGTTTAAATCTTTAATATGGGAACGAATACTTTGTAAATGGGCAGCTATATATTTTTTTCTTTTTTCTTTTTCTGTGGCATTGTAAAATTTTTCATAGGCAGTTAATGATACTTTAGAATCAACAATTAAATGTTTTTCTTCAGGCAAATTGATGATAAAGTCGGGACGCCTGTCTTGC
>JBCBRY010000236.1:0-8487 GCA_039819485.1 Bacteroidota bacterium | reverse complement strand
CTTAAAAAAAAACAACTTCATTCTTTGCACAAAGCGTTAGGCCAAATGGGAGAAAATAAAAAATCAAAAAAAACTATTATGAAGAATTCCAAAAATTTAATACTAATTCTATTCCTGATAGGCGCTGTCCAATTTGTTTTCATTTCATGCGAAAAAGAAGGAGGTTCTTCTCAAATGAAATGTCAAGCGGATACTTTTTTTGCGGATACATGCGTGTTTTTTAATGTGAAAGAATTAGAAACCACTCAGGACTCACTGGAATATTTCATTACGAACAATGCAGGCTTCACAATTAGTTTTGAGCATAAATGGGAAGCCGAGAAAGCACTTGATGTAATTGAAAATTATGAATTTAATGAGTACTGCACAATCGGAAGCGAAAAGCTTTTTGCCTATTTTTTAACAGACGGACAGATTCCCGAAGGTGGTTTCTTTGGCGAAGATTGTGTCCCACATGAAGTTTGTGATTTAAAAGTGGAGTTGACATCGTCTGGTTATTATACAGTAGTCGAAGAAGGGCATTGGGCTTATGCTTCTGAAACCGAAGAAGGCGCGCTTCATATTTTGAAAACGATTCAATATTTTCAATCCAATTTCGGTTGTTTTGTTGGAAGGCCAAAAACAAATATGCAGTATATTCGAAAATAAAAGACTTCATCTAACAATACGGCAGCGTCCGTACGCAGCAAAAGCGGAACACAGCACCGGCACTAACTGTTGGCCTCATTTAGAAAAATGGAAAATCATAAAACGAAAACATTTACCATGATTAGAAATCTTCATAATGACTTTTTTATAAGTTATTACGCGCATAAGGCCCCAGGATATACTGTCGTTTTATATAAAGTCCTCACCCAAAAAAGTACAAATGCTTTCTAAATAAGATTTCAATAAATTGGGGAAGTACAGTTGTAGAAAAGATTAAACAGGTTTTTAACAATTGTCATAGTTTAGTAGGGGGGCAGGCCGATAAATGGTATCCTTACATTGAAATTCACGAACTAATAATTGAACAATGTAGAGTTAAAATAATCATTGTATTATTAGCCGTGCCTTTTTTCAATGGAGTGATCACCTGCTTAAACAGTTGACCAAAAATAAGGAGTGCTAAAAATGACACTTTTATTTTGGCAAATGTTTGATTTCAAAGCCTCAAGACTCGTTTTCAGGCAAAGAAGAAGTGTCATTTTTTTTGACTACTTGCTTAGCTACTCCGAAACAATTAAGCTGTTAAATAAAAATAAAACTGGGACTAAAAAGCAATGCATAAACCGGTGATTGCCCGCAAAAGCCGGTGACCGTTTATGCAAAATCTTTACCCGCAAGTAAGAAAAATAGAAATGAACAAATCAACCTTATTCTTATTGGCGATAATCACTTTAATCTCGTGCAAACCAAAAGAGACCAGCAACGAGCAATCAATAGTTGAAACTTATAGAGATTCTTTATCACAGGAATTAATTGAAATTCATAAAGAGGGTCACATCAATGGGTTTTCTGTTGCGATTGTCAATCAGCATGAAGTCCTGTATCAGGCAGGGATCGGATATTCCAATCTAAATTCAAAAGAAAGCTATACCGAAAATACAATTCAAAATATTGGTTCGGTTTCCAAAACATTTATTGGGATAGCCCTGCTGAAAGCCCAGGAGATGGGTAAACTCAGTCTTGATGATCCAATCAATAAGCATTTGCCATTTCAGGTATATAACCCAAGCTACCCAAAAGAAGAAATTACGCTAAGGCATCTGGCAACCCATACTTCCACAATATTGGATACAGATTACTATGATGAAAAATCTTATATCTTAAAAGATCCTGTTGAGGTTCCGGACTCTATAGTGGCTCTGTCAGAAACATTCAACCCGCCAACTTCAAATATGCCATTGATCTCATTTTTAGAAAAACTACTGTCAGAAAAAGGTGAATGGTACGAAGAACAAGGGTTTCTCAAAAACAAGCCCGGCGAAATCTTTGAATATAGTAATGTAGGTTCTACTTTGGCGGCAGCAGTATTAGAAATAGCAACAGGGGAATCTTTCAATGTATTCGCCACCAAACATATTCTAAAACCGCTGAATATGTCCTCTTCGGGCTGGTCATTTGACGATATAGATATATCGAAGCATTCTACTTTATATGCAAGACCAAAGGTCGAATTACCTCATTATTCGCTTATCACCTATCCCGATGGTGGACTCATCACAAGTATTTCCGATATGGCAAAATATTTAAGTGAGCTTATCAAAGGGTATGCAGGAAATGGGACAATACTCAGCAATACTTCATACAATGAGTTGTTTAAAGAACAATTGACCGCAGAAAGTTTTCCCGACCGAGATGATGAGGACGCTTATGATGATGAGTATAATACTGGAATATTTATGGGATTTACACCAAAGGGATATATTGGCCATACCGGTGGAGACCCTGGTATTGCTACGTTTATGTTTTTTAAGCCTAAATCAAAAACAGGTAAGATCATAATGATAAACACCTCTGTCAGAGGCTCAGCTGGTGTAAAGGAATTCTATGATGTCTGGTATACTCTTGATGAATATGAAAATAGGATGAACCTGCAGAAAACCAACGGGTGACAAGGGGTATGATGATTGTAGCTGCTAAACACAGCTGCGCTGCATAGCTGGCTTTGTTTGTAAGGAGAAAAAAATAAAAAATGAATCAGGAATTTATTCAAAGGAACAATGGTTAAAGGGCTGAAATCAAATTTTAGAAAATGACAAATTAAAATGCACTATTTACTAATTGACAAAAATCCAAGAATGGTTTCAGCTTGGCAGGAATTTTTTGGAGCAGAAGAAAACATAAAAATACGCGAAGGGGATTTGACAAGTGTAAGTTGCGATGCAATCGTAAGTCCGGCAAATTCATTTGGATTTATGGACGGAGGAGTTGATTATGCAATTTCTATGCGGTTAGGTTGGGAATTACAATTCGACCTGCAAAAAAAGATCAAAAATTTACCTGAAGGAGAATTAATTGTTGGAAAGGCAATGGTAATTGAAACAGGCGATGAGTTAATTCCATTTTTAGTTTCTGCCCCGACCATGAGAGTGCCAATGAGTTTCAATATTTCAACCTCAATAAATGCTTATTTGGCGATGAAAGCAGCATTGATCGAAACTAAAAACCATCCAAAAATTGAATACGTTGCTGTTCCAGGATTCTGTACGGGAGTAGGCAAAATGCAAACTCAAATAGCTGCAAGGCAAATGTATCAAGCTTACAAAGAAATAATAAAAGAACAAAAAATGGATTTCAAAGACTTTGGAGAAGCACAAAAATATCATTGGAATATAAACCCTCAAGGGATGATATTTGAATAAAATAAACACACTACGCACAAAAAAGGCCAAAACGTTCATAGCCAGCAAAAGCTGGTACGGCGTTTAAACAGGCTGTTAACAACTTCAACAACAAAACATTAAAAATGGAAAAAACTGAGACAAAAAAGAATCCGGCGTTTTTAGAATATGTCTATGAGCTAAATGAGGGGACTGAATTGAAAGAGGCTCTTCAACTCGGTTTGAAAGCGATCAATGACATTGATATCGCTCAATTCAACAGAATTGGTTTGAAAACCTATGCAGAAGGTAAATGGACCATTCATAAAATATTACAGCATCTCATTGATTGGGAAAGAATTTGGTGCTTTAGAGCCATCATTTTTGCCCGTGCAGAAGGGACCATCCCGGTTGCACATGACCAGGAAATAATGGGCAGCAATTCAAATGCAGATGAACTGTCAATTGAACAATTGGTAAATGAGTTTCGAATTGTACGCCAATCAACAATAATGATGTTTGAATCTTTTAATGAAAAAATACTCGAAACAAACTGTGAGTTTTTTGAATACGAAATGCCTCTTTTTTCAATTGGACTCACCATTACTGCCCATCAAATACATCATTTTAACGTAATAAAAGAAAGGTACATTCCTTTGGACAAATAGATAGTAAATTAGCGGTAATGATTAAATCCTGCCGCTATCAAAATGTGTAGCTGCCGATGCCACCTAAACGGTGGCGTGCCAGCTACACGTACCGCCAGTGATTGTTAAGGTAATAACAAAATAGACAAAACTGAATGCTGAAAAAGATTCTTTGGGGAATATTGATTGTTAGTGTGGTAGGCAGTTTTTTTGCGTATCATTTGTACACGAAAATAATGTCTCCTAATGTTCCCAAAAAACTGGAAAATAGCATTGTGTACATCCCAACAAATTCCTCATTTAATGATGTAGTAGAAATTCTCCATGCAAATAATCAAATAATCGATACTGTTTCATTTCGAGAAGTAGCAGAAATGATGAGCTACAAAAAAAGTATCATGAAGACTGGCCGATATAAAATTACTCCATCCTGGAGCAATCGTTCTCTAATCAGCCATCTTCGGGCAGGTAAGCAAGAACCAGTCAATTTAGTTTTAAACCATGGGTGGCTATTAGAGGATGTTGCTGCAAAAGCATCTCAATTTATTGAAACAGATTCAACTGATTTAATTCGCCTGTTTCGTGATGAAAAATATATAGAGAAATCAGGACACACCACTGAAACCTTGATGGGCCTCTTCATTCCAAATACATATGAATTTTATTGGAATACAGATGAAAAAGCATTCTTTAAAAGAATGATTAAAGAACACAATAGATTTTGGAATACTAATGACAGACTTTCAAAAGCTGAAAAATTAGGGTTGACAACTAATGAGGTATACACCTTAGCATCAATTGTCGAAAGAGAAATATCAAAAAATGCTGAAAAAAAACGAGTTGCAGGATTGTACCTAAATCGCATTAGGGTAGGAATGAAATTAGATGCAGACCCTACGGCAAAATTTGCTACAAGAGACTTTAAAGCGACGAGGGTTTTATATAAACACATTCGTTTCGATTCTCCCTATAATACTTATTTATACAAAGGGCTTCCTCCAGGGCCAATAAGCATGGCGTCCATTAAGAGCATTGATGCTGTTTTAGATTCGGAAAAACATAACTTTTATTATATGTGTGTAGATCCGGACAATCCAGGATATCATGTTTTTGCCGAAAACCTGGATGAGCATAATAAAAATGCTAAAAGATACCATCGCTGGTTGGATAACCTGGAAAAGAAAAAGAAGAGCGGCATTTCATCCTCAAAACCTGTTGACTAAAATCTCTTTTGTAAAAATATCTCTTGCTGGCGCAGTCCTGCGTCCTGCACCCAAGCCCGGGTACCCAACACAGCCCACGCCAGCGAAAAGTACCTTAATTATTGAGCAGTTTAATCACAGCTTTTCCAACTGCGGCAGATGATTTATTATTCTGGCCAGTTACCAATTCCCGGTCTACCACTACGTATGGGGCCCAGTCTTCTTCCCCTCGGGAATAATTGCCTCCCGCAAGGGTCAGTGCATTCTCTGGCCAGTAGAACAACTCGTCGCCACCGAGGTAATATTTGGTTGCAACAGTTTCTTCTGAATTGCTGAATACGGTCATCTTGTACCCGTCATAAATCCAACCTTTACCCGGCTCCGCTTTTTTTCCTACTTTCATCTCTGCCTCAAACTCGTTGCTGTTTGGTAAAGAAGATAAAAGGGCGACGGGGTCATGACATACGAGTCCCGTAGGTTTTGATTCGGCATTAAAATGCTTCAAAAATTTGCTTAATAGATCGTTCGCTACCAAGTCGCCCAAAGGGGCGTGACCACCTGGCACAAATACGGCGTCAAAATTTTCAATGCCCATTTGTTCAATGCGGCCGAAACTTACTACCGGACTATGCTCTTTGTCAGTTAGCATTAACTGGTTAAATAGCGCTTTGTGCGCATTGTAGTTTTCCTGGCTGGTATCCAGAAAATGATCTGGTGTATCTGAAACAGGGTCTAAGGTTGGTGCTAAACCGGTTGGGGTAGCAAAAGTCAACTTGTGGCCTGCTTCCATGAAGATCTTGACTGGTTCCATCAGTTCGTTCAGGTAAAAGCCGGTTTTGTAGTCGTATCCGCCTTTCAGCTTCATTTCAGAAACTTCAGACATGACCACCAAGATGTTTGCTGCAAATACTGCTTGAAAATTAAAGAGAATGGCCAGCAGGAATAGAATTATTGATTTTTTCATGACTAGCTATTTTATTGTTTGATTGAAATGTTGCTCGGCTACCGAGCTATTCGTTGAAGTTGTTTGAAAAGGCATTAAGGGAAGTTACCAGGCTATTTCTTCTCCGTTATGGACAAATTTTCCGGTAAAGTCAGCGGACGCCAAGCTTACTGAAGTCTTTGCGCCTTCCGGTGCTTCCAATGGAGCATTCTTGCCCCCTAAATCAGTTTTTACCCAGCCCGGATGTGCGGAATTCACTTTGATGTTCGAATCCTTCAACGCAGCTGCTAAATGCACCGTGAATGAATTGAGGGCGGCCTTGGAGGCATTGTAACCGAACGGCTTGATACTGCTCCAGGGCGAGCTTTCGTCACTTTGCACGGTGCTCGATCCTAAAATACTTGAAACATTGACGATGCTCCCCGATTCGCTTTTCTTGATGAGTGGCACTAATTTTTGGGTGAGACTCACCAGGCCAAAAAAGTTTACATCAAATATTTCCCTTAGGATTTCTGCCCTCACTGTTTCTGCGGTATTCACCCCTCCGGGTTCTCCGCGATGCATGATACCTGCATTATTGACCAGGATATCGAGTCGGCCATAATTTTTTTCAATGTAGCGGACCAGGGCATCGACATCGGCCTCATTGGTAATCTCCAGTTGCACGAATTCTACCTCAAGGCCTTCTGCTCTCAGTTTTTCAACTGCGGCATTCCCTCTTTCCACATTTCTTGATGCCATAAGTACGGTCATTCCTTTTGCTCCCAATTGACGGGCTGTTTCAAAACCCAACCCTTTGTTCGCTCCTGTTATTAATGCTATTTTTTTCATTGTTTAAAAATTTTAAAGATGATGGGACAAAAGTATCTGGCTTGTGATATAAAATGAAATTGTTTATTTTTGACATTGGTATAAATAAATTAATACCAATGGTTAATTTAGAATGGTACAGAACCTTTAAGGCAGTCTACAAGCACCAGAATTACTCCAGGGCTGCCGAAGAACTGTTTATGACCCAACCCACGGTGAGCAACCAGATGAACATGCTGGAGGCGGCCATCGGGCACAAATTGTTCACGCGGAAATCTAAAGGAGTAGTGCCTACCGAATACGGCAAATTCCTCAACAATCTTATCATCGAATCACTGGACACACTCGAAAATGTGGAATCCAGCTACAGTGAGTCGGTAAAAAAGGATGAAAAACTGTATACCATTGGAATCAGTAAGCACCTTTACAAAAGCCTTCTTTCAAACAAAGACCTGACTTCTTTTAAGCACCTGACTATTCATTTCGAACAGGACAACAAAAAATTATTTGACCTGGTCAATCAACAAGAAATTGATGCTGCCATTGTACGGGATGACATACAGACCTTTGATACATTATCCCACAAAATATGCAGCTCTCCGTTAGTCATTGTTGGAAATCCAAGCCTGGATACAACGGCATTGAATGAGTACATTAAGCATGATGACTTAAAAAAGATCCAGCGCTGGCTGGAAAAACAGACCTGGTATTCGCACATGTCCACCAATCCGTATATCAAGCTTTTCTGGCTTCATTGTTTTAACAAAAAAAGACCTAAGGTCTTCACGAACTATGTTGTTCCGAATGAATATTTTATGCTTCAGGAATTAACTAAGGTTGAAGGGATCTGTGTGGCACTAAAAGAGAATGCCAAAGAATTTATTACTAAAAAATCACTAAAATTAATCTGGCAGTCTGGTGATTATCCGTTGAGGGATTATTACTTGATCGCACATAAAAAGCAGAACGATTTTTTTGAAATGCTGAAAAATAGGTTGATTGACCAAAAAACGGAGCCACTGGGCAGTCTGACTTCCGGTTAGTATATTTACCTTGTTATGAGGTAAATAAATTACCATTTGAAAGGAAGTGTTAAAAGCAAACAAAAATTATTATTTAAATATTTTAACTGGTAAAGGACAAAACTAAACAGCGATAATTTGAACCTAATATCCTCCGCTTCATCCCCTCCAAATGAGGACAAGAACGGATTTAATTTCCTCCGTTGGAGAGGGTAGGGGCAGGATGTACTCACAATCAATTTCGAGTATTAACAAGTTGCGTAGAATTAAACAAATGCGAAGATTGTCCTTGCATCTGAAATTACGCTTTTTGCTTTTGCCGACCTTTTGCGGCAAACAGAAAATTTAGAATCAGACCATAATGAAAGGAGTAAAAAAAATAATGATAGAAATGATACCTGTAGTATTGGGTGTTTTGATTGCTTTGTTTATCAATGATTGGAAACAAAATAAAGAAAATGAACAATTTCTGAATAAAGTCTTAGCGTCTATTGACAAAGAAATGAAGCTAAACATAGACGAGTTTAACAGTACTTTGCCACAGCAGTATGCAATGGT
>JBCBRY010000235.1:0-8844 GCA_039819485.1 Bacteroidota bacterium | reverse complement strand
CGCCACCAATAAAAAATAAGCAATACCTCCTAAGTCAAATTTAAAATCAAATACAGCAACGCTTATGAATATACCAATAAATGAATATGGTATTAAAATAAGCGTTGCTGTCTTTGATTTTAAATTTGACTTAGGAGGTTTTGCTGCTTTTTTATTGGTGGCGGGGCTTTCTGTTAATGCAGGTATATTTATTATCAATGATTATTTGAACATAAAAAAAAGGAAAAAGAATTTATCTCCAATAAGGGCTTATGTTAAGGCCTGCAACGCTAAATCTGTTCCTATTTTACTTACAGGTTTATCTACCTGCCTTGGGTTGATCCCATTTGTAATTTTTGATCAAGGGCAGACCTTTTGGTACGCCCTGGCTATCTGTACTATAGCAGGTACATTATTTTCACTATTAGCCGTATTTATGTTTCTACCAGCATTTATCGGTTTTAGATTAAAATGACTGATATGGTACGCTTTCTAATCAATCGCCCAACTTCTGTTTTTATTGTTTATGTTGCATTTATTATTTTATCAATAATTAGCATTCAGTATTTGCCCGTTTCCTTGTTGCCCGAAATAGATGTTCCCAGGATAAAAATATTGATTGAGGGCAATGATCGCTCTGTCAATGAAATAGAGTATCAAATATTAGCACCACTTCGGCAAAAATTACTTCAATTAGATGGACTGGAGGATATACAATCGACTGCCCATTTAGAAAAGGGAATAATTGATTTGCAATTTGCCTATGGTAAAGATATTGATTATGCCTTTTTGGAAGTACACGAAAAAATTGATAGGGCAATCAATTTTTTACCCAAAGACATAAGCCGCCCCCGTGTTGTCAGAATACGAACAGAAGATATACCTGCCTATTATCTGAGCATTTCCTTTAAAGGAGAAGGTCAGGATTTTTTATCCTTAAGCAGGTTTGTAAGAAATGTTGTACGAAGGAGGTTGGAGCAATTACCAGAAATTTCATTGACTGATGTCCATGGCGATACTCAGCAGGAAATTATAATTATTCCTAATGAAAATAAAATGAAGTCATTAGGAATTGCGACCAGTAATCTGGGGTACGCTTTACAAGAGCAGAACCTAACTATGGGCTCCGTTATTTTTAAAGAAAGGAATTTTCAGTATCAAGTTCGTTTAGGGCAGCCGCTACAGTCCATCCAAGGTATAAAGCAAACACCTATATTAATTAACGGTCGCATATTTCCCCTGGAGGAATTGGCCCATGTTTCTTTGCGAAATGAAGAACCAAAAGGAAGTTATTCAATGAACGGGCAAGCGGCTATCAGCCTGGCTGTTATCAAGAGCAGTGCTTCTAAGTTGGCTGATTTGACTCAGAGCCTTTCTTCCGTGATCGAACAAATACAAAATGAAAATCCTTCTGTACACGTCGACGTTGTCAGGAATAATACCTTTTTATTAAAGCACTCCATTCAAAACTTACAGGATAATCTTTTTATAGGTTGTATTGCTTCCATCTGCCTTGTATTTTTATTTTATCGTAATTGGCGTTTGTCTCTTTTAATTGGATTGAGTGCTCCTCTCAGCATTTTATTTTCTTTGTTGCTATTTAATAGTCTAAACTTGAGTATCAATATCATTACGCTTTCAGGGATAATATTAGGCCTGGGGTTAATGATTGATAATGGTATCATTGTTTTAGATAATATAGTTCAAGAAAAAAATGAACGGGAAAATTTAATGGATGCATGTGTCGAAGGTACTAATCAGATGGTTCGGCCATTGCTTGCGTCGATGATAACGACCTGCTCTGTTTTCTTGCCTTTAATTTTTTTGAGTGGTATTACCGGGTCTTTATTTTATGCGCAGGCAGTTGCTATTTCCGTTGGTTTATTGCTCTCTTTTGTAGTGTCCATTACTTTCATACCTGTTTATTATTATCATTTGGCACAAAAACAAAAAGAAATTTTTTCACCTCAAAATTGGATGAACAAGGCATACAGCAAGGGGTTAAAATTTGTGCTAAAACATTCATTTTTGTTTGTTGTACTTGTTTTGTCTTTTTTGTCAATCGGTATTTATACATCAAGGCAATTAAATGTCCAGTTGCTACCTGCAATGCCGGATACTTCCTTTGAAGCGTTTATTGATTGGAACGAACCCATAACACTGGATACTTCTGAAGCAAGGACCAACGACCTGTTTGAACTTATTAGTGAAGACATACTTTCCTACGATATACATTTTGGGGAATTCCAATATGTTATAGCTCGGAATTTAGAGTCTTCCAGTTCTACGGTTTTAGTTCACATTGAATATCAGGATAAAAATCAAGGAGAAAAAATAAGGGCGAATTTAACAAAAATATTGGCCAGGAATTATCCAAGAGCACATTGGGAACTGCGCCCGACACCGAACGCTTTTGAATTGTTGTTTCCAAAAGATAAAGAAGACGTAAAAGTAGAAATATATACGACTGAAGAAAATGTTGACTTGCAAAAAAAATGGCTTAAAGATTTTTCAAATAATCTGCGTGCACAATTTCCCGGCATTGTTATAGAACAGCCTGCAACAGAAATGAACCTGTTGATAAGTCCAATAAATGAAAATTTATGGATGTACAATGTTGAACGAAGTTCACTGTTTCAACAAATAAACCAGTCACTAAGTAGTAATAATGTTCTTACCATTAACCAATCTCAGGAACAGGTACCGGTTATTGTTTCAGACAAAAGCTCCGCTCCGATTTACGACCTATTGTCGAAAAAACAAATTGTCAATAATGATGGTCAGTTAATCCCGGTTAAACATTTGGTTCGGATAGAAAGTATTGAAAATTGGAAAAAGTTATATGCTTCTTCGAAGGGCGTGTACTTGCCTCTTTCCATTAAATTTAATCAATCGGCTAATTATTTATTGTCTTATTTGGAGAATTTTAAGGACGAGGCATCCAATTTTATATTTGATATTAATTCTTCACATTATAGAAATCGGAAAATAATATTGGAATTACTGCTGGTTTTGGCTGCCGCACTGGGAATGCTATATTTTATTATGACGGCACAATTTGAATCATTTCTTCAGCCCTTGATTATCCTATTGGAAATTCCGGTCAGCTTAGGAGGCAGTATATTGTTTTTATATTTATTTGGAAGCACGTTGAACCTTATGGCAATGATTGGAATGATCGTCACCGTTGGAATTGTCATCAATGATTCAATTATTAAAGTGGACACTATTAACCGATTACGTAAAAATGGACTACCGATTGAAGAGGCTATTCATAAAGGCGGTATTAAACGCCTAAAGCCAATTGTATTGACCTCCTTGACAACTATTATTGCCATAATGCCAATCTTTTTTTCAAATGATATTGGAGCCACCCTGCAGTACCCACTGGCACTGACTTTATCAGGTGGGTTGATCTTAGGTACGTTAATGAGCTTGTATTTGGTTCCTCTGCTTTACCTCAAGTTTTATAAATAGGAAATCATGATTAAATATTATCTGCTTGTCTCTATTTTTTTTGTGTGCCCTGCGGCTACTCACCTCCAAACAGATACCCTTTATCTAAGTTTTGAAAAGGCAATTGAACTGGCATTGCAAAATGCGGTAGAGTTGAAATTGGCACAGTCCCAGCTAAAAGAAAATGCGCACAATCAAAAATTATTTTATTTAGGGTTGCAGCCTAATTTGTCGTTCAATGGCACTGCACCAAACCTGAGCCGTTCAATCGAAGCAAGGCCACTGCCCGATGGAAGAGATGCCTTTGTAAACCGCTCTACCATGTATAACGGCCTCGGTGTCAGTTTGTCACACCAGATTCCGTCTTTGAATGCGTCGTGGTATGCGAGAACGGATTTAGAACGTCTGGACGTATTTAAAACTGATCAGTTTGCTGGTAGCACCACCTACTTTTTTACACCTATTTCTGTAGGTATAAATATCCCGCTATTTCGTTTCAATGAAATTAAATGGGGAAAACAACAATTTCAGTTGTTGGATGATGAAATGATCGCAGAGCAAGCTGTAATCAGGGAATCCGTCATCAATAGAACATTGAACTTGTACTCCGTTTGTTTTCAATTGCAAAAGCAGTTGGAAGTCATAGAAAGACAGATCGAAGATGTTCAAATATTATTTGGAATTAAAAAAAAGCTCAATGAGTTGGGATCTGTCCCAAAAGCGGAAATACTTCGGTTGGAATTACAGCTCCAAAATAACGAATCTTCTTTTCAGCAAAGGCTCGTGGATTTTAATAACGCTAAAATGAAACTATTTGATTACATCAACCTTCGGACCACCAAGGACATATTTTTTGTGAACCCTGATTGGGAACCAATTTCCGTAGATTTTTTTACCGCCATTCAACAAGCTACTCAAAACAAATACATTTTATCCAACCATATTTTGAGAAGGCAGACACTTGAGGCTGAATTATTGAAAACTAAAAAAGAAAACGGAGTAAACCTTAATCTCAATGCGTCAGTCGGACTGAATAAAACGGATGAAAATTTACAGGACTTATACAGGGATTTATTGGACCGGGAAGTGATTGCGTTGACATTGCAAGTTCCAATTACGGGCTGGAAAGCCCAGCTGCACAGAGAAGAAATTGTGTCAGAGAAAATCTATCGAGAAGATTTAATCATGCAGGAAGAAATAACTGATATTAAAAGAGATTTAAAAATACTTTTTGACGAATATAATTCACTGGTTGATCGAATAATAATAGAAAAAGAAGCAGTAGAAATTACGGCTGAAATATATGAACTGACTCGAACTCAGTTTTTAGCTGGAAACGAAAATTTTAATCAATTAAATATTGTAAATAAGGAAAGAGACCAGGCATTTATTAGTTACTTTAATACTGTTTTTGATACAATCGTGAAATATTTCGAAATCCGGGAGGTTTGTTTGTATGACTTTGTGGGTAACAAGACCTTGGTGAAAGATCAGTATTGAGTGGGCGCTATTTGATAACTTCTGTTAGCTGCTCCGTAAATATTGTTTGTTAAAATAATGAATTTGACCTGCTGGTTATTTTCGATTTTACGAATGTATTTTTTAATCCTAATTAAAAGGTATATTTCACCCTTGTTACATAAAGCCATTGTCTGATAAAGGTCATCATTTTATTTTTCATTAAACTGGATATTAATATTTTTTAAGGCCGGTGTAAATGAATCTGTAGAACAGGTATTTTCGAAATTAGGTTTGTTCATTGAGAACCATCCATGAACCGCACTTTCGGAGCGGCGAAAACCATGGCATGTTTTAAAGCAATACCGTGTTGTGATTTATTAAAATAGTGAAAAATCAACAACACGGTATTTTGAGTGCTTTACAAAAGAGGTTATGCAAAATATTACCTGCTGATTCATCGGTGAACCACTAACTTCCTCGTCATTGCCACATCTCCTTCATTTAATGAAACCAGGTAGACCCCATTGTCGAAAGATTCATTTTCTAAATTTATTACAACGTGGTTGACCCCTTCTTCCATTTCTACTTCGTAAACGACTCTGCCCAAAGCATCCAAAACCCTTAAGATGGCCGCAGGCGCATTCCTTTCACACAGAACATTGACTTTGTCTCCTGCCGGGTTGGGGTAAATGTTCAGTTCTTTTCCAGGTATTGGTACTCCTTGTACATTTGGATTGGATGGACCTGCGATCATAGGTACCAACGGGCATGCCGACATGATGGAAGCTGCACTGTTACAATGTGAGCCAGCGGCGTTAAAGAAGATAACAGTAGTAATGTTGACCCCGCCATTGGTCAATAGATTGTCAATGGCGCAGCAATCTGCAAGCAGGAAGTTATAATAGATGGATAGGCTTCCACCAACCGTTTCCACATTATTCAGCCCTTCCAGAGAGGTTAGTGCAAAATTGGTATAGATCGTCAGGTTGCCTGTAATTTCTTCCAAGTTGTTGAGAGGCGACAGATCAGTGATATTATTTCCTGATATGGTGACATTACCTTGAATGACGGTGTAGCAAGTAGGCCAGGCATCCAGCTGAGCCTGGCTGAAAAAGAAGATGTTGCCTACATACGTCTCGTCATCAATGTCTTCGTCTATTTCATTGTTGCAGTTGTTGTCGAGGCCGTCACAAACTTCAGCTGCATCCGGATTAACGTTGGCATTGCTATCGTCACAATCTCCTGCACAGATGCGGAAGCCATCATTGTCAGCATCGGTTTCGTTTGGCGGAATGGCACCGTCACAGTTATTGTCGAGGCCATCGCATTGTTCGTCCGCTCCCGGAAATATGGTGGCGTCGTTGTCATTGCAGTCGGTGCCGATTGCCGGATCAGCAATATAACCTGCCGGCTGTTCACAACCTACTGTGGTTAGGTTATCGGTATAGCCATCACCATCTGAATCTTTGTACCAGATTGTTTGTGCTGGGCCTCCGGCGATGTTTTTGGTATCTGTTTTTTCACAGAGTTCGTCTATGCCGAATACTTTCACAACAATGTTGTAAGTACCAGGTGTTAGGTCTTGGAATTCTCCAGAAAACTGGAAGTTGATCCCTCCATCCACGGAATAGCCGACTTGCCCACCTAAAGCAGTGGCTACAACGGTAACGGAGCCATCGCCTGAGCCTGCGCAAGTCTCGTTCGTTGTGGTACAGCTGTCGATCGTTAAAAATGGATGTACTGTAATATCAACTGCACAAAAGCCGGCATTGCCTGCCAGGTCGGTTGCCGTCAACGTTACCGTGTTAATCCCTTCACCTCCGCAATTGAAATTCGCCTGGGTAAGGCTAAAGTTCAGTTCACATTCATCCGAGGTAGTTGCTGCGAGCGCCTCAATATCGGATTCGGTTAGGGTGTAGGTCCCTTCACTGGTCAGTGTAATGGAGGTATTGGCACAGTCCATTACCGGAGGTTCGGTGTCTGCCAGACAAGGATCTTGTTCACAATCAGAATCTCCGAGTCCAAGCACCGTGATGATCTGGGTACAAGTGGCGGTATTGCCCATCAGATCCATCACCTCATAGGTATTGGTCCAATAACCTTGGTCGCAATCGGGATGAACGGTTAGTGTCCAATCATTTGCGACGTCGATCACAAGGTTCGCACTACAGTTGTCCACAGTGATCAATACGTCAGACACAGTGCTGACTTGCCATTGATAATCCACGGTGGCATCTGGTGGGCAAGTGGTGATGATCGGTGGCACCACATCGTTGAAACAAGGATCATCCAGCGTTTCACCAATGGTCACCGATTCAATGATGGAACAGCCATTTGCATCAGTGATGACTACCGAATAAGGGATCGGGTTCAGGTTGTTCACCGTTGGCGTGGTTTCGCCATTGGTCCACTGGTACGTATACTCGGGAGTACCACCGGATGGTGTCACTGAGGCCGCTCCGTTGTTTTGGCCAATCATGGCATCGTTTGAAACAATAGTAGCAGCCAGTTCGGCAGGTTCGGTGATTTCTACCTGTAAAGTGGTAGAGCATTGATTGGCATCAGTGACGACAACACTGTAGGTTCCTTTTGCCAGGTTTTCAACATCCATGGACGATGCACCGTTTGACCAGTCGTAGGTGTAGGGGGCAGTCCCACCCGTTATGTTCAGTCCCACTGATCCATTTTGCTCGTCAAAACAAGCGATGTGGATCACCGTATCTGCTTCCGCCAATAATGTATCCCCGATGGCGACTTCGATGGCTACCGAGTAGGAGTCTGATTCACCGGTTTCAGAATTGGTAGCCGTCAGCACGACCTGGTGATAACCTGGCATTGCAAACTGATGCATGGGGGATTCCTCGGTAGAGGTGTTGCCGTCGCCGAAGTCCCAGTGGTAGGCATTGGCATAGAGGGATTGGTTTGTGAGGGAGATAGTGGCTGAGGAGCAGGTGAGGTCTTCGGTGAAGGTGAAATTGGAAATAGGGATTGGAGATCTTTCAGTTGTGTCTCCATAAGGAAGGACTATGAAGTAGCAGGTGTCTTTCAATCCTTTATAACCAATTTCGGCATAGGACTCACCTGCTACTTTTCCTATAAATCGTCCTGTAAGCGAATCAAATCCAATTATTGATGTGTCCGAAATCATGTGTTCCAGGTTTGGACTAAAAAAATTATCTCCTGACGAATAATCTTCAAAACAGGCTGTATAATTGAGGGAAATATCTTCCCCCTGATATAAAATTTCCTGTTTGGATCCTACCTGGAAATCTATTAAAGCAGACTCATGTTTGACCTCAATATCAATCCAATCTAAAATGCTCACACATGAATCTTGATATATGTAGTTGGCTTTTAAGAATATTCTTTGAGAATCTATTTGTTCAGGAGAAGCAGATAATTTTAATGCATATATTCCAAGGTGATCGGATGGGATTACTATAATCTTATTTTGAAAAAAAACTCCTACAAAATCCAGGTTTGAAGTATCTGTAATAGATATAGATAAGTTGAAAGCACTGTCAACAAATGCAAGCTGAGGGCTTACTTCTTTTACAAATTTGATTTTAAAGGTATCCACACTGGTGATAAAAGTATCGCATAAGGAGTCGTTTACTTTAAAGTGAGGTTTTTCGTCTTTATAATAATTAGGTGATTGAGGGATATATCCAAATTCTGGTGCCCAAATTTCAGTGTTTAATAATTCAATAATTCTATTTGCAATAGCTTTGGTTCGCAACTCTCTTAATCTAGGTTTGAAAGGGCCTGAATGAACAACACATTCCGCCAAACTAATTTGAGAATCTTTATAGCCTATTCCTGTTGGATTTCTTTCAGACGGGAGTTTAATTCCTGCCCTTTGGCTTTCTAAAGGCACTATTAGATCGCTGTCTTCTAAGCGATCAAGTAATGACTTCAATAGAGTTTTATCAACAAAATATGAATCAC
>JBCBRY010000234.1:0-9022 GCA_039819485.1 Bacteroidota bacterium | reverse complement strand
GTCCGATCTCTTACCGGAAAGCGGGGCTTTACATCCCGAACGGCCTTGAAGGACTTATGACTCATCGGCCTTTTTCCACATTCCAGCTTTTCAAATTTAAGTATCTTTCACCTTTTTGGTGATCGCACGCAATGTACGATGACTCATGTTTGTTTGATTCCTTGTGTCACGTTGATCTGTTCTCGAAAGTTTGAATTAACGCTGATTACATCCCCGCTATCCACTCCTTGATCAACGCCACGCCCTCTTCATGCACCAGTTGGCGTCCCACTTCTGGCATCATGGCACCTGGATCGGTAGCTTCCATCCGATAGACCAAAATGGACTCTTCCGGTTTGCCCGGTACGATACTGTACAAACGGCCGCCCGACCCTTTCCCAGTGGCCACGGGCTGTTTCATCAAGCCAAGGGTCAGGCCGATGGGTTCGTCATAGATGAGGTTCAGGCCGGAGGTGTTGGCCGAACCGTGGGGATTGTGGCAGTGACCGCAATTTGAATCGAGGTAAGACATGGCCCGGTTATGAAGCGGGGCCGACTCCGGATGGTCCCATTTAGCAGCCGAGGGAACGGACGGGGAAGCTTGATAACCAAGGAGATAACCCATAGAGGACCATTTTTCCAACTGGTTCATTTCACCGTCAGCATAATTGAACATTTTGTTCAATTGGTGGGCCTTGGGGCCGTTGGGCATCATTTTACCGTCGTAGCTGTGGCAGCTCTTGCACTGGTTTCGATTGGGAATGAGGTAGGTGAAATCATGTCCCAGATGGGATACTTCTTGTTGGTCACCGATAATGTTCAGGCTGGCTTCGGTCTGTTCATCGTTCCAGACATAGGTCATGGCGTCCCAGCCGCTTTCCCGGTTTACCAGCAAACGGGTCTCGATGATCCGACGCTCACCGTCGGATGCACCTTTTTCATTTTCATAAAAAAAGTTTTTTATCAAAACCGCCCCTTCCGGAAAATCAAATGCCCTGCCTTCCCGATAGTTGGCTGCTGTTCCTTCGGGCAACCATACAAAACGGCTTTTTTCGGCATAGTCGCTAAAAAGCGGAGAATTCAGGTCGTATGGCAGCACGCGCTTGTTGGGCCGCAGGTCTTTCATTTCACCTGCAAAAAACTGGTACTGCGAAAGGTACTCAAAGGGTTTTCCAGCCACATCCAACTGAACGCCGGTGGCCATTGGTTTTTGGCAACCTAAATAAAAGAAAACGGCCATTGATGCCGTCACTAATATCGCTACATGAAAGTCTGTCTTTTTCATCATATATAAGTAATGCGCTGAAAATCAAACTGTTCGACCCCTATTGATTTCTGAAACCTGAACATGAACGTAGGCGAAATCTAATAACTTATTCAAACCCCAAACAACTGCGATTTCGGAAACCGAGCCGTTTTTTCAGTTGAAAAATAAACAGGTTTGGCAAATTCTACTTTTTTACCAAACCTGCTGATTATGGTTTTATTCACTGTATAAAAACCCCAAAAAGGACGCGCCGATAAATATTGTGTTGCCGGAAATGTTGTCCCCGCCATCAGGCGAATAAGACTCCCGCAGCCATCCTGCCTCAATGCTTAAACCGAGATGTCCTTTACGTACGATGACCCCTCCGCCGAGTTTTACGGCAAAGCCACCTTCGCTATTGTCGCCATCACCAATTGATATGTAGTTGAAACCACCTCCGGCAAAAGGAATGGCATTGTTACCACTATCAAAGAAGTAAGCCACTTTTGGCCCGAAGCCAAAGGTGTTGAAACTAAAATCGCCCTGGGACGTCCGAGTGAAACTCAGGTCACCGCCCACACCAAATTTATCCACTACCAGGTGATAATACGATGGTACGATCATGAAGGTATTCACCGGATCATCATTGAAGTTATTGTAAAGGTCGCCTCCCTGGGACGTAAAGGAAAACATACCGCTGACGATGCTGGCCCCTTTGCTGGTTGCCGGGGATTGGGCCGCCAGGTAATTGAGTTGGAGAAGGAGTGCCGTTAAAGTTAGGAGAGTAAACTTTTGTTTCATCGTGAAAAGTTTTAAAGGTTAAGAAAATGGTCTGTTGAATGAATGGGATTTTCGATTGATCTGTCACCTTAAGCGTTATTCTTTCACCGCCAGCCAGGTATCATGCCCCGAAATATCCATGGCATCGAGCGAGCAATCGAAGGGCGTGATGTCCGTGCTTTTATTTTTCATCATTTCGTTCGGAGTGCCGCCCATGCCAGCATTGAGGTTGAGGAAGGAGACGTCACCATTGTTTTTAAAACAGACCAACTCACCGTCCTTGCCATAAGTTTCGGGGTTGAAAATACCGTCGATGGCAATGCCGACCGTTTGCCCGCCAGCTACGGCCGCCAATAGTTTTCCAAAATCAGTGGTCATGTCCATGGTCCCTTTGTTGTTCTCCAGAACATTGTCGTGGATGTAGATCGCCGCACAAAACGGATCGTATTCCTCCGATTCAAATGGCTGCCCGGTAAAGAGCCAACTGCTCACACTGATGGCGACTGTGTGATGTCCTTTGATCGTATTGTTATAAGCCTCGATTTCCCGGTGTGCCATCACGGTCAGTCCACTTCCGGGCGGCAGTGTTGCAACGACGGTTCCCGCCGGGGCGAAGTTGGGATGGTTATTATTTTCAATCAGGTTATCGTGTACTTTGACTTTGTAGCCATTGGCCTGTGGCAGATCCGGCATGTCAAAGATGAGGAGGCCGCCGGCATTGTTTTCCGCTTTATTATTGTACACATCGGCGTTGCGGGTATTTTCAATTTCGATCCCGGCCACGTTGTGATGGGCATAATTGTCGCGCACGACCACATTCGTAGACTGGCCCACATAAATGCCCGCATCGCTGGCGTAGCTGGCTTCACATTTTTCCATCAGTACATTGGTGCAGCTGACCGGGTAGAGGCCATAGCCGCCGTTGGTGGTCAGTGGGCCGCCGGTCCAGGTGGTTTCCATGTTGCGGAACGTCACGTTCTTGCAGGCCTGCACCTTGATGGCGTCGCCTTTGGTATCGGCCACCGTGAACCCTTCAAGCGTCAGGCCTTCCACATTTTTGATCAGCATCCCTTC
Source organism: Bacteroidota bacterium (assembly GCA_039819485.1). Lineage (GTDB taxonomy): Bacteria > Bacteroidota > Bacteroidia > Chitinophagales > Saprospiraceae > UBA6168. The sequence continues at coordinate 5,943 of JBCBRY010000234.1, read as the reverse complement.
CGCTCCTTCAATTTGACCTTTGAAAGAAAGAATCGTTTTGCCCATGCCTGCCCCTTTGATGGTCACATTGGGGATACCGTCGAGTGAGAGCGGGCGCTGGAATTCAAAAGTGCCTTCCGGCAAAAGGATCATTTCGTCGGGTGCAGCTGTAATCATTTTTTCCGAAAGTGCCTGGACGAGATTTTCTGCGGGCAGCGGCTGTGGGCCTTTTTCGGCTGTTTGGCAACTGAACAAAAAAGCGAGGAGGAGAAGTGCAAATGTGTTTTTCATTATGTGAAATTTTGTTGTGGCCAAAGGTAGGGAACAAGTACAAAAGTTAATGAAAAAAGCGCGCGTGGTTTCATTCTTTAATTAATTCCCTTCCTCACCTCCGTCGGTGTTTTTCCAAAATGAGTCCGGTAGGCTTTGGTAAAATGGCTGTTTTCTTTGAAACCGGTCTGAAAAGCAATTTCTGAAATGCTCCATTCGGTTTGCACCAACAAGTTCCTGGCTTTTTCGAGCCGGGCTTCACGTATGAGTTCGGAAGGGCCTTTCCCCGTTGAGGCTTTTACCTTGCGGTAAAGCTGTGTGCGCTCGAGGTGCAAGGCGCGGCAAAGGTCATTGAGGAAGAAGTTTTCGTCGGCAAGGTTCTCTTTGATGATCTGAAAAACACGTTGCATGAAAGAGTCCTCTTTAGCGATAGAAAAAGTGTGGTCAAAAACCCACCCCCAGCCCGAAGCAGGGATGCTGTAGGTGTTCGCATTCATGATGTACGGTTTAAACTGTTGTTAGTAATAGGGTTTTAAAAACAAAAAAAGCAGCACTTCTCTCTCTTCATACATGCGGGTCAAATCTTTCGATGTATTGAGAAGTGCTGCAATTGACTTAGAGAGTCTGATCAATTATAGAGAGCGCTTCAGTGGTTGACTATGGGTTAAAATGAGCAGGGGTTGTTTTGGTTTGGTGTTAAAACAAGAGGTTATTTCTTTCTAATTTAACAGTGCATGGTCTTTTAAAGGGTACTTATGATTTTATAAGGGTTAATAAAAAAAATGATTGGTTTTTTGCGTCGGTACAAAGATGGGGCGGGCCCTGGCAATTGGCCTTGCGGTATTGTTTCGGTGGCTTGTAATATCGTTTCAGGAGAGAATTTTCACTTGTAATATTGTTTCAACCAATTCATTTTTTAATTTACAAAAAACTATCAATCAGTCACTTATACGTTACATAAGCGTAAAAAAACAAGAATTCAAAATTCTCCAAAAAGGATGGGATAAATAGGTAAGAAGAATCAGAGAGAAGGGCCCGGTATTTAAAAAAATGGACAATTCGCAGGCAATCTAATTAATTCAAAAATCTACTGTAAGCAGGTGATCAAAAATAAGGAGCGCTAAAAATGACACTTTTATTTTGGCAAATGCTTGGTTTCCTGAGAAGTTGTTTAAAACGGTGTTTCAGATAAAGGAAAAGTGTCATTTTTTTTGATCACTTGCTTGACAATTGCAAGGAACGGCATCATCTGTTTCCCTGCTTCAATATTTTGACGGAAGCTTTAAACCCCTCTCTATTTTCAACCTGAAGCAAATACAGGCCATCGGGCATCAGGACGTGCCGGGTGTTTATGCGAACTGTTTGCTGCCCTTGAATAGCCATTGCCTTTTCAGCCAAAACCTTCCTTCCAAAAACACTTACCAGTTCCATATTGACCATTCCTTCAGAACCTGACTGGAGGACGATATTGATTTCATCCTTAAAGGGATTTGGAAAAACATCCGTGATAAAAAACCCGTCCGAGATAATTTCTTCGGTCAGATCGACGGTCTTTTCCAGGGTGCAGCCGTTGGCATCAGTCACTACCACTGAGTAGGAGCCGAAGCCAGGAATATTGTCGGGATCTTCTGCCGTGGATGTATACCCATTGGAACATGACCACTGATAAGTTAAAGGGCCATGATCGGAACAGACCGTTATGTCGATCATCCTTTGTTCAGTTGGCGAGTCTGTCCATTTGATACTGTTCAATTGTATCATGTCAGGATACATGATACAATAACAGCCTTTCGCATCGCAACATCCATCCGAAATGGTCACACAATATTTGCCTGGTGACAGGTTGTTGATTTCGTTGGAAGTCCATGAACGTCTATTTCCGTTTTGGTCGGCCCACTCATAAGTAAACGGCCCAGCACCTGCACGGGGATGTGAGATGATGCGGATCAAGCCGTCCTCCGCCCCTGCTGAGGAAGCGTCATACATGTGAACGGTAAAATCGGAATCCTGGCCAAAACTGATGACAGACAAAAAGCACGTGGAACCCAGCCACACCACAGGAAGGAATATTTTGCAGAAGATATTTTTTTTCATAGTCATTGAGCGCTTGTCCTTTTAACTCTTAACCTGCATTGAGTCAATAAGATACTGGGAAACCAATATTTAACTATCAAAAAAATCCATCCCTTTTCCTCAAACTCCTCGGTTAGGTCATTTTTGAAAATGGCTGGGCGGCTTGCCAAATTCATCCGTAAAACAATTGGTGAAATAGGCCGGATCACCATAACCGACGGCATAGGCTACCTCGGAAACATTCAGGTCGGGAGACAACAACAACTCTTTGGCCTTTTGCATGCGGACGGAACGGATGAAATAGGAGGTCGATTTTCCTGTGAGCGCTTTGAGCTTGCGGTGGAGTTGGGTGCGACTCATGCCCAACGCACGGCAGATTTGTGGGATACCAAAATCTTCGTCCGAAATATTGGCCTCCAACAGCTCCTTGATTTTAATCAAAAAAGCATCTTCTACCTGCTCGGCAGGGCTGGCGTCCTGCTTCACCCGTGCCGGCAGATTACCGGCATAACGTGCCTGGTACCGCCGGCGCAACTGAATCATGTTTTTGAGGATCGCAAACAGTTCGCTTTTGTGAAATGGTTTGGCAAGGTAAGCATCGGCACCGCTGCGCAGGCCAGCAATGCGGTCGTCTGTGGTTGCCTTGGCAGTAAGCATGACGATGGGAACATGGCTGGTACGCGCATCATTTTTGACAGCATCCAGCACGGCAAATCCATCTTTCACCGGCATCATCACATCGCAGAGGATGATGTCCGGAACGGTTTCAAATGCCGCTTCGATGCCTTCTTCTCCATTGAAAGCAACCGTAATGTCATAGCTGCTTTCCAGTATCGTTTGCAGAAAATAAACAATATCAGTGTTGTCTTCAACGATGAGGAGCTGGGGCAATTCGCCGTGGTGCACAGAGGGGGATTCGTTGGCCGGAGTGGTACCCTGTTGGCTCAACAACAACGAGTTGGCATCGTTCAGATCAGCGTCGGAAAAATTATTTTTTTCGTGGATGGGTGCTTTTCGGGTCACGGGAAGTGTAAACCGGAAGGTCGTCCCCTTCAACAATTCGCTCTCCACTTCGATGTTGCCACCCATCAACTGAACCAACTCCCGGGTCAGTGCCAGGCCGATGCCCGTTCCCTGTCCCTTGCTTTTGGAGCTTTCCGCCTGATAATACCGCTCAAACAGGTTCGGCAATTCTTCCGGCGAAATCCCCTGGCCGGTATCCCTGATTTTACAGCGCAATTTCTCCCCGTCCGCTTCTTTTACGGTTTCTACCGAGAAATAAATTTCCCCATTCTGGGGTGTGAACTTGATCGCGTTTGAAATGAGGTTGGAAACAATCTGCTGCATTTTATCCGCATCGTAATCCATTTCAAACTGGTCGAGGCCAGAGACAAATTTGAGCTGCAGGTTGTTCGACTGCGCAAACGAATCGAAGGATTGTACGAGGTAGCGCAGAAAGGTGATCATATCGCCCCGCTTCAAATCGAGGGTCATTTGCCCCGCCTCGATTTTCGCCAATCCCAACAAGCGGTTGACCAGATTCAACAGTCGGTCGGCGTTAAAACGAATTGCATTCAACGCCTTTTTGGTCAAACCATTGACCGGCAGGACTCGCTGTTCTTTTAGCTCATCTGCCATGCCCTTGATGACGGTGAGCGGGGTGCGAAATTCGTGGGTGATATTGGTGTACAACTTGTTTTTGAGTTCGTTGATATCTTTTAGGCGCAGCGACTCTTGTTCTTCCTCCCGCAAATGGCGCATCCGGTAAGCCAGTCCCATGAAAAAAAGGATGATCATAATTTCCAACAGGAACTGGGTCATGGCCATATTGATGCCTTTGTTCATCAAAACGGAAATACCGTTGGCCAGCACATCAATGATAAAAGCAATGGTGGGAGCGGCCAGAAAATAAACCTGTTTATCCTTGGTCTGGATCAGCTGAATCATCAACACGAGAATGGCCAGGTACTGAAAACCAAACAGGATGGACCACGCCCGATCACAGTGATAGACAGACTTGGTCAACAAGAAGCCAGCGATGATCATCACCCACCAACCGATATTTACATAAAGCATTCGCTTGAGAAAGACGTCCCATTTCCAGAAGACATTTTTCAAATCTGTGTAATATCGGATAAACTGAATGTAGGTAATGTTGATAACCGCCAAAGCTGAATAAACAATGACCAAATGACTCATGGGATGGTCCCTCAACAGCCACGCATCCGACAGGATGCCCAGGTCTTGAAACATAAAGATGGTCGTCGCGAGCACAAACAGGCTTTGGTAAAAATAGGCGCGGTCGCGGGAAGGGAAAAAGGAGAAAAAATTGAAAAAGAACATGGTGCCCATAAAGCCCAGAAATATACCGTCCAGGATGTAAGATGTGCGGTACGACCAGTCCTTGTAAAAATCTTCGCGTTGCAGTTTGATCTCAAAATCGGGCGGGCGATAAGCCTTCGTCTCCACCCGAAGGAACACTCTCCTGGTCTCATTTTTTGGTATGGATAAATAAACCCGTTCTTCCCGGTTGGCCTTATCAATTTTTTTGAGCCTGGCCGGAAGCCACTGCCCCGTCCGCTCATGTGCGACTTGGTTTCCCGTTTTGTCAAAAACAAATACGTCGATGTAATTTCCCTCACCTGTGTGGAAAATCCAGTTATTAAGATCGGCCTCCGTCTCGTTGCGAAAGGTGATTTTACCCCAGAAAACAGCGGGCTGGCGGGTAAGCATCGATTTTTCAAAAGGCTTGAAAAGCGAATTGACTTCCTCGGTAAGCAGTTGGGAAGAATCGACTGGCCGACCCTCATTTTCTTTGAAAATATACAGGTAGGATTGTAGCGTATCGTAACTTTCCTGATCTGGCATCAATACAAATTCCCGGTCTCCTGCCTGCTGCCCAAACGCAGTGACAGCAATAAAGAATGCCCAGATGAACGCTCGAAAAGTTCGGTGCATGAGGTTGATTATTGGAGGTATTTTTCTGCTACTCAGTTAAATAGAAAGTTGATTGGGGGTTCATAAAAAGTTGATGGATAATGGCTTTAAAAAATCGACTTCGTAAAACCTTTTATCTGCCTTTGCCGCAGCAATTTAGCCATCCCTTTCTTTTCAAAAAAATACTTGGCCGTTTTAATTAAGGCCACGGCACACTTCCCCAAACCGCTCCCGCAACGAAATTACCAGTCAACGCAACGAGTGTACAATTTTTATTGGGGCGATCGCCCACAAATTTGTCCATATCAAATGATGGGAATTTTCACCAAATATTTCACCTTTTTCCTCTGATTGACCACACCCCGTTTTACAGTAGGGAACACAAAAAAAGTGATCATGAAAAGCAATGTCCTTTTACTATCCCGTGCCACTTTCTTTACATTCCAGGCCCATGCTCAAATTGAAAGTGGATTATTCCTATGCCCGCAGCAAAGAGGGATTTAACAGCGATACTGATTTCATTCAAACTTCCAGCCTGTTTGGTAGTGGCATTGGACTGAGTATTTTTTTCGATGGAAAAAACAAGGATTGAGGGACGGGGAACGGTTAATGGTTAACTGAATTGACACATTAACATAAGGACACATTGGAGACACGACAAAAGTGTTGTTGTCTGGCCCTTTG
>JBCBRY010000233.1:0-9030 GCA_039819485.1 Bacteroidota bacterium | reverse complement strand
TTTTGTTTTGTAAATATTATTTTATTTTTCAAACTAAGTCCTTGGACAAAAATAAGGGGCGCTAAAAATGACACTTTTCTTTTGACAAATGTTTGATTTCCAGGCCTCAAGACTCATTTTCAAGCAAAGAAAAAGTGTCATTTTTTTTGACCACCAGCTTATTAACTAATAACTAATAACTAATAACTGATAACTGATAACTGATAACTGATAACTGATAACTGATAACTGATAACTGATGAACTTCCCTCTCATCTACTCAAACACTATTAATAACCATTACTTACTAAATCCGAGTACAGATGAGACTCTTTTTGACAAAAAACAAATCACTTAACTCAAAAAAAATACACTTTTTTCAAACACTTTTATTAGCTGTAGTTTTTTTGAATCCCGTGTTGCTGAATGCCAATTTTGATTCTTTAATAAATAAAAACGATTATTTAATTAGGGATGAACAATTAAATCTTAAAAAAATAAAATCAAATCAGAAAAAAGGATTGTCTTCTTATTTCGAGAAAATAATGCTTGCTTGTGATGAAATAATTAATGTTGCGAAAACAGAAGATATTGCATGGTTGCCATTTTCCTGTACTTCCGGGCTAATCGGAAATGCAGAATTCGAATCTGATTTTTCAGGTTGGGATTTTTATAGCAACGCTCAAATTACGAACGACGCCTTTTATGGAATAAAAGCAGCCGAAATTACCGGGGGCGCTGGAGGTGTCGGGAAAAATATCGGAGCCTTCGAAAATGAAGTGTTCTCGCTTGAAGTAATGGCTAAAAAATCCGGAGCGGAAAATGCTTTAATCGGAATAAAATTTTTAGACGCCGGTTACAACGAAATTAGCGCTAAATATGAGGAAATAACATCCGGAAATTTTCAGTCGTATCAAATTTCGGCCAGAGCCCCGGCTGGCACTTCTTACGCCCAGGCGCTTGGCTGGAAAAATGACGGATCAGGTTCCGCTATCTTCGATGGCTTTTGTTTTCAGAAGTGGGAACAGGACAGTCCCATTTGTTCCGATAAAAGTTGTGAGCTGTCTCCGTCCTGGGGAAATTATGTCTGGTCGCTGGATGATTCTGGCTACGACAACCATTGGATGGATTATGACGACGGAGGATTGATCTTGTGTAAAAACAGCAATGGCACTTTGGGCTTAAAAGGAAATGTCATCAATGGCCATGACGCAGACTGGTCTGCCCCGACCGCAAACCCATGTGGAACACAGGACGGGTGGTACTTGGACCTGACACTTTCAGACCGGCAAGACTGGACAACTTTTCAAGGAAGCTATGTGCAGAACGCTGGCTGTGGCAGCAATCATGTGGACTGGGATTACTGGCAGATTGCCGGAACCCTGACTGGCACGGGCTGTAATTCAGGGCGGACGATTACCATCAATGGTTCGTCGAATGGCTACCGAGCCCAGGTTGGCTGGGGGGGGAATTCCCAGTCCTGTGATTTCGGGATTTCGGTCTGGTTGTCCGGCACAGAATACAGCAACACGATCAAGGCAGATTTATATGCCCATCTCGATGCAGTTTGTTATCAGGACCTGTTGCCCGAAGATTGTGTAAATGGGATAGATGATGACGGAGACGGATTGGCAGATTGTTATGACTCGGACTGCGCTCCACAGATCCTCCAGAACGAGAGTTTTGAAAATACCGGAGGCATCAACTTCAACACCACTTTCGAAGGAAGCCCAGCTTATGCTTTGGACAATGGGTCAACATTGCTGCCTGATTGGAGGATGGATTATAGCTGTAGCGGTACGTGTTATGATTCTTATTGGATAAACGACTCGGCCGACGAAGTCAACAATCCGAATGGAGACTATTTTCTTTGGGTACCGGGCTCCTCCTACTGTGCCCGCCAATCCATAGACGTGGATGTTGACAAATGTTATGAAATCACTTTTGTGGCAGCGGCCTGGTCGGTTCCAGCTCCGCAAACCCCTACGACCATTGCATTTGAGGCTTTTGGCGGCGGTATTGATGACAACGGTAGCCTGCTCACTTTTTTCGAAACGGAATTGCCGGCGAGCCCTGACTGGAACCACCTGAACTGGCAGACCATTACTTTCACCTGGTCACCACCTGCGTCTGCGACTACGAGTTTTTATATTTCTCAAAGCAACACATCATTGGCTGCAAAAGGCGTGGCAATAGATCAGGTTTTGATCAAAGAAATTTGTTGTGCCAACGGAAGTGTAGTACCCGAAATTTCCTGTGAGGAGGGTAGGGATGTAGAACTGCAATTTGTCGGAATAAACAAGGATATTCCCAATAGCCTGAATATTTCTGATTTAAATACAATCGATTCGATCATTGTCGAAGTCGTCTACAAAGGTGGACATCCCGGAAGTTCCATTACGGTGGAGGCCGCTGACGGAACGAGCTATGCCGCCGCCCGGCAGTCGGTAGGTTCCAACGCTTATGTTTATCGAATGACTTTGCCGCCAACCTCTTCGATAAATTATTCGAATACCAATAACGAAAACAAGGCGCAATCGCTTTCCGCTTTTATTTTTAGAAATAACCAACCAGGTAAAACAGTAGTGACGGAATTCACCACCATTGGTGGATACAACAATACTTATACACTTGATTTTAATATTCCGAAAGGGTTGACCAACCGGAACATCAATCTGGCCTTGCCGATCAGTGAAATTACCTACGATAACCGATCTCTGGATTTTGTGGCCACCGCCGGAGATGTATCGGTCGCAAAATCAAGGTCGTGGGGGCCGGGGGAAAGTGGCTTCCCGAATGGCTGTTGCATCGACTCCATTCATTTCTTTTTACCAAATGTAGCACCGGATGTGGAACTGGTAACGGTAGATGTAATTTCTTCCGGTAGTGGCGGTCAGTCTTTCGTGATTGCAGCAACGATTGCGGTTGAAATTTTCTGTGAAGAAATATGCGGGAACGGCGTAGACGATGATGGCGACGGCTTTGTGGATAACGAAGATCAAGACTGTCTCTGTCCTGAAATCTATTCAGAAGACAACCTTGATATAGAAATTTGCGAAGGCGAGACAGTCACCTTTGAGGTAGCCACCAATGCGCCGAATCCGCCTTATCAATACATCGAATTTTACCGTTTCGATACACCGCAGACCAACCCTTACCTGGCAACTGATCCAAAAGTTTGGCTCGACGCGTTTTACATTCTCAATGAAGGGCCAAGGAGCGTCACAACGGATAATTTTCAGGCACAGGGCAACTCAGATAAAACCTACTACGTGTATGGTTGTCTCAAACCTGAGCCGCAGGATCCGGAGACGTGTTATCCGTTCATCGAATATGTTGTGACCGTGAAACCGGGTACAGTTGTTTCTGTCAGTGCGGATGCTACCATTTGTTCAGGTACGACCACCAACCTCAGCGCGACTGCCAGCGGTGGCCCAGGCCCGTACTCCTATGAGTGGGACCAGGGACTTGGCAGCGGAGCCAACCAAAACGTAAGTCCAACTTCGAATACTGCATACACGGTCACTGTGACCAACGGTAATGGCTGCACGTATGAAGATCTAGTTATTATTAGTGTTACGGAGTCACCTTCTGTTGATGCCGGACAGGATGTGACTATTTGTCCAAACGAGTCGACCACTCTCAATGCCACCGGCTCGGGTGGTACCACTCCGTATTCCTTTCAGTGGAGTCATGGCTTGGGAGCAGGTGACTCACAGATAGTTTCCCCACCTAATACCCGCACTTACACGGTGACGCTGACCAGCAATAATGGCTGTTTGGATGCTGATGCTGTTACGGTAACCGTAGATAACTGTATTGAGATCTGTACAAATAATATCGACGATGATGGTGATGGATTGGCAGATTGCGATGATCCAGATTGTGCTCCCGTTCCTTTTGCAGGCAATGATGTGAGCATTTGTTTAGGCACCTCTACCACACTTTCTGCCAGTGTACCGAACGGTGTTGGCTCATTTACTTATGCATGGAGCAATGGATTGGGAGCAGGTGCGAACCAGACAGTCACTCCACTCTCGACGACTACTTTCACGGTAACCGTTACCAATGTGGCCGGGTGTACCGGTACCGCGGAGGTGACGGTGACTGTGAACAATTGTCCGGAGGTTTGCGCCGATGGTGTTGACAATGATGGGGATGGTCTCATTGATTGTGACGACCCTGATTGTTACGCCATTGGCGCGCCTTCATTGTTGCCTGATGAATTTACTACCTGCCCGACACTTCCTTTGACTGATCGGGTCAATTTCAATGACGAAAACCTTCAGGACCCGGTTTACAATATTTTTTCCATGCCGACCGGCGGGACCCTGACGATGGATGCAACGGGCAAGTTTACCTACACACCCTTTATGATTTCTTGCGGAGTTGATTCATTTCAATATGAGGTTTGTAATCAAACAACGGGGTGTTGTGCGGCTGCCTGGGTGGTTGTCAATATTGGAGATCAAACACCGCCGAACCTGATGAACGTGCCCGCCGATATGACCATCAGTTGTGACGAACAGGTCCCAGACCCGACCATCGTTTTGGCCTTTGATGAATGTCCGGGCATCTACATTGATTTTGATGAAACGACCGATCAATACCAAAATGGAGGTTGCGAGGGCTACCAGATTACCCGTACCTGGATCGCGGAAGATTTGTGCGGGAACACGGTTGCTGATACCCAAATTATCTCGGTAGAAGATTTGGAAGGGCCGGAGTTGTTTCAGGTGTATACCTTGCCTTCCGGCAAAAAACTCCTGGCGGGAGTCAGTCAGCTGGTGACCCAAAACTGGAAGTACGTTTCTTTCCCGATTCAGTTTGCTGAAACACCGCTGGTTTTCAGCCAGGTCATTAGCTCCAATGAAGCATCCGCTGTTGTTCCATTTCACCGAAATATTTCCGATGAAGGATTTGAAATAAATCTCAACGAACAAGAAGGCTCTGATAAAACCCATCAACAGGAACATGTCGCCTGGCTGGCGATTGAGCCTGGAAGCCTGGATGGCGTACTGGAAGCCGGACTTTTAAATAACGTAAATAATACGTTGCAAACACTGAATCTGGGGCAATCATTCCCGAACGTGCCTCTACTCCTTTCGTCGACTCAAACCGTCAATGAAATTGACCCTTATTCGGTTCGTTTTGCAGCGGCAACGCCCGCTGGTGTGGATCTGTACCTGGCTGAAGAAACTTCGAAGGATACAGAGACCACCCATGCGGACGAGTCTTTGGCCTATCTGGCCATTGCTCCCGATGAAAACCTGCTCGACCAGGACGGTGACCCTATCGGTGAAACGGGCAGCCTCAACCTGACCAACGCCTGGGCTACGGTAAGCTTAGATCGTACCTATTCCAAAACTGTGGTTCTTTTTGGGGCCATCAGTTCCAATGATCCCGACCCAGTGACGGTAAGGGTAAGAAATGTGACCAGCAACAGCTTCGAAGTTCGTTTGCAGGAATGGGACAGCCAGGATGGCGTCCACGCTGTGGAAAATGTTGATTACCTCGTAGTGGAAGGTGGCCTGTCGGCAGATAAGGATACTTATTGCAATCCGGACGAGTTTAAATATCAGGCAGGTGTCAATGTATTTGTGAGGGACAACTGCGACAACCAGGTCAACCTTGATTATGCTGAAAACAGCACAATGCAGCCGGATGGTTTGCAAATAAGCCGATTGTGGTCAACGGCCGATGACTGCGGCAATGTCCTCTCTTTTGTACGAAATGATAATTGCACCGTGGCCTCTATCCGTTTGAAAGCCTTGCTTTACGGAGCGGTGATGGATAACATTGCAGATACGTTGATGACTGACCATCTGAGGAGTCAGGGTATTCTTCCTGAAACAGAGCCTTATTCTGATCTTTCCTATTTCGCCCACAAAGGCAGGGGTGGGGGAGAGACGGTTTTTTCACCTTTGTTGAATGTGACCGGAGAAGATGCAATCGTTGATTGGCTGTTCATTGAAGTCAGGGATTCAGCAAATGCAAGCGACGTGATCGCTACACAAGCTGTTTTGGTAAAAAGAAATGGCGAACTGATGAGTCCAACCGGGGAAGACGTCATCTACTTCCCAAATTTAAGGGAAGGTTCCTACAACGTGGCCTATCGCCACCGCAACCATCTTGGTATTATGGCTGGGCATCCTTGGTACCTTTCGTCCGTAAACATCCCTACCCTTGATTTCAGTGATGTCAACGTAGCGGTCTTTCAAAAAGGAACTTCTTCTACCGTTGTAAATGGAAGGAGGGTTGCCTGGGCAGGTGATTTCAACGGCGACCGCAAGATCATTTACCAGGGGCCGCAAAACGATATTTTTTACCTGTTTTCAAAAGTGTTGTCCGATCCAGGAAATTCGGAGTTTTTGGCCAATTACATTTCCTACGGCTACGACCGCACGGATATTGACCTGGATGGAAAAATCATTTACCAGGGTCCGGATAATGAACGGGCGAAGCTGCTCTATCATACAACTTTGTCACATCCGGTAAATACAGGCTTTTTGGCGAATTATATTGTTTTGGAGCAACTGCCCTAAAAGTACAACGTTGTCGCTGGACGCAAAATGAATGATTCGTCGGCACAGTAAGCAAGTCCTGTGCTTGCGGCACAAGCCCAGTGGACACAGGCTTTTTAGCGAATTATATTGTTTTGGATCAGTTGCCATAGTCTTGAAAAATACATTTTACGCATTAGTCGTAACTCGGAATTATGCTTTGGGTTGGGGTCAATGCGCAAAATGTATTTTTGTTTTTCTAATAGTTGCCTAAAAAATGTTTTTGGATCATAATTTGATTTAAGAAAATAACTTATAACGACTCTTATCATACCTTGAATTAACTCAACTGACCATTTTTTTATCCTGAAAGACTTTTATACATTTGTGCTACTGTAGCCGATGGCTTTCAAATGAGTTTAACACAATTTTAAAAACGAAATTCTTCTTGTGTAATCGGTATAACCTTCCATTGTAATACTCCCCTGTTAAATTAAAGCTTTTCCCTTAACTGATTTGCACCTTGTACCTTTTAAAGGTGAAGTCTATTATGAATTTATCAAGTCTGGAAAAATCACCTTGAACCTTGTACTATTTGTTTTATTAGGAGTTCTTGAATTTTTTACAGATTCCAACAATAAATACATTCTACAAATTATCCTTCTCATGAAAAAAAGCTTTACGTGCCTGATTTATTCAAACTTCCTGTTCAAAGGATTTGATGGTTGTAAAAGTTATAGAATACCATTCTTGCTGGCTTTGTTGATGGTCATCTTGGGTCCGTCACCCACCTGGGCGCAGGTGGTCAAGCCAGAATTCGGTTCATCGGTACAAACAAATCAACACAATGTAGTTGACAACTCAGTAATAGGTGTCAATGATGATCAATTTGTGGTGACCTACACTCAGTTGAGCGCAGGGGGCAGCGGACAAGCGCACTATGCAAGGGTCGGAACCATTACAGGCACCAATACCATTACACTCGGTACTGAAGTGCAGGTCAGCCCAAGGCCCAACCGCTACTTACGGATTCAGAAATTAAGTGAAGATGTATGTGTGATCTGTTATAATTTTGATGACCCTGGAGGTTCCACCAATGATAGAATGAAGTGTATAGTGGGGACTGTTTCCGGAACGGGATCGACTGCCACCATAACATTCGGGACAGAGCAATCCACCGGTGTTAGGGGACAGACTGCAGTCTACCCTGCTATTGCCCGCCTCACGGACACGAAATTTGCCATTGCGTTTGAACATGACAATGGTACTTCTGACAAAGGAGTCATGTACATTGGAGAGGTATCTGGCACGGGGGCAGGTGCCTCCATCAGTTTTGGGTTTCAGTTTGCTTTTACAACACCAGGGCAAGATGTTAAAGGCGTTGGCCTGGATGCTTTGTCAAGCACCGTTTTGGCCTTAACTTATGAAGACGACGATAATGGAGATGTTGGTCAAACAATTATTGCCACTGTGTCCGGAACCGACATTACCTATAACACAAAATCGCAATTCAATGGAATAAACTCCGTACATCAGACTAACGTAGCGGCTATTTCTTCAAACCAGTATATCATTTTATGGGGCCAGGATTCATCAGCTACCGCTGGAGATGATATGTACGGGAGAGTCGTCGATGTCACTGGATCGGGGGCTACAGCCACAGTATCGTATGGCCTTAAAACATTGGTACATGATTCGACAACTGCTGTTAATGCTACGGATAACCGGATAACGAAGATAGGGCCGAATGACTTTATTGCTGCCTTTCACCGAAGTACAAATGATGCCTCTGTAGTGAGGGTACAGGTCACAGGCAACACGATCGATTTTTCAGGTCGACAAGATTTCTTTAGCTCAACCCCTGATTTTATTGATGTTGGCGTTGTAAGAGAAGGCGTTTTTGTTTGTGCAATTCAGGATGAAACTACAATAGGAGACCCCGGTTTGGTCTTTGTTGGTACTGCAAATGTAGGTGCTTCCTTTACCTGCCCAACGATCGGGAGTGTATCTGTGGCGCCTGACCCGGTATGTCCAGGTGAAATGTTTACCGCCACGGCAACTGGTCTGTCGGACCTGGCAATGGCCGACAACAATGACCAGGATTACAACATTGAGTTCAAGGCTTTGACTGGAAGTGAAACGGATCCCTACTCGGAAGGAATATCACTGGGCACAGTTACGTTTGGCAGCCTAACGATGGGCGGAACGGAAGCAGAGTTGAGCAATGCAACTATTGCCTCACCGGGGAACTATGATATTTATGCGATCCTCACTCCTGCACCATCTGATATAAGTTGTCGACCTGAATCCCAGACATCACTTACGGTAAATACTGCCCCGAGCTGCACGGCCACGAACAGCGGCCCTGTCTGCCCCGGTGACGACGTGACATTAAATGAAACGGGCGGCGATGCGACGGGCTGGGCCTGGAGCAGCAACGGTTCCGCGACGTTCGACGATGCGTCCGCCCAGGGCCCAACAGCGAGCGGCGCGGTGAACGGCGAGATCTTCACGGTGGTGGTAACGGACGGCAACGGCTGCACTTCCA
>JBCBRY010000232.1:0-9046 GCA_039819485.1 Bacteroidota bacterium | reverse complement strand
TTGTGGGATGGTTAGTAGGGTTGACGTTAATTGTGATGGTAATGCTTATTACCCAGGCCAGTCATTCAAAGTTAATTTTTTTAGCAAATGATCAAATGTTCGACAATGAATATAACAGGGGGGATATAGCACACCCTGAATGCTACGAAAATTCAAGAAACAAAGAACATGGGATGATCTTGTCAGCAGTGCTATCTTCTGATAAAGTGTCAAGTGAGAGAATCGAAGTTTTTGTACCGGTTTTTCCAAATGAGGCAAGTAGGCTGGAAGAGTTATGTGGCGTGGCAGTGTACCCGGACAGCCTTTCGAATAGCGAGAAAAGAATGATAAACCGGACCCATAAATTAAAATGCCTGGATCAATACCATCAGTTTTATTTAAATGACACCCTGGTCCCAAAAAATATAATTAAATACCAACATCCAAACCAGGATGAGAATGGGATAAAAGCATTTATTAGTACCAATGGATTAGAAAATGGAAAGCATATTTTGAAGGTTGAAAAAATAAAAAAAGAAGGTGAGCCGCACCGTACCATGCAAATTCCATTTTTTTATTTTGGAAACAGCAATTAACAAAGATTTATTTTGCGATTAACAATTGGCCGTTTCGATTTATTTCATCGAAGATTATTGAAGAACCATCAATGGATGAGGCACCATTTTGTTGTAATTTCCATTCGGTATCGCTGCTTACTTCCCGCCAATATAATTTATAATTTGAAGCGGTTAAATCTGTGAAAGTATTTTCGGGAAAATTAAATTTAATTGACGTATTGAATGCCTGATCGGTAAATGTATTGATGGTCCAGGTTCTTTCTTTAAATGGAATTACTCCATCCAAACCATCATATGTGTTCGCTTCATAGTTTTGTTGCGTAATAAAGATAGTAAACTCACTATCTGCCTGAAGATTGGTGACCTCCAAGTTTACTTCGAAGCTGTTTACGCTGGTTTCTGTAGAAATGTTTTCAATTTGCTGATATGTTCCGTCCGGCCCAACATTTACGGTTGAAAGTTGAATTTCTGGGTTCCCAAACAGAACCATCAGATGGTCTCCTGAAAAATCACTTAAAGTGCTATCGGTAATTTCATCATTAAAATGAAAATATGAAACTTGGTCTTCATAATTTGAAATGCCGGTCAGGTGCAATTGTTGTCGAATCTGTTCCTCCGTTCTGGCATAATTCCAGGTCTTAAATTCATCAATCTGACCCGTGAAAAATAAAAAATTGTTCAGAAATGCTCCGACTTTTAGTGAAGCTTGGTTCTCCTTTACATTTTGCATTTCATGTTCGCCGCTCTTTATTCCGTTGACAAATAATTTCTCTCTGATCCCATCCCAGGTGTATGCGACGTGATGCCAGATATTCATTTGCATCGGCTCCGTTTCCATAAAGAGCAATTCTTTGTCCATGTAGACGAACAATCGCCCATACCACATGGCCATAAAATGATAGGTGCTGAAATCGGACGGGGTCCGGTCAAAAATTATTTGAAATTCTGAGGAGTCGCCTTGTGGTTTGCACCAGAACTCAATAGTGAAGTTGTCTGTCAACGGATTGGGTGAAAAATCTGTCTGGAAATAATCATCTACTCCATCCAAAAAAAGAGCATTTCCCCTCTCGATTTTCGGTTCCGAGTCATGAAGGGGGAAAATGACGGTATAATCTTCCACTTGGCCATAAGTAGGCGCGTAACAGCCATTATTGATATTGTATTGGAAATGATCTGAAATGAGTCTCATTCTTAGCGGTGTATCCCAAACAACTACTTCTGGTGTTGAGAATGTCCCTTCATGTGTGGACTTGTTATTTGATTTAAAAACCATTTCAGAATTGTCAAAATCACTGTTGTTATCATAATCTATGTAAATTTTAAGGTCTTCGTTGTAATTGCCAAATGTTTCGACGCTAATTTCGTAGGTCGTATTTGCTTCAAAATAGGCGACATTGCACCAATTGTCGACATATCCGCCGTCCTGAAAAGTGGATCCTGACCCAGCATGGAGATTACCGATGTTGACTGAAATGATCCCCATTCCATACTCTCCGGTAATACCTTGTTCACTTTGTGGAATGCATGTAGTGGAAGGAGATTCTTCTATTACAGGTAACAGTGCGCTTGAAGTAAGCAATTTAGGCCGGTAATTGACAAGAATGGTCCGCATCCTATCTACTTGTCCTTCGGTAAATTCATACTGACAGGATTCCGGAGTATAGCCCATGTAGTTACGAACTACTTTTTCCATCTGGTAAAAAGGGTCGTTTGCTGGATAACAGTAATTATTACCATTTGAGCAAGAAAATGTCCTTACATGGGCCGGTGTGTCTTCAACTTTATCACCTTCTTCAATATTAGTGGAAGGGCATGAATAACCACCGGAATCTCCCTGAAAGGTATGGTAGAGGCCGAGGTAGTGGCCGATTTCATGAGCAATAATCTTATTTTCTTCTGTGTATGATTTTAGTTCATAGCAGTTGCAGTTGTCATAATCGTACCCGAATGCATTAAAGAGTACAACAACTCCATCATATTTAAAATGCGTTTCCGGAAATGTTGCAAATGCCTGGATTCCTGCTCCGGCATTATTGCCACTGATTTCGTTGACTACCCAGATATTAAGATACTCTTCCGTGTTCCATCTGCTCAAATTATAGATGCCGATCCTGCTGGCTCCGAGTCCATCGGTATCCGTTGATTCGATATCGATGCCTTCCGTTGCATAATCTGTAATTTCAGAAGCATCGACTCTGACAATACCGTCGGTCGGCTGGCAATCGGGTGTTCTTTTAGCCAACTCGAATTGGATCTTGGTGTCGATCCCTTGCTGTTCGGAGTCAGAGAAAATATCATTTAACCGCTGAATGCCACTTTTGACCTGTTCGTCAGAAATATTGTGATCAGCATGCTCATCGGCATACACCACATGCACGACAACTGGAATCGTAAAGATCTCGTCAGACTTATGGCCCGTTTGTCTTAGCTGTCTGAACTTTTTTGAAAGAAGGGCATATTTTATTTGGAAACCACTATCTGAATTAAGTGACTCGTGAAGGACGTGATCAAAACCACAGTTGTGCTGAGCCATCGTTGCTTGAGGCAGGAATAACAGCAACGCAAGCTTGATAATGCAAGTTGTGTGATTGTTCATACATAATGGAGGGGGAAGGTATTACCGGGCAGGTAATTATTTTACAGCGATAAAGGTGCCAAATGTAGTTTGATGAAACTTTTTTGGTTGGTGAGGACGACAGAACCAATTTTTTGTGAAAACCAACGTCAAAAATGACCAAGAAAAAATAATGATATGACTGTTTCTTTTCAGAGAGGGTGCATTAAGTATGCGTAACAAGTTCAGAAATACTTGCATAAGAATGGAAAAGGCCATCCTTAAAAATATACAACCAGTCATTTTTTGATAGCATACTCCTGGTAAAGCCTAATATTCAAAACAAGAAGGATGGTCTTATTTCCGTTTAACGATACGCAAGTAACCCGTTGGGGGCTACTAACGCAACGAATGTCAATTAATTTACAAATAAGTCGTACCCTTGTAAAAAAAGAAGGGCTAATGAATTCCTTTCGACGTACTGTTTCAGCGGAGGCCATGCAAAGTGAATGGACAGAAATACAAGCTGCCCAATCAGACCCTGCCATGTTCCGACCTCTCTATAACCGCTACTTTGAGCAAATCTTCAATTTTGTTTACAAGCGTACCCTCAACGAAGAACTTTGCTCAGATATCGTTTCCCAGGTTTTTTTGAAGGCCATGCAGCGACTGGAAAGCTATACTTTTCAAGGAGTACCTTTTTCAGCGTGGCTCTTTAGGATTGCCAGCAATGAGGTGGCACAGCACTATCGTAAAACTCAGAAAAACAGGGTTGTCAGCATTGAGGATTACAACTTGAACTCAATGTTTGATGAAATGGAAACAGATGACATGGCACCATTTCGATCCGTGCTGGTAAACTCATTGGATGAGCTCAGGGAAGGAGACCTGGAAATCATCGAACTCCGTTTTTTTGAACAACGACCATTTAAGGAAGTAGCAGATATACTCGGAATTACAGAGAGCAATGCAAAGGTCCGCACTTACAGAGTGCTGGAACGACTTAAGAAAATCATGTTGAAAAAAGTCAAATCAGAATAAAGAACTAAACAAACTACGACTATTGAGAATTGCAACTTCAAATGCCATAAAACTTAAAATAACATGAAGAAGAATTACGATATAAGATTTAATCCAAAACGCCTGTCGAAGGAGGAGGTCGACCGGCACAAGGACTTCGATGCTTTGCTCCGGCAGTATCGACCCAGTTCTGGCAAGGTAAAACCTTTGTACCGGCGTATGGCCTTTTGGATGGTTGCGGCTGCGGCGGCAGCTGCACTTGCTTTGTTAGTGGTTTACACCGGCACCAATTTCAATGCCAGCGAAAATGACTATGCTCAGCAGATGAGCGACTATTTTACAACAAGACCATTTATTGATGCACCTTTAGATAATGTAAAGCCAACCTTTGCTTCTTACGAAGTTGATGTGAATCAAGGAGGTGTATTTGAATATCCGAGCGGCTCAAAACTAATAGTGCCCGTAGCTGCATTTACCCACGAGGATGGATCACCAGTGACCGGGGAGGTAACGATCAAGTATCGGGAAATGCATGACTTTGTAGATTTCTTTCTTTCAGGAATCCCGATGACATACGATTCGGCCGGTGTGCGATATACTTTGGAAAGTGCTGGGATGATTGAGATTTTCGCAGAACAAGACGGACAGAAAGTCAATATGGCTCCTGATAAATCAATTGATGTTGAATTGGTCTCTCACGTAAATATGTCTCCACAATTGAATGTTCCTCCGGGATATAATATTTACAAACTCGATGAAGAAAAACGTAACTGGGTTTATCAGAACGTGGACAAAATGGAAATGGTGGATGAAGATCGCTTGGTCGACCTAAATACTGATGATAACAGCCCTGGCCTCATTATCAAAAAAGATTATGAAGAAAAACTGCAGGCGATTCAGGTAAGCGAAGAAGCAGAGCTAACAGCTATCGAAGCATCATACCCTAAGCCAAAGAAACCTGTAAAACCAACTCAGGCAGATGTGAGCGACTATGTCTTTGACCTTGATTTTGATGATTTAAAAAATCCTAATGCTTCTGGTGAGTTGGCCAAAGAACAGGCCGAGCTCGCAGAAATGTACAGCCAATACGAAAAAATGCTTTGGCAGTTGAGTGCTGATGCTGGAATCACCTCAGAAGAGTTAAGAGATGGTTTTAAGAACGTTTCTGATATCGCCATCAAAAAGTTGGATAATCGTACTTATGAATTGACATTGCAAAAAGCGGATCAATCGTTGAAAATTAAAGTGAATCCGGTACTGTCAGGATCAGATTATGAAAAAGCGTTGGCCGATTTCAATCGGGACATGGCTTATTTCAATGAAAGGATGCAAGAAAGAGAAACGGCATTACAGGTAAAAAAAGATGCACTTAACGAAAAAATAGCGGAAGAAAAAAGATTGGCACTGCTGGATTTCGAGGAAAAAATTGCTGAGCTGCAATCAAAAGGGCACAACTATGCGGCTACAGAGGAAATAATCAAAAGAAAAGTGGTCAACCGGTTCACGGCCAGGGGATTTGGCATCTGGAATTGTGATCGGCCCATTCCGCCGGACATGTTGATTCTGACTGCTAATTTTAAAAGTGAGTCGGGTAACAGTTTTACCAACAAAACGGCGTACCTGGTAGATAAAAGCCGCAATACGGTCTACCGTTTCCTTGCAGAAGATGGGGCTAAACTGAACTTTAACCGGAATTCCCAGAACCTGCTTTGGTTGATTACCGATGATAATAAAATCGCTGTCTTCCGTCCGGAAGATTTCAAAGGAATTGAAAAAGATGCTAAAACGCATGAATTTGTCATGCAAAAAATTGATAAAGAAATCAAAGAAGAAAAAGACGTTCGGGATGTGCTTTACCTCTAAATAAAAATGGATTGGCCGAACAACATGCCCGGCCAATCCATTTTTATCACCCCAAAAACAAAAAGTTTAAACCTTCATTCTCTTCTTTAAAAATCCTGCGCTTTACAGTGTGGGATTTTTTATGTGAAATTCTTTGAAACAACAATCTCTTTCGAACCTTTTACGTGGACATAAAAGCCTTCTCCAGACTTATTGCCCCGCTTACCGGCGGTTACCATGTTCACCAGTAACGGACAAGGAGCATATTTCGGGTTGCCAAAACCCTCGTACAATACATTTAAAATAGCTAAACACACATCAAGACCAATAAAATCGGCCAACTGCAAAGGCCCCATCGGATGCGCCATTCCAAGTTTCATCACCGTGTCGATTTCCTGAACTCCAGCCACCCCTTCGTAAAGCGTATAGATGGCTTCATTGATCATGGGCATCAATATTCTGTTTGCCACAAAACCAGGATAGTCGTTTACTTCCACAGGTACTTTGCCCAGGTTTTTGGACATTTCCATAATAGTGTCGGTTACTTCATCAGACGTTGCGTAACCTCTGATGACCTCGATCAATTTCATGATTGGTACGGGATTCATGAAATGCATGCCGATCACTTTTTCCGGACGTGAGGTAACTGCAGCAATTTTTGTAATTGAGATCGAGGAAGTATTGGTTGCTAAAATTGCCTTCTCAGGCGCAGCTTCGTCTATTTGCTTAAAAATCTTCAATTTCAACGCCACATTTTCAGTCGCCGCTTCCACTACTAAGTCGGCACTTTTTACACCTTCATTCAAATCTGATAGGGTGGTGATATTGGACAATGTCGCTGCTTTTTGTTCCTCGGTAATGCGTTCTTTTGCCAACATCCGGTCCAAATTCTTGGTGATGGTAGCAATTGCTTTGGTGAGCGCATCTTCAGAGATGTCCACCAGGTTGACCTGGTAGTTTTTCATGGCAAAAACGTGTGCAATTCCATTGCCCATTGTTCCTGCACCAATTACTGTAATGTTTTTCATGTATTGTTTTTTTATCAGATGTTTCAAATTATATGGTCAATTGGGCTGGTTGTGCCAAATCTTTCAGTTTTCAATACCATCAAACATATTCCATATTTGTTCGTCTGGCGGATCGGCACTGATAGTCAGAGGTTCTTTTTTTACAGGATGTGTAAATGAAATCGATTTGCAATGAAGGTGAATGGAACTGTCTTTATTTGCTCTGGGAAAACCGTACTTCAGGTCACCCCGTATGGGGCATTTAATTTTGGCCAGTTGTGCCCTGATCTGATGGGGCCGTCCGGTATGAAGTTTTATTTCCAATAAAAAATTATCCCCCAAACCTCCGATCATCTCATATTCCAAAAAAGCCTTTTTTGCATTTTTAGCCCGGCTGCTTTTTTCATCAAATGCTTTGACCTTATTTTTTTCATGGTCTTTTAAAATAAAATGCGTCAATGCGCCGGTGATTGGATTTGGCCGGCGTCCGGTTACTGTCCAATAAATCTTATCAAGTTTTCGATCAGAAAACAGCCGGTTCATCCTTTCCAGGGCTTTGCTGGTACGGGCAAAAATAACCACCCCGGAGGCAGGTCGGTCCAGACGATGGATCACGCCCAAAAAGACATCGCCAGGTTTATTGTATTTCTGTTTGATGTACTTTTTTACCAAATCAGCCAAAGACCGGTCACCGGTCTTGTCGCCATGAACCAGCAGGCCTGGTGGCTTGTTTACGGCAATGAGATGATTATCTTCGTGAAGGATATTCAGCATCAAACGTTGTAGGAAAAAGAAATTGGAAATTTTGAAATTGGAAATACTGCATCTGTACCTGAATTAAGAGAATCGATGTTAAATTTCCGTTTTCTAATTGCTCAATTTCGAAAATAATTAACTGAAAATAGCTTTTTCAAAAAGCGGCGCAAAAGTATGAAATTAACCCTTGGATTTTCCCCTTGCCCCAACGACACTTTCATTTTCGATGCCATGATCCATGACAAAATTGACACGGAGGGACTCCATTTCGAGGTAGTCATGGAAGATGTGGAAGAATTGAATCAGAGAGCCTTTAAAGGCCAGCTGGACATCACAAAGCTGAGTTATCACGCATACGCCTATCTGATAAAAGAATATGTGCTCTTAACTGCGGGCAGTGCTTTAGGCAACAACTGTGGGCCTTTATTGATTGCCAAAAGAGCTATTCCACCTGAAGAGGTCAAGCATTGTAAAATTGCCATTCCCGGAAAATATACTACGGCCAACTTCTTATTGGGGCTGGCCTTTCCAGAAGCGCAAAACAAAACTGAGCTTCTGTTTTCCGATATTGAACGATCTGTATTGCAGGATGAGGTTGATGCGGGACTGATTATCCACGAGAATCGTTTCACCTACGCTGAGCGAGGGTTGGTCAAGATCATGGACTTAGGGGAATTTTGGGAATCAGCCACTCGGTTGCCGATTCCTTTGGGAGGCATTGTTGTCAAAAGAAGCTTTGCCGATGACGTTCAGCAGAAAATTAACCGTG
Organism: Bacteroidota bacterium; assembly: GCA_039819485.1. Taxonomy (GTDB): domain Bacteria; phylum Bacteroidota; class Bacteroidia; order Chitinophagales; family Saprospiraceae; genus UBA6168. The sequence goes on along the minus strand of JBCBRY010000232.1, from coordinate 541 downwards.
TTTTAGAGCGTAGCGTCCGTTTTGCCCTCGCAAATCCAAAGGCTTCAAAATCGTTTGTAGAAAAATTTGCACAAGAAATGGATGAGGTAGTTATGTATAAGCATATTAATTTATATGTAAATGATTTCACTGTAAACTTAGGAGAATCAGGTGAAAAGGCCGTAAATGCTATGTTTCAGGCGGCAAGACAACTAAAATTAATTCCCAGTTACACAGAAAAATTATTAATAAATTAAAAATATTTTTAATTTTTGGCACAGACATTGCAATTGTTTGTAATGTGTAAGTTTTGGTTAAAGAATTGTAAGATTCGTTTTTTTCGCCCGAGCAACCCTCGGGCTTTTTTTATTTCTGGCCTACCCTAAATCTGCTCTGAAAGCTCTCAGTTTACTCAATTCCTATTCTAAAAACCGCTTTCAGGAACCTGAAAGATTCTACAGTCCGCAAGAAATCATGGAAGACCTGTACCCGGTTAAATAATACCATGAACTGAGATGCAAAGTCTCTTTAAAAAATTCCTTTACCAAGTGTACTAATATCA
>JBCBRY010000231.1:0-9159 GCA_039819485.1 Bacteroidota bacterium | reverse complement strand
TAAAAACCCCTCTTTCGATTTCGATGGGCTCGACAGCCTGTCCCGAACTCGCTTCGGGACCCATCGAAATCGACGCCCTAAGCCTGAAAATCAGCTATTTTGAGCCGATTCAAAAATTTGGGGTGACTCATGTTTCTTAATAAAAAGTCATTTGCTTACTTGGTAACCTTCAGATTCACGGTAAGATCAAACTCATCGTAGATGGTTTTGTCTCCCAAGTTATCGAAGAACGAACCAGAACCATAGCGAACGTCAAAATCAGTCCGGTCGATTTTGAGATCAGCGGTAGCATTAACGCTGTTTCCTGCATCGTCCAAATGAGCGTAGAAGCGAATCTCTTTAGTAGTTTCTTTGATCTTCAGATTTCCAGTCACTTTATAATCACCGGGAGTCCCCTTTGGAGCAACTTTGGTGATGACCAATTCGGCTGTAGGGAAATTGCCTACACCGAAAAAATCGTCTGATTTCAAGTGACCGACCAGTTTGTCAGCCCACTCTCCTTCCAAATCCGTGCATTTGATAGAGGCCATGTCAATGGTTACATTTCCACCTGTCAGTTCGCCGTTGGAACCAAAAGTGAGGTCTCCAGCTTTTACGTTAATTGTGCCGCTGTGCTCACCAGTTACTTTATAGCCCTTCCATTCCACGTTGCTTTCAGCAACATTGACGCTATAATTACCAGCTAAATTGGGAACTACGGTGAAAGAAAAACCAACAAGTGCGCTGGCAGCTAAAAGCATTGCGAAAAATGAATTGAACTTTTTCATAGGAACAAAATGATTTTATATTAGATAAATGGTTTAATTCGTGTATATACACGGATTGAAAACGCACAACCCAAAACTTTGTTTAAAACATGATGAAATTTACTGGAAAAAAAATAACCGCAGGTGAGAATTTGTTGCTTAACTATCTGTTAATGAGCAATTTAGTTAGAAAAAACCTTAACCTTTTATTTTATCTAAAAAGAAATTGAACTGTTTTGCCTCCTCTTCACTCAGCACACTAAACACTTTATTGATCCATCCTTCCACGTCACTGGAGGACTGTTGTAGCATATCAAGTCCTTCCTGGGTGACCATTACCTCCATCCGCCGGTTATCCTTTTTGCAGGTCGATTTGGTAACAAGCCCCTTGGCCAGAAGTTTGTCCACTAAACGAGAAGCATTTGAGGATTTGTCCAGCATCCGGTCTGTCAGTTCACGGATACTTGCTGGCTTAGGATGCTGACCACGCAAGATGCGGAGGATGTTGAACTGCTGGGGAGAAATATTGTAAGGTTTCAATTTTTGAACAATCTGCAGTTGCAACCATGCCTGAGTGTAAAATAGGTTGACATTAGCTTTGTGATATTCGTTTTGGAACTTCTTTTGTTTTATGGCTTCCTCGATTTTCATATTACAAAAATAGCAGGTAAAATTACAAAGACAACATTTATGGTCGAATTTGGTTCGTGGCTTTTTCATTACCAAAGACCCCATGTTATCTCTCAGCTGTTTAGTAATATTGCAGTCAAACAAAACTATTACACTGCCTTTCCCTCTATTTAATCATCAAATAAATACCTGCACCAATTAATGAGTGGAGTTGAAATAGCGTTTTGGATTGCCACATTTGTCGTATTCTATGCCTACATGGGATATGGTATTTTACTTTTTATTCTGATCCGTTTAAAGAGATTATTTATCGGCAAAAAACAAGAAATAGGTGCAGATGAATTCCAGCCCGCAGTTACATTCATTGTGGCAGCTTACAATGAAGAAGATTGGATAGAAGATAAAATCCGTAATTGTCTGGCCTTTGATTACCCAAAAAACAAAATCGAATACTGGTTTGTAACCGATGGTTCCAATGACCGGACAATGGAATTGGTGGAAAATTTTCCGGCACCTGAGGGTACCATCATCAAACTCTTGCACAAACCAGAACGAGCTGGTAAGATTGCCGCTGTAGAACGTATTATGCCAATGGTGAAATCCCCGATCACCATTTTTACCGATGCTAATACCGAAGTAAATCCGGAAGCAATTAAAAACATCGTACGTCATTATGCCAACCCCAAGGTCGGAGCCGTGGCCGGGGAAAAACGCATTAAAATGGATGAAAGCTCGGACGCAACTGGCTCGGGTGAAGGTATTTACTGGAAATATGAATCAAAATTGAAAACCTGGGACTCCGAGCTTTATTCAGTTGTCGGTGCAGCTGGTGAACTTTTTTCCATCCGAACGGCGCTTTTTGTAAACGTCCCCAAGGACACTTATATCGAGGACTTCGTAATGACCATGCGCATAGCTCAAAAGGGTTACAAAGTCGTGTATGAACCCCAGGCATTTGCGGCAGAAAGCCAAAGTGCATCCATGGGTGAAGAACTGAAGAGAAAGATTCGTATCGCAGCCGGTGGCTTGCAGACTTTCTGGCGCCTCCGGGAACTGCTCTTGCCTTTCAAACAACCCATCCTTACCTTTCAATATTTATCACACCGGGCACTCAGGTGGACTTTTGCACCACTGGCCCTTCCCGTCATTTTTATCTTGAACATTGTTTTACTTAAAAGTGGCAAAACCATTTATACCTGGTTGTTGGTCGCACAAGTGGTATTTTATTTTTTTGCCCTTTTAGGGTATTTGTTCGAACAAAGAAAGCTGAAAATCAAGGCCTTTTTTGTTCCCTATTACTTCTGCTTTATGAACTATGCCATGTACCGTGGATTTTTTCGTTTGATGGCTGGCCGCCAATCAGTAAAATGGGAAAAGGCCAAAAGAGCCAAACCTTAATTTCTTACAACAGGAATTTCCATTCATTTCAATATTCAGGTGGCGATATACGCACGTTTGTCAGAAAATTCCGGCAGTTGTGAGTGCCAAATCTTGTAGCTTTTTTGTGGCTGTTTTTTTTGATTATCAATAAATATAAATTGAGAATTTTTCATCTGAGTAAACGAAAAATAAATTACAAAACCAGAAAGTTTAATTATAAAAACGTTTTGTTTTTTTATAACCAATAACTTATTTTTGTAAAAAATTGATTATCAATGAAAAAGCAACATAACAATAGAAAGCACAACTATCCTGATGCTGATTTACATTACCAATGCCTGGAAAAGTTGAAATATGCACACAAAGATTTGCAACAATTTGAGCAGTATGGATATGGGGTTGAAAAAATGTTGGCTTTCAAAGCCTTGTGCGACCGCTTCAGAGACTTGCCAGACGATGACGAACTTCTGGGCGACCAGATGCTGCTGACGGAGAAAAAGTACAAGGCTGCCGAAAAACTCAAAAGTGCAATCCGCAGCCTCATGACACGGGTCAGCATGAAATTCAACAATCGTACGGGCCGCTACCGTAAATTCGGTGCTGCCAAAATAGGTGACATGACGGACGCCCAGTTATTGTTTTGCGCAAGAAGAGTGGTCAGGGTCGCCCGGCAACAAATTGATTTTCTGGATGAAGTAGGTGTAAATGAAGATGTATTGGGCAAAGTGACCAACGCTTCTCAAGAGTTTGAAAGAGCGGTCAACCTGCAACAGGACAAAGTGGCTGACCGCGATATCGGCGTGGAAAGAAGGGTCGAAGTAGGCAACAAAATATACGATGAACTGATCACACTCTGCGACATCGGAAAAGATATTTGGGACAATAAAGACAAAGCCAAATACGAGCTTTATTGTTTATATGAAAGCAACAATGAACAAAAAAAGGCGAGGAAAGCACGGCTGGCAGAAGAAGAAGCAAAAAAATGATTTCGAAAGAATTTATAGTTGAAGTTATTTGAAAATTGGCTATCTGGTGCTGCCAGATAGCCAATTTTTTGTAAAATGATGAATAATCTTTTCAGGGCATTTCAACTAAATCACCTGTTTTTCTCGTACTGATCTCCTGGCGTCCAGGCAATAGGTGTTTCTTTATCTGCAATCAGCCGGGCAGTGTGTGCGAAAGCCTGGCAAAATTTTAGCAAATAGTCATAATCGATGGTCTCCGGATTGTCGGTAACCTGGTGATAATATTTATAGATCTCTTCGTCCATGACGGTCACTCCCGGAGCAAAATCAATAGCCGGAATCCCCTTCCTGGCGAATGAAATATTGTCAGATCTTTCGTACAGATTTTGTTCTGGAGCGGGGTCTTTTGAGATGGTCATTCCAAACGCCATAGCTGCTTGTTCCAATTCAGGTTGAACGTTTGTGCGGCTGTATCCGATGACCGAAAATTGTTCGGTAGTGTTGTAGCCTCCACCGTCATTGTTTAGGTTAAATACGGTTTTCTCCAACGGCACCAATGGATTTTCTGCATAATAAGCACTTCCAATCATCCCCATTTCTTCGCCGGTACAAGCCAAAAATATGACCGACCTTTTCGGTGGGTTTTGTACCAGGGATTTGATAGCAGCCAGCATCGCCACGGTTCCCATTGCATTGTCCCTTGAGCCATTGAAAATGCTGTCCTGCGGTGTGAAGGCTCCCCCACCCTGTTTTCCAACACCAACATGGTCATAATGTGCGCTGATCAGGATATATTCATCTTTTAGCTCTTCATCGCTACCTTCCAAGACCCCGACCACATTGGAGGCGGAGACCCGTTGCCCCTCAATCCCTGAGTGATTAAGTGTGATTGCCAGGTTTTCACCGGCTTCAAGTTCTTTAACTGGGTTGGGCGTTTCTTCTTTGAGAAAAGCATAGAACAGGTCATTGGCACCTTCCTCTGCCAAATCCACGACATCCAGCCTTTCTTTATTGAAATAATTCTTGAAAAACTGCCACGGAAACTTCATTCTGAAAAGTTCAACAACCCCAATAGCCCCCCTTTCTTTAGCTATGGATCTTTTCCTCGCTCCTGCTTTGAAAGCGGCAAATGGATCCTGGTTTCCTGGTGTTCCCGTTTTTGTGAAAACGATTTTGCCGGTTACATCAATCCCTTCATAGTCATTGTGACCTGTGAGCGAATCAATCCAGCCATGCCCGACGAATACGGCCTCGGTTTCCACTGACATCTCTTTACCCGTGAAGACGACCATGTTGTCTCCCTGTGAATACTTTGATCCTCCCATTTTTATCGTAGCGGAAGTAGGAGGCAGGACCTTATCAAAAGGTATTTTTTGAAAATATCCATTTCCGTCAGGCGCTGGTTGCAAACCATATGAGGAGAATAAACGGGCGAGGTACAGAGCAGCTTTTTCTCCGCCTTCGGAAGCAGTGTAGCGACCTTCCATCGCATCGGAGGCCAGATAACGGAGATGGGTTTCAAAAACCTCTTTCTGCAACTTATTTTCGGGCAGGTCGTTTGCCGCCATTTGCGCATACATCCCATTGCAGGTCAGGGCAAACAAGAGAAAAACCAGGATTCTAATCATAATTATTGATTCTTTTTCAAAGGGTGCAAAAGTAATTCCTTGAATCAGATTTCGTTTTAACATTTTTCTATTACTCAAAATCTTTAACGTTTTGTCATTGAATAGCTATCTTTTTTTGAACACTTATAAGTGATCGGATAAGAATAAGTAGCAATATAAATGACACTTTTATTTGGGCAAATGTTTGATTTCCAAGCCTGAAAGCTCTTTTTCAGGCAAAGGAAAAGTGTCATTTTTTTGAACAGCCACTTACCTTAACAAATTGTATTTCAATATCTTATTAAAATATTTGATTCAAATATTATTTAACAGATAGCCACAAATGATTACCCTTTTTACATAGTCTGAAAATAAGCGATGGGCAGTAACAGTCACCTTTCAATAGAGAACAACATAGCAATCGCCGATTTCATTAGGTCTTGCCATCAACTTAGTTTTCGTCATGATTAACGAGCTGTGCTTATTAAACTTTAAACAACTCTTTTACATCAAGAATTAGAATTTCCAGTTTAAAAAATGCAACAGTTTTGAGAGATTAACGAATATTGTAAGTCAAATAGTTTCGGACTAAAACTTTACCATTCAAACGTTCATCATGGCCAAACGCAACAAGAAAAGTAAACAGGTGAAAGCAGCCGCAACCAAGGTGAAAAAGGTTAAACCAAAACCAAAGTTGCCTCATGTGCAGGAAGCCTTGTCGACCAGGTGGAAAATGATTATCGGTGCGCTGATAGCCATTTTGGCGATGACCGTTTATTCCCCCAGCCACAATTACGATTTGGTTTATGATGATGATGCAGTCCTTTCGAGAAACCGTTATGTTCAACAAGGAATAGACGGCTTGGATGAAATATGGTCGACCAGTTATTTTCAGGGTTATGACGAAAATATGAATGCCCGTGCTTTTCGTCCGATACCGCTGACCACCCTGGCGCTCGAAGTTGAACTTTCTGATGGCATCAACCGCCAGCTCCATCATACGACCAATCTCATTTTTTATGGTTTGACCGGCTTTTTCCTTTTCTTATTGCTGGCCAAATTGATGCGGGACTACCACCCTTTTTTACCCATCGCCACTTGTTTGATTTTCGTCCTCCATCCAATACATCTTGAAGTGGTAGCAAACATTAAAAGCCGGGATACCATGCTTGGTTTTTTAGGGGTCTGCATGGCAGGGTGGTTACTGTTGAAGCATCTTGACAATAGGAAGATTTTGCCGCTCCTGCTGTCATTGATTTTTTATTTCATTGGCCTGTTTTCCAAAGAAGAGGTTATCACGACCCTGGCCGGTTTACCCCTGATGCTATATTTTTTCAGAAAATACAGTATCCTGAAAATTAGTAAAACGATGGTTCCGTACCTGGCAGCCGTCATTATCTTTTTAGTTTACCGTTCAATCATCGTCGGTGGAATTAATGAAGGTGTAACTTTGACTTACCTCGACAACTCATTGCTAGCGGCAAATGGTATCGGCGAACGAATTTCATCTCAATTGTTGGTCCTGGGTCATTATTTACTAAAGACGGTTTATCCCCATCCTTTAATCAGTGACTATTCCTACTCGACTATTCCATTGGTACAGTGGAACGATTGGCGGGTATACCTTTCTTTAATTGCGATTCTGGGCCTGTTGTATATCGGAGTCAAAGGGTTAATTGAAAGAAAAGTATATGGTTTTGGCCCTTTGTGGTATTTTTCTTCAGTCTCTATTTTTTCGAGTATAGTGGTTACAAATGTGAGTGCATACAACGACCGTTTCCTGTATGTCCCTGTTCTGGGAATTATTTTCTTGCTGGTATACGGGCTGTATTATTTTGTAAAAAGCTCAAATGAAAATAAAGAGCCAGCCAAATTGTTTTTTAAAAACAATTTTATTCCAGTTGCCATTGTCTCCATCATTGCGGCCATCAGTATTTTCAAAATTGAAAGCCACCTCCCCGTTTGGCAAAATCATTTAACTCTATTTAATCATGATGTAAACATTGCTCCCAACAATGCGCGAATGCGAAAAAATTATGGTGGTTCTTTTGCTCGCCTGGCCGTATCAAAGCAAACGGAAGATATACAGCTCGCCCGCCAGTATGCCCAGCAAGCATTGGAACAATTAAATTATGCCTTGTCCATTTATGACCGGATGGGCACGGGACATATTCATAAAGGAAACATGCATATCATTCTTGGACAAAATGAAGAAGCTACAAAAGCACTGGAACGTGCGCTGGAAATGGCTCCGACGAATTATTATGCAAAATCAAGTTTGGGAAACGTTTATTATCGGACCGGGAATTTTGATAAGGCAATCCAAATTATTGAATCCATTCCAAGACATTTATTAAGTGCCTCTGACATCGACGTGTTGGCAAGGGGATATCAGCGAATCGGAAATGATGAAAAAGCAGCACAGGTGAGAAGTGGGAATTTTTGATTGATTAATACCCGTGCAGCACTGCCTGGTGGGAAGATTTTTGCGGGTTCCAGGGGTCTTTGTAAGAAGTCTTCCAGAAAAATTCCCTGATATAAGCCAACGTCCGGCAAGTGCGCAGAAATAGAGCAACATAAGGAACCATTAATGGTACATACGGCAGTAATTTTCTTTCTTCTTTTGCCCGTTCACTAAATGATGCAATTGCAAACATTTGTAAATAGCCCGTCATGATGTACAATAAAATATTAAAGGGAAGTATAATATCGAGAAAGCGGGAATAATGAATGGCCACATCGAAAAAGTAAATAAACCATTTAAAATCCAGAATTACATTATAAAATATATTTTCAAAAAAACCCATAAAATCAGACCAGCGAAAATTTTGATGCGGCGTCATCACATCCTTATGTTTTCTAAAGCGAAACCGAATTATAGAGCGGCTCCAGCGAGAGCGTTGCTTCCAGAGGACTCTGAATTTTTTTGGGCCGGTAGTCAGGCATACTGCTGTGTGTTCAAAATAGATTCGGTAACCTGATTTCCTGAGTTTTACAGTAATGTCTCCATCCAGGCCAGGCCCAATATCCCATCCTCCGACCTGTTTCAACGCGTCCATCCTAAAGGCACCAAACGCCCCGGAAATAATTCGGTATATCCCCAAATAGGATGTTACAATCCGACCAACGGAAATACTTTTTAAATATTCGATGGCCTGTAGTTTAGAGCATAGTGTATCGGATTCCCTGATTTTTACATTTCCCCCGACCCCTCCTATATTTTCATCCAAATAAAATGGGATCAAAATATTTTCAACTGCATCATGGTCAAATGAGCAATCGGCGTCCATGTGCAGCAGATACTTTCCTTTACAATACCGCATGGCCAAGTTTGCCCCCGAAGCCTTGCCACCTCTTGCTTCGTTCCGAATGAACATGTCAATCAATCCAGCTTTTTCGAGGCTTCTGCCAATAATGTCGGTCTGGTCATCTGATCCATCATCAACAATTATTATTTCGCAATTTCTGTATGTCTGTTCATTTAAGGATTTTACTAAAGAATAAATATTTTTTCCTTCATTTTTTCCAGGTGCAATAATCGAGATAAACGGGTTGTCATTCCAAAGGGCTTGTCTTGCTGCTTCCCATTTTTTCTTTCTTTTTTTCCCATTGATTTTATAGGTAATCAAAACCAAGAATTCAAGTCCCACATACCGCATCAATTCGAACACCAGGAAATACCAAAACACCCGGGCCATTTTCCATATGCCTACAGAATACCAGTATCCAAAAAATTCATCAAATTCAAACATGCTTATTATCTGGCTAATATTTATTTGGAAAAAGGTCGTGTTTTAGCAGATTGCTGAGACACGTACCTATTTTCTAAAT
>JBCBRY010000230.1:0-9326 GCA_039819485.1 Bacteroidota bacterium | reverse complement strand
CATTGCCCTTAACGCCAATAATTTCCAATTAAATAAAAAAGAAGTTTATGAAGCATTAAGGTTTGGTATTCATCATCAGACCGGAGCGGCGCTCCATAAAATCACTTTTGATGCTTCCTTGACCTATGATTTGGGAATTGATTGAACATTAAAATGACGCCTGTTCGTCTGAATAATATCCTCCTTGATTTAAATCAAAATGACTTCTAAAATAAATTTTAAGATCTCGTTAAATAGTTAATTGTTTATTAGTAATTATAGTCATGGTTTTTATTTTTACTGCATTCTAATTTCCTATTTTTAGTATTAAAAACCAATAAATGAAATAAAATGAAAAATCTACTTTCTCTAGTTTTCTTCCTCTCCATTATTCTTTCTTCATGCAGTCAGGGATATCGTGGTTTTCAGACAGAACGCCTGAATGGAAAAGTAAAATCCTTCACAGAATATAAATATGAAGCCGTAAAAAAATCTGGTCAATGGGAGGCGACCAAAGAACTGGCAATCCCTTCTAAAACGGTCTGTATTTTTGACGGAAAAGATATTGTTGAGCAATCCATGTTTTATGAATTGGATGGAATAGATACATCTGTTCGTACGATTTTCAAGCACGACAAGAAAGGGAATGTCATCAGTCAAATTGCTTATGATGCAGAAGGAAAAGAAAACTCCCGTCTTGAGATTACCAAGAAGGACGAACTGGGTCGTGTGGTTGAAGGACTGGTTTTGCAAGAACCGCATGATACTGTTTCCCATGCCCGGTATGAATGGGAAAATGGACGTATTAAGTCGTCAACTTTTGATCAACACCATACCCGATATACTAATGTCTTTATCAAAGAATATAATGAGCAGGGATTGGAGTCTGGCTTTGTTACCAAATTAATGGTTGACGGTGCCCTGGAGCACGAGGGCCGTTATTCAACGACTTACCTTGCTTTTGACAAAAAAAAGAATTGGATTAAAAAACTGGACACAGGTGAAAAAGATGGCAAGGTCGATGCGGTGGTGACCAAACGCGAAATAATTTATAAGTGAGTGTTTGGACAAAAATAAGGGGTGCTAAAAATGACACTTTCTTTTGACAAAAGTTTGATTTCCAAGCTTCAAGACTCATTTTCAAGCAAAGAAAAAGTGTCATTTTTTTTGACCACCTGCTTAATTGCGCAAGATTATTTACAATTTGTGGAGGCCCCGAAGCGAGTTCGGGTTAGACTATCGAGCCCCATTAATTTATATAAATAATTTTACGTGCTAAATAAGTAAGTTGATTTTACCGACTTTTATTTAATAATTACCCATTTTTCATAACAACTGGCACCAGTTCAATACCGGCCGGCATACTTATCCGATTCTTTTATTTTACCACATGACGGCCGTGTGCCACACCTGTTTGAAGTGTCACTCAAAGATCAAACATGAGAAAGGAACGGAGGACTTCGAGACTAATAAAAGCCTGCAACGGTTCAGGGGGCGATAGAAGAAAAAATGGCTGATTAAGAAAGTGAAAATAGTTTTGAAATAAATTAAATGCTGATCCAACCTTATCAAAATAAATGGCCTGACGATTTTAATAAAATAAAATAAAAGAAGTACTTGAAACAGCGCTTTTCAATATGGCCAGTTAAAAGAGACAAGAGCCAGGAAATTTATTTATGCAATAATAAATAAGGCAAAAAAAAATAAAAAAGGATCCCGGAAAATATCCGGGACCCTTTTGGAAACTAAGCCTATTTTACAATCAGTTGAAATAAAAACAACTTGTACATGATTCTTTATTCAATCTTTACTATACATTTTCAAGTACCCGCTCACCGGACTTTCTGCTCGCACCATTGGTGGAAATCACTTCTTGTGACTTTGAAACAGCCAAAGAATAAATGACCAGGCCAAATCCGATCTTATTGATGGCATCACCAATATTGTAGATAATGTCCATGCTGCTGGTAGCCAATACGCCGCTCAACCAACCTGAACCTTCAATCGTCATATAACCGATTGGGTAGATCGCCCACCCCGCCAATACAAACCAGGAAAGTGCGCTAAATGCTTTTTGCAGCTTGGTATCGTTCGAGTTAGTAGCAAGTTGCTTGGCTGATCCCATCCATACTTCATACAGAATGCCGAGGTAACCAATAGTTGAAATAAAGCCCCACATTGGTGAACTGTCGCGGAACACTGTTTCACCCAAATAGCCGGCTACAAGCATCCAGGTAGAGTAAAAAATCATTTTCCACAGCAACCCTGGCTTAGCGCCGAAAGCCCTGAGGATCAGATAAAATTCCACACACATGAGTGGTACGGTGAGTATCCAGTCGATGTACCGAAACTCCGTTGGTGACGTCTGATTGATCGCCCAAAAATCGCGCATATAGTAGTAGTGGACGGCAGCAATGAAAGTAATCAGGCCCGACACCAGCAAAGACGTCCGCCACTTACCGTCTACATTGCGCATTTCGAAGAAAAAGAAAACAGAAGCGGCCATCATAGCCATAGATCCGATAAAAAAAGTGAATCCTACATAGTCGCCTGGCTGCAACATTGCCAGGAAGATGTTCTGAAAATTTGAGAATAATTCCATGATACATTTTTTAAGTTAGAAAAATTGAGTTTTGATGTTTAGAAATTACGCATTTAATCTTTTTGACTAATTGGTGTCCGTCTGATAAAATAAATCCATAAGGATGGCATGGGGTACAGTGATGACAGAAATAAAAAAGAATAAAATACCCAGGTTTAAATACTCATCTTTGGCATTGCCGAGAAAAAAATAAAGCAGTGCCAGGCCAATGAATGCCATGATGGAGAGCGGCACGATCGCCTTTAAATATTTTTTGAAAGAAAAACTTTTGTCTTTTGAACGGATGATTTTGTACTGGTCCATCACCGCTGTGACGGAGTGCCAGAAAACAAAATAAATTCCAAAACCAATCAAAAGAGGAGTAGTAAAAAATAAAACGACGAGCAATAAAAAATTAGCAATTTCCTTCTTGCATTTTTCTAGGTCAATAATATTATTTTCAGCTAAAAAACCAATATTCGCAACATTGCCAAAAACCAATAAAAATAAAATAGCCCATTTATTCGTGTCTGAAAGAACTGGTTGGACACCCACTATTTCGAATATAATCAATGACGCCTGGTCGAAATAAATTAAAACAGGAATTCCAATAATACCAATGCCCCAAAATAGAACCGTAAATATTTCCTGAAATTTATTTTTAAAAGAAATAGTGCTCCAATTAGACTGGCCAAAATGATAGGCCGAAATAACCAGGAATGCAACAAAAGCGGCAACTGAAAAATAATACCACGTCAGTACATACAATCCAATTAAAACAATGTAGAAAAAGTAAAACCGAAATACGTTGACTTTGGCCTGAAAATAAAAAGTTAACTTTTTAAAAATTAAGTAGTCAGAAGCGCCATGGGGAACGCCGGCCAGAATTAATGCGACGGAAAAAAACAAAAGATGATCGTCAATCAAACTTTTCGGAATGACCAGTCCCGCGAAGATCGCCAACATCGTTATGGCAAGAATTAAACTTCGGATTAGGGACTGTTGGATCACCATTTTATTTTCAATTAAAGTTGATTTACAAATTAAAAGAAGGCAAAAAGTGACTGAGCCTTACTTTTGTTTTGTGGAATGATCCGTAGTCAATGAAAAACGTTAAGTGAGACAATCGAAAAAAAAAATTGTTCAATAAATTTTGAAAATTTATTGAACAATGGTTGTAAATGGCTGTAAATCAAATATTTAAAAGTAAAAATTTAGAAACGGTTTCATTTTTGAGCATGGCTCAAATATTTGGTTTTAAAAAGCTGTGAAGTACCGGTGTTTGATGGTTACCCCTTTTTAGAGCAATTTTTTATCAGTTATGTGCTGCTCAATTTAATTGGGTACAGAAATAATTCCTCCAAAAAATACCGCATTAAAGAACAGTTTATTGGTGCCGTACCAAAAGCCCCGGAAGTTTGGATTGTCCACAAATAAAATCGCCCGGCCCCGTCCGACACGGCTCACCAAAAGGGATGCGGTGCCTTTTAATTTTTCCAGATTTTCCGGATGAATATATCCATCCAAAAGTGGAGCATCGATATATTGTGCGACCGTATTAAATGGGCTGGCAGTGGGCTCGATAAATATTTCATGATTGCGGTAAACAGGCAAACGACGATCGGTAAAACCATACCCCAGCGGGTGTGTGATATCCAAATCCGTGGCGTACACCGAACCACCTATCCGCTTCGAACCACGGTGCTCGCGGGCTGTTGAAAAATCCAGGCGCGTTGGCAGCAGACTGTCTTTTTTAGGAGGGTCTTTTTTGATTTTTTCTTTGACCAATTTTCTATCGATGGCCCATTTGGTGGCGGTGCGCTGCGTAATTAAGGTGTTGCCGGCGGCGATCCATTGTCTTATTTTTTGAACTGTTTTTTCATCAAAATTATAGCGCCCCGAAACAAGCAGCAGGGTATTGTAATCGTATAAATTAACGCGGTTAAAATCCACCAGGTCGACCTTGGTGACCGGCATGCCGATGCGGGTATCCAACACGTGCCAGACCTCACCCGCTTCGTAACCGGAAATACCTTCCCCGATCGGCATGATGACTTTCGGCTTTTTGATCGTCTGGAAATTTCGGCTGCCCATGTCCACTCCTTTGAGGCTGCGGCCCGTCGAAATAACGTGAACCTCGACTTTCGTGGCTTTTAATATTTCCATTAAAACAGCGTGTATTTCGTCCGGTCCTGTTTTTTGGTCAGCGACTGAAATGAGCAAAGTGCCATGGCCAAAATCCTTTCTGCCATTTTCAGTTTCAATGGTAAAAGGCCTGGCCGCCGATTTTACGTTGATCTTTTTTTCCAATAATAAATGCAAAGCTTTCGGAGCTGCGTAGTCCCGCCAATCTATCAGGTAGGCGTATTCGCTTTTTGTCAGCGTAGGTGGTTTTATTCTTTTTACAACCGGCTGTTTTGTGGGAGGAACGAAGTCCAGTTTTTTGAAATCCATATTAAATGCCAGTGCGACGGTCCATGCGGAAGCGTCGTAAAATACACTGTCGTAAAATGATTTGACTGGCTCAAAAAAAGTTTGCACCATGCGGTACTGCGGCTGGTCGGTCGGCACGAGGAAATAGTCGTTCGGGGAATAAATCGTTCCCCGCTGCACCAGGGGGTCGGCCAGCTCCAGTGTTTTAATACGATGTTTTTTCAAAAGAGAGCGAAAAGCATGATTGCGGGTAGCATCCCCCGTGCATCCGACCAAATAGGCCCTCGTTGTTTGGGCCGCTGCTGCTTCTGTAGCCGACTGGAAAAACTCGCGCTGGTACGACAATAATTTAGCCCTGTTCTCCACTGCTGCCCGTACCGTCGCAACGCCCGTGCGGGTCTGATTGCGGATGGTGAAAGCAAAAGTGAGATCGCCTGTCGTGGTTCGTTGTACGTGCCCCCGCGAACTCGCCTGCTCGAACAAAATGCCTAAGCCGCCCTGCATGTCGGGGTAGGTAGAACCATAGCCCGGATAGGAGTTGTCGTATGATTCTTTGGTGTAATACAGCGAACCAATTTCATTCATCGCCTGCTCGTAATAATCGGCAAAGAGGTTGTTCAGTTCATCGTAGTTGCGCCTTGGCACCAGTGGGTTTTCCGATCCGAACGGCTCTGTTGGCTCGAAAAAATAAGTGGCATTGGAGCCCATTTCATGATAGTCCGTTGCCACGTTGGGCAGCCAACGGTGGTAAAAGGCCATGCGGTTGCGGCTCTCGATTTGCGACAGCGGCAGCCAGTCACGGTTCAGGTCAAACCAATAATGATTGGTGCGGCCACCGGGCCAAACCTCGTTGTGTTCCCGGTCCAGGGGGTCGGCCACGGGCGGGTTCCCTTTGTGCATATTGGCCCAGTGCGAGTGCCGGTCCCGCCCGTCGGGGTTGTATACCGGGTCGATCATGATGACTGCATTTTTCAGGAAGTTTTCCGTCTCCGGCGTTTGCGAAGCCAGTAAATAGTAGGCGGTCAGCATGGCCGCCTCTCCGCCTGACGGTTCGTTGCCATGCACGTTGTACCCCAGCAACACGATCACCGGCTGCTCCGCCAAATCGCCAGCCTCAGCCGAGGGGTCACAGATATTTAAATGTGCCCGCCGAATCTCCTCCAGCTTCGCTAAATTTTCCTGACTGGAAATGGTCAAAACGACCTGCTCCCGGAATTCGTTGGAATACCCGATGTTTTGAAAGGTCGCCTGCCCCGACACCTCCGCCAGCTTTTTGAAATAACCAACCAGCCGCTCGTGGCGGGTGTGCCACTCGCCGATAGGATAACCAAGGTGCTGCTGTGGAGTTGGAATGGTTTGGTCAAATTGGATTTGTGGGGGGAAGAAGTAGTCGTTTTGTGCAAAAATAGTCTGGACGGACAGGGCAATAAAAATACAGGTGAGGGTGAGGGTGAGTTTTTCCATTTTCATTTTTTCGGCAATTTAATGGGTTATTTAGATTCTTTCATAGTGCCTGCTGGAAAGCATGTCAGAAGGCTGCACTTTATTTTTAAGTCATATCCAGTGCAGCCTTTTCGTACATTATACCGTCAATTGTAACGCGGACGGCCAGTCCGCAAAATAAAAAGGAAGGGCTGTTCGTCCGATTTGCTTATGAAATACTTCCACTTTTTATTCCTTTTGCTCTTTTCCTGCCAAACTGCTGCGCAGGAAAAAGACGCCTCCATTCATTTTCAAACCTATGGTGAAGGCCCGCCCCTGCTCATCATCAATGGCGGCCCGGGCATGAGCAGCGAAGGCTTCGTTCCGTTGGCGAAAATGCTGGCAAAAAACCACCAGGCCATTATTTTTGACCAGCGGGGAACGGGGCGTTCGGTGCTGAAGAACACCAACCGTTCGACCGTCACCATGGACTTGATGGTGGACGACATGGAGCGGTTGCGCCAACAATTGAATCTGCAAAAATGGACGGTCCTTGGCCATTCCTTTGGCGGCATGCTGGCGGCCTATTATGCTACCAAACATCCGGATAAAATTTCCGCCATGATCTTGTCTTCTTCCGGCGGGCTGGACCTGGAATTGTTTTCTTATTTAAATATCAATGGGAAATTAAGTGCAGAAGACCAGCAACAATTAAATTATTGGAACAATAAAATTGCCAGTGGCGATACGAGTTACGAGGCGCGATTAAAAAGAGGGATGCACCTGGCACCGGCCTATTTATATGACCAAACATTTGTTCCGGTAATCGCCAAAAGATTGACACAGGGGAATATGCGGGTGAACCAGTTGGTGTTTAGCGACATGCGGAAAATTAATTTTGATTGTAAGCAACAATTAAAAAACTTTACGGCCCCCGTTCTGATCATTCAAGGGACAGAAGATATTATTGATGAAAAAACAGCGCAAAGAACAGCGGATATTCTACCGAACGACACGTTGGTTCTTATTGAAAAATGTGCCCATTATGGGTGGCTGGAGCAGCCGGAAAAATATTTAGGTACGGTTGAAGATTTTCTGAATAAAATAAATAATTAATACAAGATGCGAACAATTTGTAGAGGGATAACTTTCAGGAAGAAGAAAGGTCTTATTTAATTATAGACAATAAAAATGACACTTTTCCTTTGCCTGAAAAAGATTTTTAAGACTTGGAAATCAAACATTTGCCAATATAAAAGTGTCATTTTTAGCGCTCTTTGTTTTTGCCGACAGTATCCTTTAAAGTGTGTACTCCCAAAATTTTTTCTTTCTCAACTTTGCGTAATTTTTTTTACACAGAGTTTAAACAAGGATTTAATAATAAACAAATGAAACTATTCTTCCCTTTTTTAATTCTTTTTCCTTTTATTTCTTTTTCTCAGGATAATCATCAAAAAATAAAACAAGAACTCCTCGCCCTGCACCATCAGGAACGGGTTTTTCATTTTGAAAAAAGGGCAACGGAATTTGCCAACTATTTATCCGAAAATATTATTTCCGTCAATAGTGGCGAAGTGCGGCAACCAACGCGCACCGAAAATAAAAACCGTATTGAAGACTATTTCAACCGTGTGGAATTCATAGAGTGGGACGACGTGGCGGAGCCGATCATACAAATCTCCGAAGATGGAAAAATGGCCTATGTCGTTGTGCAGAAAAAAGTGTCTGTAAAATACGGAAAAGCGGAAGACGCCTTACAAGGAACGACTGAATTTGCCTGGGTTTCTATTTACGAAAAAGAAAACAAGGAATGGAAAATCACTTGTAATATTTCGACAAACAAAGCACCGGTTTTTAATAAAAAAAACATGGCCCAAACATTAAATGAAGATGGCCTGGAAGTATTGCAGGCCCTCGAAAAATTCAGCCAGGCATACCGGGAGGCGGATACAAAAACGCTGGCTGATTTATTGACAGAAAAATATGTCCACTCAAATAGCGGAGGGGCAATCATCCGGAAAAAAAGCTGGTTGAATTGGGTAGCTTCAAGAAAAAAATTAATCGACCATAAAAATTTAATCTATACCGATTATTTTAACGAAGATGTAGTGGTTGAGATATATGGCGACGCCGCAGTTGTGCATGGAATCAATATTTCAGAAGGTACTGAAAGGGGGAACCCTTTTTATAAAAAAATTGCTTTTACACATACTTGGATTAAAGAAAATGACCAATGGAAAAGAGCCTCCTTCCATGATTCGAAAATAAACAATAAGGAGGACGAAGTGGCCATCCGGAAAATAAACGGAGCCTATTTAGCCAATTGGCTGGAAAACAATCAGGCAGGTGTACTCAACCTTTTTGAGGAAGGGGCCCGCATTTCTCCGAGCAGTCTTTGCCCAATTGATAGTTTGAGTAACATGCGCCAATTTTGGTTTCCTAATGATGGCGCTACGACAACCATCCATCGTTTTGAAGCAGATGAACTCTCCCTGAAAATTATCAACGCCGAACTGGCCTGTACCACACAAAAAACATTCTTGGAATGGTCGTACGAAAAGGAAGAAATAAAAATGGGGCGCATTCAGGAAGGGATTGAACTGACCGTTTTTCGAAAACAAAAAAATGGTGATTGGAAAATATGGCGAAAATTATGGACGGATGTAGTGATTAAAGAAAGGTGATTATTTATTAGGGGTCAGACCGCTTTGCTGTCAGAAGTCAGGCCGCTTTGCTGTCAGGGGTCAGATTTATCTAGTCTGACCTCTGACAGCGGAGCGATCTGACCTCTGACAGCGAAGCGATCTGACCTCTGACCTCTAACCTCTAACCTCTAACTGAATAAACATATTAACTTAGGGGCAAAAGAGTTCCTAAATGAAAATACACGGAAATGCCCAATTGACAATAG
>JBCBRY010000229.1:0-9436 GCA_039819485.1 Bacteroidota bacterium | reverse complement strand
GTATATATCCATCAGCCAGTCAACTTCCAGAAAATTTATTACGGTTCTATATTTATTTCAATTCTCCCATGAAAAAAGGATTTGCACTGGAGTACATACAATTGATAGATGAAGAAGGCAATATTGACAGCCATGCCTTTATGGAATTTAAGCAGGAATTATGGAGTTCAGACGGTAAGCGGCTTACCATATTATTCGACCCTGGGCGCATTAAAAGAGGCGTATCAACAAATATTTTACGGGGCCCTGCTTTAATTGAAGGCAAGAAATACAAACTAAATATTTCAGGAATTTGGCAAGATGTATTTGGAAAGCCTTTGTCCATTAATACAACAAAGGAATTTGAAGTAGTAGGTGCATATCGACAGCCAATAAAAATAGAAGAATGGAGCATGGTCCCCCCCAGAACAGATAGTCATGATATTTTATCCGTTCGTTTTGACAGAATCATAGACCATGCTTTAATCCAATCCATGATTAAATTAGAAAATGATGAAAGCAAATTGATATCCGGGTATTGGGAAATTTTAGAAGAGGAACAGTCAATACAATTTATCCCAGAGAAAAAATGGCAGAAAGGAAATTATCGAATCGTAATTGATAGTCGCCTGGAGGATGCAGCAGGGAATAATCTTCAAAATCTGCTAGACAGTATTAAAACGGATTCAGGAAACAATTGCGACGAGTACCAATTTATCGATTTCCGAATATAAATACCTGAAATTTTTCGGTACAGGATTCCACTTGGTGATAAAAAGAAGCGTAGCCAAAATCGGGTTACGACGCAGAATTCAAAGCCATCGTTGTAAGCTTGGTTGCTCAAGGCCAAAGTGTTCCGTCAGTTGCGAAATCGCTTGGCATAGATAAAAACTTCTTGTATACTTGGCGTCAGAAGATTTAGATTTAGCGGATCGCTTGGAGGCTACTGCGACCTTGATTTCGTCAGGAAAAAGTTTAGAAACGATGTGGAACGGGGTTCATTTATTTATCAATGACGGAAATGCCGATTTTGAAAGACAGGAAATGGGACTTAATTATTATAACTCTATTAATTTTTCTGATATAACAGGCGATGGTTCTTTAGAGATGGTAGTTGGAACTTTTGAATTATCAATTTATCAAATTGACAAGGCAACATTTGAATTGACCAAAATTTACTCGGCAGATCATGGAAATGGAGATATAGGAGCGCTTAATTCATTTGATTTTGATAAGGATGGAGATATCGACCTTGTATTAAGTACTGAGTCAGACGGTTTGATTTTATTGGAGCAAGTTGCCCCTTTAATGTTTGAAAGTTCGATATTATATGCGGACAATTATGATGTAGATATTTTGGACATAGTTAATCTCAATAATGACGATATAGATGATTTCGTACTGTACAGTAATGATGATGATCGAGGCAAAATAATAGTCAGCACCGGTATTGGCCAATATTCAGAAGAGGATATTGGTTCTGAAATAAACAAAAATTCTTTAACGATAGTAGGCGATATCAATAAAGATGCTAAGCAAGAAGTAATTGTATTTGAATACGATAGCCCCTCGAATCCGGTTATGTCAATCAAGGAATACGAAGACAGTCTTATTAACCTCTTAACGGTAAATGACCACTTTGCAGCCTTTGGTGGAGGCATTACAGACATCGACAATGACGGAGATGCGGACTTCTATTTTTTTCAAAATGATGTAACAAAGCCAGCTTTAGTTTATTATCTTTCTGAAGGAGTACTAATTGATTCAGATGGAGATGGATTTACTGAAGATATAGATTGCAATGATGAGGATCCTAATATCAATCCTGATGCAATAGAAATTCCAAATAATGGAATAGATGAGGATTGCGATGGGATGGACTTGATATCTTCCGTTCACGAATTAGCAAATTCAACAATAAACCTCTATCCCAATCCAGTCGCAGATGTAATTAATATTGTTGTTGATGGACAATTGAATTTTAGAATAAATCTCTATGATTTAGATGGTAAACTAATCAAATCTTCATCAAATTCAAGCCAACTTAAGGTCAACTCAATCCCTACAGGTACCTATTTAATTGAAATCAAAGACATCAAAACCGGCCAAATAGTGGTCGAAAGAATCGTGATCAAGAGGTAGAATCCCAGCCCATAACAACGTATATGATGGTCATGTCCGGCAAAAGCTGGTCATGCCACGTACACGAGACCGACAGTCACAACTAAAAAATGAAAAAACAGGAAATCGACTATAAAAACGAGTTGAATTTAGATTCATATTATCAAATCTTAATAAAGGGAAATTCAAGCAATAATGAATATTATTTCGTTGATTAATATTTAGAAAAACATTTTTAGTAATTACAAGATATTGAGAAAAGACTATCAGGATTTCGACCTGAGATAGTTGCATGGCTAAAGCAAAAGATAACAAGAGCCGACATTGTAGACGGTGAAAATGGTCGCCACAAAAGTTGCTCTTACCAACATTCGGTATGATCACCGCACAAGATGGGCATCCCAATCCGAATTTTTATTGTAGAAAACGAAAACAGGGTGTCATATTTAGTAGTAATAATAACAATGCTTTTCTTTTTATCGGCTTATATTATATTTGACGTAAATTAGAAGCGGCGTTTGCTTGTGTTGATTTAAAAACATTACAATTACTACTTGAAACCAACAAATCACTACAATCTACTGCAATTATCGTGTTGTGTCCTGATCTTTTCCTTATTTATATTGCCGGGTAAAGCTCAGGATTATTTGGCCAATGCCAAACATTATACAGTGGAAGAAGGGCTTTCCAACCGAGATGTTTATGCGATTCATCAAGACAAAGACGGATTCATTTGGGTGGGGACAAAAAATGGGCTTAATCGATTTGACGGCAATTCGTTTAAAGTTTTTTCAAAAGAAAAGGATGGCCTGGCTTCCAATGTAGTTCATCATATTCTAGAGGATGATGCTGGTAAATTGTGGCTGTTTGAGGTAGGAACTTGGTTTTATTCTGACTCCCCAATTCATATTTCTATTCTTGATCCGGAGTCCAATCAAATCCTTCCTTTCGAATCTTATTTCAAAGATAATCTTCCCTTCGCAACAAAAGACATTCTTCAATTTCTGGCCGGCGAAGCGGGAGAATTATTTTTTATCACACAGGATCATCAATTATTTACTTATCGATCTGAAATAGGCTTTCAGGTCATTCCTGTTAATTTCGAAACGGCTTCTCTTCATATTTGCCATAGTTCATCGAATACCATTTGGGGGACCTTGTCAGCTCAGCCGAATTTGGTTACCGATCTGATTGAAATCAACAGAAAAGGGGAAATTGTTCAACAGTATAAACTGCCTATAGATGGACTAAGGATTACTATTTTGGGGCTTGATGAAAAAGGCAATCTGTGGTTTTCGATCTGGAGATCGAAAATTGGTGATGTATTATTATTTTATCTGGATACGAAGGAAAAACGCATTCATCCTTATAAAGATGAAAAACAAATTCTACTTCAAAAAAAGCAGTTAAGTTGGACTTCGCGCTTTGTTTTTCGACCACAAGACCAAAGCTTTTGGTACATAAGTGATCCGGAATTTATGGTTTTTCGCCCTGGCAAAGTAGCACTTTTTGATTTTAAAAAACAGTTGCCGGAGATTGGCAAGGCAAATATTCAAAGCATCTATTTTGATCGGAGTGGATCTATTTGGGTGGGAACCGGATTTGGCCTATATCGCATTGAACTCAATCCCAATCCGTTTACGCATTATCTAAGTATGGATTACCAGGTGTTTGAGAGCAGCAGTGGCTATAGAACCTATAGTAGTAGGGGCATTTGGCAGATGGAGGAAAGATTGTTTGTGAATACGTACCAGGGCAGATATCAAATTGATTTGTTGGGTGGCAAGGAAGAAAAATTGCCTTACATTCCGTACACTTTACAGGATGGTCGTAAAGCATTTTTTGGTTATTATCCTTTAGCTATTTATCAGGACTGCTCCCAGCAGTTGTGGTTCAGTGAAAATATTTTGATCCAGAAAGATCTCCAACAGAACACAGAAGTTCTTTTTACTCACATGGGGCACCTAAAAAACATTTGGAGCATCTATGAGGATAAGACGGGGAAAATCTGGACGGGCACCGAAGAAGGGCTCGCTTTTTTAAATTCAAGTAGTCAGCAAATAGAATTGCTGGAACCCGATCCGCAGTTTGAAAAATTGTCTGAATCTTTTGTTCACGCTTTTGTCGAAAGCCGCCATGGACATGTTTGGTTGGGAACAACTTCCGGGCTTTATCGTTGGTCACCCCAAAACGGACTGCTCGATCGGTACTGGATGGGTGGCGGTCGAGGTAGAGCCATACCACATGATAATGTTTTACATCTGTATGAAGAAAACGAAGAAAAAGTGTGGTTGGCAACCGGAGGTGGCGGCCTTGTTCAATTGTCACTGAATGAGGACTTGCTCGTCGATACTTTTCTTCAATTTATGGAGATAGATGGTTTGTCCAACAATAATCTTTATGCTGTTTATGAGGATGGACAAGAGCAATTGTGGATGAGTAGTGATTATGGAATTATCCAATTTGATAAAAAAACATTTCACTCGAAAGCCTACCTGCCCAAAGATGGAACTACGCATCATGAATTTAATCGAATTTCACATCATCAATCCGAAGATGGCCGGCTGTACTTTGGGGGTTTGAATGGGGTCACCGCCTTTTACCCAAATGAAGTCAATGGCCTGGACCAGGTCTACGATGTACCGCTGCGCATTTTAAAATATGAACAATACAGTAGAGCAAACGATAAGGTAGCAGACTATACCTCCCAACTTAAAAAGGGCGGTAAAATATTCCTCCATCCCTATGATAGAATCCACAATTTGAGCTTTAGCTTATTGGAATACATCGATGCCAAACAAAATCGTTATCGCTACAAGTTAGAAGGGTACAATCAAGGATGGATTCACATTAAAGAAAACAATATTAGTCTGGGGGCTTTACCTTACGGAAATTATGTACTCCACATCGAGGGGCAGGGAGCAGATGGTCGTTTTTCCAGGCAAAAACTGATGATTCCGATTGAAGTGATTCGACCCTATTATGCGCAGTGGTGGTTTTGGTTGCTCGTTTCCGGTTTGTTGTTGCTACTGATCATAGCAATTTACCGATGGCGTATCCATACGTTAAAAGCTCAAAAACTGAAATTGGAACAAGTTGTAATTGAACGAACAAAAACCATTGCAAAACAAACTGAAGAATTGCGTCAATTGGACAGAGTAAAGACCCGTTTTTTTGCCAATATATCCCATGAGTTACGAACACCACTTACCCTGATTCTGGGTCCTTTAAAAACGGTTTTGGAAAACAACAAACCTCGAGAGGTCCAGTCAGAACTTTTGAAAATAGCACACGAAAATGGGAAAACCTTACTTGAACTCGTCAATGAAATTCTCGATTTGACCAAACTGGAATCGGGGAAGTTGGCATTGAACGAAGAACCGGTTTTACTTTATCCCCTGCTTCGACGGATTGTTGCTTCTTTTGAATCCTACGCTAAAAGCCTCGGAGTACATTTTGCGCTGGATTACCAGGCCTATAAAAATCTACAAGTTGAACTGGATACCGATAAGTTTCAAAAAATTGTCAATAACCTTTTATCCAACGCCTTTAAATTCACACCCAAAAACGGAAAGGTGGTTGTTGTGTTTAAGGACGAAGAGCGTCACCTCCGTTTGATGGTTGAAGATACCGGACGGGGCATTCATCCGGATGACTTGCCTTATGTATTCGATCGTTTTTATCAATCTCAGCGACCTAAGGCCCAGGCGGAAGGCGGAACGGGCATTGGTCTTGCCTTGTGTATGGAGTATGCCAAATTATTCGATGCGCAATTAAGGGTAGCCAGTACATTGGGGCAGGGCAGTACCTTTACTTTTGAATTTCCCAAAAAAGAACTGAAATATAATCTTCCGGAAGAGGCACGTTTAGCCATCAACGGAAAAAAAGTGGAGCCATTTGGGCTTAGAACAAGCATCACGATACCTTCCACTGATCAGATATCCCAGACCATTGTTGATGATGAAGCAAAAAGGACCGTCGATAGTAGACCCCATTTACTTTTAGTAGAAGACAATCAAAGCCTCCAACATTATCTTCAGCTCATTCTTGAACCTTATTACCACATACAATGTGCTGAAAATGGCCAAGCTGCAATTACCTATCTCGAGGGAAAAACGACCAATAACTTCCCCTCATTGATCATTTCGGATATCATGATGCCAATGATGGATGGCTACCAGTTATTGGAAAAACTAAAATCATCAGATGCTTGGCGCCATATTCCGGTGGTCATGCTTACGGCACGGGCGGAGTTAGCGGACAAATTAAAAGCCTTACGCATCGGAGTGGATGATTACCTGACCAAACCCTTTGAAGAAGAGGAACTGTTGGCAAGAGTAGCCAACCTCTTGGAAAATTTTAATGAACGAAAAGATTGGTTGAAAAATAATGTTGAATTGGCTGATGATTCGTCAAAACCAAATCCTCCATTGCCCATCCTATCCGCACAAGATGTAGAATGGCTCAAAGAGTTGGAACAAATAACTCATGATTATTTTCAAGATGCCACTTTTAATGTGGAACGATTAACGGAGCTTTTATTTTTGAGCCGTCGGCAATTGCAACGTCGAATCAAACAATTGACCGGTTTGTCTCCCAATCAGTATATTCAGGAAGCGCGTATGTTGGAGGCACGTCAATTGTTGGAAAACCAAAGCAAGTCATCCGTCAAAGCGGTCAGTTTCTCGGTAGGTATACGGGATGTTAAATACTTTTCTCAACAGTTTAAAAAGCGTTTTGGAAAACTGCCGTCTTCCTATCTGTAGCCTCCATTTCTCCTCTTTTGTCAAGGTTTTTCTTCTGTTTTAGGGCAAAATGTCCAATTTCCCTACCCTAGATGTCCGATTTTTCATCTTACCTCGATCCATCTTTGCAACAGAAAGTCTTACATCTGTAGGACTACCCTATACAATCACACCGTAATCAAAACACATTATTCGATTGAGTAGCTACTATCGGTTTTGACTACAGAGGCGTAATCCGAAAAGCCTATTTTAAATAGAGTAGGAAAAAAATTAAAAACATTATGACAGAATATACTTTAGTTTTACCAATGGGAAAAATTACATATGATCCAGATAAGGATTCATTTCGTGGGCAAATATTTAAATCTTCAGAACTGAAATCTGCATGGCACCCTAAAGACCCTGGAGGCAAATATGGAAAAGGTTGGATGGAAGGTGATACACTTGAGGTAGTTTGTACTTTTCATACGGCACTAATAATTGATCCAACTACTATTACGCCTGCTAACCCTGATGGTAACCCTTACCCCATGGACAAACAACCAAAACCATCAGATTTTTATGGACTTAGCGTTTCGGCATTAAATAATCCTACTGAACAGGAGATAAAGGGTGCTGAGAATGACTTAAGTACTAAAAGAGCTGGTATAGTTGACAAAGGTATTACTGAAAGTTCAACTCCTGATAACAGCAAGCATATATTTTATAACGCTAAACCGTCTAGAACTACTCAGACTCTTGACCCAGAAGAGAGAGGGACATTAAAAGATATTGTTTACAAATGGAAAATGGATTTTAATCCAAATTTCAAGCCTTCTAAAGGCGTAATGAATCCTAAGAAAATAGATATCATCTTTGGGTATGGAGATCCTATGGTAGGGGATGCTGACTGATGTAAAACGAAAATCCAGATGAAAAGAAAGAATATCTATAAACATGAGTCATCCCGAATTTAGGGATGAGGAAAAAAGGCCTTCTGTGTAACTTAGAGTTATTACCAAGCTCTTCGAAAATCACAGAGGGCCTATGTTTTATAACTCCTACAAGATGGAAACAGTCAACCTATTTGTCAATAAACAGGTAGGTAAATTTCTTCTTCACCCGCTGTCGCAAGTATGTTATTAAAAGTACAAAAGCATTGTACTTTCAAGTTTAGCGAAGCGCAACTTGAAAGTATATGTCTGACAGTTTGTAACTGTCAAAGCCAGCCGCTTAAATCACACATACATTAGCCCTGACTGGCTTGCAGTCACAGACTGCATGAGTATGAGTTTCAAGTTGCGCTTCGCTGAACTTCAAACAACAGGAAGAATTAAAACAATCCGGATTTACAAATGAAATTTGGATTAAAAGGGTTATTTGTTAAATTTTTTTAAAAAAAGAAATGGAAAAAAATCAAGTTGAAAACCGGTTACCGACCCTATTTATAAGTCATCGCCATCAGGATCGCATATTAGCAGATATTTTTCGAACGGCCTTTGAGGAATGGAGCAATGGAAATGTCACTGTATTTCAATCATCAAATGAGAGGGCGGGAATTGGAGTAGGGGAAGAGCTGGATGATTCTATCAATAAAGCTGCTGCAGATGCCAGTGTATTGCTTTTGATTTATACGGTAACCGATGATGATTGGACTTGGTGCATGTATGAATGCGGACTTGCCCAAGACCCCAAAACGCTGGACACAAGGATACTGGTATTTCACACTGCCGAAAACCCTCCTTCACCATTAGCTCATCTCTTGACACTGCCCATGACCCTTGATTCGATAAAAACATTGGTCAATCAGTTTCATCATAAGGAAGATTTTTTTATCGATAGAGGAAAGGCAATTGCCCCTGAAGTTAGTCAAAAAATAATTGATCAGCGAACGCTTAAACTTTACAACGATTTATCAGCAAAAATAACGAGTGATGTCATTGAGACAACTATTCGATATGATCAAATTTCAGTTTCCATTGCCATGGAACACGTAGAAAACATAAAATCTAAATACCAAGAAACCAACTTCAAAAACACATTGGAATATGCTGTGAAAATACTGAGGGAGAAATGCATGATTTACGGTTTTTCCGGAGACCCCCATACTCATTTTGAAATGGATAAGACGCCCCTGGATATTGAATTAGATCAATTGATAAGGGACTGGAGAAAAGGGACAGAATACCCTGATCTAAAATGGGATGAAGAGTTATTTACGGAAATGACAAAGGCAATTTTAAATTTAAAAGAAGGAGCAATTTCCACTCCTTTTAATAGCCTGGATCCAGATTCCACAGTGTGGTTCCTACCACTTATTCATACTTCCCGAATAAACCCTCAGAATGGTCATTTTGAAATGGATATTACTTTTTACAAACTAAAAGAATCTACTGCCAAACTACTAATAGATCAAGCGTAAGTACATGAACCGCCAGTGAATTTGGATTCAGTTTGGGGGCTTGGAAATTAAATAATAAAACAGAGAACAGCGCATACCAGTTATCGCAAGTTTAGTGAAGCGTTAGTTGCGACTGTCCTCTTCCCAAAAAGAGCAACCGCATCAAAGTAGAAAGTTTCGGAATGATTCATTAACTTTCTAAAAATTAAAG
>JBCBRY010000228.1:0-9456 GCA_039819485.1 Bacteroidota bacterium | reverse complement strand
AGATATTCATTTCGTCGAAGAAATCACGTTTTTTATCAGGTTTAACAAAATATTTGGTGTTAAATTTTAGGCTAAATGACAATTAAGTGACTAATCGGACGGCAAATAAAAGACGTTTAAAGAAATAAACCAATTTAAAGGAGAAGATTTTTAACTTGCAGCCATATTTGAAATAATCGTTTGTTTAAAACATGTTAGGCGAAATGATTGTGCTTTGAGGCTGGCATTTGAGATTTCATTTATTTCGGATTTTTAAAAACAAATTCGAAGTTGCTTGCCTATTTTTGCCGAACAATACTTTCTCGCTACATTTGCCTGCTTTGGAAGAAAAATATTCTGAGAACACTAAATCTTTTAAAATTTAATGAAACGAAAGCAGATCGTAGCAGGTAACTGGAAGATGAACATGGATTTTGATGAAGGGAGGGATTTAACCATTTCCATCATCAGAAAACTGGGGCCGCTTCAAGCGGACGTCGTCTTATGCTCACCATTTATCCATCTCAATTATTTATCCGTACTAATCAAAGGAATCAATGGGCTTCATTTAGGTGCTCAAAACTGTAGTCAACACCTGAAAGGTGCCTACACAGGAGAGATTTCCGCACCTATGTTGAAATCAGTTGGATGTACCTATGTTATCCTTGGTCACTCTGAGCGTCGCGAGTACTTTGGCGAGGCAGGTCAGTTACTTTCAAAGAAAGTTGATGCTGCGCTGTCGAATGGCCTTAGAGTCATTTTTTGTTTTGGTGAAAAACTGGACAAACGAGAATCAGGAGATCAAGAGAAAGTGGTAGAAGCACAAATAACGAATGGATTATTTCATTTAGAAAAAGAACAATTTGAAAAAGTTGTTCTGGCTTATGAGCCAGTATGGGCCATAGGTACAGGAAAAACTGCTTCCCCTGCACAAGCACAAGAAATGCATCATTTTATAAGGGGATTAATAACAAATAAGTATGGGCAAGAAACGGGAGAACAAACTACCATATTATATGGAGGAAGTGTGAAGCCGAATAATGCCACCGAAATATTTCAACAACCAGATGTTGATGGGGGACTGATCGGAGGTGCGTCTCTAAAAGCACCTGACTTTGTTGAAATAATAAATAGTTTACCCAAAGAATGAGGACCTAACCAATTAAGTTTCAAAATTTCCATTATGAAAAAACTTCTACTTCTACTGTTGTTGATTTTTTGCTACGTCAATGCTGATATTTTTGGACAATGTACAAATCCCGCTGGGCCCGGAGGTGATGATTGTATAAGCGCCACTCCGCTTTGCGATCCTGCCTTGGGTTTTGATGATTATTGTGACCAATTAGATAACAATAACTCAGGAGGAACTACCTTCCCTGGCTGTCCAAACAACGTTCTGAACAATGACGAATGGTTTGTTTTCGTAGCCAGCGGGAATTCATTGGATATTACCATCACACCTACAAATTGTGGCCAGGTAAGCCCCACCAATCCAGGTGTACAAGCAGCCATGTACGAAGGATCCTGCTCTGGTGATGCAATTGCAACTCAATGCAATTGTACAACAGCACCGTTTACACTGAGCGGCCCCACTACCCCTGGAAATACCTATTATATAGTAATTGATGGATGCGCAGGAGATATTTGTGATTATGAGGTTCAGGATAACAACGGGACAACCATACCTGCTCCTCCACCAGATCTCGTTCCTGAGGGTCCGATAATTGTCTGCCCTGGAATTACATCTAATTATACCCTGCCGATCCCAAACGCAGATATTTACACTTGGTCTATGAATCCCCCAGGACTTGGGTTATTTGGAACGCTGCCTCCCACTGGCGCCTCGATGAATATTGAGTGGCTGGCTCCGGGGCAGGTCGATATTTGTGTTGTTGGTACAAATGCTTGTAACCTATCCTCCGCAAATCCACCACCAGTATGCCTGACCGTCACGATTGAAATTCCCGAAGTAGTGATGGATGAAGTTGATGGATGTCTTTTTGAAAATGTGATGTGTGTGGAAGCGCCTACTGAAACCTATACAGTGACCAACGTTCCAACTACATATCCTTCGACTCAAATTGACCCGGTATCCGGATGTGAGTATACTGTTCTTTGTACTGTGAATCCAATTATTCCCGATGACGATCCACAAGGGCAGCAAGAATTGTGCGGGCCGGCAACCTATGAGATTTGCCCTGGGGAAGTCCTTTTCGATTCTGGTTTGTACACAATTACCTGTCAAGACCCAGTCTCAGGTTGTGACTATACCGCAACTGTGGATTTAGCCATTTTCAACCCAGAGGCAAACATTGCGCAGCCTGTTCCAGAATTAGATTGTGGTGGCAATTCATCTGTGATGTTGGATGGTACAGGTTCCACCCTTTTTAGTGCTGCCCCTGGCGCAACAGTCGAAATTGAGTGGACTGGTCCTGGAATTGTTGGAACGAATGCTGATCCAATAGTTTCGGTTAATGAGCCTGGTGAATATTGTTTAACCATTACATTTTCAAGAAATGGTACTGTTTGCTCAGATGAAGAATGTGTCATGGTTGAATTAAATGCTGAAGCACCTAATGCACCAACTCTTGCAGGTGAGGCAAACCCATGTGAAGGAGTCGTTTATACCTATGATGGCGATATTACGACGACTCCGGTACCTACCGATTTTGGATGGATCACGCCAAACGGCGAATCATTTACGACGATAGATTCTAATACCATAGAAATAGACTGGACTGGATCAGCTGGTGGAGACCTGTGTGTTTATGGAATAAATGATTGCGGAAATGGTGATACCACTTGTATTAATATTACCATCGGAGAGACTCCTAATTTACCAACGGTGGATGGTCCAATCGAAGTTTGTGCTGTTGATCAAGATGAAACATTTACAATTACTAATGTACAAGCAGGTGTCACTTATACATGGACTGTTCCTAATGGGGCTTCATTCAATGGAACTGGGGCGTCTATTACAGTTAATTTCGATGGAGCAGACCTTGGGCCAGGACAAGTTTGTGCGACTGCATCTAATGGCTGTGGGACGAGTTTGGCAGGATGCTTTAACGTAGATGTGCTTGCACCTCCACCACTGCCCGACATGTCTGGGCCATTATCCGTTTGTTCAAATGGGACTGGTTATACTTATTCAGTTGCCAATGGACAAGCAGGGGATACTTACGACTGGACTGCTCCAGCAGGAGCTACAATAACTGGTACAGGTTCTTCTGTTGACATAGATTTTAATGGCTCACAAACGGGCCAGGTATGTGTATCCATTACCAATGAATGTGGAACAAGCGCACAGGATTGTGAAAATGTTACCGTGATTCAAGCACCAGAAGCCACTATTACGGGTATGGGGGAATTATGTGAAGGCACTTCTGAGGATATAGATTTAACAATCTCAGTTACTGGAACTGCTCCGTGGGATGTAACATATACAGTTGATGGTATGAACCCGACGATGATCACTATTAATGCGAGTCCATATACGCTCACTGTCAATCAGCCTGGAGTTTATGAACTGACTGTACTCAATAGTAGTGGCGGGTGTGATGGATCAGTGAATGGAACAGCTACAATTACCGAAAATCCATTGCCCACGGCTGATTTAAGCGGTAATGATGGTATTTGTGAAAATAGTGGTGATCAAGGAGAACTGAATATTGACCTGACAGGAACTGCTCCCTGGACAATTGGATGGGAAGCCAATGGTGTGCCCCAGGCTTCGGTTACAGCAAATGCAAGTCCATATACTTTAAATGTATCGGAAGCCCAGGCGGGAACCATCGTTTTAACCAGCGTCGAAGATGATAATGGATGTGTGGGTGACGTTTCCGGAACGGGGATGATTAATATTCTGGAAGCTCCTACTGTAAGCAGTGTAGAAAGATTATGCGATCCTACAAATACAGAATACACTGTTACAATTGTCATACAGGGAGGTGACCCCACCTCTTATTCTGTTACTCCGGCCAATGGAATGTTGACTGGGAATACCTTTGTGAGCAATCCTATTTTGTCCAGTTTGGGTTATTCATTCACAATTTCAGATGTGAACGATTGTGATCCGGTCTTAGTAGAAGGTTCTTTTGAGTGTAATTGTGAAACTGTGGCTGGTGATATGGACCTTGATCCATTAGAGACATGTGGTGATGGACCGATCGATGTTTCCGGTCTCTATGACAATACTGCCGAAATGTTGGATGGCGATGATGCCAGAATATTTGTTTTGCATAATGGGAACGGGACTACAATCATTGACCCTATTATTAACACTTATACCACTTTGGGAGATGTTTCGTTTGATGCTGCTACAATGACCTACGGGGTCACCTATTATTTATCAGCAGTGGTTGGAAATAGTGGCGGAACAAATGGTGTCGATCTGACTGATCCTTGTCTAAGTGTTTCACTTGGAACTCCAATAACATTTTTTGAAATTCCATCAGCAACCCTGAGTGGTACCGATGCTGTTTGTGAAGGGGAAGATGCCATGTTAACGGTTGACTTCACCGGATCGGCTCCCTGGTCGCTCACGTATGACGATGGGAACGGAAATACCAATACAATTACTGGTATTAATACAAATCCGTACACACTGATTTTTACTCCAACAATGACCGGATTAAACAATGTTTCATTAGTCGACATGACAGATACCAATTGTCCGGGTGATGTTGCTGGAGCGGGTGAAGTGACCGTAAATACGGGGGTAGTCATTGACAGTTGGAGTACGGAGTGCAACTCTACTGCCACTGCCTTTACAGTTACTATCAACATTTCAGGGGGCGATTCAGATACTTATGTCGTTACCGGGATTCCTGGAACCCTAAATGGGAATGTTTTTACGAGTGATGAAATTGCATCTGGACCGGGAATCGGTTTTACAGCTGTTGTGACGGACATCAATGACTGTGACCCGCAAACTGTTTCACAAACAGAAGTTCCATGTGACTGTACTTCAGATGCAGGAACGATGGACCCAAATGAAGTACGGGAATGTGGCGATGGACCAATCAATGTTTCGGTGACCACGAACGAAGTTTTAGATGGCGATGATATCTTACTTTATGTCTTACATAGTGGTAATGGAACTATAATAAATGGTGAAATAGCCTTTAGTCCAAGCCCTTCCTTTTCTTTTGATCCAGCCGTTATGATGTATGGTACAACTTATTACATTTCGGCAGTTGTAGGTAACGCGGATGGTACCGGAAGCATTGATCTAAACGAGCCATGTCTATCGGTGGCTCCTGGCACACCGGTTACTTTCTATGAAATACCGACAGCTAGTATTTCGGGAGGGACCATTATTTGTCCTGGTGAATCTGCAGACTTGGTTATTGACCTAACTGGAGACTCACCCTGGTCTGTCACAGTCAACGGACAAGTCTACGATAATATCAATGGATCACCTTTCATTCTCCAGGTACAACCCGACGCCACTACTACATATATGCTGGAAAATGTAGCGGACAATAATTGCGACCGTGATTTGATGGAGGCACAAACAGTTACTTTACATGATCCACCGGTCATTACCTTTGAGAGTGATGATTGCAATCCAACTGGAACTGCGTACACGCTTTGTTTCACCATCTCTGGAGGTGATCCTGCCAGTTATGCAGTTACTCCAAATACAGGGACCCTAACAGGCAACCAGTTCTGTAGTGAATTGATTAATAGTGGAGACGGCTACTCTTTCTCAGTAACAGATGCATTTAACTGTACGGCGGATGTTATTAGTGCTTTGGAAAGAAGTTGTGAATGCGTAACTGCAGTTGGTGATTTATTGGCGGCTCCGATAGATGTATGCCGGAATGAAACC
This sequence comes from Bacteroidota bacterium, assembly GCA_039819485.1. Lineage (GTDB taxonomy): Bacteria > Bacteroidota > Bacteroidia > Chitinophagales > Saprospiraceae > UBA6168. The sequence continues at coordinate 3,641 of JBCBRY010000228.1, read as the reverse complement.
ACCCCTGATAATATCGCTTATGACTTTTTGAACGAAAATCTTGATCCGAATGATGTTTTAAATTATGTGCTATACAATGGCAATGTTGCTTTGGCTACTAATCCATTAAATACGGAATTTAGCTTCAATCCCGGAAACATGGTTCTGGGGCAAGTCTATGAAATTTGCCCGGTTGCTGGGGATGATGATGGCAGTGGAAATGTGGATTTCAATGACCAATGTTTCGTTATTGGTGGTTGCGTAGAAGTAGTATTTAATGCATTGCCCACCGCAGCGATGTCTGGTGTTATAGATATTTGTCAGGGGGAAATTGGCAACTTAACAGTAGACCTTACAGGAACTGGACCATGGGAGCTGACGTATGAAGATGCAGCTGGTGTTTCTATCACTGAAACAGCTACCGCTAACCCCTATACATTATCGGTCAGTCCTGCAATTACTACTAACTTTTCATTGATTAGTGTCACAGATGCTAACGGCTGCTCCAACGCTATTAGTGGCAGCGATGCAACGGTAATTGTAAACCAACCTCCCACCACCTCGGATCCAATCGAAACTTGTAATGCATTAGAAACAGAGTACACCGTCACATTTACAATAACGGGAGGAGATCCTACCTCTTATACGGTTGACCTTCCAGGAACCCTGGTCGGTAATGTATTTACCAGCGATCCATTCCCCAGCAACAGTGATTACATATTTTTAGTGGATGATGATAATGGCTGTGGGCCTACCATAGTTGAAGGAGAACATGTCTGTAATTGTTTGACGCAGGTTGGAACAATGTCGGTAGCTCCCTTGATTATTTGTGGAAACGAATTGACTCCTGCAACAATTTATGACAATACTAATGAGGTATTGGATCCAGACGATATTGTTTGGTATTATTTAATGAACTTTAATCCAGTAGATTTCGACCCTTCTTTCGCCATCGCTTCAAATCCGAATGAACCTGTATTTGGGTTCGACCCGGCGACGATGAGCCCCGGTACGCAGTACTATATTGTTGCAGTTGTAGGAAGCAACGATGGTACGGGGGAAATTGATCTCGACGACCTGTGTCTCAGTCAATCAAGTTATCTTCCTGTTCGATTCTACGCACAGCCAGAAATCACGATCCTTGACCCTGATCCTATTTGCCAAGGTGATTTCCCAACAATAGAGATTACGGTACTTTCTGGTTTTGGTCCATACGATATTGACTTTACGGTAGGTGGTATGGATGAATTCAGGAATGGATTGTTTCCTATTGGCAATACCATTACGATCAGTGATATTTTTGTTCCGGCTTCTGCTACGCTCGAATTGGTAGCCGTAGAGGATGCTTTTTGTTCAAATACCGCTTCTGGTAGTGTAGAGATCGTTGTCAATTCTCCGGTCTCGGCGGGGTCGGCGGCAACTGCCCTCGAGTATTGCGAAGGAGACAACCAGACCATTGTCCTGGATGACTTTATGTCCGGTTCTGATCCTGGCGGAACCTGGACTACTACAAGTGGCCAGATCATTCCAAATGGTTCCTTAAATGTTGGAACTCTTCCGGTAGGGGACAATATTCTCACTTATACAGTTAATGGAACTGATCCTTGTCCGGACGATTTCGCTGAATTGAATATTGAGATAACTGAAAACCCTGTCGCCGATGCTGGCCCTGATCTTTCACTGGATTGTAATACGACTTCCGTTACATTAAACGTGGGTAGTGGTACTACACCTGGTGCAACAGTCACTTGGACAGGCACAGGAATTCTCAATCCAAATGATCCGACGCAAGTCGTTAATAATCCTGGTTTATATACTTTGACGGCCACTATCGGTCAGTGTACTGCGGTCGATGTAATGGAAGTTACCATCAATGTTTCCCAACCTCAGTTGGTTCTAAATGAAGTTGATGTTAGCTGTTTTGGCGAGACGGATGGATTCGTAATAATTGAGTCTGTAGAGGGTGGGGTACCTCCTTATACTTTTTCCTTGGATGGAGGGCCTTTTGTACCACAACAGTCTTTCTTGAACCTGGCCCCTGGTAATTATAGTATTGTCGTAAGGGATGCGCTTGGGTGTACTACACCTGATGATTTTGACATTGAAGAACCTGTTGAAGTGACGGTCAATCTGTTTGATTTTGATGACACGATGGGAGTCAATCCGATAGTAGATTTAGGGGAATCAGCTACACTTACCATCAATACTAATCCTGGAGTAGGTGCATTGGATACCATTATCTGGTTCCCGAATGGAATTGATTCATTGTGTCCTGGATGTCCGACGATCGAGGTAACTCCTGATCAACAAACAGTTTATTCTGTGCTCGTGGATGTTGGTGGATGCCGAGCAGAAGATCTACTGACCCTCTTTATTAGCAAAGAGCGCCGGGTATTCGTACCGAATGCCTTTTCACCCAATGAAGATGCGATCAACGATTTTCTGGTAATTTATACAGATGCTTCTGTAGCAAACATCAAATCTTTTTACATCTTCAACAGGTGGGGAGAAACGGTGTTCCAACAGTTCAATTTCCCACCAAACTCCGTTGAACCTGAGCACGCCTGGGACGGTAGGCATCGTGGTGAATATGTCAACCCTGGTGTATTCGTTTGGTTTGCGGAATTTGAATTTACAGATGGAACTACCGACATGTTACAGGGCGATATCAATGTGATCCGAAATTAATTATCTGCATATATTTGAAAACCCGGGCCTGATGACCTATCGGACCCGGGTTTTTTATTAGTCAGTTGAGGAAAAAATTTTAAGTTTGCCTGTCAACATATTTATCACAAAAAAGACTTTTTTCTTCAAAGCGAGAAGCTGTGCCTCTTACATTAATCGGGAAGGATAAAAGTTTTTTTCAAACCAATCAAGACATGGATATTAACACCATTTTGGAAGGAATAAGGAAAAATGCCGCAGGTGCAGATGCACTGGGAAGTACGTTAAAATTTGACTTTGGGTCAGACGAAACAGTTTATATCGATGGAACCGGTAGCGAAAATGTAGTATCACAGGATAACAAGGATGCTGATTGTTTGATCTCCGTTTCGAAAGAGGATTTTGTGAAATTGACCACCGGGGAATTAAATCCGATGATGGCAGTCATGGGAGGTAAAGTGAAGATCAAAGGAGATATGGGGATTGCTATGAAACTTCAGTCGCTGATCGGCTGAGTAAAGGAATGGACTCTTTTGAATATTGAATTAGTTCAATTAAACTACTGAATTACTTAACCAGACTGTTTGAGTACTCAGTATACTCGTAGAAAAAAATTGAATATTTTTTTTAAAAAAATACTGACCGCTGAGGTATAGATTGTTGATATTCAGTTACATGTGAAAAATACTGAATTATTGTAATTACAAGATTAACGAAGAATTTATGTGTTCTTACTTGTCTTTTTTCGTAAATACCTCTATTTTTGGGTCATCTTAAAAAGTAGTTTTTGTGTTTATTTGTTTGGGTTAGAGACCCTTGCTTACAAAAGCAAGGGTTTTCTTTTTCCCTACTTTCCCGAAGTTTTCCCCTGATAATTTTAACAATTCCCCTACTTTTACATTCTCATCGTTAAACTACATAATTGAAAATGACACAAAAAAAGATAGAATCAGAATGAGAATACCAATGCGAGCTTGTATCTTTTTTTGTGTCAT
>JBCBRY010000227.1:0-9678 GCA_039819485.1 Bacteroidota bacterium | reverse complement strand
CTCAGCGGCCTGTTCACGGACCTCTCTGCGGGTACCTACACGGTCATCATTAAAGTCTTTGGGATCAACGGGGTGTGCGAGGAGAGCGTATCGGTAACGGTGGGGGCGGGCAATGCGGTCGTGACGTGCTACCTTGACGGTGACGGCGACGGCTACGGTGCGGCCAACGAACCAACGGTCGAAGACTGTGTATGCCCAACCGACTACTTCACGGCCGCCGAGCTGAACGGCAACACGTCCAACGACTGCGACGACGGCAACGGGGCGGTGAACCCTGGCGCTGCGGAGGTCTGCGACGGCCTGGACAACGACTGTGACGGGGTGGTTCCTGCGGACGAGATTGACGGCGATGGAGACGGATTTTCCCCTTGCGAGGGCGACTGTGACGACAGCGACGCTGCGGTGAACCCGGGCGCGGCCGAGGTCTGCAACGGCATCGACGACAACTGTGACGGGACCGTCGACGAGGGGGTCGGTACCGGCCTGACCTTCAACGGCAATGTGTCCTTCGGGACGCAGGCCGATGTGGACGCCTGGCTGGGGTGCTATTCCGTCATCAACGGCAGCGTGACCATCATCGGGACGGACATCACGGACCTGGGGCCTTTGGGCAACCTCACCGAGATCACGGGCAACCTGATCGTCCAGACGACGGGCGTTACCGACCTGTCGGGGCTGGACAACCTGACAACCATAGGCGGCAGCCTGACAATCTATTTCAACTCGCTGCTGGCGAGCCTAGACGGCCTGGACGCGCTCAGTTCCGTGGGCAGCATCCTCAGCATCTACTACAACTTCGTGCTGGAGGACTGTTGTGCCATCTACGGCCTGCTGAACAGCGGCGGGGTTGGCGGCACCGTACTGATCTTCTTCAATGCGGTCGGCTGCAATTCTGCGGCAGAGGTACTGGCGGGCTGCACGCCGTTCACGGGCGGCAACCCGCCGAGCTTCACGGTCCAGCAGGAGGCGGGCTGCACGGCCTGCCCTTACCAGGGGGGCATGTCGGTGTACCCGAACCCGGTGACAACGGAACTGACCGTGGAGGTGGCCAGTGCCGAAAGAGCGGGCATCCTCAGGATCACGGACATCATGGGCCGGACAGTCATCCAGCAGCAGTTGGCAATTGATCAGTACCGTATCCAGTTAAATGTCAGCCACTTAAATAGTGGAGTTTACATGGTAACTGTTCAGAAAGATGGTGATGAAATGATGACCAAACGAGTGGTCGTGGAATAACCTTCAGGTTGTTTTGACCAAAATGACCCCGCAACCCGACTACTGTTGGGTTGCGGGGTTTTTGTTTTATATCTATTCCATTCGCAGAGAGGTTCTCTGAAATATTTGACCATAGGAAAGATAGCGCTACATTTGAGTATCGTTTAAGGAGAAATGCTATGAAATATATGATTTGCTCTTACGGCATGTTTAGTGCGGTACAAGTAGAAGAATTTAAGGGTTATCGCTAGCCCTTAATCCCCAGACTGCGCCGAGCGGCCGATAGGCCGACTGCGGCGCCAACATAGCGAACATTTGACCCTAAGTTGATCAATCAACACATTTATCTCCTAGTGCATGACTATTGAAGAATCATAAGTCGATGGAAAACTGATTGTTTGAACATCCTTCAATAGAAATTTCAGAGGAACGAAGTGTGAAGATGTTTTTTCAGACAACTACACAGAAATGAATTTCATTAAATGTATATGACCGCCATTGTTTCATGAAAAAATACCTCCCTGAGAAATTCAAGGATATCAAGGTGCCTTCCTTGTTGAAAGAAGCGACCCAAAAGATGGATCAGCTCTTACCGGCTTCGGTACCGAAATCTGCTGCGCAGCTGCCATTGCCTGGTACTCCGTTTGACCATTATCGTTTGAAAAAGTTGATCCAATTGCTGAACCTGGGAAGCTATGTTGGCGGACGTACCGTCCTGGAAGTTGGCTGTGGTGTTGGTGACTTACTCAAGCAGATGAGCAAGTACAGCCCGAAGGAGCTTTATGCGGTGGATAGTTCCACTGAATCACTTGATTTTGCCCGTCGTTACTTAGCAGGTATTGACGTTGACCTTACCCTGGCCGACCCCCGTCAATTGCCTTTTCCAGACAAGTCATTTGATGTCGTCATGGTCATGTATGAGCTGCAACACATTGAAAATGAGAAAGAAGTGCAACAGGTGGTTGATGAAGCTGCCCGGGTTTGCCGTCAATGGATCATCCTGGTAGAGGAGACGGCACCTGAGAAGTACACTTTGGGAAATGTGATTCGCCGGCCTGTTGATTTTTACAAATCAGCTTTTAAAAAAGCAAATGAATACCACGAAGACTTTCAAAATACCAAAGACCGTGTCTTTTATCTCCGTAAATTCGACTACCTTCATGTGAATGCCAGCCAATATATTTTTACCGGCAGAAGCAACCCCTGGCATTGGCTCCGGTGGTTGATCAGTCCCTTACTTTACCTGATGGGCTTTCCTTCTTCCTATATGAAGCTGCCCACCAAGAGCAAAGACCTGCCTACTTCCAAGTTGGCCATGAAACTGCAGGAATGGGCCCTGCCATTTACCAATAGTCTTGATGCTATGTACCAGGCCAATGATGGTACAACTGTGATGTGGTTCGAACGGGAGAAGCTGTTTCGTCGAGGCTGACCTTCAAAGAGTGCATTCATGTCGAATTAAGTAGGGGCCATCTATTTTCAGATTTAAATTAAGTACAATTTGATTCCCTTGATAATACATGCCGCCAACAAAATGAACCCATTATAAAGTCAAAATATTTACATTAAAACAGCTGAAAAACTTTCCCTACATTAGCCCCTGACTTACAAAATGAACAACCACACATGCGGCGCACTTTTTCACTGATACTGCTTTTTTTCCTGTCGGCTTTTGTACTGATTTCCCAAGATATATCGCTGGATTACTATTTGCCAGAAGCGACTTATGACGCATCGGTTCCGACGCCTGCTTCTGTGTTTGGACATGAAATAGGAGAATGGCACCTCAGTCACGACAAGCTATTGGTGTATTATGAAAAACTGGCAGCTGCTTCTGAAAAAATAACCTTACATGAGTATGGTCGGTCCCATGAAAACCGTCCACTGATCTATTTGCTCATCACTTCAGAGGAAAACCACAAAAATATAGAATCTATACAGGCAGAGCATTTGGCTTTGTGCGATCCGGTCGCTTCCGCCAAATTAGATGTCAGTACCATGCCGCTGGTTGTCTATCAGGGGTTTACGATTCATGGAAATGAATCCAGTGGGGCGAATGGCGCACCGCTGGTAGCCTACCGTTTAGCGGCTGCCCAGGATGAAGAGGTTCAAGAATTATTGGAAAATACCGTCATCATTTTTGACCCCTGTTTCAATCCGGACGGGTTTCAGCGCTTTTCGACCTGGGCCAATATGCACAAGAACCAAAACCTGACAGCGGAAAACGTGGACCGGGAATACCGCGAGGCATGGCCCCGTGGCCGAACCAACCACTACTGGTTCGATTTGAATAGAGATTGGCTGCCGGGCCAGCAGCCCGAAAGTGTCGGGCGGATTGAAAACTTTCAAAATTGGCGGCCCAACATCCTGACCGATCATCATGAAATGGGAACCAGCTCCACTTTCTTCTTCATGCCTGGCATTCAAAGCCGCATCAACCCTGAAACGCCGAAAGAAAACCAGGAGCTTACCTTTAAAATTGGAGCTTTTCATGCCAAGGCACTGGATGAGATCGGAGCCCTGTATTATACAGAAGAGAGTTATGATGATTTCTATTACGGAAAGGGGTCTACCTTTCCAGATGCACAGGGGTGCATTGGTATTCTTTTCGAACAAGCGAGTAGCCGAGGACATTTACAGAACACGGAGAATGGAGAACTTTCATTTCCCTTTACCATTCGCAACCAGGTTAAAACGGCTTTGTCGACTCAAACAGCGGGCCTTGCCCTCAGAGAGGAATTGCTCAACTTTCAAAGAGATTTTTATCAAAATGCCTTTGAGGAGGCCCGCCAGGACAGCCGCAAAGCTTTCATCGTAGGGGAACAGTACGATGCGGCCCGGCTGGTAAAATTTGCGGAAATGCTACAACGGCAAAAAGTGGATCTGTTTGAGTTGAAGCAGGACATTTCCATTGGAAACACGGCGTATAAAAAAGGGAAAGCTTATATCATCCCGTTGGCCCAGCCACAGTATACGCTGATAAAAGGAATGTTTCAGCGGATCACCGAATTTTCGGATAGCATTTTTTACGATGTAAGTGCATGGACGCTGCCATTGGCATTTAATCTGGAATATGATGAAATGGGAAGTTCTTTTTCGAAAAACATATTAGGTGAAAAAGTGGGGCCTGTAAAATTACCGGAGGGAAAAGTCAATGGAACGCCCCGTGATTATGCATTTGCGTTTGAATGGGACGGCTATTATGCTCCGGCTGCACTGTATTATTTACAGAAGAACGACATACTTTTAAAAGTAGCTTCAAAACCATTTAGTGGAAAAACTTCAGACGGTGAAAGGTCATTCAACTACGGAACGATCATCATACCGACCCAAAACCAGCCGAAATCAGGTGTAGGTTTGCTGACTGTTTTACGCAAAGCAGCCGAATTGGGAAGAATTGATATTTACGGACTTTCCACTGGTCTCACATCTACGGGCATTGATCTTGGCAGCCGAAATATGGAAGCGTTGCAAATGCCCAGGATTGCACTGATGGTCGGAGATGGAGTGAACTCTTATGATGCTGGTGAAATTTGGCACTTACTGGACACCCGTTACCAGGTACCGATTGCAAAAGTAGATGCGAACCGAATCAATTCGGCGCTTCTGGATCGCTTTAATGTAGTGATCATGCCAAGCGGTAATTACAGTGGGCTGGATACAGAGATGATGCGCAACTGGATACGCAGCGGAGGTACTTTAATCGCCTGCGAAAATGCCATCAATTGGTTAGAGGGCCGAAAACTGGCCAGGGTTGAATTCAAGCAAGCCCCCAAAGATCGGCGAATCAAGGGACGCGGCACCTACATCCAGGCTACCGAAGACCGGGCAGCCCTGAACCTGAGTGGAGCCATTTTTGAAAGTTCCCTTGACCTTTCACATCCGATGGCATACGGTTATCGCCGATCTGAACTTCCCATTTTCAGAAGTTCAAACCGATTTATGCAGCCGGCTAAAAATGTTTATGCAACACCACTGGCATACTCCGAAAATCCGCTGATGGCGGGTTATATGCATGAAAATTTTGATGGTATTGCACCGCAGAGTGCTTCCATTATCGTTGGAGGGCAGGGGAGTGGAAAGGTGATCCTGTTGCAGGACAATGTGAATTTCCGAGCATTTTGGTACGGGACGAATAAGTTGCTGGCCAATGCTATCTTTTTTGGAAAGACCATCTCTTATAACGCTGTCGAGAGGTGATTACGCGGATAAATGGTCACTAGTTGGCTAATTGGTTGAGTGAGATTCGTCGCCATTGAGCTAATTAACCAGAGACGATTTAACATTAATAAATTAACTTATGCGTTGATATAAAGGTATGTAAGCATTTGATTAGAGATGGATTTAGAATTGTTTTTTAAATTTATTTGAAAAAAAAAGATGTAGAACTACTACTATATCTTTTTGGGAAATCTATCTTTGGCGCTACATCACCACAAACCAGTACCACTGTTAATGAACACAAAGAAACACCTCCCCCTGAACGACACTCAGGTGGAACGAGCCACACAGCTTTTTCGTGCTTACAAGCACCCCATTCGCTACAAAATAATTGATTCACTTTTGCTTCATGGCAGCTTGACAGCTGCCGAACTTTCTTCTTTTTTGAATATGGAAGAGCAATACATCCTTGAGCAACTGAACGTACTGTATCAGAGTGACCTGGTACAAATCAGCTATCAGGACGGTTGGGCACGGTATGATGCCAACGAGGAGATCCTCATGCGCATCAAAAAAAGTGTTGCCCGCTTGATTTTCTAATATTGAAGTTGTTTGAAAATTCCATTCAATGAAAATGGTCTGGGTTTATTTTAGGAAAAAACACAGAAGTAACATTTTCAAAAAAGCGTAGATCATTCCGGGTTTCCGGGCACTTACAAATGAAGTCTGTTTTAAGCCGACTTCGTCTGTAAACGTGAGGGGCTTTGGCTCTTCAAAAACTATTTATCAGTCTTGCCATACAACCGTTTTGCAGGAAGTCCATATGTTCGAAAACGAAAATGCCGGACATGGCATTTCGTCAATTTCATAAATGCCGCCGATCCTGAAAACGAACTCAATGTCATCTCCAGCAAAGCAACCTTGGATCTCTATCTGAATTTTAGAAATGCATGATTTTATGGTAGGTTATTGATTGATTTTGAAAGTGTTTTCAATCAACAGTCAACAATTCAGCGCTCCACAAACACTCAGGGTCTGTCCGGAAACATAAGTGGACAAATCAGATCCCAAATACACGCAGGCATCGGCCACCTCTTTGCCCTTACCAAAACGTTTTAAAGGAATATTTGCAAAATATGCTTCTTTGGTTTTGTCATCCAATGCATCTGTCATTTCGGTCTCAATGAATCCTGGGGCCACTGCATTGCACCGGATACTTCGGGAGCCAATCTCCTTTGCTATGGATTTGGTAAAACCGAAAATGCCTGCCTTTGATGCGGCATAATTGGCTTGTCCGGCATTACCCGAAACCCCAACGATGGAACTGATATTGATAATGGAGCCGCTTCTGGCCCGCAACATAGGTTTTATGATATGTTTCGTAAGGTTAAAAACAGATTTCAGGTTGGTGGTAATGACCTGGTCCCATTGTTCTTCACTCATGCGCAGCATCAGGTTGTCGCGGGTGATACCTGCATTGTTGACCAGAATATCTACCTGTCCAAATGCTTCCAAGACTTCTTTTACCAATGCTTCTGCTTGCGAAAAATCGCTGGCATCTGATTGAAAGGCCATTACTTTGGTGCCGTGGGCGTCAGAGGTATCTTTGGCTACGGCATTTGCCTTTTCTGCTGATGAAAGATATGTAAACGCCACATTGGCACCTTCTTCGGCAAATCGTTTAACAATTGCGGCTCCGATTCCTCTTGAACCACCCGTTACGAGTGCTGTCTTTCCTTGTAGTAAACCCATTGAAAATAATTGTTTATTGTTTTGTAATAAATGCTTCGTCGTATGAACTTTCGAACAAATATGAGTTATCCCAAACTTTCAGCCAACGCAGAATTGAGGGTAGACAGCTCTTCGTTTTTCAAAAAAATTGGGATGGCTCCTGTTCCTAAAATCAGCGGCGAAGTTAGTGAAATCAGCAACGAACGATAAAATAATGACTGAACGATTTTGGAAGGACTTTTTTTTGCACCATCAGACTTCTAATTCCAATCCATCATAAGCTATTGACACATTTTCGGGAAGCAATTCAGATACCTTTTCGTGGAGTCCCATTTGATGGCTCAAATGGGTGAGAAAGGCTCTTTCCGGAGCCAACTCTCCAATCAGTTCAATGGCTTGGTTCAGACTTAAATGAGAATGGTGCGCTTTACGGTGTAATGCACTCAATACCAATACTTTGGCATGCTTGGCTTTTCGTTTCTCCTCCATTGAAATGGTTTTGACATCTGTCAGGTAGACAAAGTCATCGATTCTGAATCCAAGCACAGGTAAGCTGCCATGCATCACCTCAATGGGGAGAATAGAGATGCCAGCAGCCGTAAAACCCTGATCTTTTTCAATTGCATTTAACTGAATCATGGGTGCGCCCGGGTAAGGGTTTTCACTGAATACATAACTGAATCTTTTTTTCAATTGCATCTGTACGCGTTCAGCTGCAAAAACCGGCATGTCCTTCCAATATTTGAAGTTAAAGGGACGGATGTCGTCCAGCCCCGCCACATGATCGTTGTGCTCATGAGTGATGAGGACGGCATCGAGATCTTGCACCCCGGCCCGCAGCATTTGCTGGCGAAAATCCGGACCGATATCAACGACTATGGTTTTGTCTCCTTTCCTGATCAGTACCGAAGTCCGCAGTCTCTTGTCTTTCTTATTTTCGGATAAACATACCTGGCAGTGGCAGCCTATGACCGGCACGCCCTGCGATGTACCGGTGCCAAGAAATTTGATTTGCAGAGAATTGTTGCTCAATAATCGAAGGTTTAGCAAAATGCAAATGTAGGGGACTCGACCCTCATTCGGCTGGAAACTTTGCCGTATTGAGTCGCATGAAATAAAAAAAGAATCCCATTGCTATTGAAAAACTGGCCAATAAAAATCCCCTGGCCACCGGCCAGGGGGTAATTACCTTGCGATTATACGAGTATTCTTGTCTTAGCTTTTTAACTAATCTTCGGAACGTTTTGAGTAACCTGTAACCACAGCCAAGACAAATAAAAGAAACCCTCAAAAACTTTTCGGAGCCAAAATTGAGTTCGGAGCTTAAACGTGTTTTCGCCTAATTTCCGCAATGTATTTTGGGCTTAAATTATCATTGTTAGAGTACAGATTCAAAAGTCTTTAATTATTTTTTTTTATTTGTGTCACTTTTGGTAAGATTAGCTAGGTCAGAACTGTCCGGTAATGCCACTTTTATATGTGTAAAATGTTGACAAAGAGTTTTTTGTTTTTGCAGAAAAAGTAAAAACTGCATAATTCTTGAATAGGGGAGTGTTTGGCTTTTGATTCTTATGTGGTTGTCTTTAAGTCAAATTATACGATGGTCATATCATTTATGATGATCGCTGCCTGACCCAAGATGTCGGCCAAAGCCGTAATAATTGGTAATAAAGCCATAGGTGAAAAATTTAAGCGTTAGTGAAAAAATGTGAATCGTTGAATTACAAAACTGTCGTTCAACACCTATGGCACTCGAAGCATTTATACCTTCTCGGAAGATTCTAAAAATCCCTAATCGTTAATTTCAAGTATACTTAGTTGACTGATAAACAGTCTGTTGAGTTTGTGAAAGGCCTTTTTTTTAATGGGCCCCTACAGGAATGTACAATTTATACCCAAACAAATATGGAAGAACTGATTGGACTCATTGACATCGTATCCAAGAACAAGGTCAAAAGGATAGAAGTTATTGGAAGCCCTTCCAATTACCAAAGCAATTTGCAAAAATTGTATGACGGAATTGTGTCAAAGCGTTTTCGTACCACCAAAGATGCGGAAAATATTCTTTATCCGGAAGACCCCAGGCAATCCGAAAAATTCAAAAGGCTCAGAAACCGGTTGACCGACCGGCTATTGAATACATTGTTCTTCATCGACGTAAATCAGCCCCGATTCAATGATGCGCAAAAAGCTTATTATAATTCTTATAAAGATTTTGCGGCGCTGAAATTACTGATTGGCAGGGGCAATCGGCTGACCAGTGTGAAGCTCGGAGAAAGAATATTGAAAAAGGCACTAAACTTTGAATTTACCGATCTATCGGTCGAAGTTCTAAAAGAATTGAGAATTATATATGGGACGGTGCTTGCCGATTGGAAAAATTTTCAAAGGTGTAATGAATTGTTGGAGAAGCAATTTGAAATTTTCGGAATCGAACTAAAAGCAGAAGGATATTACGTCGAAATAGCCCGGCATTTTGTAAGTTCCAATGCATCTAAAAAAAATCTCGAAAATGTTGCGGTCGATTATACGCTGGATTTAGAAAAATATTTACCTAAAGTAAATACCATC
>JBCBRY010000226.1:0-9948 GCA_039819485.1 Bacteroidota bacterium | reverse complement strand
GCCTCAAAACTCTTTTTCAGACAAAGGAAAAGTGTCATTTTTTTTTGACCTCGGTTTTATAGGCTTATCAGTATGGAAAATTAAATGCTGAATTTTATTCTTGTGCTTAAATAAAATTGTATGAAGGAATTTTCAAACAACTTTTATGAAAAGGAAAGTATTTAATTTAAAAGACACCAGTTTTATTATTTTTATTCTTTTCGCTCCGATCATTGAGTACCGCCAATTCATCATTTAAAAAAACAGAAAAGGGAATCAGAGGAATTAAATTTCTCCCATCTAATATCAATTATTGGAACAGCTCAGATATTCCTATTTGAAGGCAGCAAATTTCTCAGAAAGGATAGTTAGAGCTACTAAAGGAAATTGATTCAGAACAATGGTCCGGCGGCCAGTACAACCGCCGAACACTTGGCTGTGGTTGTTTTCAAAATAACATATTATACCGTTGGTTATTGACTGTAATTTTTGTTTGGACTAAAAAGATATTTAGAGAGGAAAGAAAGGTACTTTAGGCTTGCATCCTCTTTTTATATTCCATCGGTGTCATGCCTTCTGAGGCTCTGAAAGCATTAAAGAAAGTGGCTTTGTTTTGAAATCCGCATTTGTAGGCCAAACCTTCGATGGTCAGGTTTTTAAATTCGGGATCAAACAGCAGTTTTTTAAAATCCCTGAGGCGAAAAGAGTTAATGAATTGCCTGAAATTATAGTTGGTATTTCTATTGATGGTTTGTGAAAGATATTTTGGATTGGTCTTGAGAATCTTGGAAAGCGATTTCATTGAATACGGCTTTAAGTATCTCTGGTTTTTTTCTAAAAAATTGATAACTCTGCCCAACAGGATTATTTCAAACTCCAGTTCCAGATGGCTCTCTTCATATTTGTGGTCGACTGTCGATACGATTTGCTCGCTCAGAACCTGTATTGGAGGGGTCGGGTTTGAATGGTACGTCTCTGTTTCGTATTCAACCGCAATGTAGCCGTGCGTAGTAGCTCCGTTCACGAAAGTCACGGGAAGAATCTGAATTGCACAAGAATACTCCTCACCATTTTTACGGTAGTTGATCAGTGAGGCTGTGAAGGGTTCGTGGCGGTCCAAGGTATTGGAAAGTTGGGAAAGGATACCTCTGTCGGTATTTTCTCCTTGCAGAAATACAGGTTTACGCTGGTAGGCTTCCTCGAATGAGTAGCCGGTCATGGATACGAAGTTGTTATTCACCCAAAGTATTTCTCTTTTAGCATTTGTGACAACTATCGATATCGCGTTCTTTCTTTCTTTCCCCATAAACTTTCAAATTGGGAAGTTTAATAATTCCGTCAAAGATAGATCAATTCTTTAGAGAGGTCGCCGAGGTTTTTGTTTCTGTACTGATTTGTTACTGTGTTTTGTCTAATTTTTTGCAGTTAAACCCTAAACAATTGCAAAAGCTCATTTTTTGCATCTTCTTTTCATTTTGGAAACAAAAAAAGGTGACCTGGCCCAGGTCACCTTTTCAAACATACCTAAGGTGCTTCTTACATATGTTCGATGATATTGTCTCCGAATTCTGAGCACTTCAAGAGTGTGGCCCCTTTCATCAATCGCTCGAAATCATAAGTTACCCGCTTGCTCTTGATGGCACCTTTCATTCCTTTCAATATCAAGTTGGCGGCTTTTTTCCAGCCCATGTAGCGGAGCATCATTTCACCGGAAAGTATGACTGAGCTCGGGTTGACTTTGTCCAGACCAGCATATTTCGGAGCAGTACCGTGAGTCGCTTCGAAGATAGCGATGCCCGATTGGTAGTTAATGTTGGCTCCCGGGGCGATCCCGATTCCACCTACCTGAGCAGCCAGTGCGTCAGAAACGTAGTCTCCATTCAGGTTGAGAGTTGCAATCACTGAATATTCTTTTGGACGCAGCAGGATCTGTTGGAGGAAAGCATCAGCAATTACGTCTTTAATCAAGACAGCGCCTCCGTCCAGAGCCTCTTTCTGGGCCTTGTTGGCTGCCTCTTTTCCTTGTTCGTCAGCTATGCGGTCGTACTGGGCCCAAGTCCAAACTTTATCTCCAAACTCCCTTTCTGCTACTTCATATCCCCAAGCCTTGAACTGTCCTTCAGTGAATTTCATGATGTTGCCTTTATGAACCAGGGTTACCGATGGTTTCTTATTCTGGATGGCATATTTGATGGCACTAATGACCAGCCGCTCTGTTCCTTCTATTGAAACTGGTTTGATACCGAGGGAAGCTGTATTAGGGAAACGGATCTGGGTAACACCCATTTCTTCCTGTAAGAATTTCAATAGTTTCGCATTTTCTTCCGAGCCGGCCATGTACTCGATACCGGCATAGATATCTTCCGTGTTTTCACGGAAAATCACCATGTTAACGTCTTTAGGGTTTTTAACCGGGGAAGGAACACCACGGAAATATTGAACCGGCCGTACACATGCATAGAGGTCAAGGATCTGACGCAATGCTACGTTCAAGGAACGGATGCCGCCCCCAACCGGGGTGGTCAATGGCCCTTTGATGGCAACCAGGTGCTCCTTGATCACATCGAGGGTTTCCTGTGGAAGCCACTCGCCGGTATTGTCAAATGCTTTCTGTCCGGCCAATACTTCTCTCCAGACAATTTTACGGGTGCCGCCAAAAGCTTTTTCAACTGCGGCGTCCAGAACACGCTGGGCAGCTGCCCAAATATCAGGGCCGATACCATCACCTTCGATAAAAGGAATGATTGGATCGTTAGGTACTTTTACTTTACCACGGCTTATCGTTACTTTTGTTCCTGCCATTATTTTAATAGTAGTTGGTTATTTGTTGTCCGATATCCTCGCCCCGTTTTCAATTCGGGGCTGCGTGCAACGTACAACTCGAAAAAAGAGGCGCAAAAGTAACGATTAGGGGCATTTTGCGTAAGCGGTTTGCTTTTAATTTCTTGTGAAAAATAGGTCAAAAGGCTACCCACCATACATGTAGCCAATGGCCAATAAACTTTAGGATGAAATATTTAGTTTTTTTTGCCTTCCTGATCGGATGTGTTGCCACTAAAAACCAGTCGGTTGAAAAAGTAAAATGTGACACGGTAGGCACCGTCATGGATTTTACCGGGCTGGATGGGTGTGGTTTCTTGATTGAACTGGAGAACGGTGATCTGCTGAACCCTGTGATCATCAGCGGTGGTTTCGACTTGAAAGACAAACAAGTTATTTCATTTAGCTATAAGCCAATGGAAGACCTGATGGGGGTTTGTATGAGGGAAAACTATCAAGTGGAGATCACTTGCATCAGAGAACTGGGAAAAACACCTGAAGGCGTGGACCAATGCGTGGATGCTGAAAATCCTTTTGAAGTTGAGTGGATGGATAAGGCCATTGACCTCCACAACCCCAACCAAATACTAAAATATGACGATGGCAATGAATGGGCTTATTTATTCCGCTCCATTCCCAGTTCTTATCTCTACAATTGCATCGGAAAGCTTATCTGCGAAACAAAAAACGACCACGACAAATGCCAGTTTGACCACATCGACCGCCTCGGAAATGGCAGGGTCATCTGGCAGGGAGAAGGGGTCTGGGATTGATAATTTATGATTTATGGTTTATGATTGATAAATAATTGCAAATCTTATCAATCATAAACCATAAATCATCAATCATAAATTGAATGGTAAATCCAAACCTGGACGCATCTGGTGGCAGCATGAGCAACGAGGAGCAGCTCGTGGAAAAGGCGCTCCGGCCCAAGGATTTGAAAGAATTCAGTGGGCAGGCCAAGATTGTCGACAATCTGGAAATCTTCATCGCAGCTGCCCGACTACGGGGAGAGGCACTTGACCACGTACTATTGCATGGCCCGCCAGGTTTGGGTAAAACAACCCTCTCGCATATCATTTCACATGAGCTCGGAGCCAATTTGAAAATGACTTCCGGCCCCGTTTTGGAAAAACCGGGCGACCTCGCAGGGCTGCTTACCAACCTGGAAGAAGGAGACGTTTTGTTTATCGATGAAATTCACCGCCTGAATACAGTCGTGGAGGAATACTTATATTCTGCCATGGAAGACTACCGCATCGACATCATGATCGACAGTGGCCCCAACGCCCGCAGTATCCAGATCGACTTGAATCATTTTACACTCGTTGGTGCTACCACCCGCATGGGGCTTTTGACCTCGCCCCTGCGCTCACGCTTCGGCATTACCTGCCATCTCGATTATTACGATGTGGCTACTTTGCAGAAAATCATCGAGCGTTCGGCAGCCATTTTAAATGTTCCGATCAAAAAAGCAGGTGCTATCGAAATTGCCCGGCGCAGCCGCGGGACACCGCGTATCGCCAATTTGCTCCTCCGCCGCATCCGTGATTTTGCCCAGATAAAAGGCAACGGAACCATTGATGTGGAAATTTCTAAAATCGGCCTCGAAGCCCTCAATGTGGACGAGGGCGGCCTCAATGAAATGGACAACAAAATCCTCGATGCCATCGTAAATAAATTCAAAGGTGGCCCGGTCGGTTTGACGACTATCGCCACGGCAGTAGGAGAGGAGTCGGGTACGATTGAAGAGGTACATGAGCCGTTTTTGATCATGGAAGGATATATTCAGCGAACACCGCGCGGGCGGGAAGCTACTGAAAAAACGTATCGGCATTTAGGCGTTGTGCCACCGGGTAAAGCAGGGACTTTGTTCGGCAATTGATTGGGGCGTTATTTTTTCCGTGATCGTGGCTTTGCGCCGCGTGTCTTCGGCTTCTTATATTTTTTTGCCATTTTTCTTTTATAGCTACTGCCTAAATTGGCCTTTTTGTTTTTCGCCTTTTTTTCATGAAAACTGGCCCCTCTTTCCACCTCTTTTGTATTTCGGTCTGGGTTTTTTCTGAGGACCGTCTTGTCTTTTTCTTCGGGTGTCATTTCCCAGTTGATCTGCACTTCGTCAGGAAATTCCATTTCAGGGATTTTATAGTCCATTAATGCTTCAATGGCTTCTTTAGCTTTTGTTTCTTTTTCAGTAAAAAATAAAAGTGATTGTCCTTTTTCTTTTGCCCGTCCTGTCCGGCCGATGCGGTGGATATAGTTTTCCGGAAAATTTGGTGTATTGATGTTGACCACGTGCGTGATTTTTTCCAAATCCAATCCACGCGCCATCACGTCTGAGGTAATCAAAATTCTACTTTCTCCATTGTTGAATTCCTCGATGGAGCGTATCCGGTAATTTTGAGATTTGTTGGAATGGATGACACTCATCTCTGCTCCATATTCCATTTCCATTTTTTCAAAAAGGCGGTCTGCGTTTTTTTTGCTTGACACAAAAACAAGGACCTTGCTGTAAGTTTCTTTATCCTTTAACAGGTGTGCGAGCAAATTGACTTTTGTATAAAAATTATAAACAGAACAGCACCGCTGCGAAATATTATCCAAGGGCGTACCACTTAATGCTACGGTTATTTTTTGGGGAGAAACAAAATAATCTTCAATCAGCCGGTCGATGTCTTCTGTCATGGTAGCGGAAAACATGATGTTTTGCCGGCGCTTGGGCAGCAGGTCAAAAAGGTTGGTCAGTTGAAAACGAAAACCGAGGTCCAACATCACGTCCACCTCGTCGATCACCAGTTTTTTTATGTCCTTGAGCTGGATGATGCCACCTAAAACCAGATCATATAACCGCCTGGGCGTAGCAACGAAAATATCCGCTCCCTCAGCTACTTTCAAACCTTGTGTATTAATGTTGACACCACCGTAAATCCCCATCACCCGAACGCTCATGTATTGCGCGTAACTCTCAATGTTCTCGACTACCTGCAGTACCAATTCTCGGGTAGGCACCAACACCAACACTCGTGGGTTTACCTGTTGTGAGTACTTTAATTCCTGTAAAATCGGCAGCATGTATGCCAGTGTTTTTCCGGTTCCGGTCTGTGCAACACCCACCACGTTCTTGCCTGATTTGATAACGGGGAATGCCAGTTTTTGGATAGGAGTTGGTGATTCAAAGCCCAGCTCTGATACTGCATTCATTAATTGTTTGGAAAGTTTTAAATTTTCAAACGAGTCCATTGAATAATATTTTATGACATAAATTCCAGGTACCGAAGCGCAAAGGTAGTTTTTATGAAACGACCCAACTGTGGAATTGATTAAAGCCCATCCACTTCTTTCATTTTGATTTGACGAAATAAGTTTTAATTTCATCGTTCAATAAGAACGAAATTTCATTTAGATCAGATCAACAACTTTCAAAATGACAAAATCACTTGCACCTTTCTCTTGTTCTTACACACCTAACGTTCCTGAGTTGCTGACCCGGCTCAACTGCTCTCTGGCAGTCAGTACGTACCAGGCGGGAAAAGTGATTTTATTAAGTCCGAAGAATGAAGATAAACTCATCCAACTGCCACGAACTTTCAACAAAGCAATGGGCATAGCGCTGGATGGCGACAAAATGGCGGTTGCTTGCAGAGATGAAGTAATCGTCTTGAAGAATTCAAAGGGACTGGCCCAGTATTATCCGAAGAAGCCGAATGTCTATGATGCGCTTTTTATGCCCCGGCTCACTTACCACACGGGGGCATTGGATGTGCATGACCTGGACTGGGGGAATGATGGCCTTTACGCAGTCAACACTTCTTTTTCCTGCATCATAAAAATTGATGACGAATACAGCTTTACACCTTGCTGGAAACCCCCTTTTATTTCAAAAATAGTTTCCGAAGACCGGTGCCACCTGAACGGCATGTGCATGAAAGATGGGCAACCCAAATATGTGTCCGCTTTCAGTCAGGGGGATACTTACCAAAGTTGGCGGGAGGTAGTGACCACCGGAGGGATTTTAATGGACGCAAAAACAAACGAACTGATTGCCGAAAACCTGCCTATGCCGCATTCCCCCAGGCTTTTTGACGGTGAGTTATATGTGTTATTTTCAGCAACGGGTGAATTGGCGAAAATAGACACCAAAACCGGAGACCGGCAAATCGTTACTGAACTGAATGGCTTCGTACGTGGACTTTGTAAAAAAGGGGAATACGTTTTTGTGGGACTGTCTCGGTTGCGGAAAAACTCCTCAACCTTTGCGAAACTGGACATCGCCGACAAGTCCTTACAGGCTGGAATCGCGATCATACATTTGCCGACCGGCGCATTGGCCGGAGAGATAAAATACCAAATGTCAGTCGATGAAATTTATGACGTTCAGGTGCTGCCCGGCATGTTGCGGCCAGGCATATTAAATACAATGACGGAAGATTACAAGCTGGGCCTTTCCACACCGGAAGCTACTTTCTGGGCACGAACGAACCCATAGCTGTAACTATGAGGTACATTTTCTAAGCAAATTTTTTCACTCTTTTAAATCTGTAAATATGAAAACACACTACTTTTCTATTTCAAAAAACTGGCGGCAATTCCGGTTTCTGTCAGCAAAATTAAACCGGCTTTTGAAAAATGGCCAGTTTGGGATGCTGGACAAACCGGAACAGCAAAAATTGCTGGATCGCTTAAAAAAATTGTTTGCCTCCTTAAATGGAATGATTCCCAGAATAAGGGTAAAAAAAGCACTGGGCGCTGCTGCTTTTCTGCTGGGCCTTGCATTTTCCAACTCGACAACTGCCCAGTCATTTGCTCCCCAAGTAGTAAACCCTTTTGGCTTTGCTGCCAGTAATTTTGTCATACCTTCCATGGTCGATATCGACGATGATGGAGACCTTGACATGTTCGTCGCAAATTATGATCAAGTGACATTCGAATATTCCTTGAAATTTGTTGAAAATATCGGCACTCCGGATTCTCCTGACTTCACGGGACAACCACTCGTCGATAACCCTTTTGGGGCTTCCCTCCAAGTGCTTGATTCCACCTACGCAGTCATGCTCGACTTTGCCGATCTGGACAATGATGGTGACCAGGATTTGCTGATGAGTGGATATGGCGGCAATGAAGAAGGGGCGCTGGTGTTCTTCGAAAACTTAGGCACTGCCTCCCAACCAGACTTTGGCGCACCCGTTACCAATCCGTTTGGTTTTCAACCCACCTATTATACCGCTTTTATTTCATTGGTCGATATCGATAACGATGGTGATTTTGACCTGTTTGCAACCGAGTATTATGCCAACGTTCAGTTTTATGAAAATGTGGGGACTCCGGAATCCGCTTCATTTGACAGCCCCGTCGAGAATCCTTTTAACGTAAACTCTTCTTTTGGACTGACCTATTCATTCATTGATTTAGCAGATTTGGACGGAGACGGGGACCAGGATTTGATCAGGACAGATTTGGGGTATTTTGCCACTAATTTTAGGTACCAGGAAAATATAGGCACGGCGGAAATGCCCGATTTTGGCCCTATACAAGATACTCCGTTTGGGGTAGAGCCTGCGGCTACGCTGTTGATTCCGCACGCCGCAGATATGGACAGTGATGGTGATCAGGATATCTATTTCGCCAGTGCAAATGTTTTTTACGCACAATTTAATTTACTCTATTATGAAAATATTTCTCCGGTCACTACCAATGATTTGCTCAAACAATCCAGCCTGGTATTAGGCCCAAACCCGACGACGGATTATCTCTCTTTACAATCTGAGATTATCCACGAAAACGCGCCGGTCGAGTTGGTCCTGATCAATGTAAAAGGAGAATTGATAGAAAGGCAATCTTTACAGTCAACAGGTAATTTCATTCAATGGGAAAAAAACATGAAAGAGTACCCGGCAGGCACTTATTTCATCCACTTGGAATCAACAGGGCATTTCGGTATTATTCCATTTGAGAAAATCTGAAGTTGATTAAAGAGACTTTTTAATTCCCAAGGTTTTTAGGCTACCTTGGATAAATCCCGGTGTTTTCTAAATCCCGGGATTTTTTTTATGGCCTTTTACTGGCCGTTCGCCAATCATCTATTATAATTTACCATCCAAAGAAAATATTTTGAAAACAGCCTGGTAAATAGCAATTTGAAAATAAAAATAATATAGAAATTCTCTCGCTAAGTAAATCGGAAACTGCTGTCTTTTTAATAGTGTTAATTTAAGTTCCGATGAAAAAAAATATTTTGATCAGTTTCTTTTTCCAGTTAATCACTTTTGTCGTTTTATCACAGACCAAGCCGGTAACCATCCATACCTCTTACGGTGCTACATTTAGCGGGTATGTCATTAGTTCGGACACGCTTTCGGTCATGCTGACCAAGGGATGGTCGAAAAAGGCATTGGAAGGAAAAAAGGGATATTATTTCGTGCCGATCAATGTGGTGGAAAAAATAGAATTAAAAGGAAAAAAGAGAGTAGGGGCAGGAGCAAGTGCCGGTGGTGGAGTTGGACTGGCGCTGGGAGTCGGGGTGTTAGAAAATGAAAAAAAACAAGAACCTGATTTTGATACCGGACCTGGCCTACAGATCGGAGTGGTTTCTTTTTTTGGAGCAGTAGGGAGTGGACTTGGTGGACTGCTTGGGTTGCAGGTCAGGAAAACTGAAAAAGTATTTGAAATAAACAGAAGGCCGGATTTATTAAAATTATATTTCCCTGAATTAAAAAGCAGGTGATCAAAATAACGAGCGTTAAAAATGACACATTAATTTTATCGAATGCTTGGTTTTCATAGCTTAAAATTCTTTTTCAAACAAAAGAAAAGTGTCATTTTTTTGAACAGCCACTTGCCAATTAAATAATTAATTTGTGTGATGCTCGAAAAATATTTTAGACTACTACCTGTGTTTAATACCAGATGAAGGCTTCTCATTAACATCTGATTCACTTTTTGTTCCCACCAATTTATTTTTTCTGCTCATCTTTTTTTTGTCATTTATGTAAACAACAAAGGGCCTACATCCTTTGCGCGGTAATTAATTGGTAAATATTTGGCCGACAATATTTTTAACCATTTTTATTCTCTGGAAAAGATCAAAAATTTTTATTCTCGATTAAACGTTCCTCTTTTGAAAAGAGATTTTTAAAACGGTTAAAAATA
>JBCBRY010000225.1:0-10156 GCA_039819485.1 Bacteroidota bacterium | reverse complement strand
TTTTGAAAATGTACAAAAACTTCTTAGGTCAGTATTGTCAAAATGACTAAAAGAGAAGCAAGATTGCACCATCAAATGGTATAACCGTACTTTATAATTTGGATATTTTGTGGTTATAAGCAAGGGTGCTGATAATCAATGAGTTAGATTGAATTTTTTCATTCAATTAATACATGGATACGTAAGTATCATTTATAGCGAGCCAGTTGGCAAAAAAGTCTTTTTTCTCAAGGAGGGTGAAGGTGGATTTTTTCAGTGAAACAGGGGATACTACCGATTCGTAGGTCTTGAACAGAAACCATCTGTTGATGTTGCTAAGGTGCTTTTTCATCTTGGCTATGACGGCCATCATGACCGCTTGGTCTTTGTATACCATGAGGACACGGTGCGCTTTTTCATGGTTGTACTTTTGGCTGGGGCTTTTCATGTTCAAAGCCCACATATGGTTGATTATTTTTTCATAGGACTTCTTGGTATAGGTTTCGTTCTCAAATTCAAAACAGTATAGTTTTTTGCCTTTGGGGGTAACGATCCTGAAAATAGCGTCAGGCTCAAGATACTGTCCCTTATGGATAGGGACTCTTGTTTTCCTTTGGAGGATGCCGTCTTTTTTCAGGCTGCCAACGGTCTCAATATCCCTGTCGTAAAAATCCACTTCGATCCCTGCCTGATCTGCCGTTGTGAACAGTTCTATTTGGCAGTCTATGGAATATTTGCGGTGGAAGAGGGTCTTGGGACTCCGGGTCGGTTCTGATCTGACAAAATTGATTTGGGTAACAGTTGTTTGCAGGTGTTCAGCGATGATCTTTGCACCTTTTTCTTTGAGGTGATAGATTAAGCCAAGATCATAGGGTCTGGCATCGGTCACGCCGATCATTTTTCTTTCCAACAGTGTTTTGCAATATTTGGTATAATTGGAATTGTACTTCTCAATGCCCAACCTTGCGAATTGAGAGCGGGAGAGGAATTTGTACCTTCCCAATGCTTCGAGTATTTTAACTTGTTTTGGTGCTATCACTACTCACATAATTTGCTGTTAATATAGAAAATAATATAGGCTATAACCATAGTGAATTGTTCACGATAATAAACATGCATTTGTAGCAGGTTTTATTCATTCGATTAATGATTAAAAATCATCTTCCTCTAAGTCAACCTGCATCTTTATCGGTTCTGAATTATTCTTATTGTCCTTCTGAGATTGTGCTGCCTCCCGTTTGAAACCTTGCGCTGATCCTGCCCTCATGCTAATCGGTGTGTAATATTTTTGCAACATATATTCGTCCAGTTCTTTAGTCTCTTTTTTTGTTAGATATAAGCCCTTGCTGTTGATGGCGTTGGATGATTTAAAATGTACATCGGTTTTTCCCCTGACCCTCAACATAAATTCGTAATTGGGAATACCGATCAACTTTTCTTTGTCCATGCCGAGTTTGGAAGAGAGGATATTGATGGTATCTGGGGAATCATTGTGGCCAACGATTTTTACGGCAGTGTTCCCCATCATGGCATCAATGAAATTTTCTTCGACATTGGTTTTTAGGTGTGCTTTTAATTGTCCGATCCTTTGGTGTGCCATAACAAGGTGGAGTTTCTTTTGCCTTGCTTCGTCCACAATTTTTATCATATCAGGGGAGAGGAAGTTTTGCATTTCGTCAATGAAGAGAAAAAACCTTTTGTATTTTTTTATTGTGTCAGCATTTCTTTCAAGAGCAATGTGCAGGGAAAGGGCAACGACTAAACGGCCAAATGCCTGAATGGTATCTGTGTCCAGTCTTCCAAGGTCAAAAATGATGATTTTCCCTTGTTCGATGGACTGCCTTAAATTTATTGTGCTTTTCCCGGAAGTAATATCCCTAAATACTTTGTCCTGTAAAACAAGGTCTAATTTGGATATGATGGCGTCCCTTGTCCTGTTAAAATACCCTGAATTCAATCTCTTAAACGTTGACCTATATTCAGGGTCGGCATGTGCAAGCCCCAACTCTATCAAGTCTTCGTTTTCCTCTTTTATAAGGAACCTTTTGAGGTCGGTGAGGTTATAGCCTCCTTTTTCGATCATGACGGCCAAACAGGGGCGAAGCAAGGAAACCATAGGAGGGGAGAGTTCGCCTTTGCTGAGGATACTTATTACCCTTGCCAGCCTGAGTGCCATGCTGTTGGCGTCTTTACCCCGTTCATTGTCCAAGAAGTTCAACACGGAGGTATAGCCCTCTTTGAGCGTTGGTTTGAAATAGACCAGCCTGTCCTTGTCTATTTGTTTAAACGACCTTACTTCCGAGGCTAACTTGCCCTGTGGGTCAATTAGGACTATCCCAACCTTTAGTTTGCTGAGCAACCAGATCAACCGTTTCATCAGGGTAGATTTCCCTGAGCCGGACGCACCGTTAATATAGATGTGTTCCCACATCCTTTTGTAAGGGATTTTTGCCCTGAGTTTTTCCCCTGCTATGGAAGCATTGATCTTGCTGAAGGAGAAACCGACTTTCTTGAGCAGTTGAATGAACCCCATTTCGTTCGGCTCATAGAATGAAATAAAATCTTTTCTCCCGTTGATGCGCTCATTCCCTTTCCAGTACCCGTATTCTTCTTCTATCCGAAGAAAAAGAAAGATACCGTACTGATGAAATTCATCTTTGGTAATAGCGGAATCAAAAAGTGACAAATATTCAATATAGGTGAAAAAGCGTAGGTTCAGGAGACGTTCAAATTCCTTGGACATGCCCTTGTTTGTATACTCCTGATGAAGCTTGTTGTCTGTGTCCTTTACATGTTGATCAAGGGCAGCAACAGCGTTGCCGTCCAAAGTGTTTCTAATTATGTCGCCTAAATCGAAATCCATATTGGTGATTGCCGGATTGTTCCTTGATAGGGGGGTGGTCAGGTGACGAAAATAAGGGTAGTATTCTTTCCTGCAAATAATAATCGGTGAATTTTTTTTTTACCTTTGATCATTGTGATTAACTGAATTAAAAACAAGCGAAACGCTTTACTACCTACCATGTCTTATTTTGACCGTTTGGAAGCTAAATTGAGGGACGTCGAACGACAGTCAAAAGCATATCACGAGAACTTGCTCAAGTTCAAAGACCTTGCACACAAAGCCGAAGTTGCCAAAAAATACAACGAACTGCAACAGGAATACCTTGATCTGAAACAAGGACTGCAATCCACCCTAAAGGAAGAAAAGGAACTTCTTGACCATCATAGAGCATTGCGGAAGGATATTGAACAGACCATGACCAACCTGAAACGGGAGATTCGTGAATTCAATGAGCAAAAAAGAAGGATGTTGGATAGTGTCAGGACAGTCAAGGAGAGCATACGTGTAGAGTTCAGAAAAGAGGAAAACCTTATTTACCAAGCTGCGGAATACCTGTTTAAAACGCTTGAACGTATAGAGAATAAACAAGGCGAGAACTCCGAGTACGAAACCAATCTGGTCTCTGATTATATTTTTGCCAACTTCGAATATGACAGGATAGTGCCTCATCCATCTCAATATTCCACAACGTTTACAGATGCCCAGACCGCTTTTGAGAAACAACAAGAAAAGGTGCAAGGCACTTTTAACCAAATCAAGGATAAAGTTCAAAACAGTCTACAATGAGTTTTTGGAATCGGAATACCACCAACAACAAGGACAGTCTTGACCTCAAGATTGAAGACCTCCGCACTGAAATTCAAGGCTACAAACACCAACGGGATTTGGACAGTTTGAGAAACAAATCTTTTTCCATTGAGCAGGATTTGGAACGGATGCGGGAAAACATAAAAAGGGTCAAAAGCGACATTCTGGATGAAATGAGCAGGACTGAGGGGCTGATTGAAGATGTGAATTATATGAGTTCTTCATTTGTCCATGATTATGAGGATGCAAAAAAAGAGATGAAAAGGAAGAAGTCTGATCTCGAAATGGATGTTCTTGAGTTTAACAGGAAGCTTGGTGAATTACAATCGAGATTGAGAAATATTTGCCGGAAAATGGAGAATCTTGAGGGGTTTGAACATGGTTACTCAGATAGTGGTCAATATGGATTCTACCCGACAAAGGAGCTGTACCGAGAAATCCCAAAACGTTGAGCCAATCATAAACCCTTTTCACTTTCCACCCAAAGAAATCATATGATTGAAATTGATCAATACGGATTGCCAGAACAAGCTGTAAGACGTGCTCTTGCTCCAAATGCTGACGTAATATTTAGAGACGGCAAACATAGTTTGAAGAGCATTGATAACCAATGTGACCCCTCTAATGAATATTACATTACCGGCTGTTCAAGAAGAAGGATAGAAGCACTGGCGTCTTTTTATAACTTGTTAATAAACAAAGATCATTTTGACGCTCTTTCTTTTGAGCAACAAGATTTTACCTTGAGGGCAGTCGAAACCCAGGCTAATATGTTGGAGAACCTTCTTAACAAAGCTTGGAATGAAGGTATGGATATGTCAGAAACCGTTGAGTTGAGAATCTTTGTTGCTTACAGGATGGCAAGGAGGGCGCTGAAAAGAATGGGTAGGTAGGGTTTTGAAGTTAGATGCTATGGAAATATGTATCCAAGAATGTTGAAAAAATTATATTGCTCGAATGAGAGCAAAGTAGTAAATTTGCAGCCGTTTCATTGAAAAAATGACGTTATTCTGACGTACTCACTATAAAGTGAAAAACGAGGAAACCATAAAAGCCTGATTATAAGGCATTTGGGTCGTTAGCTCAGTTGGTTTAGAGCGCTGCCTTGACAGGGCAGAGGTCACTGGTTCGAATCCAGTACGACCCACCAATTTAGATGAGTGAATGATAGAATAGCTGGATGAGCGAATTATTCAATCATTCCGATGTTCCTTTATTCACTCATTTTATTTTTCGGGATGTAGCTCAGTCCGGTAGAGTACACGTCTGGGGGGCGTGGGGTCGCTGGTTCAAGTCCAGTCATCCCGACTAACTGAAAATCAAGGAGTTATGATGTAATTCATAGCTCCTTTTGTATTATTGGTGTAAGCTATGGTGTAAGCAACTTACCTATTTATCTCAATCTATAAGGCCTAGTGCACACGACGCCAGTAGTTATAGGGGATAGTGCTGAAAAAACTCGAGATAAAACCAACGATGTTGTTCAACTTCCCAGATTTGAAGAAAGACCGGTGCCCACAATCATGCTGTATGATAAAGATGCTGGCTAGGAAGAAAGCAGCAATGACAGCAAAGAAAAGGTTAAGGAAATAAGACCAGCTGAGACTAAAATACATCAAGGCCCACAGTCCGAGAAAAGGAAGGAAAGTATTCAGTATCTGTATTGTTGCTTTCCGTGTAACGGGTTTTGATGTTTTCTCACCAATGTCTGCCAGTTTTGCAGGTGCTCTTTAAGATGGCTGTCTTGCATTATTATTTGATTTGCCAGCAGGAATATTAGCCAGCTTGGGATTCTTGATGAGGATTCAGCCTCTCGCCATTTCCAGGTAGGAATGATTTCAGTACCAAATGGCTGTTAATAACCGAAAGAGTTAAAGGTATTCCTGCCATGCCTCTGTCCAAAACGTTGGCTCATTGGCCGGGCCTCTTTGACCACAATAGTCCTTCCGTATAAGCGGGAACCGTTTAAGCTTTTGATAGCGTTTTTGGCTTTCCAGGCGTCTTCCATTTCCACGAATCCAAATCCCTTTGGACGGCGTGTGATTTTGTCCATGATGACCTTGACCGATACTATTCTGCCATACTGGCCAAAAATTTTTCTCAGATCTTCTATCTTAGTTTCATGGCTAAGTTTTCCAACGAAAATATTCATTAAATAAATTTTAAATATGTCAATAGTTGATTACATTAAAAACGAGAACGGAATAGGGTACAAATCAAAAGAAATTTATTTCCATCGAACCCTATCACGATATTATCACTATAAAACAGACTTTAATTATAAGATAAACGGGAAATTTTACGTCTTGCGATGCTAAGGAAGGAAAGAGATAAAACTGCGGATAATCAAAAAAGAACCTGTAATATATACTTTCAGTTCATTGATGCTGTTGTGATCAAATAACGGTCAATAGCCTGATAAGTTGTCTTAATAAGAATATTTCTGTAAACTTTCAGACTATCATGGCCTTTGCAATTGATCAAATTGGTTTCTCCTTCGCAGGAGCAGTGGTTTCAATAAATTTCTTGCCCTCCCATTTGCCGAGCCATTCCATATTTTTGCCGAGATCAAGATATTTATGGTAGGCCTGATGTGCCTCAGCTTCGGATTCCCGGTGAATCGTGATGTGGTTCGGAGTGGATTTGATGGTAAAGTAGTATTTACCCTCTGCGTAATCGAACTTCTTTGTTTTTCTTCTCATTGATCTGAATTTGTGGTGAATAGTTCCAATATTAAATTAGAACTGCATGAAAACAGGCGAAATAATTTACCAGGCACCTTCCACTTTTACGTTGATGGCTTTCCACCCTTTTCGGGATTTTTCGACATCGAACTTGACATTTTGTCCCCTTCGAACCTTGACCTCCACGTCGGAAATGTGGAGGAATACAAGTTGATCGAAATCCTTAGAGTGTATGAATCCATAACCCCGTGAATGGTCAAAGCGAACAACTGCGCCTTTATATTCATTGCTGGATGTATTTTGCCTGTTGTTGTTTTCGTTACGGTTTTCGTTATTGAACAAAAGCGATTTTACCTTCTCTATAAAGTTCATTTGATATGTAATTGTGCTGGGGTTAAGAGGACATTTCCCGTTGTTTTCTTTCCTTGTAGGCTGCTTTCAGGATTTCATGACGCCTTTTTACGGAAGGCTTCACGAATTGCTTTCGTGCCCTAAGTTCCCTCCTGAGTTTTGTGTCGCGGTGCTTCCGGCGGTAACGTCGCAATGCTTTGTCTATGGTCTCTCCGGTTTTCCTTTCGATAATTATCATTAAAATTAAGATGTGCACTACCCAACACTTTTGCTGTTGCAAAACAGACATCAAAAACTGTTGGATGGTCGGTCGGTTTAAAAATATACAGATGGGATTCAGGATGGAAACAAAGTGAAATGCAGGAAAGAAAAGATGTGCCAGATTTTTAAATTGCTGAACCAATATTCAAATTGTCTTAGCAAGAACCCTTGCTTAAAATTGTTGGTCATTCCCATGCAAGCTCTGTACTAAAGGCTGTAACAATCCATCTAATTTGCCTTCTAAATTGGTT
Source organism: Bacteroidota bacterium (assembly GCA_039819485.1). Lineage (GTDB taxonomy): Bacteria > Bacteroidota > Bacteroidia > Chitinophagales > Saprospiraceae > UBA6168. The sequence continues at coordinate 2,978 of JBCBRY010000225.1, read as the reverse complement.
TTAATTTACTATCGAGCTTGCTGTCATGTGTTTTATCTAACCCGTTATTCATCATATAGTTTCTGTGCGGTCAGATTATTTTCAGGTCAGATCAACTAAAGATGAACTCACCACTTTTGGCAGTATCATTTCCAATTGCATGAAGTACCTGTAATTTCCGCTGTATTGGGTATTCTTCCTCAAAGAAAAACCGTTGTTTCCCAAAAGCAGGCCGGAGGTCATCCAACCAAATAGCTTCCGGGTCATATTTGGCGAAGAAAGGACGGGCAGCCCAATCGGGGTTCCTGCCCTGAATGAACTGAAGGACAAATACCTTTTCCCCCATGACTTCCGATACGCCAAGCACATGTACTTTCCCCGGGCCTGCCGACATGCTCGGCCCCCTTACTGTCCGGGCAATGCCGCTGACCTGCTGGTAAGCATCCCGAAACAAGCGCCAAGCTCTTTCCAATGAGACCGCAAAATAGTGTTGCGCCCCCGTGTCACGGGCAACGAACATGTAATAGGGAATGCAGCCAAGTTCGACCTGCTGTTGCCACATGGTCGCCCAGGCATTTGAGCTATCATTGATATTTCGCATCACTGCTGACTGGGTACGGATGACCGCCCCGGTGTTCAGTATCCTGCCTATGGCCTTTTTGACCATGTCCGTCTTCATTTCGTTGGCGTGGTTGAAATGTGCCATGAATGCAAGGTGTATCCCCGCATTATTGACTTTTTCAAAAAGTTTCAACAAATCATCCGCATCTTCGTCAGTCACAAACCGCTGTGGCCAGTAGGACAGTGCCTTGGTGCCCAAGCGGATAGTCTTGAGATTGGGCAGTTTTGCTTCCACCAGTGCATCAAGGTATTTGGCAATGACCTTGGTCTTCATGATCAGGGGGTCTCCCCCGGTAAACAGGATGTCCGTGATATTCGGATGGGCCTTCAGGTATTTGATGATCAGTTTCGTGTCCCGCATGGCGAACTTCAGTTCGTTCATGCCGACAAACTGAGGCCAGCGGAAACAAAATGTGCAGTAGGCATGGCAGGTCTGTCCCTGGCTGGGGAAAAATAGCATGGTCTCCCGGTATTTGTGCTGTACCCCGGTCAGTTTTATATCATCCAGTACGGGCAGGTTCTGTTCCCGTTGGCCTGCCGGATGGGGGTTCAGTTCGAAGCGGATTTTATTGGCGATGAGTTTAAGTTCCGGCCTCTCTGCCCCACCTTTGATGGCGTTTGCCATTTCTTTAAAATGTCCGGGTTTGAGCATTTCCTTTTGGGGAAAGGTGAGAGTATAAATGGGATCGTTTTGGTAGTTTCCCCAATCGATCAGTTTATCGATGACATAGTTGTTGGCTTTGAAAGGCAGGACGTTCCCGACGACTTCAATGGCAAATCTCTCTTCTTCTGAAAGGTGATATTCAACCTGGGGTATTTCCCTGAAGTTTCTCAGGGTCACTGCTTTGTACTTCTCCATTGGCACATAATATTTAATAGTGAACAAAAGGATGTCTTTACCAGAAAGCAACTTGTGTTGATTCCTAAATTGGCTTTTCACAGAGATGGGCAGTGCTAATACCTACTTATCACGGGGAAAAATGAAGACTTGGAAAAGTAAGAAAAAATAGCTCCATTACAAACTATTTGGAAAAAGTAAATTCATTAGAGCACGGCTATGGGCAACACGTCTAACCATATTTGAGGGTGATTATTGTTTAGTTTGGATTATTTACTTCCCCCGTTTTTTAGCCACATTTCGTTCCTGTCCTTAACCTCCGCCATATTCGGGCAGCAACGCTGGATAAACTTTTGATCCAGGGGTTTATCGGTATAATCTGTTTTGGAAACTTTCAGGGCATTTGCTCCGTCAAAATCGACATAGGAGAGGCGGGCAGTCAGCTCTCTGGAAGGACGGCCAAAATCAAAACTTGGTAAAAGTGCCACGCCAGTGTCGTTCAGCAGCTTATCGCACAGGTCGCCACTGTTGTGGATGCCCTGAACCATCAGCCGTACCCGGTACCTTGAAAAATCCGGGAAGAGGTAAAAGCCATCTTCTGGTATGGGTATGTATACATGCAGGCTGCGCAACCTGTTGTATAAATAATTGCCCAATATCGTTAAAATGTTAAATGGTTAATTACTTTAATTATGCTTCCTCTCCCTATAAGCCATTTTCCGACAATTCCCACAACAATACCGAGCATCCTTGCGCCTTACCCAGCCTTTCCCTTTACAATAGCCACAAACGATCTGGCACTCAATAAGAGATAGAGGATTTTTTATCACTCCGTGTTCGCAGAAATGGAATCGTTTCGAAGTGAATACTCAACGTTTCTATTATACCTATAGCAAATGTCAAATTCAACAAGTCTTGATTAACTGATATTGCTTGAAATTTCAACGTTATCATAGCATTGCGCAATAAAAATAGATTTGGTTATTTCGGTTTTGGATGCCTCGGTACAACCTCACGTTTTCAAAGCAATTTATGGTCACTTACACTTATAAATAGGATTTCTTTTATTTTATTTGTTGGTGATTCTGTTCTACAGATTAGCAATTAATTAGCAATTGCCTCAAGTTTCTCATAAAGTTAATAAATGCATAAAGATTCAAAATACAACCTGCTGATAACCAAATTATTGGATCATTTAAAAAAATCGGAAGGTAATATTACTGCTATAATGGTTGCAGAAGGGCTGGGTATATCAGTGAAAGACCTTTATAATGTGAGAGCCGGAACAAAGAAGGGAACTCAAGCATTATTTTTGGCAATTGCCAATGAATTTCCAGAAGAATATAGTATTTTTGAGCAACTACCAAAAGAAGATAGCACAGATATTCAAATGCAACACCAAAACATGGTCAACGAACTGATCATGCAACTGAAATACTTAAGAGGAGAAAACGAACGACTCAAAAAAGAAAACGACAATGTTAGAAGCCAATTACTGGAAATTGCAGAAATGATTGAAAAAGCTTTTCCAGGTGATGAA
>JBCBRY010000224.1:0-10237 GCA_039819485.1 Bacteroidota bacterium | reverse complement strand
ATTTTCGGACAACACGTTCACCCTCCATTGCAAGTTGGGAAAGTTGGCTTTCGCCCTGGCATGTACATGGCAAGTGCTGACGAATTGTACCTGACAGTAAAAGGCAAAGGGGGGCATGGGGCACTGCCACACGAATGTCGTGACCCTATCCTGATCGCTTCCCATCTGATTATTTCCCTACAACAATTGGTTAGCCGCCTGACCAATCCGACCCTACCCGCTGTTGTGACTTTTGGGAAAATCAATTCTACCGGAGGTGCCACCAACATCATTCCCAACGAGGTAAAAATAGAAGGCACCTTCCGTACAATGGATGAAGCATGGAGAAAAGAGGCCCATGCAAGAATGAAAGAAATGGCAGAAGGAATAGCAAAAAGTATGGGCGGCAGTTGTGAGTTCAATATTGTAAAAGGATACCCCTTCCTTAAAAACGACCCGCCGCTGACGCTTCGCTCAAAAGCATTTGCTGAGGAATATTTAGGAAAAGAAAATGTAATCGACCTCCCTATTCGGATGACCTCAGAAGACTTCTCCTATTACTCACAAGTCACGTCAGCCTGTTTTTACCGGCTGGGTACCGGCAATCCAGAGAAAGGCATTACTTCGCCCGTACACACAGACACTTTCAATGTAGATGAAAACTGTCTCAAAACAGGTATGGGCCTGATGGCCTGGCTGGCTGTTAAAGAATTGGAAGAAGTCTGAAGAACTCTAAACGAACTCTTCTTTTAGGGAAAGAGATAGAAACAGGAGTATTTTTATACTCCTGATTGTCTCAGGACAGTGCAAAAATAATGGAGCAAAGTAATAACGTACACTGCCCTAAGCCGTTTTAGCGACTACCTGAAACGGAATTACGCTCAAGCTTCTCAGCAACCCAATTCGTCAAAGTTATGATACCTCCGCCTAGGAGGAATGCACCAAGTGCAAGCTGAAGGATCAACATAATTAAATCGTTTTTCGAGATGAACAAATAATTTAATTCGATCGGAAACCAAAATAGCTGTTCAGCTTCTCGATCTCAGACTTCTATTTGGAAAGTTATATGGGAATCCTAATCAGGTGGGAAAAGAAATTCCATGCAACTTTCCATTTTCGGCCAAAGCACAACACGCCTCAACCGACGAAAAAACCTTAGTAAAATGTTGCATGGGAAAAAGTCGAATCTATAAGTATCAATTTATTTGCGCTTACACTCAGGACATTTATGAAAAAAAATTATTTTATATAACATCCTGTTTTTGCGCTATCTAATTGGATACCCTATAATTTTCAATTACCTTGCCAAAAAACTAATATGTTTTTAATTGTATGTAAAATTGGAATATACCAAACTCTCAAACCATTGATTTACAATCATTTGAAACAATAATTTGGAATGGTCAGGCCATTGTCAAATTGAACATTGGCAAAAGGCAGACGTAATCCAAATTGGCTTTATCCATAGGATGTAAAACGAAAAGAGGAGGGAGACGGACCCTGGGTCATCCTGTTATCCAAGCTGTTTTTTCAGCTACCGGTGTTCGTTTTCTTGGAATGTCAGGCGCATTGTGGTAGCTCATGTAGAACAGCCCCAGGCATCGTTCCCCTTCTTCCAGCCCCAAAAAGTCATTGGCCTGCAAAGCGGCCTTTGTCGAACTCCAGTAACAGCCAATATCATAAGCGGCACAAGTGAGGTACATATTCTGCACAGCGCACCCAACTGCCGCTAGTTCTTCCCATTCGGGGATACGTTCCTGTTCATCCCTCTTCATACAAATAGCAATGATACAAGATGCTTTCAGCGGATTGTTTTTTAGTTTTTTGAACTTGATTTCCGAGAATTTTTCCGGGGGCGTATTTTCCTTATAATAAGAAGATAAGAATTGGCTCAACCGCTCCAGCCCTCCACCGGCCATAACCTTAAAGCGCCACGGTTCGGTCATTTTATGGGTAGGAGCCCAATTGGCATTTTCCAAAACTTCCTCAACGATCTCCCTGCTGATGGGGCTCCCGGTATAGCTTTTGGGAAAAACAGATCTTCTTTTACGAATGAGTTCACTTACTTGCGAGGGTGTAATATCCATTGGTCGATGATAATTAAGTTTTATAGAAAGTATCCTGAATTTGAAGGTTGAAAAATTTGCAACAAACCTTCATTTGATTGTGGCCTTTTTGCCTTTTTCATTTGCTGGCTTATCTAATTCGCTTAAAGTCGGTTGATTCTTAACGATTTAGTCGAAAATCCGTTTTCAAAACCCTGTATAGTTTTACTTTTGGCAAAGGTAATATTTGGGACCGGATTGAAAATTCAGAATTACTAAAAAAAACTCCTGATTTTGGATTGCAATATTTTTTGACCATGATTTCAAAATTTAGAATGAAAATTGACTTGCTGGGACAGGCAGTCATGATTGTGGCCATCCTTCTGCTGTCATTTTTGGTATCGGGAAAAGCCTGGACCAATACCATGTTGATCATTTTGGGTATTTGGCAAATAGCCAGTGCTGCGCACCTTCTGTATGCCTACCGGCACATCAAACGTTTGAATTATATTAAAACTGCCATTGTACTGGCCGCGAGCTTACCCATTTGGATTCAGTTGGTTGGAGCATTTGCTTATTTGCCAGTGGCCGGCCTCATTCTTTGGTATTTTTGGCAGACCATTTCCGATACGATCAAAGTATATAACCGTCCCCGATCTTTTTGGGATTTATGATACTGTGTTATTGTTTTACGGCTTCATTGTTCAAATTGAAAAAAATCATGCAATGAAACAGTAAGACGATAAAACCATTTAAACATGATTTTCCCCATTGGCGATGACCAGGTAAAAGGTGGTTACTTTCCCCTTTTCAGTTATAGTTTTATCGTCATCAACATTGCTATCTTCATTTTTCAGGTCATGCTGCCAGAAGGAAGGCTGGATGCCTTTTGGGATAGTTTTGGAGCCATTCCGCGAGAGGTGACCAACGGAGAGGACCTTTATACCCTGGCGACCTCTATGTTTCTGCATGGTGACTTTATGCACCTGTTGGGCAACATGTTGTTCCTTTGGGTTTTTGCCGACAATATTGAAGCGACGGTCGGCAACCTTCGTTTTATTTTTTTCTATGCTCTTGGTGGGTTGGCTGCCGTTTTTGGACATATCTATTTTAATATGGACAGCAGCGTTCCCATGATTGGTGCCAGTGGTGCCATTTCCGCGGTGATGGGTGCCTATCTGGTCATGTTCCCCCATTCCCGCATCAAATTATTATTCTTGATTTTTCCTTTTAAAGTTTCGGCGTGGCTTTTCCTTGGCCTTTGGATATGGCAACAATGGATAGCCGGTACTTCTTCCCTTGCCAGCGGCGGAGCTGCCGACGGTGTAGCCTGGTGGGCCCATGTGGCCGGGTTTGCCTTTGGCCTGGCAGCAGGTTTTTTCTTCCGTTCTTCCGGTCACCTGCATGGCGTAGAATTGCACGTAAATGACTGATTCAATGCAATTTATTCCCACTTCACGTTATTGAATACCCGCTTGTTACAGTTTCGTGACACACCCACTTCATGTATTAGGTACTTTTGTTGTATTAAAATTAGGTATTTCACCAATGCCTAATTTCTTTTTTTCACCAACGACTAGAATCACTTATGTTGAACGGCTATAAAATATTGACTGTCACTCACCGTCGTACTCCGTTACAGCGGATAGGGGAGTTCGTCGTTCCCAATGAAAGTGAGGCTCATCTTAATGAGCAGTTGGCTTCATTGAAAGAAGCTATGCACCTCGAAGAACTGACCTATCTATCCTCTTGCAACCGGGTTCTTTATTTCTTTTACACGGAGCAATCGATCAGCCCATCTTTCAAGTTTGATTTTTTCAAAAATATTCAACCTGCGCTTTCCGATAAAATAGTCCGAGAGGAGGTAATTCTCTTGGAAGGGGCAGATGCGATTGACCATCTTTTTAAGGTGGCAGCTTCTATAGATAGCTTGGTAGTAGGTGAAAGGGAAATCTTACGGCAGCTCCGTGAGGCTTATGGTCGCAATCGAAAAAGTAATCTGACAGGAGATCACCTGCGCATTGCGATGGATGCTGCGGTGGTAGCAGCAAAGGAAGTCTACGCAAAAACCAAGCTGGGGGAAAAATCAGTCTCTGTCGTTTCGTTGGCCATTAAAGAATTATTGAAAACCAACTTGCCAAAAGAGGCGCGCATCCTTCTGATCGGTGCTGGCCAGACCAATGCTTTGGTTGCTAAATTTCTGAAAAAATACGGTTATGAGAATGTAGTGGTATTTAACCGTACCCTTGCGAAAGCCGAAAAATTAGCCACGATGCTCGGCGGAACGGCACAACCATTTGACCATTTAAACCATTACAAAGAGGGCTTTGACAGCATGATCGTTTGTACTGGAGCTACCACGTCCATTATTGACAAAGAGTTGTATTCCAGCCTTTTGAATGGAGACCGGTCAAAGAAAGTTGTCATTGATCTTTCTATCCCTAATAATGTTGCCGAAGAGGTCGTTGACACTTTCGACTTGAATTATATTCCAATAGAATGCCTGAAAGTATTGGCCAAAGAGAATTTGTCATTCCGTGAAATGGAGGTGTCCAACGCTTGTGAACTGCTTGACCAGCATAAGGAAGCATTTACCATCAAAGCGCAACATCGTCGCATCGAACGGGCCCTGCACCAGATACCGTCTGAAGTAAAAGCCGTCCGCCAACGTGCCATGAACGAGGTTTTCAAGAAAGAGATTGAAACGCTGGACGGAGAGACGCTCCAGTTGCTCGAGCGCATGATGACTTATATGGAAAAGAAATGCACTGGCATTCCAATGAAAGTGGCCAAGCAAGCCTTGGTGACGATTTGATTTTGTTCTCAATTCCTTTTTTCATCCTACCTTTATTCTATTCTTGCTGATCCAACCTTTCAGTTGGTACATATCGCAATATGTTTATCTGCCACCTAAAATTTCACCATGGCCAAAAAGCTCAAACCTGCCGACCTGGAAAAGATCATTCAACCTTTGTCAAGAAAGGAACGCACAAAACTTAAAGAACAGAATATCACCGTTCCCTGGCTGGAAGAAAATATTGAAAACTGCAAAAACCTGATGAAACGGGACACCTATATCGGCATTCCTTGGTTCATCGCCTATTCGGTTTCACTCTGGCAAGTGGGCATGAACAACATAACCGTAGCCATCTTTGTTATTGGAGTGGCTTATTTCGTGTACACCACATTTACGACTGGCACCTATGGTGCCAATGCCCGGAAAGTAAAAGTGTATGAGGACCTTTTGAAAAAGTTGAAATAAATGGACATCATGTCGAAACATCAATCTTAGTAAAAATATTTCAACCTGAATTTCATCTGTATCCTGCCTTTTGTCGAAAACAGTTTTGCTTTTCTCCTTTTTCCTTTTTAATTGCTCACATGAAAAATCCATTTAAGAAATACGCAGATTTTTTTTCGGAAAACAAGCTTTTGATAAAAATCAAAAATTATTTTAAAGAAGCAGGGACTAAAGTAATTTACAGTGCATTGCTACTTTATTATGCCTTTTCCCGGAAAGAGACACCCGTTTGGGCCAAAAATATCATTCTCGGAGTGTTAGGCTATTTCATTGCCCCCATTGATGCACTGCCTGACCTGACCCCCATTATTGGCTACACAGATGATCTGGGTGTTCTCAGTTTTGGCGTCGTAACGCTTGCCTGCTACATCAACAAGGATGTACGCAGCAAAGCAAAGGAGAAACTAAAGGAATGGTTTGGCAATTACGACGAAGAAGAACTTGCGGAAATAGATGCGCAGATTTAAACCTGTGATCTAAAAAGAAAAAAGGGATAAGACTTACATCTTATCCCTTAAACAACAGCGAAATAAAAAATAAAATATCTTTTATGCCTTTGGCATACGAATCAGCAATGAGATTTCATTGTTCAAAACTTCGACAAAACCTCCGCTGACGTTGAATTTAATTGTCTTGCCTGATTGCTGCTCTTCTTTGACCGAACCAGTCTCCTCATCATAATATTGATAAGCGCCTCCATCAGTCACCAATACAACTTCTCCCGCCCCCAAAGACGAAACGATCGGGGCGTGCCCTTTCAGCACCTGGAACTGCCCCAATGTGCCTGGTACCTTAACGGAAACAATGGCACCTTTGAAAATTTCCTTATCAGGAGTAAGAATAGAGATATTCATTTAATCTAAGTTTTGAGTTTTGAGTGGAGAGTTTTGAGTAAAATGAATCACATCATCCACTCAAAACTCATAACCCATAACTTATTTATGCTTCTGCCAGCATTTTCTTACCAGCTTCGATCACATCGTCAATGCTACCTTTCAACATGAAAGCAGCTTCCGGATACTCATCTACTTCACCGTCCATGATCATATTGAAACCGCGAATGGTTTCCTCGATTGGTACCAATACACCCGGCGTACCGGTGAACTGCTCGGCCACGTGGAATGGCTGAGAAAGGAAACGTTGTACCCGACGTGCGCGGTGTACTATCAATTTATCTTCTTCTGATAATTCATCCATACCGAGGATGGCGATGATATCCAGCAATTCGTTGTAACGCTGCAGGGTTACTTTCACCCGCTGTGCACAATCGTAGTGTTCGTCACCGATAATGGCTGGATCGAGGATACGGCTCGTAGAATCGAGTGGATCCACTGATGGATAAATACCCAGGGAAGCAATCTTACGGCTCAGTACCGTAGTGGCATCCAAGTGAGCAAATGTAGTTGCCGGGGCAGGGTCAGTCAAATCATCCGCAGGCACGTAGACCGCTTGCACGGAAGTAATCGAACCACGTTTGGTCGAAGTAATCCTTTCCTGCATAATCCCCATCTCAGTAGCCAGTGTAGGCTGGTATCCTACCGCTGAGGGCATCCGTCCGAGAAGCGCCGACATTTCGGAACCTGCCTGTGTGAAACGGAAAATATTGTCAATAAAGAAGAGAATGTCACGGCCGCCTGTTGGATCGTTCAAATCACCATCCCGGTAATATTCGGCAACAGTCAGTCCGGACAAAGCCACCCGGGCACGTGCGCCTGGAGGTTCGTTCATCTGACCAAAAACGAAGGTTGCTTTGGAATTTTTCAGTTTTTCTTTGTCCACTTTCGACAAATCCCAACCTCCTTCTTCCATGGAATGCATAAAATCCTCACCATAGTCAATGATACCAGATTCAAGCATCTCCCGCATCAGGTCGTTCCCCTCACGGGTACGCTCACCCACACCAGCAAATACAGAAATACCTTCGTAGGCTTTCGCAATGTTATTGATCAACTCCTGAATCAGTACAGTCTTACCAACACCGGCACCACCGAAGAGGCCGATCTTTCCACCTTTCATGTAAGGCTCAATCAAGTCGATAACTTTGATACCTGTATAAAGTACCTCTTTTTCTACTGACAGCTCCTCATAGGTAGGAGGCTTACGGTGAATCGGGTAACCACCTTCTTTCGAAACAGGTCCGATACCATCAATGGCATCGCCCACCACGTTGAAAAGGCGCCCTTTGATATCGTCGCCGATCGGCATGGCAATCGCTTTGCCAGTATCAGTGACGGTCATGCCTCTGGTCAAACCATCGGTAGAGTCCATGGCGATGGTACGCACACTGTCCTCCCCAAGGTGCTGCTGTACTTCCATTACGAGCGTTTCGCCATTCGGGCGCTTCAACTCGAGGGCATTTAAAATTTCAGGCAACTTGGAGCCTTCATCCGCAAAACTAACATCCACTACCGCTCCGATTATTTGTTTGATTTTACCGGTATTACTCATGTTATTTAAACGATTTTTTGTTTGTTCAGGTGAGTGTTTTGGGAGCTGAAAATGCCCCCTTTCTGAAAATCGGCGCAAAGATACATTTTTGGGCAAGTTTATCAACTTAAAAGGAAGAAAATTGAACGAAATGAAATCCCGCTCTAAATCGAAAAGGAAAATTTTGAAACGGTGCGTTTATCCAAGGTTCCAAGGCCGAACACTTCCAATGCATTTCGCTGAAAACTCCCACGAACCATGAACTCACCAAATCATTAAAACTACTGGCTGATCGCTTCCATGGCCAACTCCCAGAGATGCTCATAAGGAATGGTTTCAACCTCGTGTGGAGCATTCAGGTATTGTACAGGCTGACTGCTCATTCGGGCCAGACAACCAGTAGCTCTTTTTTCAGATTCACTCCTTTTAAAATCTGCTTTCTGAATTTGCAGCAAAGCTTTTATAAAACAATAAGTCCGAAAGGTGTCGTCCCCTTCTTTCAAGTGACGGCTGTTATATTTTTCCAGTGCGAGCATCCGGTCATAGGATTCAACATATCTTTTTTCGTATAATAAATAGATAATATGCGTGATGAGTACCGGGATGTTCATCCCCCGTTTGTCTTTTGAAAAATTAGGTACTTCATTCAAGAAGCGGGCAGGTCGGAATTTGCTTCTCTTTTTATCGCCATCGGTTTGTTTTATTTTTTTGGCGAGAATCAGCAATTGGAGGAACCCCTCATATATTTTCCAGCTCTCCCGTTCGGCCGGCGGCAGGTTCTTAAACCGTCGGTGATGGACGGCCTTGTTCAAAATTGTACATGCTTCCTGGTAATCTTTCTTATACAATTTTAGTGTCATGTACATTTCGTTGGTTTTATACCAGCCGACTGAATATTTTTCGACCATCGTCAGGGATGTCCCCGCAACTTGCTCCGCTTCCTCGTGCTCACCGATCATCGTCAGTCCGATCAGCAGCGAATTGCCGAAAATAGCGAAGGTTGTCTTTGGAGTAGAGTCCTTTTTCTTAAAATGTTCCAGCGCCTCCCTACTGACTTCCACCACACCTGGATAGTCAAACCTGACTTCACATTCCAACCTTTTGATCAGGTAATAATAAAAGTTAAAACGATAGCTTTGTATTTTCCCAAAATGTGGTGCAAGCTCCTGCAAACAAGCATTCGCACGCTCACAAATCCAGGGTTTCCTTGACCTGGATAAAATATACGGCGCGATCAGTGAAGTGTACATGGATTCCGACCTAACCTCCAACTGGTAGGCCTCCAGGCTCTTATTGAGTATTTCTTCGTAGTGGTTTCTTTTCCGATTGTCCGGCTTATAATAAGTGTAATAGGTACGAAGCACCCTGGCCAACTCTAAAGTAACCCCTACCACTTCAAATTTCTCTGAAGCTCTCAGGGTAATTTTTGCAAGTCTCTCCGCAGCATGCATTGCCCCCCTCGCCCCCATGATCTTCACGGAAGCCAGGTTTTTCCAACAGTTGTAAAACCCTACCTGGGCTTCATTGAATTCCGGTTTCTTCAGGTCGAGATGAAAAACAGCATTTGTCAGCCTCCGGAAAAAGCGGTTTTTCAAATTTTTGTACTGTGTATATTGGCCGTTTTTATCAGGCCCAAAAAAATAGGCTGCGGCATCGTCATCAGTAGCAAAATCTCCCTTTTCTATTTTGTGGTAGAAGAGCTCGTAATTATTATCAGCCATATCATAACCGATTATGCTAAGCTCTTTTCGTTTATGGCGGGTCACTAGGTGCATCAAATCTTTTAATGCATACATAATTGAGTGGATGTTTTTAATTATATAGCTCCTAAACTCCACACTCCCCAATTTGTTGGTGAGCAACGGAAATAATAATTGATCCAGCAGCATATCATACTACGAAAGATGCTAAAACCTACTTCGGAAAACACCCTCTTTACCTGCTATTCTAACAGCAATTATATTTCAAGAACAAAAGTTCGTGCCCTTCGATATTCTTGCCGCTGACTTCACTTTCTTGATTCCCACAAACAAAAAATATTTTTCAGATAACCACAAATTGATTTTGAAGACCGAACCAGAAATAATTAAATCCAATGAACTTTTAACTTATTAAAGTGTCAGGCATTGACATGAAAAAACCTGTTAAATAATGCGGTGTTAGAAATTAAAAAAAGTGTCGATACAGACCTGATAACGCCTCCTTTATTTTTGCCCCATCAATTAAACCAAATTTATCTAACCAATAAAATTAAAAACTAAAGCTATGCTACAAACTGCTATTGCACTACTTATTGCTCTCGGAATTATCACCAGTCAAACCGAATTTAACAGCCTTTCCGAACAGGAAAGAAGTGAGATGGTCAATATCGTAACAGATGATATCATGCAGCAATGAACCTCTTCGATTCCGGCATTCTTAAGAGTGTATCTTTTTGAATGCCGGATTTTTCAACCCAAAAAAAAAGATTCAATCTTTTTTTTTG
>JBCBRY010000223.1:0-10458 GCA_039819485.1 Bacteroidota bacterium | reverse complement strand
GGTTCATTTCAGGACCTAAATAATAGACTGATTTTTCGAGGAGTGTTAAGTTGGATTTTGCAGTTGTTATTTTATTTTTTATCAAGTTTGGCCATTCCTTTTGAATGAAACCGATCATCATTTTTTCGTGATTAATTTTTTGATTAATTGTCTGTGAAATAATAATGGAGCTATTTGAAAGCAATTGATTTTGTTCGTGGATAAGCGAGATGGATTTACGCTTTAATTGTAGGCTCAACTCTAAAATATTCGTTTCAAAAGTCATATTGTGCTGAATGATGTATCCTGCCACAGCGGTCGGCGTTTTCAATGAAGAGTGGGCGACCCGATCCAAAACGGTTTCATCAATTTCATGGCCGATACCACAGATTACCGGCAGTTTTACCTTGGCTATTTTTTTGCACAACTCATAATCATCAAAGGCCACCAGGTCAAGTTTCGACCCTCCCCCTCTGATAATGACCAAAGCGTCAAAATCTTCGATCTTAATTTTTTTCAGTGCTTTCGAAAAATCAGCGGTAACGTTCGTCCCTTGCATGGCTACCGGAAATAGATTGAACTGAAAAGAATAGCCAAATTGATTGGTACTCATTTCGTTCAAAAAATCTTTTAAACCTGCTGCGCTCTCAGAAGACAAAATTGCAATTCGCTGAATGACTGCTGGCAGGTTTATTTGTTTATTCAATTCCAACAACCCCTCCTTCTTTAATTGCAGAACGGTCTCCCTGCGTTTTAGGGCCAATTGGCCCAAGGTGTAGGCAGGGTCTATATCCTGGACCATTAATTTCAATCCAAATCTTTCGTGAAAATCAATTTTCACCAAAAGCAGAACTTCAATGCCCTCCTGCAGTAAAACATCCAGTTCTAACCCTAATTTATTTCTCAGGTCCCTCATTTTCAGTGCCCAGATAACCGCCTGGCTAAGGGCAACGATCTCTTCACCGTTTTCACTTTTCTGCAAAACATCCAGATAGCAATGGCCACGCGAGTGCTTTACCTGGCCCAATTCACAACGCACCCACAAGGCTTCTGAAAAGTTCAGCGCCAGTACTTGCCGGACGTATTCATTGAGTTCGTAAAGTGAGTAGGACATTTTAATGGACAATGGAAATTACAAAACCACCTGGGCAAATATACCGAGGTGGTTTTTATTTTTATCAGGAGAATTGAAAATCATTCTCAACCAATTAGTCTAGTGAAGCCAAACCCTGTATCTAAAGTTGGGAAATCAGGAATCAATAATTTCTAATTTATACCCAACGCCATGCACGTTTTTGATTTTTACTGATTCATCGCCTTTGAGTATTTTTCGCAAACGAGAAACAAATACATCTAAGCTTCTACCAACAATGACACCTTCATCTTCCCACACACTGGACAATATTTTTTCCCTTTCGAGAACCTGGTTGGGGTGCTGGGCAAAAAAGTGCAGTAATTTTGTTTCACGGAATGTCAGTTCTTTTTTTACGTTGTTCAGTAAGTACAACTGGTTAGACACCTCAAGTGCTGACTGACCAAATTCAACTTGGTTAGAATTGATTTCTTTTTTACTGTCGCTGACAGGATTCTTTTGCTCCGAGCCCCGAAAAAATATCAGAAAAACCAAGGCAGATATCCCAACAAAACCCAAAGTGAACAAAATAAATTTACCAATGCTAAAAGCGTTGTTTTTGGAAAACACAACACTGATGTTACTGCAGTCGGCGGCCTGTTCTCTTCCCACACAGGCCACTTCCCCACTTTTTACGGCCATTTGGTCGTACCCTAAAACGATCGTATCACTATCACATTCTTTGATATTTACTTGGTAGTGACCGTCGATCTGAAAATTTTCAAATACCGCTGACAATATGGAAGGGAGTGTGTCGTAATTGAACTCACTCTCCAAATTCAAAATAAATTCATTGTCTGAAATCTGCTTGATAGGATTAATACGAGAAGAGTCGTCGCCCGTTTCCAGAAGTAACTCGTGGCCAACCTGGCGCAGTGCGAGGTTAACCTTTTCTGCGTGTTGTCTTTTTTCCGCAGGTGTGGCCGAAGGAGTAAGCATCCACTGCGCAGCCAACAGACTAAAAACGGCGATTATCAAAATGGGTAGAATTTTCTTTCTCATGGAGCAAATTTACATTCATTTTCATTTCAAAACAGGCTTTTACATTTCATTTACACTGTTTTACAGCGTTTTAAACATTGGAAAAGCATTTATGCGGTGTTTTGTAAACGTAATTGGTTTTAAACGCAACCAGCCTAATTTTCACTTTAAAAAATTTATTGACATGAAGAATCCGATGTTATTACTTGCTGCAATATTTATCACCTTTTTTGCAACAGAAACATTTGCACAACCAGCTCCACCTGCTTGTTTGTCTGCTGAAAAACAGCCTTACAGTGATTGCACTGCCATATTCCTCAACCAGGAAATGCTGGTCGATGATTATTCACCAAAAGGAAAATGCAAGATCAGCCAAAATGCAACGGGCACCTTGTTTGTTTCGACCACCCAACTCTCCTTGGATTTTGCAAACCCCTTAAAAAGCATTGAGTTCAGGGTTGCCATCGTAAACAACCAGACCAATACCATCTGGCAGTACTCCGATAAAACCTATAAAAAAGTTGATTTGGAAAAAATATTGGAAAAATGCGAAGTCGGGGACGATATCCTCATCATGACCGTTGACCAGACTTACTCTCTACCTCACAATAAAATTGAAATTGAATGGGGATGTTAATTTGATGGTTAGTGGTTAGTGGTTAGGTGAGAAAATATTATTCCTAATTATCAATTGACCATTGACCATTAACCACTAATGCGAATGACGGGTTAAAACCCAATTAAGATTAAAAGTCCGGCAGTCAGTTTTGCATAGACGTGTTTAAAGAGTCCTTTCAGGGATCTGACCTTTGATGCTATCTGAATTCCGGTCTTCTGGTTTATCCAGTTGAAAAAAGATTCAACCGGTTGACGAATTCGGCTGACCAATGTGCTGAAAATCTTCTGATCGGCCTTCAGGTGTTTCTGTCCCTTTTTTCTCCTCTGAGAGGGCAGCACCTCGATCCCGAACATTCTTTTCAGTTCTATTCTTCCGGCTTCGTCATGATAGATCTTGTCGCCGTAAACCCTCAAACAGGAGAACATCGGCGCAATCTGCTCTTTGAAAAATGTGTTGTCGTTTTCGGAGGCACCGCTTAACAGAAGGCTTTTCGGAATGGGCATCCTATTGGGGCAGCACAGCCCCAACTGGTGCAGTTTCAAACCATGGTAATAAAAACCCTTGGAGGCGCACCTGCCTTTATTGGCTACTTCAACGGCCACTTTTGCTGAGTCTGCACGACTTCCCATTGCCAATATGATGGGCATGGAGTCGACCACTGCATCCGGCATTTGCCTGCCCTGCACAAGCCATTGCGGGAACCGTTGTTCCGAAAGGGCTTTCCCTGCCAAGGCCCCGAAAACATTGTTCAGGAAGTTCAACCGGCTGTTGAACTTTTCGTACGATGGAAGTTTAGGGAACCAATCAAGCAAATGGTCTTTGGTATACCTATGGATATCCTTGACCTCTGTGTATTTGCGGGTAATCCCATAAAGATAGACTGTTACTGCTTCCTCGTCCGTGAACCCAAGTTCAAAAGATTTTGTATTCTTGCTCAATCTTTGGGCATAGGCCGCTGCCCCTTCCTCGAACCCTTCACATACCCACAAATAAAGAGCTATAAGTTTTAATTCCCAGTTCATAATGTGTGCGATTTGGTAGATCCACACAAATTTAATGAGCTGGGATGTTTCTCTTTTTAACCCGTCATTCGCATTAATGGTTAATGGTTAATGGTTAATGGTTAATAAAATGACAATTTCATGAAAAAACTATCCGAGAAAAAAGACCCATTGAGAACCAAAACTCTACAATTCGCTATTCGAATTGTTAATCTTGCAAAGTATTTACGTAATAAGAAAAAAGAATTCTTGATAAGCAATCAGATCATGAGATGCGGGACAAACCCCGGTGCGATGATTAGAGAAGCTGCCCAGGCTGAAAGTGGAGTAGATTTTATCCATAAATTAGCAATAGCTCAGAAGGAAGCCAACGAAACCCAATACTGGTTGGAGTTATTATATGCAACACATTATATTTCAGAACAAGAATTCACTTCACTACATGAAGATTCCATAGAAATATTAAAATTATTGACAGCCTCAATCAAAACAAAAAAGAGGAACCTGAATTTGAAATAATAATTCAACCACCCATTGACCATTGACCATTGACCATCAAAGCGGCACCTCCGTCGTTTTCTTCCTTACCGACAATGAAAAAAGCGATTCCACCTTTCCGATGTTTGGTACGGCCGATAATTTTTCCAATACAAAGTGGTTGTATTTTTCAATATCCTCGACCAGTACTTTGATCAAAAAATCAGCAGCGCCGGTCACATAGTGACATTCCAGTACTTCGGGGAATCCAACGACCTGATCCACAAATGACTCAACCAATGCTTTCGAATGATCTTTAATAGAAATGTGAGCAAAGGCAGTCAATTTTTTCCCCAGTTTTTCTGGGTTCAGGACGGCCATGTAACGGTCGATCACACCGCTCTTTTCCAGCTTTTTGATGCGTTCAAAAATGGGTGTGGTGGACAGGTTCAGCCGGTTGGAAAGTTCCTTGATGGTCATGCGGCCGTCCTGTTGAAGCAGGTCAAGGATTTGGAGATCGGTGTGGTCGAGTTTCATTTTTCAGCGATAAATGGTTAGTGGTGAACAGTTTGCCCCGAATGCAATTCGTGGGTTAACGGACGTATTTCTTAGAACAATATTCTGTAGAAAGACTATTAAACCATACACAAAATACGATTCAAACAAAATTAAGTACATCTTTAGAATATTTTTCCTTCATTTTACGATGCAAAGAAAAATTTCCCGAAAATGCCGAACTTTATAGCTATTTCCAACCCTCTGCTCCAAAAAACAATTCAGCCATAAAACCATTAATAAAGTCCTAACCAAATTCACACAACATGGTCGATTCACAAAGACGGATCAGCAAAAAGATACTAACCAAAGCTTTCAATTTGATGAGTACCGCCAAAGCGATGACGGAACTCTATGAGAAAAATTTCAAACTGGTTTCAAAATATGTGCATGCCACCAGCCGGGGCCACGAAGCCATCCAACTCGCAGCCGGCATGCAATTGTTGCCACAGGATTATGCCTATCCTTATTACCGGGACGATTCCATGTTGCTCGGCATCGGCATGCGGCCTTTCCACCTGATGCTTCAACTGCTCGCCAAAAAAGACGATCCATTTTCAGGCGGCCGTACCTATTATTCCCATCCAAGTTTGCGGGACGATGACAAAGCGAAAATCCCGCACCAGTCATCAGCAACGGGCATGCAGGCCATTCCGGCAGCAGGGGCCGCGATGGGCATTCAGTACAAAGAAAAATTGGGCATCGCAGAAGATCACGGAAAAGACCATCCGATTGTACTTTGTTCGTTGGGCGATGCTTCCGTGACAGAGGGCGAGGTGGCCGAAGCTTTTCAAATGGCAGCATTGCGGCAATTTCCGATCCTGTTCCTGGTACAGGACAATGGCTGGGACATATCCGCAAAC
The DNA here is from genome assembly GCA_039819485.1 of Bacteroidota bacterium. Classification (GTDB taxonomy): domain Bacteria; phylum Bacteroidota; class Bacteroidia; order Chitinophagales; family Saprospiraceae; genus UBA6168. The sequence goes on along the minus strand of JBCBRY010000223.1, from coordinate 4,851 downwards.
GCAGAGGAAACCCGGGCACAAAACGCTTTTGAGTACGCCCAGGGGTTTCATGGGCTGGATGCAGTCAGCATCGATGGAAACGACTTTTTTGAAAGCTATGCTGTTTTGAAAAAAGTGATCGCAACCATGCGGAAAGAACGCCGCCCGTTCCTGGTGCACGCAAAGGTACCTTTGCTCAACCACCATACTTCAGGGGTGCGGATGGAATGGTACCGGGACGATTTGGAAGAGGCTCGCCTACAAGACCCCTACCCTATTTTTCGCGGACAATTATTGGAAGCAGGATTTACTGAAAAACAATTGGATGAAATAGTTCAGTCTGCCGAGGCAACAGTGGAAGCCGATTTTGCGGAAGCACTAAAAATGCCTGATCCACTGCCAGCAGACCTGTTTACAAACGATTATGCCACCACCGAAGTTAATGAGGAAAAGGGAGTACGGAAACCATCCGATGGTGAAGAAGTTGTCATGGTCGACTGTGCCCTGCATGCGGTAGAGGAACTGATGCGAGCCAATAAAAAATGTTTGCTGTACGGGCAGGATGTTGGCGGGCGTTTGGGCGGCGTATTTCGCGAAGCGGCCACCCTTGCACAGAAATTTGGCGACGACCGGGTGTTCAATACGCCGATTCAGGAAGCCTTTATTGTTGGTTCAACAGCGGGAATGTCTGCCGTCGGTCTGAAGCCGATCGTGGAAGTGCAATTTGCCGATTACATCTGGCCCGGACTCAATCAGTTGTTTACGGAAGTGAGCCGTTCCTGCTACCTCAGCAACGGCAAATGGCCCGTGAGCATGATCCTGCGGGTGCCCATCGGGGCGTATGGCAGCGGCGGCCCTTACCATTCCTCCAGCGTGGAGTCCGTCGTGACCAATATCCGCGGTATTAAAATCGCATATCCCAGCAACGGGGCCGACCTGAAAGGGTTATTCAAAGCGGCTTATCACGACCCCAATCCGGTGGTCATTTTTGAGCACAAAGGTTTGTACTGGTCGAAAGTTCCGGGCACTAAAGCAGCCAAAACCATTGAGCCATCCGAAGACTACATCCTGCCTTTCGGCCAGGCCAACACCGTCCTCGAAGTTGATGCGGACTACGCACAGGAAAATACGGTCATGACGATTGTCACTTACGGCATGGGGGTGCATTGGGCGCTCAATGCTGCCAAGGATTTTACCGGCCAGGTGGAAATCATCGACCTGCGCACCCTGAACCCGTTGGATGAAACGACCATTTTTGAATCGGTGAAAAAAACCAACCGCTGCCTGGTACTCACCGAAGAACCTGCCAACAATTCATTTGCACGCAGCCTCGCTGGTTTGATCCAGGAAAAATGTTTTTCTCACCTCGATGCCCCCGTCATGACGATGGGTTCGGAAAACATGCCGGCCATTCCGCTGAACAGTACCCTGGAGCAGACAATGTTGCCTTCGGCGGAAAAGGTGAAGGGGAAGGTGATTGAGCTATTGGGGTATTTAGTGATTGGGATATTGGGATAGTTATATCCTTTGTGCTTTACACATTCTATTTTCTTTCGATGGGATATTTTGTACAAGGCTACGCGTACAAGTTTTTATGACTCACCACGTAACTTCCGTATATTTCTGTTGGTTAAAACCTCCAGAAAATTTGATTGCATTTGCATTTGGAATCAAAACAATATTAAGTATTCATTTTGTAATGAGTAAAACCATTTGAATGCGACAAAAAATATAAAAGCGCTAAAAATGACACTTTATATTTTGGCAAATGTTTGATTTCCAAGTCTTCAAAACCTTTTTCAGGCAAAGGAAAAGTGTCATTTTTCTCGACCACCTGTTTAAGAAATGGAAACAATCGAGCATAAAGAAGATATTCGAAAATATCGAAAGACTTGAAAAATATTTATGCGAGGGAAGCGACGTCGAAAGAGAATTTGCAATAAAATTGATCAGGAAAGGGCGTTGTTTTGTTACCTATCAAGGCAATAGTGAAATAAGATTTTGCCCTAGCCGATTTGTTGGCTATGACAGGTAGGTGGTACGTCAGCATCAATCAATAAATTGTAAATTTTTCTTGAGGACTGCACCTTCACGGATTTTGCGCGAACATTTTGTGTAACAATAAAACCAAACCTAAATGAGAAGAGTGTTGGGAAAAATTTTCAGGAAAATTTTTCAAACTATTGGATTATTAATTGTCATGGTCATCTTAGCAGGATTAGTTTTTCGTGCGTTCGGTCCTGCCCCGCACCCTCCTATGGGCAAGCTCTTTGATGTCAACGGTATAGATTTGCATATTCATGCTACCGGAATAAGAAGTGACAAACCAACCGTTATAATAGAAGGTGGTGCAAGTTCGTCTACAGAGTATTATCACTGGTTAAGTGAAGGACTTAAAGACAGCTTGAGAATTGTCAGGTATGACCGCGCCGGGAATGGGTACAGCGAGTTAGGTGACGCACCTCGTAGCGCAGAAACCATTGCAAAAGAGTTGCACCAATTACTTGAAACAGCCGGCGAATCACCCCCCTACATTTTGGCCGGTCATTCGATTGGAGGCCCTTATATCCGAGTTTTCGCACAGCTATATCCAGATGAAGTAAAAGCGCTGGTATTTATAGATTCCACCCATCCAGAACAAGTCGAACGGTTAAATGCTGCATCGCAATCCTCATTCAGATTCAAAACGACCCTTTTCTTATTGGGCACAGCAGCACTCTTTTCAGACTTGGGTGTGTTGGGACTTTTTGAGAGCTTTTCAGAACCTTTATTAGCTGGTGATGGATTGCCAGATGAAATCAATGCGAGGACAAAAGACTATTTACTGAATGGAAAGCGCACAAGGGCCTACAAAAAAGAAATCGAAAGCTATCATTCCGTATTGGAAAGAGCAAGCAAAGCCAATAATTTTGGCACACTGCCGATCAGGGTTTTTACCGCAGTTGAAATTGACAAAGAAGCCTACCGCAAAAATGGTATTGACCCAGAAAAATTTTTGAATGAAGCAATATCTGCGCAAAAAGAGTTTACCAACCTGTCATCCGATGGAAAACAGTTTTTAATTGATGGAAACCATCAATCAATTTTTACAATGAAAAATAATGCTGATATTATCAATAAGGAAATAATTGAGCTATCGAGAAAATAAATAGCAAATTGAATAAAAAAATGATGTGCAATAAAGGCCAACGTTGTCCATGGTTGGCGTCCGTTCTTTACATCATTTGTCCAATCGTTCCAACCCATTAAAAAGAAAAGAACTACACAGGTCACATCCCTCTTACAGCCAGTTTATTTTCAGTCGGAAATAAATATAATAAAATCAACTTCGAACTCCGGTAACCCGACACAAGTTGAGCTATATTAAATAATTTTTTAATTACGGTTACAATTGAACAAAACAGTGTATTTTCATGCCTTAAAATAGGTTAATTTGACCGGAGTCGTTACAAAACATAAAAAATGAAAAAACAACTTTTCAACTTCAATTATATAAAAGGAGATTTCACTGGAGGTCTGGTAGCAGGTGTCGTTGCTTTACCGCTGGCTTTGGCTTTTGGGGTTCAGTCTGGGATGGGGGCCACCGCGGGTCTTTACGGTGCAATAGCTGTTGGTATTTTTGCGGCCTTGTTTGGTGGTACGGAAACCCAGGCAAGTGGGCCGACTGGACCTATGACGGTCGTTTCAGCAGCCTTAGTTGCGGCCGCCATTCAACTGAATGGAAGCCTTGACAATGCAATGAACATCATTCTGCTCACCTTTCTGTTGGGTGGACTGTTCCAGGTGATTTTTGGTTTTTTAAATATTGCCAGTTATGTCAAATACTTTCCCTACCCCGTCATCTCAGGTTTTATGAGCGGTGTGGGCCTGATCATAGTCATTCTGCAAATATTCCCTTTTGCGGGATTGGATTCTGCCAAATCCACTTTGGCCGTCATTCAGGACCTTCCGCGCCTCTTCTCCGAAGCTAATATGTCTGCCCTTATTTTGGGCGCAATTACGATTGTCATTTATCAGCTTTTTCCAAAAATCACCAAAGCCATCCCAAGTGCCCTGGTCGCATTAATAGTAGCAACGTTGATCGCTTTTTTTGCAAAAATGGATGTGCCGCTGATCGGTGAAATACCCTCAGGCTTGCCTGCTTTCCAATTGGGAGGGATTTTTAGTGTCGACCCAAGTGTCTACGCTTTGGTGATAGAATATGCGTTGGTTTTGGCTGTTCTGGGAAGTATTGATTCCTTGTTAACTTCCGTTATTGCCGACAATATGACCAAGACCAAACACAATAGCAACCGGGAATTGATTGGCCAGGGAATTGGTAATATGCTGGCAGCAGCCATCGGCGGAATTCCCGGTGCGGGTGCCACAAAAGGCACTGTCGTGAATATCAATGCTGGTGGTAAAACAAGGTTGTCGGGAATAATACATGGTATTTTCCTCCTTGCAGTCCTGTTGGGACTTGGGAAGCTGGCTGCTCATATTCCACTTTGTGTATTAGCTGGTTTATTGCTGCCTATTGGTTTTAAGATTGTCGATTTCAAAGGGTTGAAACATTTGGCAAAAGTTCCAAGAGCAGATGCAGTCGTGCTGGTTTTGGTTTTGCTCATCACCACCTTCGGAAGTTTGATTAGTGCAGTAGGGATAGGCATTGCACTCGCTTGTCTGTTGTTTATGATAAAATCTGGTGACATAAGTGAAAAAGGTCTGGAAATCGGAAAAATAGCAGACCTGGATGGTTCCAAACCGTGGCAGGATGAAAAAGTATTTTATGAAAAATACAAAGACAAAGTAATTATTAAACACCTGTACGGTCCTTTATTCTTTGGTTTTACTTCTTATTTTAAAGATCAGATAAAAGCCCTGCCCAATGAT
>JBCBRY010000222.1:0-10459 GCA_039819485.1 Bacteroidota bacterium | reverse complement strand
TTCCCCCTTTGGAGGGGGTTAGGGGGAGGATGTACTCGTTTTGTTTTTAAAAATTAAATTTTGTCCTGTACTCAGAATTTGATTATGAATTTCAATAATAAATACATCTGAAATTCATTTTTACATGAATTTTTTAATTGCCAAAGAAATAAGTGGCTGTTCAAAAAAAATGACATTTTTCCTTTGCCTGAAAAAGAGTTTTAAGCTATGGCAACTAAATGTTTGCCCAAATAAAAGTGTCATTTTTAGTGCCCCTTATTTTGAACACTCGCATAATTTCAACAAATCTTAAAAGTTCACTGGAATTTATAAAAAGTAGTTGAACAATTTTAATGGGCAGATGGTTGTCGTTTGGTTCGGGCATGTGCCAATAACCGTCTGCAAATTTTCAACATGCCTGAATTCTTTTAAAAAATAATTATTTAAATATAAAAATTATGGACGGAGTCATCTTTGTGATTTTTGGAGCTTCCGGAGATTTGGCGGTCAGAAAACTTATTCCTGCTATTTTCAAATTGTACCAGGGAGATTACCTGCCCGAAAATTTTGCGGTACTTGGAGTGAGTCGTTCCGAGCTTAGCGATACTGCCTTTAGGGAAAAGGTTTTTTTCAAAAGTGAATTTATTGACCTGGAACAAAAGACCAAGAACGAGCAAAAGAATTTTGCAGACAGATTGTGTTACACACCGATCCAGACATCTGATGCTGACGACTATGTCAAAGTAAAAAAGAGGTTGGCCGAACTGGATAAACAATTTAATATCGGTGGAAATTATATCTATTATTTGTCTACGCCTCCCTTTTTGTACAAAACCATTCCTGCCTGTTTGGCCGCTCATGGATTGAATAATGAAGAAGATGGCTGGAAGAGGTTGGTCATCGAAAAACCTTTCGGCTACGACCTCGAAACCGCGGTGCAATTAAATAAAGATATTAGAGCCCATTTTAATGAGGATCAGATTTATCGTATTGATCATTATCTAGGGAAGGAGACCGTTCAGAACCTGTTGGTGACCCGCTTCGCAAACGGGATTTTCGAACCCCTTTGGAACCGCAATTATATTCAGCATGTGCAGATCACTAATTCAGAGAATTTGACGGTCGGGAGCCGGGGTGGCTATTATGATAAATCAGGAGCATTACGGGACATGTTCCAGAACCATCTAATGCAAATCATCGCCCATCTGGCAATGGAGCCGCCCATTGCTGCCGATGCTGCTGCCATCAGAAATGAGAAACTGAAACTCTTACAGTCTATTCGGCCCTTCAGGGAAGATGATATTCCCAAACAAGTGATCAGGGGGCAGTATACTTCCTCTTCCATTAAGGGGGAGCGGGTCAATGGTTATCGCGAAGAAGAGGGCGTTCCGAAAGAATCAAGAACAGAGACCTTTGTTGCTTTAAAGTTTTTTATTGATAACTGGAGGTGGTCCGGTGTCCCATTTTACGTCCGCACGGGCAAAGCCCTGCCATCAAAAGCAACGGAAGCTGTCATCACTTTCAAAGAACCACCCCATGCACTGTTCAGAAAAGAGGGCCTGCTGATAAGCGACAGCAATCAGCTCATCATTCGCATTCAACCGGACGAGGGCTTGCTGCTGCGATTTGGGATGAAGGTGCCGGGAGCCGGGTTTGAAGTCAAGGATGTCAGCATGAACTTTCGGTATACTGACCTGACGGATGCCAAAGTACCAACTGCCTATGAACGGCTGCTGCTGGACATGATAAAAGGGGATGCAACCCTATACGCCAGAGGGGATTCCGTGGAAGAAGCATGGCGCTTTGTAGAGCCCATTTTAAAAGCCTGGAAAAAGAATCCAAATATTAAGCTGTTTGGCTATCCTGCCGGAACTTGGGGCCCAACGGTTGTCTCAAAATTAATGGAGTCAGATGATGAAACCTGGCGGAACCCTTGTAATGAACTGACCTCCAATGGCAATTTTCAAGTGTTGTAAAATGAAAAATAGCCTGTCCCGAACTCGCTTCGGAAAAGAATGAATAAATTAAAAATAAAACTCGTCTAAAAAAATAACTTTTTAGCTGCCCCTAATTCTCAATTCTATTTTTTGTCGAAATGATTAAAAAGAATATTTATCCAGATAACCGCGCTGTTGCCGAAGCGTTTGCAGATTTTTTAAAAGAGGAAATTGATAAAGTGGATCAATTTCATATTGCCCTTTCGGGTGGTTCTACACCTAAAATTCTTTTTGCTTTATTAGCAGAAAAATTTCAAGCTGCGATTGACTGGAAGAAGGTCCATTTATATTGGGGGGACGAACGATGTGTGCCTCCCCATCATCCTGAAAGCAACTATGGCATGACTCATGAAAAATTAATTCAGCATGTCGAAATACCTTCCACAAATATCCACAGAGTGAAGGGAGAAGATGACCCGGAAAATGAAGCAAAAAGATATGGTCAGGAAATTGAACGGCAGCTTAATAAAAAAAATAACTTACCTGTATTTGACCTGGTTATTTTAGGGATGGGCAGTGACGGACATACGGCCTCCATTTTTCCACATCAAATTGAATTATTAAATGCGGCAACGACTTGTGCCGTAGCTACCCATCCGCAATCCGGACAACAAAGAATAACCCTGACTGGTAATGTAATTAATGCTGCTAAACAAATTCATTTTTTAGTAACAGGTGCCTCCAAAAAAGAAGTGGTGCAGGAAATTTTTTCCCAAAATGGTGATTATAAAAATTATCCGGCGTCATACATTGAAAATGCAGTTTGGTGGTTGGATGAAGCGGCAGTGAATTAGTCTTCTAATTATATTAATTCAAATGGAATTAAGATCGGCATCTCTTGCTTTCAAAAAAATTTTTTCTCAAAAACATACCTCTTCCCATAAAAATTAAAAAAGAAAATAATTCCGGTCACCAATATTTTTGCGAACCAATGGTATTTATTTAAAAAAGAAGTTTCCATAAATAAAGAAAACAGGAAAGCGTTCATGATCCAGCCTCCGGCGGAAACGAGCATGGCTAAAACAAATGTTTTTCGCAGCCCTCGGGCCATCGAAAAAATATATTTTTTTTGCAGTAGGAAATTAACGATCACACTGATGGGGTAAGCAATAAAATTGGACGTTGTTTTGGTGAAACCAAATTGTAAAAAAATAAAATAAAGAATATAATCAACAGCGGTAGCAATGAGGGAAGCAGTCGCGAATTTTGCTTTTAGTAAAATTAATTTTTTTATTGATTTAAAATTCATTTTATCGCTGTACTGTTTTATTGCATGGTGGTTAAATTAAAGTTGTTTGCAAATTTGTTTCAATAAAACAATATAGCCATAAAGCCATTTAGCCATTCAACTCCTTTTCAAAAAACGTCCGGATTTCCAACCAGTTACTGACCCGTGTAAACCGTTTTTCGTGGATATTATGCGTAGCGGTGTAGAGCAGGGCCTTCCCTTTAAAAGTCTCTAGGTTTTTTGCATGGTCGTCGATCATGTAATCTGTCTGGATAATGCTTTTGTCGCCACAAAAGACAATATTTTTCCAATGGATAAACGGGAAGTGTTTTTGCGCCCAGTCTCTCTTGTCGGCCAGAGAATTGCGGAACTGCATGGCTGCACTGACGAGAAAAACATCATAATGTTCGTTGAGCCATTTCACCACCTCCTGGCTATTTTCAATGACGGGCAGGTCGGCAAAAAAACCGGGGTCGTACAAATAATTCCGAATATGGCCGGCACCGACAAGTTCATAGATTTTTTGCCCCCAAAATTCTTCTTTCGACAATTTGTGCCCAATATCTTTCTCGTAATAATCGAGGAATTTGGGAAGTACATCAGCAATGACTTCATCCATATCGAGTGCGATGCGCTGACGTGAATTTTTGCTCTTCATTCTTTATTTATAATTTTTTCCCAAAACGAGTTCAGGACAGGCTATTCATCATTTCCCATTCACCTGGTTCATTGCAAAGCGCATTTCCAATGTTCCAAAAGCTTTCACACCGTCGGCAGCTTTGTTTAAAATAGCGGGCAGTTGGTCGGCTTCGTCGCCCGTCCATTTGCTCAGGACATAGTTGGCCTGCTGCCCTTTGTGGAAGTCATTGCCGATGCCGATGCGCAAGCGGGCGTAATTATTGCCTCCAGTTAACTGGTCGATATCTTTCAGGCCGTTGTGACCGCCGTCGCTTCCTTTTTTGCGCAGGCGTAATTTTCCAAAGGGTAGGTTCAGATCATCTAAAACCACTAACAAATTTTCTTTTTTGATATTCTTTTTGGTTAGCCAATGGCGAACGGCTTTACCGCTGCGGTTCATGTAGGTAGATGGCTTGAGGAGGACAAAAGTGCGGCTTTTATGCTTGAATTCAGCGATATCGCCCAGGGTGTCGTTCTTAAAAGGGACATCAAATTCTTTAGCTAAAAAATCGACAACTTCAAAACCGATGTTGTGACGGGTGTGGTCGTATTCCGGGTCCATATTGCCGAGACCAGCGATGAGGTACTTCATTGGATCAGGTTCAGGTTTTTCAAAAAACCTTTTTACTATATTTGAAAAAAAACTCATATTGCCAGATGGATTTTTCGGGGTGCAAAGATATTCCATGGTAGAGGGTAGATGGTAGAAGGACAAAGGATTCTTTTTGTTTTTCGTCCCACTGCCCACTGCCCGCCGCCCTCAACCGACGAGTGAAAAAACTGACAGACATATTCTACTCCTTTCCGTTCCAGTTGCTGATCATGCATCTGCGGAGCAACCTGTTGCTCATTTTTACCTGGGCCTTGTTGGCGCTCATTGTAACGGGCGGTTTTGGTGGAAAGTTCGGATTGCGCTACTTGTTTCTTTCGCCGGAGTACTTAGGAAAAGTAGGTTTTTGGAGTTTCTTTTATGTCGGCATCGGGTTTGGTGCATTGGTGATGAGCTGGAATTTAACGACCTATCTATTGAGCGCCTATCGCTTCTCTTTCCTGGCTTCTTTGGGGCGGCCGTTCACGAAGTTTGCACTGAACAACATGTTGGTCCCGGCGGGTTTTGCAGCGTTGTTTCTGTATTGTCAATTTCAGTTCGGGACGGCTTATGAACTGAAAAAAACGGGTACGGTACTGTGGGACAGTGCTGGATTTCTGGTAGGTTTTCTTTGCCTGGTGTTGCTCATCTCGTTGTATTTTAATTTTACCAACAAAGACATTTTCAGCATACTCGGCACGGATGATAAAAAACTGAAAGAAGGCAAGGTCGTGCCCGATAAAGAGGACATTCCGATTCTCGAAGACATTCGCCTCAACCGCAACCAATGGCGAGTGGATACCTACCTGACCGAAACCTTCCGCCCACGCCTGGTGCGGAGTGTGGCGCATTACGATCCGCTGTTGTTGCTGCGGGTTTTTCGGCAAAATCATTTGAATGCTCTCGTCGTGCAATTACTGACGTTCATTGTGCTCATTATGTTGGGGGCATTTATGGACAAGCCGGCTTTGCGTATACCAACGGGCGCCAGCATTTTCCTTTTGGCCAGTATCATGATGGCCATTGCCGGGGCAGTATCCTACTGGTTCAATAAATGGCGGGTGACCGGTATCTTGTTGCTGCTGTTTTTTATCAACATGCTTACGAAAAATGATTTTTTCCACCATAAAAACAAAGCCTACGGGCTGGATTACAGCGTTGCTCCGGCGGAGTACCAACCACAAAAACTAATGGAACTGACGCAGGTAGCGACCGTGGAGAAAGACAAGCGGTCGACACTCGAGGTATTGGAAAAATGGAAAGAAAAGACCGCACGGAACGGCCGGAAGCCAAAGATGCTGTTCTTTTGCGTAAGCGGCGGCGGCCTGAAATCGGCGGCCTGGTCAACCAATGTTTTACAAACGGCCGATAGCCTCACCGGAGGTCGGTTTCTGGATCATACCGTACTCATTTCGGGGGCGTCGGGAGGGATGATCGGCTCCGCATTTTACCGTGAGCTGGCACTGCGGGATAAAATGGGAGAAGAGAACATCGACCTCTATTGCAAAGATCATATCTACACCGTTTCGCAGGACCTGCTCAACCCGATCTCTTTTACCATCGTCACCAACGACCTGTTTTTACCGTGGGCCTCGTTTGAAGTCAACGGCCAACGGTACAAAAAAGACCGCGGCTATATTTTTGAAAAAGCACTCAACGAAAACACGGGCGGCATCCTCAACAAAACACTGGGAGACTACCAACAGCCGGAACGTGATGCGGTCATACCAATGTTCTTTCTGACACCTTCCATTGTTAATGACGGCCGGCGGCTGGTTATTTCCTCCCAGCCCGTCAGTTACATGATGGTCGAACCTGCCGGGGTTGAAATTCCCTATTCCATCCAAGTGGACGCCGTAGATTTTGGGCAGGTGTTTCGGGCGCATGATCCTCAGAGCCTGCGGTTTACGACAGCCCTGCGGATGAATGCCACCTACCCGTACGTGCTGCCCAATGTTACCTTGCCGAGTACACCGGCCATTGAAGTGCTGGACGCAGGTTTCCGTGATAATTTTGGTCTGAAATCCGCCACCCGTTTCGTCTCCGTTTTCAAGGACTGGATCAAAGAAAACACCGACGGTGTCGTTTTTGTGATTGTCCGGGCCTTCGACCGGGACCGGACCGTCGTCGGGAAAGACAACCAGGGCATTTTGGAAACCATCTTCAACCCGCTGGAAATTGCCTTCAAAGTCATCAGCCTGCAAGACTATGAGCACGACAACGAACTGGGCTTTTTATTTGAAATGCTCGGCCCGGACAAATTTGACATCATCCGTTTCACCTACCAGCCCAGCGAGTTCCTGAAAGATGCCCCTATTTCCTTTTACCTGACCGAACGGGAAAGGAAGGACATTCTGCGCGGTATGGACCGGACGGATAATTTACGGAACCTGCAGAAGCTGGTAGAGGTGCTGGAGTGAATGCCGACCTGATAAAATACATTTGTCCTACATAAAACCTTAATTCCATTTTAAATGACCAATCGGAACCCTCAGGAGAACCGACCTGATGTCCCGGCCTCCATCATCCCTGAGATGGTATGGTTGGAAGGTGGATTTTTTATGATGGGCAGCCATTTTGGTCCGAGGGCGGTGATCACTCTAAACGAGTCGTTCGCGGCGAGGCTTGGCTCGACGCGAACGACAAGTGCTTGCTCTCATGGAAACTCACCTTTAGTCAGGGCAGGGACGTAGGTTTTCGGTTGGCCCGGTTCCAAGCCTTTGGCGCTCTTACCTTTTCGCTCTTTTTTCTCTTTTGGGTGCGTAGCACTTCAATATTCTTTCACGGCTTCACCTGCCCCTCCCCATTTTTGACATACTGCTCCAGCCAATTGTCCATTTCCCAGGCCATGTGCATGACCGATTCCCGTGCCCGGTAGCCGTGGCTTTCTGCGGGCAACATCACCAGCCGGACCGTGGCGCCATGACCTTTCAGCGCCGCGTACATCCGTTCGCTCTGCATCGGAAAAGTACCGGAGTTGTTGTCAGCTTCGCCGTGGAGGAGGAGGATGGGCTCTTTTATTTGATCCGCAAAATTGAACGGGGACATGTTGTAATATACGTCGGGAGCTTCCCAATAGGTGCGTTCTTCTGCCTGGAAGCCGAAGGGGGTCAACGTTCGGTTATAGGCGCCGCTGCGGGCGATGCCGGCGGCAAACAAATCCGTGTGCGCCAATAAGTTAGCCGTCATAAAGGCGCCGTAGGAATGGCCGCCCACACCGATTTTATCTTTGGTGGTGACGCCCAGTTCCACGGCTTTTCCGCAGGCAGCTTCGGCGTTCATGCGCAGTTGTTTCACAAAAGTTTCGTTGGGTTCTTCCTCTCCTTCCCCGATCACCGGCATGGATACGCCGCTGAAAACTGCGTAGCCGTTGGCAACCCAAAGCACCGGGGAAGTGTAACTGGTGCGGATAAATGCATGTGGCGAGCCAGTCACTTGAGAAGCTGCACTGGCACTCTTGTATTCGCGCGGGTAGGCCCACATCAACATGGGCAAAGGCCCGTCTTTTTCTTTGTCGTAGCCAGCTGGCAGGTAGAGCGTACCGCTCATGTCAACACCGTCTTCCCGTTTGAATTTGATCATTTCCTTGGAAACACCTTTGAGCGACTCATAAGGGTTCGGGAAATGGGTCACCTGGGTCAGTTCACCCGTATTGAGGTTTCTTTTATAATAATTGGGTTGTTCGTAGTTGGCCTCCCGGCGGGTCATCACGATGCCTTTTTGTGCGTCCATGATAAACAGTGGCGACTCGTAATAAGGCGCTTCGGAACGCCACAGCCGCTTTGTTTCTTTGGTATTGATGTTAAATTTATCTACGAACGGACGATTGCCTTCCGGTGAGGCACCTGTGCCGGTGAGGTAAAGGGATTGCCCATTGTCGGCGGTCAGTAAGGTATAGCGGCCATATTCGTTAGGTGAAGTAGCAAACCGGCCAGGATTGCCATAACGGTCTTCGTAGGAGCGGTCGAAAAGTACTTCGGGCTTGGCCTGTGGCTCATCCGGCTGCCAGCGATAAGTCACTTCCCGGCGGTCGGCCCGCCACCATTCCTGTGCCACGGCGAGATCCCCTGTTCCCCAGGTAACGCCTCCGTAGCGCAGTTTGAAGGAGAGAGCTGGTTTTGGTTTGCCTTCGAAAGGAGCATCGAGGTAGAACATTTTATCGCGGATAGCTGCCTCTTTTTTAGGGTCGCCACCGTCCTGCGCCTCCACCCAATAGATCGAGGCAGCCTTATCGGTCCGCCAGGAAAAGCTCCTGGGGCCGGTTGCTACGGCGTTGAATCCTTTGGGCAGGTTTTCTCCAGGGGGCAGATCGGCCATGGTCCGGACAAGGTTTCCACTGCGGTCGAATATCTTGGTCTCCATTGCGAAGCGATAATAGGGAACGATGTAAGAAAATGGGCGTTTGACCCTGGTGGCCATTACATATTTTCCATCGGGCGAAGTACTCACGCTCCGGTAGATGCCTTTGGTCAAAAACGGTTTGCCGACGCCGGTTTCTACGTTGAGCATGATCAACTGACTGGTGGTATAGTATTCAAAAAGCTGTTCGTCGAACGGATTGCGGAGCATGTCCTGATAGGTGCGGACGGGGGCCGCTTTGCCTTCGTTGGACTGGATGACCGGGCCACTCGGGACGGCTGGTTTTTGAGGTACATCTCCCCTTTGGAGGTCTACTTGTTTGTAAATTAAATACTGGCCATCGGAAAACCAACTGTAACTGCTTCCGCGCACCGCATAATTCACGTTGGCTTCTGACATTTTTTTTGCGCTGGCAGTTGCAACGTCCACTACCCATAGTTCGATGCCGCCGGCAACGGTATTCAAAAAAGCAAATCGCTGACTGTTGGGGGACCATTGGACCGACCCGATCCGCCCGTTTTTCGGTAACCCCTTCACTGCTGTTTCTGACTGGTCCTCAATGGATTTCATCTTAATATTGGTGAAATAAGAAGAACGACTCTGGCCGTTCGTAGCAGGATTGATCCGCAGCCCGGCCAACCGCAATTCTTTCTGGCTGACCTCCTCAATGGATGGCAGACTGGGGCGTTCCATCAATAACAGCCATTGGTCGTCGGGACTGATGGATAAACTTGGAGTGAGCGGCGCATCAATAAGATCGGCAATCGGCTTTGGCGGCATTTGATAGCCGGTTTTTTGCTGGGCGTTTATAACGGTTGTCAGGAGCATTGTCATAATGAGTAGGGTGAATTTTCGCATGGCTATTGTTAGAATTGATGAATAGATGATGAAAAGGTAAAAGTAACGGATTTTTCAAAATTTAGATGGATAATAGATGTGAAGTGTCAATAGCAAAAGGTAAGCTTCTCTCCTGAAAATTTATGTGGATAATGGCAAGTTTTCTGTTGACCTGTTTATTGGGATTATTAATCTGGGTGTCTACTTTTAGTATTTGGAACAGCTTATTTTTTAGTTGAATTGAAGAAGGACAAATTATTGTTAATACGCCGCTTTTTAGGTTTGTATTCTATTTGTTTTTTATGGTTGGTTTATCAATAAATAAAAAATCGTCTTCTTGTTGAAGAATATTTATTTCTGAAGTAAATATATTTTCCGGTTAATAAATTATAATAAAAAATTGTGATTTTTATAAGTCTAATAAATAGTCTGAAAATGGAAATGGTTTAATATAAAAAATAAATGCAGTAAAAAACCATGTTCAAATTTTTTTATGCGGTTAAATTTTTGCAAAAAAAATATAGTGAAAAATAGGTGATTAAATTAAAAAGTAAGCACGTGGTCAAAAAAATGACACTTTTTCATTGCTTGAAAATGAGCCTTGAGGCTTGGAAAGCAAATATTTTCCAAAAGAAAAGTGTCATTTTTAGCGCCCCTTATTTTTGTCCAAGGGTTTATTAAAATAATTGCTACAATTAGGATCGTAACACATTTGTATTTAAATAAAAAGAAAAAATTTATCGGAGGTGTTTTATTGTTGGAAATAAATTAAGTCCATATTTCTTAAATCTG
>JBCBRY010000221.1:0-10660 GCA_039819485.1 Bacteroidota bacterium | reverse complement strand
AAATACCTTAAGGGGGCAAACCAAGCCATTAGAGAAAGGTGGTTGTTAGCGATGCTCCATGAGTGAAAAGCCATTTTAATCTTACCTGAATGAAAACCCAGAATGGCTTTTAAATAGATTACGATATGCCAGTTGAATTTACCTCTTACTGGCAATTGCATCGAATTGCTAATCGCTGATTCCGCTTTTGAAAAATTACTGTTCATTATGAACAGTGGTATCAACTGCAAGTAAAATAAAAAGCGTGTAATGTTCGGTAGCGGGATTTTGTAATTATCGGACAGATCAATTGTCGACCTGCAGTAGGTTTCTACTTTTTGCGGTTGATTAGTATACTGCAGCTATTACCCACATTGCAGAAGTTAAGACTATTGAACAATATGAAGACACTAATAAATACATACTTCACTTCAATGGTAAGGCGCAAAAGATAAAAAATGTGAAGTTGGGTAAGAAGAAAGGGAAAGCTCCACAGAGTTCCAGATATTCGTCTAAGGAAAGAATATTAGAGGCAGGGAGTATGGATGAGGTGTTTTAAGTGTGAGCTAACCTATTAAGCATTTATTGGTTGATAAGGCCATAAAAAGACAAAAGCCTGACAATCGGAAGATTACCAGGCTTTGTAGTGGTAGCCCGTACGGGAATTGAACCCGTGTTTCCGCCGTGAAAGGGCGGCGTCCTAACCCCTAGACGAACGGGCCAGCCTTTTAGTAGTAATCGCTTTTCTTCAAAAGCGGGTGCAAATATAGCGGCTCAAATCATATTTCCAACTTTTGGCTAAAATTTTTTTTTCGAACACTCATAAATGTATAAACAGTTCCCCATTTTATTACTTTTGCGGCTTAAAGTAGACTTAGCTCGTTTTTCTTCCAAATAAAATCAGCGCACCAGCGCATCAAAGATTCACATCAATTTACTATCAACCATTTAATCTAACACTTAATTATGCCACCAATCAGAATTGCAATTAATGGCTTTGGCCGTATTGGCCGTTTGACTTTAAGAAATCTCTTGACAAAAAAAGGGATTAAAGTTGTTGCCATCAATGACCTGACCGATAATCATACATTGGCCCACCTTTTTAAGTATGACACCATGCACGGTGTGTTCAACGGAGCAGTGACAGCTGATGATGAGAACCTCTACATCAAGAATAAAAAGATCCAGTGTTTTGCTGTTCGCAATCCTGCTGAGCTGCCTTGGGCAAAGTTGAAAGTGGATGTAGTACTCGAATGTACAGGTATTTTCAGAACCAAGGAAAAGGCCGGTTTACACCTGGAAGCAGGTGCTAAAAAAGTGGTTTTGTCTGCTCCTCCTAAGTCTCCGGATATTCCAACTTTTGTTTTGGGTGCCAATCACAAGAAGTTGAAGAAAACAGACAAGATCATTTCAAACGCTTCTTGTACTACCAACTGCCTGACTCCGATGATCATGACATTGGATGCAGCATTCGGTGTTTCACAATTCGCAATGACCACCATCCACGCTTATACTTCTGACCAGCGAATTCAGGACGCCCCTCACAGTGATCTGAGGAGGGCCAGGGCTGCAGCGCAAAACATCATCCCTACTTCTACAGGGGCTGCCAATGCTGTGGTAAAGGTAGTTCCTCACCTGAAAGGAAAATTTGTAGCCCACGCAGTAAGGGTTCCAACGGCTACCGGTTCGCTGACTGATCTGACTTGTATGTTGAAAAAATCCGCAACCGTCGAGGACATCAATAAAGCTTTTGCAGCTGCTGCTGAAAAAGGATGGAAGGGAATCATGGAGTATACAGAAGACCCAATCGTTTCCAGCGATATTGTTCGCAATCCTCATTCCTGTATTTTTGATGCCAAAGCTACCCAGGCCAATGGTAAAATGGTAAGGGTAGTGGGTTGGTACGACAACGAAGCGGGTTATTCATCCCGGATGGCTGACTTGGCTGAGTTGCTTGCTACTAAATAAGATTTGAATTAGTATGAAAGAAAGGCACTGCCCAGTCATTTTACTGCGGGAGTGTCTTTTTAGTTTTGGGTGAAAGAGATTTGAGTTTTGAGTCTAAAATGGCTCAAAACTCAAATCTCTTTCATTCAAAACTCTTTCATTCAAAACATTAGCCATGACTATTGATTTCAAAAATAAAAAAGCGCTTGTGCGGGTTGACTTTAATGTACCGCTCGACAAAGAATTCAACATCACCGATGATACTCGCATTAGAAACGCATTGCCAACCATCAAGCATATTTTAGCGAATGGTGGCTCCGTGATCCTGATGTCGCATCTGGGAAGGCCACAAAAAAAACTGAAGGAAGATGGCCAGGTGGACGTTGATAAATTTACGCTTCGTCATCTGGTTTCACACTTGTCTAATGAGTTGGAAACAGCGGTCAAATTTTCCCCGGAGACAGTTGGAGAAACAGCTTCTTCTTTGGCGGGAAATCTTCAAGCCGGGGATGTTTTGTTGTTGGAAAACACCCGTTTTCAAAAAGCAGAAAGTAAAGGCGACGAGGGCTTCGCAGAAAAACTGGCAGGCCTGGGCGATGTTTACGTGAACGATGCCTTTGGAACAGCACACCGGGCACATGCTTCAACAACTGTGGTAGCCAAATATTTTTCAGCTGAAAACCGCACATTCGGGTTTCTGATGAAAAATGAAATCGAGAATGCCAACAAAGCACTGGATAACCCGCAGCGCCCCTTTACCGCCATCACAGGTGGAGCAAAGGTTTCTGATAAAATTCTCTTGCTGGAGCGGTTTATGGGCATGGTCGACAACATCATTATTGGAGGCGGAATGGCCTACACCTTCATCAAAGCCCAGGGAGGAAAAATCGGAAAATCCCTGTTAGAAGAAGACCGGCTGGAATTGGCAAGGCAACTGCTGGAAACCGCAAAGGAAAAAGGTGTAAATATTCTGTTGCCGGTGGATAGCGTCTGTGCTGATGATTTCAATAATGATGCTGATCGTAAAAACGTTCCAAGTAGCGAAATCCCGGATGCATACATGGGATTGGACATAGGAGAGCAGGCAAGGTTGGCATTCAGCGATGTTATCAAGGCCTCGAAGACGATTATTTGGAATGGACCGATGGGCGTCTTTGAAATGTCCAATTTTGCAAATGGAACAAAGGAAATCGCAACTTCTGTTGCCGAAGCCACGAAACAAGGAGCTTTTTCTTTAGTCGGTGGGGGAGACAGTGTCGCTGCGGTCAATCAAATGGGATTGGCTGATGAGGTGAGTTTTGTTTCCACAGGTGGGGGAGCGATGCTGGAAATGCTGGAAGGGAAAGAATTGCCCGGTATCAAAGCAATTACCGGATAATCAGGTTTGTTTTTTAAAGATAAAATACAAGCATAATAAAACAGCAGCGGCAATTAGTCCGAACGTCCACCAGGGCTGGCCACTTGAAATGGGGGCCATGTTGCCCACAGGCACAAAAGCTGCCCAAAAAAGCGGATGTGTTCGATTGTTGCCGATGTTGTTTTTCATGTACTGCAACTTGGCTTTTTGGAGAGCAAGATCTTTAGGGGCGCCCTCCGTTAAATTCTTATAAAAATCGACCATGATATTGGCCGATGCATTGTCATCTATGCTCCATAAAGTAGTTACAATACTCGCGGCACCTGCGTAGGAAAAACCTCTCGCCAAGCTAACTATTCCTTCCCCTCTTTGCAGTTCTCCAATGCCCGTCTCACAAGCACTGAGCACGACCAGTGAGGCCGATATTTCCATATCGTATAGATTTTTTACAAACAGTAATTCATTTTCTACATCATCGTTTGTTTGATAAAAAGCGAGGTAGGAATATTCGCCATGGCGGTCATTGGACTTTCCGTGTGTGGCTAAGTGTAAAATGCCGGCACTTGGGGCTACCTTGACAAATTGCTCCTCGGTAGCCAGGCTGTCTTTGAATAATTTTCCGCCCATCATTTCATGGATCATAGTCGCTTCCTGGATATTGAAATGTAACCGACCCAAAACCGCCCGCCAGGGATCATTGCTTCTCGTAACATTTAATGTATCGCCATAATAAGTTGGAGCGAAAGCGATAAATGGCTTTTTTTTGTGACGGCCACTTGCCATTTCAGCCAGCAATGTAGTTGAGTAGGAATAACTGATGCTATAGTTGCGTATTAAAAAATCGAAATTGTCAAAATCATTGTACTCTTCTGCCGGGCTTGAAAGCAATGCATCGAATGGTAAATAACCTAACACTCCTCCAGGTACAATAATTAATGAGCTGGAATTAATATATTCTTCCAGTGGATCAAAAATCAACTGAAACAACTCATAACCGATATTGGCCAGTTTTTGGTTCAGGTAGGAAGATTTATTGTCTGCAGGGTTGAATTTATAAATACTGTTTCTGAATTCTTCTACCCAGTTTTCGAGGGGAATATCTTTGTTAATTTCAATGACATCAAAACTGGTTTTTGAAATAATAAATGCATAAATTTTTTCGTCTCCGACAAAATAGGAAATCATCGTTTGATCTTCTCGCAATAAATGATTTTGTACTGTCTCTATTGGAACAATTTCTGGTTCGTACTGCAATTTAAAATAATCCTCATGGTGTTCTCTGAAATAGGAAATCAGATCGTGCTGTTTTTGGTGAATATCAAAAATTCGATCGTTGACTTCTTTTAGTGCCCGGGCATTAATTCCGTTATTTTTTTCTTCCTCCTCGAATCTTCTTTTTTCCAAAAATGCTAATTCCAGTTTGTATTTACGTTCAAGTTGGATAATGCTGTCAGGAATTCCGGCGAATTGTTCCGCCTCCACGGATTGGATTGCTTCCATTAATAAAATGGCATTGCTTTGTTCGGCAATTTTAAATGCCTCTTTCCAGTAATTAATGTCTCCAGATTGTTGTTTTAACAGGTGTTTTACTAAGATGGCTTTTTCGTAGATCAGATAAAAATTATCTTGAAAAGCAAGTCTTGAACCTGGTTGCTCAATTGAGGTTTTAATAAAATTAATTAGCGATATGGCTTTATTGTATACTTCGTCTGCTTCCTTTAAATAATCGCTTTGATTGTTTTTTTCATAAAGCGAAATCAATAGTTTCCCATTTGCTTGCAGGACTTTCAGTAAGGCAATTGGAGAATTAGTTTTTTCGAATCGTGCTTTATTATTGGTATTATAATTTATGGCTCGATAGGCTTTATTTAAAAACTCCTCAATACATTTTTCATTATTGTTGCAGGTAAGTGCCAAATAACTGTAGAGTTCAGCTGCTTCCGCATGGTTCTCACCAAAAATATTTAATTTAATTGAAAGGGCATCCAAAAAAAACTTTTTTGCTTTATCATGTTTTTTTTGAGCTAAATAAATTTTCCCTATTGATATATACGATTTTGCCAAGTCTGGATCATCTTGGCCTATTTTCGATTTATTAATTTCAAATGCTTTATTATGTTGCTTAAGTGCTTCAGATAATATGCCTAATTTTTCAAAATAACTGCCCAGGCTATTGTACACATCTGCAATTTCCCCTTCATAAAAATTCGGTAAACTTTTATAAATGGAAAGACTCTTATTCATTTCTTCAAGGGCTTTTTCAAAGTCCTGCTTGGCGAGATAACAATTGCCCAGATACAAATGAGTGCGCGCTACACGTGCATTCATTTCTCCATAATTAAATTCTCTAATGGCCAATGCTTTTCTAAAATAAGCAAGGGCTTTTTCATAATCTCCTTTTTGTTGAAGCAAAAGGCCAATATTTGAATATATATTACTCGTTTCGGGATGTTGGCCACTGTCAAACTTGACGTAAAGGGAAAGGCTCTTTTCCAGATACCGCAGGGCATTTCGATGATCTCCCATTCGATTATATACAGCACCTTTGTTGTTGTAGAGTCCCGCTACATGGATACTTTCCTCACTAAACAAGCTGTCGAGGATCATCTCTGCGGAATCAAGGTGGGCGATCGCCTTTTCAAAATCATTTAGGTTGTAGAAAAGCGTACCGAGGTTGTCGTAATTATCAGCTGTTTTTTGATGATAAAACCCAGATCTTTCCAGATTGAAATTGAGTGCATTCCTGTATGACTCCATAGCTGCATTTGGGTTGCCCATTCCTTGAAGGGCAATCCCAACGTTGTTGTAATAATTGCCCACATCCTCCATTCCCTGATCCAAGCTGACTTCCAGCGCTTTATTAAAATAATCGTAGGCACTTGAGAATTGTTGTTTGCCAAAGTAATATCCCCCCAGCCCGTTATAGGCTTTTGCCAGTTCTTCGTGCGAGTCGCCCAATTTTTTTTCAGCGAGCGAAACCGCTTTTTGCTGGTAAAAGAAACATTCTGAATATTTGCCCCACATACGAAGAAAATAACCGATTTGGCGGTAGCTCTGTACCAAATCACTATAGGGAGGCGGATAAATCAACTGCTGAAGGTTGAGTGCTTTTTTGCGAAGAAGAATGGCGTTCTTGTACTTACCTATTTTACCAAGACTATCAGATTCCGAGACATATTGACTGACCAATTCACTCTCCACCTGCTGTCCGAATGAACATAAGTTGAAGAGATTTAGAAGCACTATTAAAAGAAAGGTTCTTCTCACAGAGTTGAAAATAGTTAAACGCAAATTTTGCTAAAATACTTGATAATCAATGTGTTTTGAACGAAAAATTATCCCTTCTGTTATGAAACTCAAATAGATGAGTGAATATTGTCGATCAAGTTCATAGGCAAGGTGCAAAAAGTAGAAATAACCTGTTGTAAAGGGATTACTTTTCTACTTTAGCGAAAAAAACATGATGGTATGAAGAAAAATGTGTTGATTGTTGGTTTTAGTTCAACTTTTGGTATCTCTTTGGCCAAGGCAATCAAAGAGGATAAAGGATATGTATATGGATTGGATTTGAAAGAGGACTATGAAGGGATCTGTGATCGGGCGTTCAGGTTTGATATGGAACAATTTGCCTCAGATGCCGATTACCGTATTCGGTTTACTCAAATTTTTGCGGAAGTAATACCGAGACTTGATTTATTGATTATTTGTTCTGAAAGTGAAGGGGCAAAAAGCTTAAAAGATCTGCGTCTGGATGGATGGCATGCATCATTGAATAAAACCGTGACGGGACCGCTACTCCTGATCAAGCTATTTTTGGTAAGTTTAAAAAAATCAAAAGGTGTGGTTCTCTTGATCAATACGTTGGAACAACCTGTTGATGAGAAGCTGAACATAGCGTTCTCAGCGGCCAATCAGGCCATTAGGGGGCTGATAAAATCACTTGCTATCGATTTAAATGACGAAGTCAAACTTTTATCTATAAGCTTGGAAAGAGAAGGGCCATCAAATGAGGAGGAGCTTGAAAAATGCAAGCAGGAGGCTGCCGCACTTGCCCTGTACCTTACAAACGCAAAGCATACGTTGACAAATGGTGCCGATATTATCTTGAAATGTCGAGGCTGATCCGGCAACCTTAAATGAAATTTGTTTTTATTATAAAAAAATATCTTTATAATCGATTGTATTAAAATAATTTCTAAGTTTAATTTTTCTTAAGGTGTAACAATATGATTATCAGTAATTATATAATTGGTTGAAAAATTTTATATTTTAAACGTAGCTCTGTACATTTGCTCCAGAACAAACACATCCCATTCTTTATGGTCTTACATGTACCAACTGAAAAACTTGCACGCACAAAAACATCGTCTGTGATTAATGCAATTATCTTAGAGGACGAGATCCGTTCCATGAACAATCTCAAGAACCTGCTTGAATCTCATTGTCCAGAGGTCAATGTCATAGGTGATGCATACAATATAGAAAGAGGTTTGGCTATGTTCAACGATCCTGCCTTTAAACCAGACCTTGCTTTCCTTGACATAAGCTTGCCCGATGGTCTTGTTTTTCGGATGTTGGACCAGCTGAGACCAATAAACTTTGAAATAATATTTATCACTGCCTATAACGAACACGCTATAAAAGCATGCGAATATAGTTCGATTGGCTACATTTTGAAACCGATCGATCCGGATGAACTGGTTCAAGCTGTCAGCAGAGTAAGGGTATCTGAAGGGAAGAAAAAGATGGATCAGCGACTCGAAATTTTCAATAAACAACTGAACAATACCAATGCTTTTGAAAAAATGAGCATCTCTGCCATTGACGGTATTTATTTCGTAAACATTCGCGATATCGTCAGATTCGAAGCAGAGGACAACTATACACACATTTTCCTTGAAAGTGGAGATAGAATCACCGCATCAAGAACGATAAAAGCTTATGAAGACATGCTGCAAAGCATGAATTTTTATCGTGTTCACAAAAGACATGTTATCAATCTTAATTATATGAGAAAATTCATCAAAGGTGATGGGGGTTACCTTGTGATGGACGACGGAAAAAAAATCGAAGTATCCAGGAGGCGACGCCCTGCTTTTATGGAGCAGATGCGTAGGCTGGAAGAAGGTTTATAATTTTAGAACACTTACACAAACAAGACTTGACAAGTGCGGTTCCTTGAAATTGCCAATTGTTTGACAGGTACGATTACAAAATAAATTTATTTGTAAAAATTAAATGTAACTAATTTGGTTACTTTTTTGAGTCTGAACCTTTCATTGGCCGTTTATTACCCTTAATTTTGGGGTTGGAGGAATCATAGCGCATGTCTTGTCACAACAACGAGAAACACTATGATGGGCTTTTTTACAAAAAAAAATCATTATACTATGAAGGAGGCTACCAACAAAAGTAAAGGCAAAAAGAGCCTTGACAACCTGGAACATTTCAACCGTATTCAGAAAAATAAAATGTCTGAATTCCTCGGTGGTTCTGACAACCAGAACTATGATTCCAAAAAGAGAGGATTTTTCTCTTGGTTATCAGGTCCGAAACCTTGTGATGGTGATTTACCACACTAATCTATTGGTAATCTTTACATATTAAGCTACACTTTTTACACTTGTCTATGCTATTGCTTGGACGATTGTATTATCTATACAAAAAAGAGATTGTGCATGTATTGCACAATCTCTTTTTTGTTTGCCGTTTATCCTAAAGAATCGCCATAGCAGCTTAGGTGACGTCTTTTTATCTTCAAATAATTTTTGTTAGAGCTAATTATGATGGATACAGCTACCGGAATAATTGATGTTCGTTTAAAGCAGTTAAGTAGGCTGAAGCTATTAGCTTCTGAGCATTTGTTCACAAATATTCAAACGGCCCAAAAGCATTTAGCTGACTTAAGTAAACTATTGACTGATATAGAAAATCCAGATTTTGAACTAAGCTATCACCTATATACAGCAATTGTTGAAAATCAGCTTTATAATTATGATTTATCCGTAATTCACTTTAAAAAAGCGATTGAATTATTGAACGAAAGGGGAGATGCTAATCAATTAGCAGAGGCTTATATTGATTACTCAGGTACTTTGATAAATCTTGGTAATGTAGATGATGCTTACAAAAGGTTAGAAGAGGCCAGAAAAATTCTACAAGTTTTTCCTGATGAAAAACTGGAAGCTTTTATCCTTTGCCGGCTGGGTTACCTGCATCTGCATAATTCAAACAACGCTAAAGCATTACACTCATTCTATGAAGCTGAAAAGCGACTGAACTTAAGTGAAAGACCGTTCACTATCAAGGACTATTATTTTTTCACGTTAATCAAAAGTGGGGTAGGGAGGATTCACTCCTTTAATCATGAGCCTTTAAAAAGCATAAAGGCATATTTAGAAGTAGTTGAAATTTGTGAAAAAAACGGGATGCGGTCAAGGCTTTCATGGCACTATCTAAATGTTGGCAACAGCTACATGGCAGCTCATGATGATGAAAGTGCTATCAGGTATTTTAAGTTGGGTATCAAGGTGATCGATGATGTGAATCAACAGGCGAGAGCCTTAGCTTACGCAAATTTAGGTTCTTGTTACTTGCGCAAAGGGCTGTTTCAGGAAGGATTGGAGTTATTGGAAAGGGCATATCCACTTTTTAAAGAGAAACGCAACCGGAATTTAGCTAACATCGATTGGTGGAGGGCTAAAGCTTTTGAAGGGCTGAACAAAAGAAGAAGGGCGTTGAAGCATTATTTCCAGGCACTGGAATTTGCACAAAAAGGAGAAGTTCAAAACCAAGTGGCTGGCATACTCAAAGATATAGCTGCATACTACGCCAAAGAAGAAGATTATAAAAATGCATACGAATATCAAAAGTTTTATGAAAAAGCTGTTGAGTTAGCTATGCAGCAAGTGAAAGCATACGAGATCAAGGAATTAGAAATTAAGTATGAAGCAGAGATAAAAGAGAGTCAGGAAGAAATGTACAGGCTACAGGCGACCGGGCTACAGTTGAAAGCTTTACGCGCACAAATGAACCCACATTTTGTATTTAATGCTTTGAATTCGGTCCAAAATTTTATCACCTCTAAAGATCCTTCACTCGCAGCGAAATATCTTGCACAATTTGCCCATCTAATGAGGCAAAGTCTGGAGAACTCAGATCAGGAGATTATTACCTTGGAAAAAGAGATCGAGTTTCTTCGGAATTACTTAGATATAAATGTTAACCTAAGGTTTGAAAATAAATTAGCCTATCGAATTACTGTCGATGAAGAAATAGAAGAGGACATTTATGGAGTTCCTACCATGATCATCCAACCGTACGTTGAGAATGCGATTGAACACGGAATTCGGCCTAAGCAAAAAGGACTCATTAAAA
>JBCBRY010000220.1:0-10934 GCA_039819485.1 Bacteroidota bacterium | reverse complement strand
ATCACTTTGTTCTGCTATTTTTAATGATTCAGGTTTTCCCACGTCCAGCCAGAAATCCTGATCATGTGGATAGCCGGCGATCAGATTGTTTTTCATGGCTCGAAGATAAACGTCAATGATGGAAAATTTATCTTCATTTGACATAAATTCAAAAATTTGTGGGCTTAAAACATGCATGCCGGAAAAGGCCAATTTTTTTATTGACGGGTCGTTTATTTGGTCATGGCGTAAATGGCTTTTTATTTCCCCGCTTTTTTCATTTTTCCATCCGACCAAACGGTTTTTTGGGTCAAACAACAAATAGCGGGAAGTAGATCGGTTGCGAATGGCAAGGGTAGCGAGGGCATTGGTGGCTAAATGATGTTCATAAAATTTAATCAAGTCTATATTCGATAAGATGTCGACATTGCAAATTATAAAAGGGGCGTCACCCCTAAAAAAATGCTGTGCTTTTTTTAAACCTCCTCCGGTCTCCAATATTTTTTCTGTCTCGTCGGATATTTCAATGTCAATCCCAAAATTATTTTTCACCCGTAAAAAATCAATGATCATTTCTGCATAATGGTGCACGTTGATAATCATTTCTTCACAACCCGAGGCTATCAGCTTTTCAATGGCCCATTGCAACAAAGGTTTGCCTTTTACTTGAACCATGGCCTTGGGCCGGTCGTTGGTCAGTGGTCGGAGCCTGGTGCCGAGACCGGCGGCAAATAACATGCTTTTCATTTGCAATGGTTAATTTTCACCATTAAGCATTGACAGAAATTTTCTGAATGCTTTGGCGGTTTTTCTTGGGGACTTGAACATGCCCATGTGACCGACATCTTCATAAATCTGTAGGTCGGCCTGTGCTGGTAAATGGGTCTGCCGGAGGCTTGTTTCATATGGGATAGCAGCATCTTGTTGGCCAATGAAGAACTGCACCGGACAGTGAATTTCTTTTAAGACTCCCGATAGGTCCGGTCGGTCACGCATGGCGTGTAGAGAAGCGATAATTGCTTCCGGAGCATATTTAGAAGCGTAGTAGATCATACGGTTTACTTCTGCCTGATAACCTTTGGAATAATCATACGCAAAGAGTTTTGGGATCAATTGCCGTACAAAAAGGACGTGTCCATTTTTTTCAATAAAATCGATTGCTTTCAAGCGGCCTGCTTTTTTTTCTTCTGAATCGGCGAAGGGGTGGGAATGGAACATGCACAGCCCCTTTAACATTTGGCCATGGTTTTTGGCGAAGGCACAGGCTACGTATCCGCCCATGGAGTGGCCAACCAAAACACATTTTTTGATGTTTCTATTCTCTAAAACTGTTGCGACGGCTTCGGCCATGCCCGAAATGGAGGTTTGGTCCAGCATTGCTGAATTGCCAAAACCTGGCAGGTCGATACGTAAGTAGGACCGGTAGCTTGGAAGCAAAGGGAGCCATTCGTCCCACATCCGGCTGTCTTCACAGAACCCATGCAAGAGTACCACAGGGGTGTCTGATTTTTCTCCGTCGGAATAACTGGTTATTGTTTTACCTCTAAAGTTAGTTTTTATCATCAGCAGTCTTCGTTTTGTTCTGGGGCCAAGATGTCAAAGATTGACAGAACGGCTAAACAATTGTCAACAATTTTTTAAGAATATTACAAATATGAAAAATTTTGGCTGCCAATTTCTAACTTTACCCAGAGAAGGTTTTGGTTTCTGGTTTTTGGTTTTTGGTTTCTGATTGTGCCAAAAACCAAAAACCAAAAACCAAAAACCAGCACAACCAAAGAAACCGATTGACGACCAAAACCACTTTTAATGGTTTCGAACACAGTTAAAAAACGACTGAGTACTATAGAACAATTGGAACGGGACCTGAACCTGAAGCAGTTGCAGATCAACCGTTTGCTCAATATTACGCAAGCGATCAACAATAATGTGAAGACGGACGGCCTGTTTGAAATGTATGCCTCCTTTCTGAGCTGGGAAATGGGCGTGAAAAAAATGGCGCTCTACTTTCACAATTCCGGTAAATGGGAATGTACGGCACATATTGGTCTTGCTGATGAACTTCTTTCCATGGATATCAGTAACGAGCTGGCCAAGTTTACTCGTCTTAATAATTTGATGGACAATGACCACCCGTTTGTAAAGAATTTTGACGTGGTCATTCCAGTAAAACACAAGGAAACGCACCTCGCTTACGTTTTTATTGGAGGGTTTGATGAAAACGATGACATGTACAGCAAGGTGCAATTCATTACTACCATCACCAACATCATTGCGGTAGCGATAGAAAACAAAAGGCTTTTTAAGCACCAGTTGGAACAGGAGCGTTTGAGTAAGGAAATGGAACTGGCGAGAGAAATGCAGCACTTGCTCATTCCCAAGGATTTGCCCAAGACTGAAGCCTATGAATTGGCGAGCATTTATAAACCGCATTCCAATGTTGGGGGAGACTATTTCGACTTTGTCCAGCATGACGACGGCCGCATCACATTCTGTATTGCCGATATTGCCGGCAAGGGAGTTGCGGCTGCCTTGTTGATGTCAAATCTTGAAGGTACGTTCCATACGCTTTTGCGCCCTGAAAGCAGCTTGACGGAGCTGATTCACATGTTGAACGAGAATGTACTCCGTGTGACTAAAGGTGATAAGTTTTTGACCTTTTTTGTTGGTCAGTACGACACAAATACAAGGGAGCTCACTTATGTGAACGCAGGTCATAATCCACCGGCCCTGGCCATGAAAGGAGAGGTCCATCGGCTCGATAAAGGTTGTACCGTGCTGGGGGCCTTTGACGAGATTCCGTTTGTGGAGGAAGGGAGCCTGACCGTCCACAGCGAAGCGCTTTTACTTCTTTTTACTGATGGCTTGATTGAGCTGAGAAACGAAAAGGGCGAGTTCGTAGATGAGGAATACTGTACTAATTTCGTTAGGGAAAACTACCTGCTGTCTGCCAAGGCGTTCAATGACCGGATGATGGGTGAGCTGGAGCTTTTCAGGGGAAAGCGCCATTTTGAAGATGATTTCACGGTACTGACGTGTAAGATATTTTAAAAGGTCAAATGACAAACTGTTGATTGGTTTCAAACAAATGACCACGAAGCCTTTCGGCCATTTTACCATTCATCCCATAAAAACCTGCTCCTATCTAAAACTGATAAACCAGTCTATGAACAGGTGTTAAAATTGTTGGTACTCAACAATTTGAAAAAAGAATAGGATAGGTGGAATAGTGCAACTGATTTTCACTTGCTCGTTTTCACTTTTACTTGTTTTACGAAAACGTTTGATGAAAAAAAGAGATAAAAACGTAGCTGGCATCCTGGCCTTGTTTTTCGGATGGCTGGGTGTGCATCGATACTATCTGGGGCAAAATGACTGGGGGTTGTCTTATACACTTGGTGCAAGCTTTGTGATGTTTATCAAGCCACTGAGAATATTGTACATTCCGTTCATAATGATTGTCTGTATGATCGATGCCATTACCTTGTTTGCTATGGAGAAAAGGGATTTCGATGCCAAGTTCAATGGTATTCCAAGAGAAACAAGATATAACGAAAGGGATGAGCGACAGCAGCGTCGGCAAGCGCGTAGAAGGCCTCCCCAACCAGTGCCAAATTCCCGTAAAAACAAGGAAACACCAAATAAAAGACCAGCCAGGCGTGCTTCTTCCAGACATAATCCATTTAAAAAAAGTGGAATTGCCAAATTTAATGACTATGATTATGCCGGAGCTATTGGTGATTTCAAAAAATCTTTAGAACTTGCACCCAACGACATCGCTTCCCATTTCAATATTGCCTGCGCCTATTCTTTAACAGAACATTCGGATCTTGCATTCTACCATCTTGACAGGGCGGTCAGTCTTGGTTTCAAAGACTTTGAGAAAATTAAAAACCATCATGCGTTGGCCTTTATCCGCATCCAGCCAGGTTATGATGATTTTGCAGAAAATGGATTTCGCTTGCGGGAAAAATCTCAGGTGCAAAGC
Source organism: Bacteroidota bacterium (assembly GCA_039819485.1). Lineage (GTDB taxonomy): Bacteria > Bacteroidota > Bacteroidia > Chitinophagales > Saprospiraceae > UBA6168. Next base: position 6,967 of record JBCBRY010000220.1, on the reverse strand, counting down.
GAAAAACAGCAGGAAGATTTATTGAATACACAGCCCGATTTACTTGATCAATTGAAAAAATTAGGAGAACTGAGGAATAAGGGATTGCTGACCGAACTCGAATTCGAGCAGCAAAAGAAGAAACTCTTAGGATGAATGATTTGCAGTTGACTGTTTATTGGGAATCATTGAACGTCTTCTCTGCATCTTTGTTAACAATCCTAATTGACAGACAACAATTTTGTGAACCGGCAATTCATTGGCTGGAAATTTGCAAAATGACCTTTTTAAAACATTATTAGCAAAATTTTAAATGAATTTCACAAAAGGATATACTGCCCCTTTCGTTCCTATTGCAAGAACTAAACACAAACACTCGATATGATTGCAGAGAACCTTATAAGCACCGCCGTCCTCCCTTTACAAACTTCTGATACTGGCAAAGAATCTTTGGAGGTCATGGAGAATTTCAACGTTCGCCACCTGCCAATTGTAAACAACCGCCAGCTACTTGGCTTGATCAGTGAAGATGATATCCTGATCCATAATATCCATGAGCCAATCGGTTCGTACGAACTTTCCCTGATCAAGGCTTACGTCAAAGACAACGACCATATTTATGAAGTGATGCGCTTGCTGGCAGAGCACCAGCTTACGGTTATTCCCGTAATGGATGATGAAGGGGATTACCTGGGCATGGTCTCGTTGGAGGATGTCTTGAATTATTTTGCAAAAACGGCCGCCTTTAGCGAATCTGGCAGTATCGTCGTTTTGGAGTTTCAAGCTCGGAGCTATTCCTTGGCTGAAATTGCCAGGATCGTGGAAGCAGAAAATGCAGTCATTCTAAGCACATTCGTTACTTCCAATCCGGAAGATTCTTCCCTGGTGGAAGTGACCGTAAAAATAAACAGACAGGATATCCACAATATCCTGAGTGCATTTGACCGGTTTGGGTATGAAGTAAAAGCCTCTTTCAACGAAGAGGAATACCTCGAATCGCTCCAGGAACGCTACGATGCACTGATGAGCTATCTCAATGTCTGAGTAAGCAAGAGAGCGACAAAGGGAAGCGGCAAAGGAAATTTTTCCTTTGCCGCTTCGTTTTTTTAGGAAAATATGAATCTTTACTCTTATTTGAGCTCAACCCCTTCTCACTCACTAATTCAAAATTCCTGAATGGATATTTACAAACAGAAATCAAGGTGGAAATGGTATCTGGTAATAGCTGGGCTGTTTATAGTTGCTATTTCTTTGGTCTACACAAAATATATTACCGATCAAATGGCGGAAGAGGAAAGGAAAAAAGCGGATCAGTTGAAAACTGCCGCCGAGAGCCTTTCTTATTCTCAAAGCGATACGTTGCAGTGCGACGTTACCTTTCAGCTACAGTTTTTGGAATCCAATACCAGCATTCCGGTTATCTGGGTAAATGAATTTGGACAAGTGGAAGATGCCCTCAACTATGGTCCGGAAAATGATACGAATACGGTATTTCTTCAAAAGAAATTAGATTATTTCAACAAAAAGGGAATAGAGCCGAGTGTTGTTTCCTCACCTTACGGAGATCTGTTCCTGTATTATGAAAACTCCAAAATATTAACGCTCCTGCAGTATTATCCATTTATCCAATTTATCCTCATCACCGCTTTTATTGCGTTTGGCTACATGGCTTTTAGCAATTCCCGCCGGGCCGAACAAAACCGGGTATGGGCAGGGATGGCCAAAGAAACAGCCCACCAACTGGGCACGCCCATTTCCGGTATGGTCGCCTGGATTGAGCACTTAAAGCTGATGAAGGAAGGAGACGAGGAAGTGATGGAAATACTGGATGAACTGGACAAAGACATTGACCGGCTCAACCTGGTGGCCGACCGCTTTTCCAAAATTGGCTCTGCACCCGAACTGACCTCTACCAATATTTACCAGGAATTGGAAAAAGTTCATGTGTACATGAAAAGAAGGGCCCCGCGGAAAGTCAGTTTTGCTTTTCCCGATCCGGAAAGCGAACCCATTCCCGTTAATATCAATGCTCACCTATTTGTCTGGGTCGTGGAAAACCTGCTCCGCAATTCGCTCGATGCAATGGGACGCTCAGGTGAAATCAGTGCCCATGTTTATGAAGATGAAAAATTTGTCTACGTCGATCTCAGTGATACTGGCCACGGTATCCCAGCCAGCAAAATAAAGACCGTCTTCCAGCCTGGCTACTCCACAAAAAAAAGAGGATGGGGACTTGGTCTCTCATTGGCCAAACGTATTATAGAAGATTACCATTTGGGCAAGATTTTTGTTAAAAAATCGGTTGTCGACGAGGGGACAACTTTTACCATTCAATTACCTAAGTAGGCGAGAATTTAAGCGGGCGAGTAGCAAAGTAAGCCAATAGGCCAAGCATTCTTGCATACTTCCTTCCGGCATTTCCACACTATTAACACTTGTTTCTGGCCTGCCCGGCCAAAAATGGAACGCTTTTTATCCTTATAGATGAGTTTATCGACACGAGCCATCAGCTCGAAGCAGATTTTACTATGAACGCAAGACAACTTCTACACATCTTTAATTGCATTGGAGGCTTTACTTACCTACTGTTATTGCCGTGCCTGGCTATTGGAAATCCTTCTGATTCTTATAAATCAAATGTAGTGTACGACTACCTGGTTAAAGTGCTTGATGAGCAGGGGCAACCCTTACCAGGTGTAAGCATTTACAGTGATGATTATACGGTGACAGCATCCACCGATGTAGAAGGAATTGCAGTTTTAAAAGATGTGAAGTACAATCAGGAATTGAATTTTACTTACATAGGCTACCAGCTGCTCAAATTGCCATTTTATGAAATCAGGAAAAAAAATGGCAAGATAAAGATGTACCCTGAGGTGAAAGAACTGGTGGAAGCAGTGGTGCTTGGCAGAAGGGACGACCGGCCAGAAGATGTACCTTATACCACCGATCAGGTGACCAAAGAAGACCTCGCTCTCACAGAATCACAGACTACAGTGGATGCACTCCAACAGCATGCTGGTGTTTTTGTACAAAAAAGCCAGATGGGGGGCGGGAGTCCGATCATGCGTGGGTTTGAAGCTTCCAGAGTCTTGTTGGTAGTGGACGGTGTACGACTCAACAATGCCATTTATCGAAGCGGTCACTTGCAGAATGCGATAACCATTGACAATGGTATGCTCGAACGCATGGAAGTCACTTTTGGTCCGGGCTCCTTGTTGTATGGAAGTGATGCGCTGGGTGGGGTGGTGCATTTCCGGTCAAAAGAACCCAAGTTAAATTTCAATAAAACACCTGGCAGCTACCGGATGGAAAGTAACTTTTACACTCGGTATGCGAGTGCCAATGAGGAGAAATCCATTCATGCGGACATCAATTATGGTAAAAGCAAATGGGCCTCCCTGACCAGTTTTACTTTTACGGATTACGGGGATATGCGCGCCGGCAACAACCGTCCGGAGGGTTATGAGCATTTTGGCAGGAGGTTGTTTTACGTAAAACGGGTGGATGACGGCGACCAGGTCGTCGAAAATGTGCTGCTAAACTCGGACTCTAGTTTTTCCGACAATTCCAACGTACAGATTGGGACGGCTTATTCACAGGTGGATTTCAATCAGAAAATCAAGTTTCAACCCAATCCGAAAGATTATTATTTACTCAATTTTCAGTTTTCAACCACTAGTGATATTCCTCGTTATGATGCATTGATCGAGCAATCTGACCTGACGGATCCGCGTTCGCTTAAGTGGGCCGATTGGTTCTACGGGCCGCAAAAACGTCTGCTGACATCCCTCAAAATGCGTTATTCCAACCCAAAAAGTTGGTATGATCGGGCAACTGTTATCGCTGCTTACCAAAGGGTAGAAGAAGACCGACTGAGGAGAAGATTGAAAAGAAACCAGCGCCAGTTCGGACTTGAGACCGTTGATGTGGTCTCGCTCACCGCAGATTTTGATAAGGACCTGGACAGTCTGAAACGGCACCAACTGATCTATGGGGTCGATTTGAATTTCAATAACGTCAATTCAAAGGCAGGCAATGTACTGATGTCCAACGAGGGGTTGATCCTGAACGAGCTGACCCGCTACCCGGCCAATGGTAATCGGGTATCTACGGGAGCGGTCTACGGCAATTACCGTTGGTCGAGTTCAGATTCCACTTTAGTCGCCAACGCCGGGTTGCGGTTTACGGTGGCCAATTTATTGTCCAGGTTTTCTCCGGACAGCATCATCATTTGGCCTCAACGATACATTGATGGAATCAACAACACCCACAGTGACCTCACTTGGTCAGGCGGACTGACCTATACCAGTAAGCGTAAGTTTCAGGCGAGGATATTAGCCTCGAAAGCCTTCCGCTCACCCAACCTCGATGATTTCTCCAACATCCGGGAGCGCAACGGTTTTGTGACCATCCCGAACCCCGACCTGAAACCTGAAACTTCCATCAATACGGAAGTCTCTTTGGCCCAGCAGTTTGGAGAAGTGAAGAATGGTACCGGCATGTCTTTGGTGCTATCGGCCACTGGTTATTATACCAGCATTAAAGATTTAATTGTTCGGCGGTCAGCTACTTTACCAGATGGCAGCAACGAACTGATCATGGGCATCGATACTCTGGAAACCATTGGCAACCAGAACGCCTCCTCCGGTTTTATTTATGGGGGCTCTTTCAATGCGGCATTGAATATTGGTTCGAGGATTTCATTATCATCAAACATTCATTTTACCACGGGCAAAGAATCTTATTTTGATGACAGCGACCCCAACAATGTCATCGACTCACTGGTGCCTGCCTCTCATATCCCGCCTACTTACGGTAATACTACGTTAACTTATACCGGTAAAAGATTCACGGTGAGCGCTGCCGTTAATTACTTTGGCAAAAAAACAATTGATAACTACGGGGTAGTCAGTTTGCGCCGCGACGATGAAGGAAATTTGATCCCGATAAGGGATGGCGGCTCAGACAACATCGAGCTTTCTTATACGACTGCGGGCTACTTTTTTGATGAAATTTCTGAAAACGGCGAACGCCGACTCGAACTTGCATGCAACAATCCCGGCCCTGAGGGCGAATGCGAGCCGGAGTTCGTTGGAACGCTTGCCTACACTACTTTCAACCTTTACACATCCTGGCAGATCACCAAACAATTGACGGTCAATTTCGCCGTGGAAAACATTGCTGACCTGCACTATCGGCCTTTTGCTTCCGGACTGAGCGGTGCAGGGCGCAATTTCATTTTATCGGTAAGAACCACGTTTGGGAAATAGTCTTCACATATATTTGCCTTTCGAATCACCAATCACTAACTGCGTGGCATTTAAATCTTCTCTGCTATTACCATTGGCCAAACTGACTGCCCGCCGCATCCAACGCTGGCGGACTGATCCCTTTGGCTCGCAAAGGGCTGTTTTTCAAGACCTTATTAAAAAAGGCGATAAAACAGCTTTTGGCAAAAAACATGGATTTGAAAAAATCAAAGATTATGAATCCTTTAAACAGCAGGTACCAATACGCGATTACGAAGGACTAAAACCCTGGATCGAACGCATTAAAAAAGGTGAATTGGATGTACTCTGGCCTGGCCGGCCAAAATATTTTGCCAAAACCTCCGGCACTACTTCAGGCGTGAAATACATTCCCTTGACCAGGGCCAGCATGCCCAATCATTTTGGTACGGCCCGCAAGGCTTTGTTCAACCATGTCGCACAGACCGGCCGTGCCGACTGGGTTGACGGCAAATTGATTTTTCTTTCCGGAAGCCCTGTTTTGGAGCTCGTGAGTAACATTCCAACCGGACGACTGTCGGGTATCGTCAACCATGAAATTCCCGCTTGGCTCAAACGAAGCCAGATGCCGTCTTTCGATACCAATTGTATGGAAGAATGGGAAGAAAAACTGGAGGCCATTGTCGATGAAACCCTGCAGCAGGACATGAGGCTCATCAGTGGCATCCCGCCTTGGGTTCAGATGTATTATGAAAGGTTGTTGGAAAGAACGGGGAAAAGTACGGTCAAAGAAATTTTCCCCAATTTCAGTATGTTCGTTTATGGTGGTGTCAACTTCGAACCTTACAGAGCCAGTCTGGAGACTTTGGTGGGCCAAAGATTGGATACGGTCGAAACCTACCCGGCGAGTGAAGGATTTATTGCCTTTCAAGATATTCCGGACGAACGGGGACTGCTGCTGAATGTCCACTCCGGCATCTTTTTCGAATTTGTCCTTGCCGATGAAATATTTAACGAGCGGCCTTCCCGCCTGAGTTTAGCGGATGTGGAATTGGGCGTGAATTATGCCATTATTTTAAGTACCACGGCTGGCCTCTGGAGTTACAATATTGGTGATACGGTCGAGTTCGTTTCCTTAAATCCTTTTCGCGTTGTCGTCACTGGCCGCGTGAAACATTTTATCTCCGCGTTCGGTGAGCATGTGATCGGGAAAGAAGTGGATGAAGCCATGCTGTCTGTTTCGAAAGAGATGGGGATTAATATCGTGGAATTTTCCGTGGCACCGCAGGTCAGTCCCCGGAAGGGCGAACTGCCTTATCACGAATGGCTGGTGGAGTTTGAAAAGACACCGGGCAATTTATCGGAAATGGCACAACGAATTGACGAGCGCATGATCAGGCAAAATATTTATTATGCGGATTTGATTAAAGGCAAAATATTGCAACCGCTGAAAATAAAAGCTTTGCAAAAAGACGCCTTCCGAAACTACATGAAATCAAAAGGAAAATTGGGCGGACAAAACAAAGTGCCCCGTCTTTCCAACGACCGGGAAATAGCGAAAGAACTGCAAAAATACGTGCTGCCTTGAATGGATGAAACAATCAAAAGCATACTATTTAAAATCTAAAAAAATGATTAGTCAAGTCGAATTATTGGAAAAGATGAAACCGTTGTTTACACGCAGAGGTCGTCGGTATAAAAAGTATAAAAATGTTTTTGCCAAAAAAGCAAAGGGGGGAGAACAGGTTCAAACGATT
>JBCBRY010000219.1:0-11063 GCA_039819485.1 Bacteroidota bacterium | reverse complement strand
ATTTAATTTCCCCCTTTGGAGGGGGTTAGGGGGAGGATTTTCAGGCATAAATTATCAATGTTGAGTTTTGTCCTGTATTTATCACCAATACTTGTCACAATTTTTGAAGCATAATTGCGTACACAAACACCAAATTCTGCCACCTGCTCGCCCTACCCTTTTGACAACCAGCTATTTACACTACTCACCTTCGATCAACTTACACAACAAGAGCTGTTTCAAAAAAGTAAAACATGACAAGGTCTTTGTTGACGACCTCCTGTAACTACTGCTTGGAACAGCCCAAACAAGCCATCGGCAACGAATCTCCTGATCATGACTTTTAAAAGCTTACCGTTTAACATATTTATAGAACTATCACTTTGCGCAGTCATTTTTTTCTTCTTGGGCAATGATGCATCGGCCTCTACCAAAAGCTGGATGCCTCCCCCACCCGACACTGTTGATTTGGTCCTTGAATGTGGAGAAGACTCCCTGACCATCTGCGCCAACTTAGATGACATCGGCGGTACCCTGGCCAGTGTGTTTGCCTGTAGTTCTCCAGCGAACGGCAATTTGACCATCAAAAATGACACTTGTTTCTATTATTACCCAAATAGTGGTTTTGAAGGGGAAGATGAGGCCTGCATCGTCATCTGTAATGATGCCAATGAGTGCGACACCTTTCATTTCGAAATATTGGTTGAGAGCTGTGTTCAGCAAATTCCCTGTGTCGATGTGCCGTACGATATATTTACGGCCTATTTAACCGACTGCAACGACCAACTTAAAATATGCAACTCATTTCCGCTCGGCGAGGCATTGTTATATGATTTCACAATAAATGGCGCTCCCTACAACGGAAATTTAAGCGTTTGCTCATTCGACACTTTGTATAGTTACAGCCTTGGGTCATTGCCAGACGGAGGGCTGACTGGCCCGTATGAGTTGGTTTCCTGGGAAGTAGACGGAGAAACCTTCAGTGGTCAATTTGATGATATTGAGGAGTTGATTGACTTACTTAATATGTTCGACCCGAATGGCAATTGGCAATTTGATCAGAGCACTTCCAACGCATTTAGTTTCAACACATTGGCCAATTACGGCCAAATGACCATCACGCAGATTGCCACCAACGACATGGCCATTTTGAGCAGGAACTCTACTACTGCACCTGTCGGATCATCCATTTATTTGCCTGCCGGAATCAATGAAGTCATCTTGAGCCATCAAAATGTCGACTATTGTGTCGATACATTCACAACGGTTGTTCATTGTGCGCCTTACCGGACGTTTCGAGATACTATCCTGATTCAGGAAACAAAAGACCTTTGCCTGTCTGATAATAGTATCCCGGGCTCTCTCCAAAATGTTGAAAGCAAATGTTTTAACTGCCAAAGCATCAATGTTAGCTTGAACGGAGATTGTACTTCATATACCGGAATAGCCACGGGGACCGACTCATTGCTGGTCACTGGTTGCGATGAATACGGGCTCTGTGATTCTACACTGCTGCTGGTGACCGTTAAAGATGAATCCCAGGTGCCAAATGCCGTAATTGATTATGACACAACAAACGAAAATACACTCCTGCCCCTCGATTTATTAGGGAATGATGACCTCAACGGAGAGTTAAAAAGTATTTTCATCATCATTTTTCCTCAACATGGGGACGTGGTCATTAATACCGATTTCGAGATCACCTATCAGCCGGATACCGATTTTTGTGGCATGGATGCCTTTGCTTATGAAATCTGTAATGAGAATGGATGTGACACTTCCACAGCGACCATTCTCGTCCGTTGCAAATCCCCCCTGGTGTACAATGGCTTTTCACCAAACGACGATGGCATAAACGATACGTTCTCCATTTTCAATATCGAGGATTTCCCCAGCAACCATCTCCGGGTTTACAACCGTTGGGGCAATTTAATTTTTGAAAAAAAGGATTATCGAAACGAATGGGACGGTCGATCTCTTCAAAATGACATACTACCCGACGGCACTTATTTTTACCTATTTGAAGCAGAGAACCAGGTTACGATGAAAGGCTATGTGCAAATTCATCGATAAAATCTGTATTCCTGAAATAGGTCAAAAACAGGATCACATAAAATTGTGGTGAATGGTTCTAATTCACCACAATTTTTTTTTGAATTGGCAGCAATTGTTATGGGTATTTTTAAAACAAAAAAGGAACTACTTTAGCGGCTCAAAAATTTGAAGCGACCAGCTGACCAGTGCCCTGTAACAAAAGTTTACCAAAACCGTTTTCAGGCTTTAAATCAGTTGCGCTAAGACCAGCAAGCTTAGAGAAAAACGACAGGCCGTACTGATCACAAAAAAAGATTACCTTCAGATGATAAGCAAAGAGACCTTAGAAAATATTGAATGTAAAGTATGTAAAAACAACAGTCATCCCGATTTTGAACTGGCATTCAAAAAGGACCATTTGGAGATCGTCCGATGTAAGAAATGTTCGTTTGTTTTCATCCCCCATTTCTTTAGGAAGCAAATTAAATATACGGACTACAAAGATGAAAACGTACTAAAGCAGATTCGTCTGGGCAACGATTGGCTAAAATTTCAGCGTCACCACCTAAGGTTCAAGCTAATTAAAAAATATAAGCCGTCAGGTAATTTATTTGACCTTGGGGTTGGGTGGGGCCACTTTCTTTACACGGGCAAACTGTTAGGGTATAACACAGCAGGGATCGAAATATCCAAAATGCCATACACCTACGCCGTCGAAGACCTGAAACTCAACGTTAAGCACATTGATTTCTTTGACCTCGAAGAAAACCCCGGGCACTATGATATTATCACCATGTGGGATGTACTCGAACATATAGACGATTGCGATTTAGTCATTCAGAAATGCAGCCGCATGCTGGCCGACGGTGGGATCATTGTCATTCAGGTACCCCAGATTGACAGCTACTTCGCCAAGAAGTATAAAGAAAAATGGAAAATGATGGGATTGGACCACGTTAATTATTTTTCTAAAAAAACAATTACCAATCTTTTAGAGCAAAATAGTTTTAAGGTCAAAAAAATAAAATCATCATTGGAAATTAAGCTATTCATCATGTATGTGCTTTTTCCAAAAATCCAAAAATTAAAAGGCAAAAAAAAGGCGAAAAAAGTCAACTCAGCTACCCGCCAGGAATATTTTAACAAAACAGTGAACCGACCGAAATGGATGCTCAAAATAATGGTGTTTTTTCATAATATTCTTTACGAGTTGCTTTCCTTTTTTGGTATTGGCGAAGAGATGATTGTTGTGGCGGAAAAGCAGGCAATTGAAAAAAAATAATTGCCAATTTTTTATAACAATATTGAATAAGCTGTTTAATTTAAAACACGGCCTTGTTCCAAATTGATGGCGCTGAAAAGGTCTTTCTATTTATTTAATCAGAAATTTATTTTACTTTCAATTTCAGTGATCTTTTTCATGCTCACTAAATTGGTCACCTGCTCAATCGCTTTATCTTCAATAAAACATTATTTTTCAAGCAATCACCTACTTTTACTTAAAGTTGCAAATAAGTAATTAATTCAAGTTGCGGACAACTTGTTTGGCCCCAGCGGCAAAACCGTTTTAGTAAAGTGCTGCCGCTAAACCCTCCTTTTTTGTCCATCTTTTTTCTACATCGTTAAGCAGGTGGTCAAAAAGCAGAAATATAGCTACCTGGGCTCTGCACATTCCTGAAAAATAATCTGTTCATCAAACAAGGCCCGGCCCGCTCGTCCCTTCCAACTTCCCACTCATAAGTTTTTGATGTCCGCTGATGGATAAAAAAAGTTTCCCATACTCATTAAAGATAATTTTGCTTCAGTTTTTCATCAAAAATCAAGCAAATGAATTTTCAAAATCTGAATAAAACAGAATTTCTACCATTGCTCATGACATTGATAGTAACGCTTTTTGGTGCATGCAACAATGAAGATGTAATGATTACTACCAACCCTCCTTCTACCGAACGAGGCTATCTGGTTTCCTACTCCAAAACAGGCAGCATGACAACCGATGAAGTAGACTCAGCCGGAGCTGAAGAGGGCGATGTGTCGGCATATACGAACCACGACCTGGACATTTATTCCATCGTTTACAATTCATTGGATGATGGGAATCTACTGGAGGTTTCGGGATTGGTATTTATTCCTAAGAATGTCAGCGGCCTCCTTGATCTCCTGCAAAATCATCATGGAACAATCATCCCCGGCGACGATGGCGCAGTTCCTTCGACTTATACAGGTGGGATGAAAGGCAGTTCTGAAATGTATTTTGTCGGAGCCACTATGGCCTCGAATGGCTACGTGGTTTCGATGCCCGATTACGTGGGCTATGGCAGCACTGCCGATAGAGAACACCCTTATACGATCCATCACGAATTAGCGGAAGTATCCGTGGATATGCTGCGGGCAACCAGGCAATTATTGACCACACTTTCCATCGGTTTTTCCGATGAAGTCTTCTTGATGGGGTGGTCGGAAGGAGGCGGTGCAGGTTTGGCAACGCACCAATATTTGCAGGAAAAATATTCGGACGAATTTGTCATCAAAGGCAGTTCCCTTTTTGCAGGACCTTATGATTATTTCACGTTCGTAAAAGACATTATGACGAATCGCAATCAGGAGGATGAAGAATTATCAATTTACAGTTGGGCCCTTTATGCAACGAACAATTATAATTCAACTTTAAATCGGGACCCCAGTAGTGTGTGGAGCTATACGGTATCAAACCAGATTGATGCCTTGGATGTACCGTCCTTAAAACCTGCTGATATCTTACATGCCGACTATATGGACCGAACCGTAAATGAAACGGACATCGAGTGGGTTACAGCCCTTAAAGAAAATTCCTTGTTAGAGGGTTGGGTGCCGCAAGGCCATTTGTTTTTCCACTCCGGGACAGCCGATCTTATTGTACCCCATTATAACTCCGTCAATGCACACCAATATTTTGAATCCATCAATGTCAACTCAACGCTGTACGAATATCCTGGTGAAGACCATTACACACCCTTGTACGATTATGTGACAACCACTTTGAATGATTTTGAAAACCTGTAAAACAAGGGCAATAATTCAATTTTAAAAGACAATTTTAAAAAAAAACAATGACCGGCGGCTTGCTCGCCTCCAGCATAAAAATAACCACCATGCATAAAATAGGTCTTCAAATAATTAGCTGTCTTTTCTTCGGATTATTCTGCAATTTGATTTATGCCCAACAAACCATTCGAGGAACGATCATCAATTTTCTTCGGATGCGTCAGAAAATTTCTCCGTGATCAATGCACAGTCCGCCTATGACTTTGTGTACAGGACGGACACTCTGCTAAATAATGGCACGGGCAGAAACTATGGAGTTGAATTAACCTTAGAACGGTTTTTACACAATAACTTTTATTATTTAACAACTTTGTCATTGTACCAATCCGAATTTAGCATGGATGGTGAAACTTATTACAATAGTCTTTTTAATGGAAATTATGTTTTTAATGCATTGGCCGGTAAAGATTTTATTGTTGGAAAAAATAAAACAAATACGCTCGGTGTAAATGCCAAAGCGACTTTTTTCGGTGGACAAAGGTTTACGGAAATTGATTTAGAGAGGTCATGAGCTGCGGGATATACCGTTTTTTCTGCAACGCCATTTACAGGCAAAATAGATGATTATTACCGTTTTGATATTGGGTTCAATTATAAGGTCAACCGTAAAAGTTCTACCCATACTTTCAGCCTGAACGTCCAAAATATCACGAACCGCTTAAATGATCGTTCGAGGGAAAGTTTTTATGATGCAACTACTGACCGGATCGTAACTCGTACAACAAAACAAGCAGGGCTGATTCCTGTATTGCAGTACACGATTAGTTTTTAATAAAGTCTACAAAAAAACCTTTTCAATTAATAGATGCTTGGATAAAAAAAGAGCGCTAAAAATGACATTTTTATTTTGGCAAATGTTTGCTTTCCAAACCTTAAAACTCTTTTTCAGGCAAAGGGAAAGTGTCATTTTTTTTGATCCGTCACTCAATATCCAACTGATTATCAACCGTATAATCCAATAAATAAACACAACAAAAGCCTTGTAATTAAATGAATTACGAGGCTTTCTGTTATTTAGAGACCTGGACATGTTTCACAACTATATACACTGCACATTGGATTTCAACTAATTGCACAGATCGTAGATGAAATTAAAAAAAATATCGTACAAAAAAATTCGTTTCAAGTCCTGCCCTGCTTTCTAAGAAATACCGATATTGCTGTATGATATGAAAGCATAGAGAATAGAAGTCATAAGGTTTCGAGAAAGTGCTAATAAAATCAGCAGTCAATGATCTACATTTATCAAACAACTTCATATTGTAAAATCAACTCATTTTCAACGGTTCAATTCGCCCATGTCACGCAATATTGCGGCAAAACACATTTTCGAAGCAAGCAATAAAAAATGAAAATCAAATCACTAATTAAAACGGCAGTTCTATTTACAGTCATAGTTCTCTTTGGGATGAAGTCATTGGACGGAGGCGATTGTGTCAGAATTTATGGCGAATTCAAACTGAGCGATGGAGAAATTGTCAAAGGTTATGCACACACTGACAGATTAGATTTTGAGAGTGCTGAAAACGATTTAAAAAGATTTCTTCACTACTCGTACAGAGATGTTAAAGCAATTGATTCAATAACAATTTTTGAAAGGATAGACACATTGTCGGCAATAGGAATAAAAGACTATAGGCAACATTGTGATTTTTTCTTTCTGGCAAGTCCAATTGAAAAGGTCAGAGTCATTGGGTACGATGATTGGGAAGGAGGAAAGTTAAAAAATGAATATCCTTGCGAAACTTGTAACCAGAAAGAGTATCTGTATGCTTCGGGTGGATACTCACCAGCAATAATCACTGAACTCGATAAGTACGAAATAGAAATATTAAAACAAGCGGCCAGACTAAACAGTTTTAAAACCAATTACGGTGAATTGACAACCATCCACATGGTATCGCTAACAGGGGAATATTCGCAAGAAAGCCTCGAAAAATTATATAAAGAAATATCTATTAACCTTGATTATCCAAAACTGAAAATGAAGTTAAAAGAATTGGGTATTGCAACATTCCGAATCCATTGGCAAGCATAGGAAAAAGAAAGTCAGTTGCTAAACTTCGATTGGTCATAATTTCGCAATATTGCATTCATTAATAAGTAGCACATGGCTGCAAAAAAATGCCAAGAACACTCAAAGTAAACAAAACGAATTTACATGGATTATCCAATGCTTTATCAAGCTTTTAATAAGTATATAAAACTGTCAGTTGAGGCATACATTGATTTAGAAAGTAAATTGGTACTTAAATCACTCAATAAAAATGAATACTTAATTAAAAGTGGGCAGACAATCAGACATTTGCCTTTTATAAATAATGGATTAATGGCAAATTACCGATTGGATGAAAATGGAGATATTCATGTCATTCAGATTCGGTGGACAGGCTGGTGGTTGGGGGATATTTATAGCTTTTTTTCAGGCAAACCAACCTCGTTTAATATTCGAGCTTATCAGCCCACAGAATTACTCATGATTAATCATGATACATTTGATTTTATGACCAGGGAATACCCTATCTATGAAAGATACTTTCGAATCGCCATCCAACATTCATATATCAATACACTCACCCAAGTCTTCAATCTTCACAGTTTGAGTGCAGAGGAAAGGTATCTTGAATTGGTTCAAAATTATCCCACGCTCTTAGATGACATACCTCACTACTTAATTGCTTCCTACCTTAACATTAGACCACAATCTTTGAGCAGAATCCGAAAAAAACACAAAAACAAGGGTGGTTAACATAGGTGAATGAAATTCATTTTCATCAATTTTAACTTTGTGCTTGCTTGGTGAGTGGATGTACATTTAATCAGGCCATACATTTAATTATCAAAATTTTTAATGATGAAAAAGATCAAAATATTCACCTCTTTTCTGGTATTGACCTTTACGGTTGCCTTGCTGAATGCTCAACAAATTGAATCACTCGGAGCTTTGGAATTTAGCCCCGAAGGAATATTGTTTGTTGGCGACAATGTATCCGGCGCTATTCACGCTTTTGATTTAAGAGCCGAAAGCCGGACGAAAGAAAAATTTGAAATCAATGTTTATCACGTTGATGCACAGGTGGCAGCTGTTTTGGGAACTGCTCAAAACAATGTTCAAATTAACGACATGGCAGTTCACCCGAAAAGCGGTGAAGTCTATCTTTCGGTAACTCGTGGACATGGCATGGAGGCCTTGCCGGCTTTATTAAAAGTAAATGCAGAAAACCGAATGAAAGCATTGGATTTGACTGCTATAAAAACCACTTCTCAAACGCTGGGCAAGCTTCATGATGGTAGCCAAAATTTTGTACTGCGCGGTACGATGGCACCTCCTACTCCAAAGGAAATTGCAAAATCCAAACGCCCAATGCGCATGCTTTCGATCATTGATATGGAATACCACAAGGGCGAATTATTTGTGGCGGGAATAAGCAATGAAGATTTTTGTTCAGTGTTGAGGAGGATGCCTTATCCTTTTAATGGAAAAGAAAGCATCAGCAATATTGAGATGTTTCACATTGCACATGACCAATATGAAACCCGAGCCCCTATTCGCTCCATGTTGGTCAAAAACATTGATGGCAAAGACCAATTGGTAGCCGCTTATACTTGTAGCCCTTTGGTATTGATTCCATTAGATGAACTAAAAGACGGCGCTAAAGTCAAAGCCCGTACCCTCGGCGATATGGGCAATGGGCAACCGATTGATATGGTTGCCTTTAATATGCAAGGCAACGAAATGCTGTTTGTAACCAACAATAGTAGAATGCCACAGGTGATTCCTTTAAGCGGGTTGAACAATGCTAAGGTCGTAACTGAGAAGGACTTTGAAAGAGGAATGAAGGCTGATTTAGGGCCTGATTTACCTTATGGACCTATGGGGCAGGCAGTAATGTTTGTTGGTTCGTCACTTCAAATTGATTTGCTCAATCAAGGGCAATTTGTCTCATTGACAAGAGATGCCCAAACAGGTAGTTTGGACCTGGAAACGGTTTATACCATGTTTCCAAACAAATTAAACAACCTTACTGCTGAAATGGATTTCCCTGGATACAAACCATCAAAACAAAATAAGTAACCCGTGATGAGACCTTACATCACCTTTATTATTTTTCTTTTGATAACTTGTAACTCAGGAGTAGTAGCTCAATCTACTCCTGAGTTTACTTCGCAAGATAACCTATCGGAAAGACCTGCTTTTAAGTTATTTAGAGCAGAAGAAAATTATGATTTTCTAAAAAATAAAGAGAACAGTCCCTATAAGGAAGATTATTTAGATGCGATTAAATTAATCGGACTAAACCCATCTAAAAATATCAACTTAAGTTTTGGCGGTGAAATTCGACTTCGAGCGGAAGATTTTACTAATCGAAATTGGGCGGATGAAGATGAAACATTTTACTCGCAACGCATTGCATTTCACAGTAACCTGAACGTCACTAAATACATTCGTTTTTTTGGAGAATTATATCATGGCTTGGTAAGTTTGGAACAAGAAGAATTTGCACAGTCCGACCAATTGGATTGGCACCAAGGCTTCATGGAGATAAAAATGCCAATAGAAAAAAAACGGTTGAGTGTAAGATTCGGAAGGCAGGAAATGTCATTTGGAGCAACCCGATTGATAGGTATAAGAGAAGGACCAAACATCAGAAGAAGCTTTGATTTAGGAAGAGCCATTTTTCAAACCCCTCATTCAAAAACCGAATTGTTTTATGGCTATGAAGTTCGACCACAATTTGAAATATTTGACAACAACTTTTCATTGTTCAATGACAATGCACAAAATCCAAAACTCTGGGGCGTTTATTCACAATTCGCTCTTAAAAATGATTTTGGAAAAATGGAAGTTTATTTTTTAGGCTTTGAATCGCCACAATCTTTTTTCAATGATGCAACAGGTGGAGATAAGCGACATACCATCGGTAGCCGAAGATTTGGAAAATTAGGGAATGAACTACAGTACAATACAGAAGTCATGATTCAGTTCGGAAAGAATGGAGGAAAAAATGTTATTGGATGGGCATTTGAAACGGATTGGCATTACAAGTTTAACCATAAAAATTGGCAACCTGATTTAGGGCTTAAACTGGATGTAATAAGCGGTGATAAAACATATGGAGACAATAAAATACAAACTTTTAATCCCATGTTTACGAACCCTGGTTATTTTAGTTTGGCAGGAATTATTGCCCCAGTCAATTTAATCGAATTCCACCCTTCCATTACCATTCGGCCTATTGAGCAATTACAAGTTTATTTGGAATGGGCTTCCTTTTTTCGATATAGTAAAAATGATGGAGTTTATGCGCCTCCCCGATTTCTGATGCGGGAAGGACAACACTCAAATGAACGTTTTATAGGCAGTCAGTTCGGCTGTAAAGTTGCTTATGAAATTGACCCACACTTCAGCTTTGATTTCGATTTCAGCTATTTTATTACAGGAGGTTTTTTGGCAGATACAGGCAATCATCAAAATATGATGCACATTGCTCCAACTATTACTTATAAGTACTAAGAAGCCAGGCAAGATTATTTAAGAAACTGTTTAAAAAAAATAAAAATTAATTATGGTAAATTCTCATTGCAATTTTGTCATCTTTTTATTGATGATATACAGTTCAGGAGTAGTCGCACAAAATACTCCTGAAATTATTTGCCCTAATCATTTGGAAGGAACAATTAAACTCGATATCTCATCTTTTACTGTCCACGAAAACAAAACGGGCTTTTATGATATAATGGCAGTTTTTGTAAAAAACGGATTGGAGGAACATCTATCAAATGCCATTCAAGGGCAATATAGCACAGAAGGTGACTATTTAATTTTTAAACCATATTTCCCATTTGAAAGTGGGTTGACTTATGTAATCAAAACCAAAAACGCAAATACCGATAATAAATACTTTCAACCTCTGCGTTCTTCGATGTTTTCTTTTTTCCTATTTGAAATGATCGGTAAAAGTATT
>JBCBRY010000218.1:0-11397 GCA_039819485.1 Bacteroidota bacterium | reverse complement strand
GTGGAAATCCGTTGGATTTCCACATCGCCGCCCCTTCAAAACCCCTTTTTACAAATGATGGCGGCTCGATGCCGCCATCATTTGTCCTGTCCCGACTATTTGAGGCAATCCAATTTTTAACGTTTACTCCCCCCCTTCCTCCAACAACCCCTCCGGGTCAATCTCCAGCTCCGGCATCGGTTCAAATTTCGAGGGGTCGAAGGGTGGCAGGTCGGGTTCGGGGGCCCCCAGTTCCTTGAGCAGTCGCCTGGCATTTTCCAAGCCATAATGATAGGCATACGGCGGGCCGTCGCACCAGGCTTTTTGATAGGCCTTGGTGGCAGCGGCGATGGCGGCTTTTTTGTTTTCGGCGTCTATTTCGATTTGGGCGAGGATGTTGAGGGCGTCGGCGTGGAAGAGGGGGTACGGGCCTTCCTCGGCGTAGTCCCAGGTGTCATCGAGGTATTCACGGGCCTTGGTGGGTTCTTTTTTTCGGCGGTGGAATTCGGCGAGGGCGGTGAGAACTTGGAGCTCGTCTTCGACTAATTGAGCTGTTCGTACTTTTTTTAGGGCAAAGTGCAGACGCTCATCGGCAGTAAGGAGATCATTTAAGTGCATGGCGGCAAAACCTTGCAAATAAGCAGCACGAATAAAGTCTCTTTCAGATCGACGACTGGCTGCTAATTCCCATGCCTGGTCAGCCAATTCTTTGGCAATTTGATGTCTGCTATCTAATAACAGGACCTGGGAGAGAAATGCTTTACCTTTGCCTTCACTTTGTTTGTGGGCTACATCCTTTGAAAATTTTATTTTCAACTCTAATGTCTTGATTGCTCGATTGATTTTTCCTCTATAACTTAATACTTTCCCCAATTTTTGCAGAATGGCTCTTTCAGCATACAAGTCTTCATGCTTTCTAGCAAGCATTAAACCTTTTTTTAACGTAGCTTCTGTCTTGTAAAGTTGGCCAATGGTCAGAAAAGTGGAAGATAGATTTGATAAATAAACAGCTTGACCGTAATATTTCTTTAAGCTCCTACTTAATTCATCTGCACGTTCAGTTAGTAACATCGCTTTATTCGGCATTCCACTATATAGGTACGCAATTCCTAAGTCGTTTAAAATGTTTGATTGTCGCATTTTAGAACTTACAGTCGGCGGTTGTTCAATGTCATTTGTAAAAAACATTTCCAGCAGTTCAACTCTCAAATTGTTAGCACTTAGTCGATACAGTGTCACTTCTTGAAGTCGATCCAAATAGACATCATAAGCCTCATCATACAATTTCATTTCAATTAAAAAATTAAAAAGTTCAATAGCCGGCCTCAAATCTTCAATACTCTCAACTTTAGTAAAATCTTTAATGTTCGGCATCGCCTCAAAGTGATTTCGCAGCGAACCATGAATCTCATATTGACCATCCGTATCCAAATTATTCCAGACAACACCTCTTACAATAGGGTGTAAATCGTATCGATTGGATAGACGATCCCAACCCAGCAATCCTTTGTCCTCCAAGGTTACCAGCGCTTGATCCAGCTCTTTCCTTGAGGGAAATATTTGATTACTAATCTCCTCCCCTTTCTCGGTTTTCGTAAAAATGTTCTTCACTTTCTCCATCAATGATGAAAATGTTATGCTCCTTTCTACATCCGTTTTCACCAAAAGTGCTTTCAAGGTTCTCATACTCACTGGCATCCGAAATCCAGCAATGACTTGCAAGGTCTGCAATTCCTCTGTCGATAATCCTTTCAGCGCATAAGACAACACATGTGACTGTACCTGCACCAAAGGCAAACCAAAAACATTAAAATCCGGATTCGTTTCCCGCCAAGCATCGAAGTCCCCCGGAGCAGAGCGGTACTCTGCTATTTCAGAAGCCAATAATTGAAGCAGTAAGGGGTGTTTATCAAAACTTTTAAGCACGGGAAGCGTCTCTTCCCGGGAACCTTTTGCCCCATAAGCCCGCCACAACTCCAATGCATCCTGATCACTTAGGCCAGGTAAAAAATGAACATCGCACCTCGGAAAAAGATGGCCTGCATGCACCTGCAAATCAGCTGGATAAAGACGGGTGCTGATTAAAAATTTACTTGCCTGAACTCGACTTAACCGACGTAAAAAATGACCAATCCGAGAATCAGTCGTTTTTCTTAACCGATGCCTCCCAACAAAGGATTTTGCACCACTTTCCGGCAGGCCCATATCGCCAGCTAATTTATTGGCAGTTTCATCATCCAGCGCCGAATCATCATTCAAAAAAGCAGCATCCTGCCTCGCATAGGCAATCAGGATTCTTTCCAGTCCATCCAAAACAATGAGGTAAGGTTCTCTATCAAGAATATTAAATAGCGCATTCTGCTTTTCAGCAACATTCAGCAATTTAAATGCCTCCGGCGGCTTGCCCGTTACATAGACCAGCGTCTTGGCGACAAAGCTATCAAACGTCGCATCTGTCTCGTAGAAGCTCCACCACACGCGGCCGGCCCATTGTTTTTCCTGCGGGGCGATGTCGTTGAACCAGGTCCAGGTGAGGGCGGACTTGCCCATGCCGCCAATGGCGACAACGGTAAAAATGCTGGTGTCGTTCAACTTGGGCTTGGTGATCCAATCGGTCAGGAGTTCCAGTTCCGCTTTCCGGCCGATCAGGCCTTTTACCTGGAGCAGGGTGTAGGGGTGGGCGATGAAGGCTTTGGGTTTTGCGGGGATGTCAAATCTGGCGTGGAGGCTTTTGCCCATTCGGCGCCCTGGTCGAGTTTTTTGCCTTTCCGCTTGTCGAGTTTCTTTTTGATTTTTTCGAGGCTGTTAATGACTTGGCCACGGAGATCTCTGGGGCTATCGAAAAAGGCGACGACTTTTTTCTTTTGGAGTTTTTCTTTAAGGGTTTTGAGTTTTTCCGCAGCGGTGCCTGTGTCAAAATTTTTTGGTTTCACAGGCACCTCGTTATCGATGATAAAGATCAAAATGGGGATTTTCCGCTGTACTGCCCGGTTGTATTCCATCTCGGTGATGGAGATGTCGTGGCCTTCCGGAATATAACCGTACCGATGGGCAAATATTCCGAGGTAGATGTCGGACTCGTCGACCATGCCCAGGGAGGCTTCGATGGCATCGGCATGGAGGGCGGACAAATGTTCCATCATGTTGGGAACAAAATCAGAACGGAGACAGGCATCCATGACCATGGAGCGGTAGTCCGGCAAATCCCTCGCCGTACTGCTGATCATGACGGTTGGTTTTTTATCCATTTTTTGATGGTTCTTTGTTTTTAACCATGAGGTCGTTTTATTCAAAAGAGAACTTGCGTCAAATTTATTTTTTTTAATACATAGTGCAAAGCAGGAAACAAGTCGCCCCGTTTATTAATCAGGATAGAAAATAGAATCAGGTAAGTGATTGGACAAAAACAAGGACCGCTAAAAATGACACTTTTATTTGGGCAAATGCTTGATTTCCATGCCTGAAGTTGTTTGAAAATTTAGCAAATCGCTGCTTCTATTCAGCACTTGATTTCAATTATACCAGACTGCGTACCGCTTCCGCCGCAGTTCCAGGGCCAACTGCTCTTCCATTTCCAGAGCAGCCGCCCTTGTTGGCAACGGGTCGATGTGGTTGTATAAACTTGGCCGGAGGTACATTCCGTATTTATAGACCAAGTTGGAAGATAATTTATGGCCTCTCTTATTTCTGGCCCCAGTCATATGTTGCTCAAACCGTTCCTTCGGCGTTTTGCTGGTCATGCCGACATAGAGGCATTCGAGCACGCCGTTGAACTGCGGGTTGGCCTTTCGGAATCTGGCACTTTCGGTGTATACCCGTTTCGATAATTCGATGACGTAGATTTGATAAGTTCTTGGCATCTATTGAGCTGTAATAAAACTATAATTAAATATAGTGCTTTGGCAAATTAAGCAGGTGGTCAAAAAAAATGACACTTTTCCTTTGCCTGAAAAAGATTTTTAAGACTTGGAAATCAAATATTTGCCCAAAGAAAAGTGTCATTTTTAGTTGCTCTTTATTTTTGTCCAAGCTCTTATCCAAGAAAAGCAAAACACTGTAATCCTCCATTCGATTCTCCTGCGTGTCGAACCGACGAAAATCAAACCAGGGGTTTCAAATAAAAGGGATTCGCTGTCCCGTTTATTTGTTCGTCGAAGCCGGTCACATCTTTTACCTTGGATTTATCAAAAGTTCAAAATTAATTTATCCGCCCTAAAACTGCACATGATAAGGCGTCGGGAACTGCGCCGGAATCTCTTCCTTTTTCTCCCCGAGGTTTTGCCGCAAGTCTATTTCAATTCCCCGGGCGATGGTCGAAATCGGCACATCGTTGGCCGTTCCTTCAAATGGATTATCGCCGGTACGGCCGATCCGTTCCATGGTGTGGAAAATCCAGGCAACGGCTACGTAAAAGGGAATGGAAAACCAGACAAAAAACGAACCGATCAGTGGGTGTTTGTCCGCCAGTTCGTTGCCAAGCTCTGCAAATTGAGGCACCAGCGCCAGCGGCAACAGCAATACAAAAATCCACATAAAAAAATGGTTGAGCGTCGCAAACTGTCGGGGATAGGGAAAATTCTTGATGCGCTCACTTTTGCCTTGCAGGGTAAACAATTCCTCCAGTACCCCTTCCAGTTGTAAATAGGAAAACTCCCAGATAATGCCCTGCTCTTTTAATTTTCTCAAATGATGCGACTGCTGGTACAAAACGGCCGTTTGTTTATTGTTTTTATCCAAAACATAAGCAAGGTCGCTGGCGGATAAATAAGGCTTCAGGTCTTCTTCTAAAGTGGTGTCCCGCTCTGGCGGACCGATGCCCCATTCCTGATTGGTTCTGTGCTGGGAGGTCGTTTCCCAGGGTTTGAGCACCCGCATGGAGTGGCGCAGGGCGGTCATCCAGGCAATGTGCCGGTAGGTCAGGGTTTTGATCTCGTGTTGCAATTCCTCTTCCGAGAGTGGAATTTGTGCATGTTCATTGGTCAGCATATCCTGGACAAACATGCCGAAGGTCCGGGAAGTGTTGACGATTCCGCCCCAAATTTTCCGGGCCTCCCAAATTCTTCCGTACGCAGAATTGTTCTGAAAACCAATAACAAAGGCAACTGCCGTACCGATCAGTGCCAGCGGTGTCCAAGGAATTTTCAGCCAGTCAAGATCAAAAAAATAATAAGCAGCGGCCCAAATGACGATGATGATCAAGAACAGGAACGTTTCAAAACGGGTCCACCATGCCATTTGTGAGGCCGTATAAGTTTTTTTTGTGAACATAATTATTCTTTATTCGAAATTAATGAAGTTGTTTGGTTTATTTTTTAGAGTGCATTTTTTTTTGCGCTGAATGGTCAAGGAATTTATTTATGCAATTTTACAGTTAAAAATCAATACGCTTAGTGGCGTCGCCGTTTTGGAACGGCAACGGTCACCCTCCACCAACAATTATTTTCCAATAAATTTTAACCACCAGCCTTTTCGACAAGGCCGGGCAACAATTCAACAATAAGTATTCTATTTCTTTCGGCCGCATTTCATCAGACAAAAACAATTCGAGTGGAATGGGCAGGTCCAAAGCAGGTGCAGCAATATCTATATCCCGAACGCCAAAGGTGCATAATTTAATACAATACAATCCTTCTGACAATTGTTCCTGTTCCAATAAATAACTCATCGCACCCAACTGATCTCCGTCTCTGACTGGATTGAGATGAATGGTCTTTAAAATTTTTTCCTGATATACCTGCACAAAATCATTGGCCGCAATACTGCAAACAACGGGCATTATCAAACCGCCGCTGATAGCCAGTTTGTTTTTCCCAAAGCGCATTTTATTATTATGGACAGGATGATTATTTCGGAATAAATTACAATAAATACTACCAGTAGAAAGGTCTAATAAATTAACCGTCGTATGTGCAATAAGCAGAACTTTCGAAAAGGCATTTAAATTAAAAATGGACTAATTATTTTTTACCGATCTTATTTTTTCTTCAATTTCCTGTTGTGCTTTATTTTTTTCTTTTGTTGTAAAAATAGCAGGAATTGGCAACGGTTCTTTTTCTGTTTCGAAATAATCAAAAAGGGAATTCCTTTCCATTTGCAAAACAATTCCCCCTTTTTGATCAACCAGGTTGATTCTATTTTTTACGACCGTAAAATTTTTGCCCAAAGTATTTTTAATCTCAACAATACACATCGAACTCCGCAGCGTATCACCATAATAAGCAGGTTTTTATTTGACGGACATTTGCGATGCCCAAATGATATTTACAATATATGGAAAATGGTTGTACCAGTTCGCACAACACAAAATTTATCAGTGCCTGATACGGAATCGGCCGGGACGCATAGCCCAGGCTTTTTGCAAAGGGTTCATCATTTTCGGCCCGGTAAAAATTATTGACCAGACTTTTCCATTGAGTGACCCAAGCTGCATCAATAGTCGTCGGAAAGTAACCTTCGATTACCTGCCCGACGTGTAAATAACGGAGGAGAAATTTTTGTTGAATAATTTTCGGACGGACGACATTAAATACCTGCCGTGCATGTTGAGATCCTTCCTCAGCTCCTCCATTTCCTTCCAAACCGCCGCTTTTCGCTTTTAACTTTTCACCTCATGTGTCTAGACAATATACCGGAGCTTTTCGAATGGAAAACAAATGTAGTTGAGCCAGCAGGAAAGGCCAAGTCAAAAAATAAAAAGTCTGGTCAGTTCATGGAGAACTGACCAGACCTGTATACGGCAAGCCGTATTTTCGACCAATATTTTTTTTAGCGCTTAAAAAGTCGGCTCTGAAAGAAAAAAGGAATAGCCCACCACTTTCCATTATTCTTATTCCACCACTAAATACTGTTGCTCAACAATAAAATCAAAAGCCAATTCCTCCAGCCGTTTATCGTTTACGGTAGCATTCCAGGCGCCGTGCCCCCAGCCCTCTAACGGGTAATAGGTGAGCGGCACCCCATTCGTATCATAAACAGCTTTTAAGTCCTCAGCGCCACTAAAAGGAACCGTCGGGTCTTCTATCCCGTGGGCAATAAACAGTGGAGGGTCATTGCTGTCGAAGCGCTGATGTCCGTATACCGCCTGCAGCAAATCCAGTGCGACTTTTGATCCCCAGAAGTCCACGATGGTTCCTATTCGATAAGTTTGACCAACGTTTGTACTCAAGAGAGATGGGTCTGTGCCGCTATCGATTTCGTCTCTAAAATCCTCTGGTTCTGAAATGCCGACCGTAATGGCAGTAATAGCACCGGCCGACCCGCCGCCTACCGTAATGTAGTCTGTATTTATCCTGTAATTTTCGGCATTGGCAACTACCCAGCGCAATGCGGCCTTCGCATCCCTTTGTGCCGGATATATCGCTAAAAACACCGGAGCGTAGTCACTGGAAAGGCCAGCCAAGTAATCAGCCCACTCCTGTGGCACCGTTCCTTTATCATCCCTCAACCTGTAATCAACCGAGATAAACACCCAGCCTCTTGAGGTATAAAAATTGGCCAGGTCGACAATTCTTCCAGCTTGTTTTGAACCACCGACAAAACCTCCACCGTGGATAAAAACATACGCCGGTCTGTTTTCCATCTCATTATCTGGTGTGTATACATCCAACTTCAGGGGCATAACTGTAAAGTCTGTGCTATTGAGGTTTTGGTGGCTCAGTCCTTCGGCATAGACGATGTCCGCCTCAAGCGAAACGGCATAAGATGAGTCGCTTTTTACGATTGGAATACTTTCGGTGGGATCTGTCGTGGCAACGCCGTCGTCATCGCTGCAAGCGGAAAAAATTAATACCAGGGCAATTAGTCTGAGCAGTACTTTCATTTTTTTCGATTAAATTAACAAGACCGCTTTAAGACCAAAGAAATGACATTTGGTTTAAGTACCAGTCAGCTAACAAAAAATTCTTTTACAAGTACAGCGTTTTTGATAAAGGAATTTTTTAATAAAAAATGCATTTCAATAAGTTCTCAATATTCCTTTACTGAGCTCAATGAATTCTTTTGGTTTAAGTTTCCCATATCTCGAATAAACTTCTTTTTCAGTGTGATCTAAATAAATATAGGTCGGTATTTTTTTAATGCCGTGCACTCTTTTCATTTCTTTTCCAAAAGGGCTTTCCATGTGCACCCTAACATTCAAGAAACGTTCATTGTACAACGTTGCGACTTCATCGTTATTAAAAACATTTTCTTCCATCCACACGCATGGACCTGCCCATTCTGAATAAATGTATACGAATATCAGTTTCTTTGAACTGTCTGCCTCCTGGATAATTTCCGCCCAGTCTCTATCATCAAATGTGATCTGCGAGAAAGCGACTGTAGCTGAGAATAATAAAATGGAAAAGCAGATTAATTTTAGTTCCATATTTTTTTGCTGAGTACAGGACAAAAGTAAATCTCTCAGAACCTTGTTATTAACTTGATCTCTATCTAATTTTTCAGTGGCCCCTGCCATAAAACTTGCACGATTTTCCATTGACCGTCATACTTGCCCAATAAGATATAATCTGCCCCCCACCAGGCAGTGACTTTTCCAGATGCCGTCTGGTCTTGTACTTCATAAATTTCTACTTTTTTGACTGCATCTGGTTTTGCGAACTTTCCTTTTTCTTGCACATTGCGGGCAAAAGCTTTCATCTCCGCAAAAGACATCGGTTCACCTGCATACTGGCCGGTTTTCTTATCCTTCCAATAGCCATATTTTGTGACGGCAGGCAACACACCTCTGATGATTTTGGAGGTATCTCCTTCGTAAAAACCCTCTACGTAATCGAGCATGGCACGTTCCACGCCTTTTCGATCAATTGCATGATCCGTTTGGGCAGAGAGGGTAAAAACAAAAAGGGTAAAGACAAACAAGGAATAAATTCTAATCATTTTTGAAAGGTTTAATTTTAAAAGCAATCGTTGTTTGGTTTGTCGGTTTGTCAGTCTACAGCCTGCAAGTCCACTGTAAGTCAGTCATAACGCTCACTGACTCACGGACGGCTATTCGCTCCGCAGCGATTCCGCCGGGTTAGCCAATGCCGCTTTTACGCTTTGTAAACCCACCGTCAGAAAAGCGATGCCAATGGCCAGTCCGCCCGCCAGTGCAAATACCCACCACGGCATATCGATGCGGTATGCAAAATCCTGCAGCCATTGTTCCATGAAATAGTAAGCCAACGGTGAGGCAACTACCAGAGCGATGGCCACCAGTTTCAAAAAGTCTTTGGACAACAGGCCGACAACACTGCCGGCGGTGGCCCCCAGCACCTTGCGGATGCAGATTTCCTTGTGGCGCCGTTCGGCCATGAAGGTCGCCAAGCCAAACAGGCCCAGGCATGAAACCAATATGGCAAGGAAAGCGAAGATGGACGAAAGGCGGCTGACGACCTGTTCGTTCTCATATAGGCGCTGGTATGCCTCATCGGCAAACATATATTCAAATGGATAGACCGGGCTGTAATCTTTACAGATGTTTTCCATCTGTCGAAGTGTTTCCGGGATTTGCTGACCATCCACCCGAACATAGGCCGTCCAGACAAAGGGGCTGCTCATCGTCATCACCAATGGTTCAATGGTCGTTTTTAGTGACCTGAAATGAAAATCCTCAACCACCCCAACTATCTGTCCCTGGTTGTTCCACATCTTCAGGGGTTGTCCGATGAACGGAGGTTGCAGCCCCATGGCCTGCGCGGCCGATTCATTGATGATGTAGTTACTGGTATCGCTCGGGTGCTGGTCGGAAAAATCTCTTCCCTCGACCAATGATGCGCCGATGGTCGTCAAAAAATCCGGCGTGACGGTTTCGTAGACAAACTGGCGATTGTCTTGCGGAGCTTTTCCTTCCCATTGCAGCTCACTGGTCGAGTTGTAAAAACCCGTTAGTTGGGAGTGGGAAGCAGCCACCGACCGGACGCCTGGCAGGCTGGCTAATTTTGATTTGAAATCGTTGTATTTGGTTTGGATTTGCGGGTTCATCGTCACGTACAACAGTAGCTCTTTATCGTATCCGAGGTTTTCATTTTTCAAAAAATCCATCTGTTGCTGTATGACCAACATGCTCCCGATGAGGAAAACAGCAATGGTAAATTGAGCCACTACCAGTCCTTTGCGCAAAAGCGCCCCTTTGGCCACATTGCTCGTTTTTCTTTTTAACACCGCAATCGGCCGGAAAGAAGATAAGACAAAGGCGGGATAACTGCCCGCTAAAATGCCCGTCGTCAAAACGATGCTGCCGAACAGCAGCCACGTATTTATTTCACCGAAAGGAAAAGTCATCTCTTTGCCCGTAAATTGGTTGAACCACGGCAGCAGCAAGTCAAGCGCGATCAATGCCACCAATGCGGCCAGCACACACATCAGCACTGCTTCTCCCAAAAACTGTATGGTCAGCCAGCGCCGTCCGGCGCCAATGACTTTTTTCACACCGACCTCCTTGGCGCGAATAGCCGCACGGGCAGTTGAAAGGTTCATGAAATTGATGCAGGCGATCAACAATAAAAGCAGGGCAATCAGCCCAAACAACTGCACCTGTTCTATGCGGCCGCCACCTGCGTAAGTGCCATTTTCAAAATCAGTGCGCAGATAGACATCTGTGAGTGGCTGCAGGAACAGCTCCGTCTGGTCCTGTTCGCTCCGTTCTTTTAGAAAGTCCTTTATCTTATAATTGACCGCAGTGATATCGGCACCTTCATCCAGCATGACCCAGGTCACCAGGCCGTTGGCGTTCCAGTCTCTTGCCCATGCGTTGCGTTCCAAAAAGTCATTGAGCGGGAGCAAAAATTCAAATTCAAAAACGGTATTCCCCGGCAGGTCTTCTATTACACCTGTGATCATATGCTCTTTCCAGTCCGCCACCTTGAGCGTTTTGCCCAAGGGATTTACGCCCGGAAAGAGTTTGTCCGCTAATTTTTTGGAAACGACGATGGAGTTGGGTTCGGACAGGGCGCGCTCTTTATCTCCTTGCAACAGCGGGAAGGAAAACATTTTCAGAAAATCCTCGCCCACATACCGTCCTACTTCCTTTACCGACTGGTTCTCATAACTGATGACGGTATTGGTCCACGTATCCATGGTGGTGGCATAGACGACCTCTGGCACCTCCGCCTTCATCGCCTCGCCGAGGGGGCCGGGAGCCGAAAACTGCGTCATCATCTGACCGTCCGAAAAACGAATATTTTCCATGACCCGGTACAATCGACCGGAGTAGTCATGAAACTGATCGTAACTACGCTCGTCCCGAATCCACAGGCCGATCAACAAAAAACAGGTCAACCCTACCAGGAGCCCCAATAAATTGACCAGGGAAAAAGTCTTGTACTTGAACAGGTTGCGCAGCGCTATTTTGATGAAATTTTGGAACATGATTAATAATTGAGAATGTAAAATGGAGAATCGGACTTGGCGCTAACACCGGTTTAGAACGGTGTTAGC
>JBCBRY010000217.1:0-11713 GCA_039819485.1 Bacteroidota bacterium | reverse complement strand
TTTGATCATCTAAAATGATGATTAAACAAAAAGTGGACATGGCTTAGCAAAGCGTTGACTATCTGTCAGTTAGGAAGAAATTCAGCATTTTTTTAAATGATAATTTTCAAGATGTCGACCTAAAAGTTTTTGCTACATTTGATCTTATTAAATTTCATTTAAATGCTGAGTCGTTTTATAAAAATATCTCCTTGAGGTTATCCCCCTGAACCAAGCTTAAGTCAACCTAAATTTACTCTCATATGAAACTTAAATTACAATCAATCTTAACCGTTTGGGCTATCCTGCTACTTCCCTTGGCAGTGTTTAGCCAACGAACCATCAGTGGGGTTGTCTCCGATGCTGAGTCTGGAGAAACACTTATTGGTGCCAACATCTTAGTGGAAGGGACAGAAGTCGGAACAATAACTGACATAGATGGTAGCTATACCATTGAATTGCCCGCAGGTGCCACTAAATTACAGATTAGTTATACTGGTTATGCGATGCAAGTATTGGAAGTAGGTGCTTCCAATACGCTGGACGTACAGATGAGCTCAGGTGAAATTCTGAACGAAGTAGTCGTTATCGGATATGGTACGGTGAAAAGAGAAGATGCCACCGGCGCAGTGCAAGCCGTCAGTACCAAGGACTTTAACCGCGGTATGATTACAGGCCCTCAGGAGCTGCTTGCCGGTAAAGTTGCGGGTGTGGTCATTACTCCAAGCGCCGATCCGGGAGGTGGAGCAGCCATCCGGATCAGGGGCGGTTCATCTTTGTCCGCATCCAATGATCCCCTCATTGTCGTGGACGGCATTCCCTTGGACAATGGCGGTGTATCGGGTTCCCGAAATCCACTTAATATCATCAACCCCAACGATATCGAGACCTTTACTGTGCTTAAAGATGCTTCCGCTACCGCCATCTACGGATCAAGGGCATCCAACGGAGTGATCCTCATTACCACCAAAAAAGGAAAGGTAACAGACCCTTTCCGTGTAGATTACGCCGGTAACATCTCCTTCAGCAACATCATCAATCAAGTGGATGTGCTCGGTGCTGATGAGTTTCGTTCATTGGTTGCGACTCAATTTGGCGCCGAATCTCAGGCGGCTTCCTTGCTGGGCGATGCAAATACCGACTGGCAGGATGAAATTTATGAAACGGCTGTCGGAACAGACCACAACATCAGTTTTTCAGGTACACAGGGTGAATTCCTTCCCTACCGTATTTCATTTGGTTTAACCAACAAGAACGGTGTCCTTTTAGATGATCGATTCAGAAGGATGACGGGTTCACTGAACCTCTCTCCCCAGTTGTTGGATAACCGCCTACAGATAAATGTAAACATCAAGGGTAGTACTTCTACTAATAATTTTGCGAACCGGGCCGCTATCGGAAGTGCCGTGGTTTTCGACCCAACTCAACCAGTGCGGAGTGGCAATGAGGCTTACGGAGGTTATTATACTTGGGTGCAGAACAATGGCGATCCAAATGTGCTGGCACCAGCCAATCCACTGGCCCTGCTGGACTTTAGAAATGACCGCTCGAACGTTGACCGGTTCATCGCGAACGGTAGCATCGATTACCGCTTCGCATTTTTGCCTGAACTACGGGCCAACCTCAACCTTGGATTCGACCTCTCCAATGGTGAGGGCAGAATTGATGTTCCAGGCTTCGCATCCTTTGAATTCGACAGAGCAAATGGTGGTGGGGTCGATAATCAATACCAGCAGAAAAAAGAAAATTCCCTGCTTGAATTCTATTTGAATTATGTAAAAGAAATTGGTGCATCGAAATTGGATGTAATGGGTGGCTATTCCTGGCAGCGCTTCTTTTTTGAAGACAATTTTTTCAACTCCAACATTGCACAGACTGAAATTACCGAAGGCGAAAATACCGGAGAATTGTACCTGCTTTCCTTGTTTGGGAGAGTCAACTATTCCGCATTTGACCGATTGTTGTTGACTTTTACGTTGCGGGGCGATGCCACTTCCCGATTCTCGCCTGATTCCCGGTGGGGACTGTTCCCGGCTGCGGCTGCAGCTTATAAAGTCGTCACCAACTCAACCGGCCTTCTATCAAACCTGAAGTTGAGGGTCGGATATGGTGTCACCGGTCAGCAAGAAGTAGGGTCTTATTATACTTACTTGCCGCGTTACCTGACCAGTTTTGACAATGCCAGATATCAATTTGGCAACGAGTATATTTTCACCTTACGTCCGGAGGGTTACGATGAAGAGATCAAATGGGAAGAAACCACTACTTATAATTTTGGTGTGGATTATGGATTTCTCAACGACCGTATCAATGGATCTATCGAGTTGTACCAGCGGGAAACCAAAGACCTGTTGAATTTCATTCCAGTTCCGGCTGGTACCAATCTGACTAACTTTATCAATACCAATGTCGGTAACCTCGAAAACCGCGGAGTTGAATTTTCCATCAACCTCTCCCCTATCAGGACCGCCACGACCACCTGGGACTTCGGCTTTAATGTAGCCTATAATGAAAACGAAATTACCAGACTCACGGCAACGGACGACCCGGATTATGACGGCGTTTTGACCGGCGGAATTTCAGGTGGTGTGGGAAGTACTGTACAAATACACAGTGTTGGTTTCCCCGCCAGTTCTTACTACCTGTATGAGCAGGTTTATGATGATGAAGGCGTTCCGGTTGAAGGTCTGTACGTAGACCGGGATGGAAATGGTGTAATCAACCCTGATGACCTGTACCGGCCGGAAAACCCAGCACCTGATTATGCTTTTGGTTTTACCTCCAATTTCACACATAAAAACTGGGATTTCTCATTTGCCGGAAGGGCCAATTTGGGCAACTATAACTATAATAATGTGTTGTCGAATACAACAGCCCTGACATCATTGTACCACCCCACCAACTATTTGTTGAACCAGCATGCGCAAATCACTGCGATTGACTTTCAAAATCCTCAATATTTGAGTGATCACTTTTTGCAAAATGCTTCATTCTTGAGAATCGACCACATTACGTTAGGCTATAATTTCAATGCCGAAGGAAAAGGGTACAACAGTCTGCGTGCTTTTGCAACCGTACAGAATCCCATTTTGATAACAGAGTACGACGGTATAGATCCTGAGATTTTTGGAGGCATCGACAATAATATCTATCCCCGATCAAGGACTTTTGTATTTGGATTGAATGCCAGTTTTTAAATTGATTAATGGAAATTGCCGAAAGGCACATCTACAACAGATCAAATTTCCATTCCAAATAAACTTATCATGAAACTTAACAATTATCCATATTTATTTTTCCTTACAATGGGCATGCTATTGTTTTTTTCAGCATGTTTCAATGACCTTGACACAGTACCGCTCGATGAAGATGAAATCACTTCGGCCGTGGTGTACGACGAACCCGAAGCGTATCGGCAGGTATTGGCCAAATTGTATGCAGGTCTGGCCGTCACTGGTCAGCAGGGGCCTGCGGGGCAGGCAGACATTTCCGGTATTGATGAAGGGTTCGGGCAATATCTGAGAGCCTTGTGGTATCATCAGGAACTCCCTACGGATGAAGCCATTATTGGTTGGAACGACCAGACCATCAAAGACTTTCACGAGCAGGACTGGACCTCCAGCGACAATTTCATTGCTGCTTTTTACAGTCGCATTTTCTATCAAATTTCATTGTGCAATGAGTTTCTTCGGGAAACAACTGATGATAAACTGAATTCAAGAGGAGTTGATGCGGGCCTCAAGGCAGAAATCCAAACTTTCCGGGCCGAGGCTAGATTCCTTAGAGCGCTGAGCTACTGGCATGCCCTTGACCATTTCAGAAACGTACCTTTCGTAACGGAAGACGATGCGGTCGGAGCCTTTTTCCCCGAACAAATTCAAGGAGTTGATTTATTCAATTTTATTGAAACAGAAGCTTTAGAAATTGAAAACTCCCTGTTGGCACCAAGATCAAATGAATATGCACGTGCCGACCAGGCTGCTGCCTGGATGCTGTTGGCCAAACTATATCTGAATGCTGAAGTGTACACAGGCAATGCCAGGTACAGTGACTGTATCACTTATTGTGAAAAACTGGTGAATGCTGGATTTACCTTGGAGCCTGAGTATGAGCATTTATTTTTAGCGGACAATCACCTGTCGGAAGGGGTTATTTTTCCAATTGCCTATGATGGTTTGTTTACCAGGACCTGGGGCGGCACAACTTTTATTATCAGTGCCGGGATCGGTGGTACCATGGACCCTGCCGCATCTGGTGTTGCAGGTGGCTGGGGAGGTACCAGAACGACCAGCGCACTCGTCGAAAAGTTTCCTGCCGCTTCTGTCTCTTCCTTTAACCTGAATAAAAACGTTGAATCAGACAATTACGCAGTCATTTATGCACCTGGTAGCTATCAGGGATTCGATCCGGCAGATTCGGCAACTGTAGTTAGGCTTGCTTCCAGTGCAGATAACAATATTTTTGATGGATACATCTACGTAGAGAATCCAAATACGGAAATCATCTTCACACCACAACAAGACTTAAATCTGGTTTTCGGTGATAATAACAACGATGGAGTTTTAGATCCCAACGGTGCCAACATCATAATTGCAGATCCTGGTTTTTACCGCATTAATGTCAATATCAATACGACTACTTATTCGATTACTAAAACTGATTGGGGCCTGATCGGGTCAGCCACCCCGAATGGGTGGGACGCTGATCAAGACATGACTTACGACCCGGTTGAAAAAGCCTGGTCCATCAATGTGGACTTGATTGCAGGTGCTATTAAGTTTCGAGCCAATGATGACTGGGCCATTAACCTGGGAGATACTGGCTTAGATGGCGTCATGGAATACGAAGGAGACGACATCAACATCCCGGCCAACGGTGGATATACCATCAAGCTGTTCTTTGACCGGGCAGACTATTACACTTACTCGGTTGAACAAACTGCGGTAGTTTTTGACAAACGGGCCATGTTCTATACCGACGGTCAAAATATCGACATCATCGATGTTGCTCAATTCACCGAAGGGTACGCCATCAATAAGTTTAAAAATGTGACCCGGGACGGTTCACCCGGATCGGATTTGACACATGCCGATACGGATTTCCCGCTGTTCCGTTTGGCCGATGTTTATCTGATGTATGCGGAAGCAGTATTGCGCGGAGGTGGAGGCAGCCAGGCTACGGCACTTGAATATGTCAACATGGTCAGAGAAAGGGCATATCAAAGTGCAGCAGGAAGGATCAGTGCCGATGAGCTGACACTTGATTTCATTTTGGATGAAAGAGCACGTGAATTGTATTGGGAATGTCACCGTCGAACCGATTTGATCCGTTTTGGTCGTTTTAGTCAATCGGATTATTTATGGCAGTGGAAAGGTGGAGTTTTTGAAGGCACTTCTGTCCCCTCATATCTAGACATTTACCCAATTCCTGCAACAGATATTGGTGCCAACCCGAATCTCGAGCAGAACCCAGAATATTAAAATCCAAAGAGCGCAAATGCCCACAATTGGCATTCATAGCCTCTTAAAAATAAAACAAGTGATGAAATATATTTTTTCAATAGCCTTAATGGCCCTTTTATTCGCTGCTTGCAGCGATGACGATGTCCGCCCTACTACCTCGCTTAATTCGGCTCCAGTTTTGACAGCCCCTGGCACAGGACAATCTTATGCATTTGAAGAAGCACAAGCTGACAACATATTTGAAGTCTTCAGCTGGACGAAAGCTGATTTCGGGTACCAAGCTGCAATTGATTACAAATTAGAAATGGGCCGGACTGGCAATGATTTTACGCCTGCCATTAGTTTAGGCAATACCGGCAGTACCTCGATCGAAGACATTACGGTCGGCAGGATCAACAACCTGATGGTTGCTGCATTCGGTATCAACGACACGATCAACCCATCTTCCCTGGAATTTCGAGTATGTGCTACGATAAGTGATGAGATCAGTGCTTTATGCTCTGATGCGATCACGCTCAATATCGTACCCTTTCCAGTTGTCATTGTCTATGATTCAATATCTGTCCCCGGAGATTACCAGGGTTGGGCACCTGAAAGCAGGGACAATGTTATTTTTTCCCGTAAAAACGATGACGTTTATTCCGGATACATTTATTTCAACATTGACGGGGCCATTTACAAATTTGCCCGTGGTTGGAGCTGGGATGAAAACTGGGGAGACACGCAGCCAGGCGACGGCGTACTTGAGCCAGGAGGTCTTGGCAATGATATACCGATTGGAGATGCTGGGATGTATCTCTTGGAATGTGACTTGAATACGTTGCTGCACTCCAGCACAAAGACAGATTGGGGAGTTCTTGGAAGTGCTACCCCCACCGGTGATGCTTCCGATACCGATCTGTTGTGGGATGCGGATAGAGGCGTCCTTACGGTGACCCTTGACTTGTCGCCCGGTGAAATTCGCTTCCGGGCGAATGATGACGACACCATCAACTTTGGTGATACATTTACCAATGGCCTGCTCAACCCGGACGGAGATGGCATTCCAATTACCGAAAGCGGTAACTACACCATTGATTTGATCTTGACGGTTGGGGATTACACCTACGAGTTGAAAAAGAATTAAGTCATAATCATATCTCTTGCTTGTTTATTTTTGGATGGGCCAAATAAAGCCCCCTTAATTTCTTCAAGCATGCACATATAACCAGTTCAAAAAAAGAGGTGCATGGGGTTCGAATTTTATTGAAATTTGTACCCCGTGTACCTCTTTTTCTATTTCGCTATTATTTGACTTGGTTCATTTTTTCTGAAATGTAAATACCATGTTACTTAATCAGGATTATTTTAGTATAACATCTTGCAAAATATCTCAATATGTGATAACAAATAATTGAAGCAGCGAAATTTACTTCTAATTTTACCCTGTTTGCTATCAGCACAATTTTTTAACATTAGGCTTTCTCGTTATTAATACTCAATCAGAGTATTTAAATTTACGTTCTGACCAAAAGTGATTATTGCCCGCAAACTCTAAAGATTTATAGCTCAAACAAATTTAATAAACCAAAAACACTTTTATGAAGCCCTCTAAAAACATGGACGAACTCTATCTTGGAGAAATCACCATTGCCGAGCATAATAAGAATGCTACGATAACTTGTCACATTCCTTCCCCTTGTCAATTATCATTGATTATTCAAGATGAGAAAGGCTCGTCTAAAATGGAGAAAAGCTATCAACTCGAACCATCGGACAGTGCGTTCCAATTTAATGTTTCTAATTTCAGTAACGGGCACTACCATGTATGGATTGAAGTAGATGGGAAAACATTCCTTAGGTCTTTTCACATTGTCAACTCGGAAAAGAATGAAAACTGGATGGACAAAGTCAAAAATTTCTTCGGTTGAACCTTTACCCTGTGGTTATTGTCATTTGATTTAAAAAGCAACAAACTCGCTAAATTAATTTCCAATGACCAACCGTTTTCAAAGTGGCAGCGTCTTTGTACTATCTGTTTTAAAGGCAGCCTTCACTATCCATGGATTGTAGCTGAGTTGCCGGTTAATGAAATTTTCATTATTTCTTAACACAAAAACATCCACATTATGAAAACATCTGACCTGTTTTGAGGTTATGATTAATAGAAAATAAAAATTAAGTTTCATACAATTAGTGAGAGTAAATGACGCCGTGGCTGTCCGATCTGGGCAGCCACCTTTTTTTTGCCTAATTTTTTCTTTCCCTGAATTAGACCTTCCTACATTTACTACGTGAAAAGAACAATTGTCATTTATGGTATTGCATTGGCTTCCCTGACGGGCCTGCTGAAATACCTTGAGTACCGGTATATCGTGAGAGATATGTCGACTGAAATATATATTGGGATTATTGCTTTGTTTTTTACGGCGCTCGGCATTTGGGTAGGCCTGAAGTGGACCAAGCGTCGTCAGCCAGCACAAGAAACGGCCGATCCCCAGATTAGTACGGACCACCTGTTGGAACAACACAACCTGAGTAAAAGGGAATTTGAAGTACTTACCTTAATTGCAAAGGGCCTCTCAAATAAAGAAATCGCCGAAAGACTTTACTTATCCACCAATACCGTCAAAACACATTCCTCCAATATATTCGCCAAACTGAATGTAAAACGGCGGACCCAGGCTGTTCAGAAGGCCCTTGAATTGGGACTCCTGACAGGAAATAACATTTCCAGCTGATTATCAATGGGTTACAGCTCTAATACTTTTGGGTGAATCTGGATGAACAGTGGACAATGGTACTTTTTGGTGATGACAATTGCGGATTTTGCACTTTCCTTTGCCGCATTGTTTCATCAAACTCTTAACTAAAATGAAAAAGCTTATTTTAACTTATGGTTCGATCGGTGGTGTTGTCGTCTTGATCTTGATGTACCTTTCACAATTGATCAGTAAAGACAGTAACGGGAACACCAATTTTGAGTTAGCAGAGACATTGGGCTACGTCTCTATGATTCTTGCCTTATCGGTCATTTTTCTGGGAATCAAGTCTTACCGTGACCAGGATCTGGGCGGGGAAATCAGTTTTGGCAAAGCGTTTAAAGTAGGTGTCCTGATCACCCTGGTTGCCTCCGCGTTCTATATCATTGGCTGGATGATTTATTACCATGCAACCGATGGAGCGGCGGATTTTATGAATCAATACATGGAGGCATCCGTCACAAAAATGGAGGCTGCGGGGTCCAGCCTTGAGGAAATAAATGCGTTCAAAAAGCAATCGATGGAATTTGCCAAGACGTACGAAAATCCACTGGTAATGGCTGGTGTCACACTGATGGAAATATTCCCGGTCGGGTTAGTCATTACACTGGCCAGTTCCCTTATTTTGAAAAAACAATGATGGAGGGCACGATGCTTCTTCAATAATCGTGGTGTTCAGAAATAAAGAGTTCAAATATTTTGCCTCCCCACAGCCCCTTCCAAAAGGGGAGAAAAGAAAGTACATCCCCCCTCTTTTGGAAAGGGCTTGTAGGAGGCAAAACGGATTAAACGAATTAAGACTATTAATTTCTGAACACCTTAATCAATCAATAAATCATCAACATTATCATGAAAAGAGTAATTGGCCTTGGCGGTATTTTTTTTAAATGCGAAGACCGGGAAACGGTCAAAAACTGGTATGAAAAACATTTGGGGATTCCCATTGAGCCGTGGGGCGCTGTTTTCCCCTGGCGCCGGCATGACAAACCAGAAGAAGAAACCTACTCAGCATGGAGTCCATTTAAGGGAGACACTGAATATTTTGCCCCTAGCAAACACGACTATATGATCAACTATCAGGTAGAGGACTTGCACGCTCTATTGGACGTCTTAAAAAAAGAAGGCGTACAAGTCATGGAGAAAACAGAGGATTCAGAGTTCGGCAAGTTTGGTTGGATCATAGATCCGGAAGGTCGCAAAATTGAATTGTGGGAACCACCGAAGAAGTAGGATTTGTTTTAGGGAAGGTCTTTAAAGACCGATCTCAGAACTGGCTTAATTTTTACACAAAAAACGCCGGAAACTTTAGAACAATAAAAAGTTTCCGGCGTTTTCATTTTTTTTAGTCAAATCAACTACTCACGGAGTTCCTTTTGAAAATTTTCTACCTGCATATCCCCTATTTCTTCCTTCAATGAAAAATACGCAAAACATATTGAAACGAGCAGAGAAGCTTTTTCTGAGCCTGGGCATCCGGAGTGTTTCCATGGATGACATCAGCCGTGGACTGGGCATCTCGAAAAAAACGTTATATCAACATTTTGAAAACAAGGATGCGCTGGTAAAAATGGTCATTGAGTCTCATATCGACCGGGAGCAAGAAGAAATCAATGAAATATTAGCCAGCGCCAAAGACGCCCTGGAAGAGCTTTTTAAGCTCAGCAATAAGGTCATTCACAACATTAAAGACGTATCCCCTGGTACACTGCACGACTTACAAAAATATTACCGCCCGTCATTTGAAATTTTGATGAAAAAACAGAACGATTTCATTTTTCAGTGCTTTTATAAAAATATTCAAAGAGGGATCAAAGAGGGATTGTTCCGGGAGGATGCAAATGCCGAGATTGTTTCACATTTATATGCCAACACCAGCTTTTATGTAGTGGAAGCACTTTCAGATCCAAACTTCAAATACACAAAAAAAGAACTGATTGAGGAGTTGTACGACTACCACGTTCGGGGTATCGCTACTCCAAAAGGAATCAGGAAATGGGAAAAGATCAAGCAAATTACAGCAACGGAGTTGCGAGCTTCAGCGTCCGTACTCTAATCAGGAAAGAACCTTTATCCGACTTTATGAAATTACCAATGAAGCCATTAATCGACTGCATTTTAATCACCATATTCTTTTTGAATACTGGAATAGCCCAGACGCCTTTAAGTTTGAAAGCAGCCTTGCAGTACACCGTTGAAAACAATGCTCAGGTACAGAAAGCGGAGATAGATATAAAATATGGCAAGTCTACTTTGAAAGAGGCGGTAAGTGCGGGCCTTCCGCAGATCAGTGCCAATGCCACCATGCTCAACAACCTGGCCTTGCGAACAAGTCTGATTCCCGCTGAATTTGTAGGAGGGTCGCCGGGCGAGTTTGCCCAATTGCAGTTTGGCACCAATTGGAACGGGAATGCCGGTGTTCAATTTGATCAGATGATTTTCAACAAACAATGGCTGTTGGCATTGGAAGGCTCAAAAAAATTAAATGACTTTTATGATATCAGTTTGGTAAAGAGTAAGGAAGAGGTCATTTACGAAACGGCCAAATTGTATTATCAAATACAATTGACTGAAACACAACGTGGTATCCTCATAGCCAATCTTGAAAAAGTCAATGGTCTGCATGCATTGACCGATCGGCAATATCAGGAAGGATTCGCCAAAAGGATCGATGTTGATCGCCTGAAAGTGCAACAGTCCAATTTGCTGACCCAACTGAACAACCTTAACCTACAGATTGAACAGCTCGAACAAGCTCTCAAATTTGCAATGCAAATGCCGCTGGATACGGAGATTGAACTGACGGACACCATCGCCCTCAATCCCCTAGATTCAAATATTTCCCTGTTGCAGCCTGCCTACCAGACCCGCCCTACACTGACCCTTTTACAAGTCCAACAAGACTTGTACGACCTGGACTATCGCCGGTGGAGGGCAGGTCATTTTCCGACAGTCAGTCTGTTTGGGAATTATACTTATGAATGGCAGGCCAATTCATTGGGAGAGTTTACGGAAGGTATCCGGTGGACCGATTTCTCACAACTGGGGCTATATATCAACTTCCCCATTTTCGATGGGCTGCTTAAAAAAAGCAGAATGGAAATGGCTGCTTACAACAAACTAAAAGTAGCCAAGGATTTTGACTACACACTGCTCGGCTTCCAACTCCAGCACCAAAATGCAGTCAGCTCCCTGGAACTGAACCGAAACAACCTGCAAGCCGTCATCGAA
Source organism: Bacteroidota bacterium (assembly GCA_039819485.1). GTDB lineage: Bacteria > Bacteroidota > Bacteroidia > Chitinophagales > Saprospiraceae > UBA6168. Next base: position 303 of record JBCBRY010000217.1, on the reverse strand, counting down.
ACACGGGCCGTTGCTGAAGATGTTTACCGAATAACAGAAAAAAGATACAAGGAAGGGATCGCCCCAATCACCGAGCTATTAGATGCAGAGTCATCAATGCGGGAAGCCCAGTCGAACTATATCACGACTTTGGCACAGATCAAATTGGCAGAGATTGATTTGATGCACGCCAACGGAAAATTGATTCAACTGATCGAAGGACAATAGTGTTAATTGCTTTTTACAAAATGAAGTTGTTTGAAAACTCCTTGTTGGCCGCAAATCCAGTCTTTTGAGGAGAGCTGGTTGATATTTTTTCAGCGA
>JBCBRY010000216.1:0-11748 GCA_039819485.1 Bacteroidota bacterium | reverse complement strand
CTTTTGACTCAACAGGAATTTTCAAACAACTTCATAGAGAAACCAACCGATCATTAAACCATCCAGCCAATTTTTCTTTATTTTGGAATAAAATTGTCATTACCTTTCGCATCAGCTCTCACGATAAAGAGCTTGTCTAAAATTTGTTCGAACTGGTAACCAATTATTTGTGGTTTTGGCAAAGGATCGAAGAAGGATTTTATCGGGATAAAATGACAGGTCTGACTCTTTGCCAGGTTCATTTGATAATGATTTTCAGGAATAAGAAATTTTAAGCAAGCTCTAAATTGCATCGCATGAAAAAGCCATTACTCCGTTTTCTTTTCGTATCCCTTTTTGTGCAATTGTCACTGTCAGCTTTCGCCACTCATAACCGGGCTGGCGAAATCGTAGTTGAGCAGATTCCTGAAGGCGATTGCACCAGTAACACTGTAAGGGCAACCGTATACACGTGGACCAAAACCAGTAGTATTGCCGCAGACCGGGACTCGGTCACAGTTTGTTGGGATGTGGGCGGCCCCTGTGAGGTGGTGCCTCGCGCCAATGGTAATGGCGACGCACTTGCAAATGATGTGAAAGCCAACATTTACATTGCGACGCATACGTATGATGGCCCCGGTCGCTACACTGTTTCGATGACTGACCCGAACAGGAACGGAGGGATTTTAAATGTGAACCCTCCCGGTTCTGAAAACGTGCAGTTCCATTTGCAAACAACTTTTACCCTGTTTGCCGGACAGAGCCAGGGATGTAACAGCTCACCCATTCTTCTCAATCCTCCTATCGACTATGCCTGTGCCGGACAGCTTTTTGTACATAACCCCGGTGCATACGACGTCGATGGTGATAGCCTTTCTTACGAACTGATCACTCCTTTGCAGGACGTGAATACGAATGTTCCCAATTATATCTTTCCAACTGATGTACAACAACAGGGAGGCTTTTTGGAAATAAACGCAGTAACCGGTACCCTTGAATGGTTTGTACCGACAGTGCTCGGTGAATATAATGTAGCGATAATCATTGTTTCCTATCGGAATGGCATGCCCATCGATACTACCCTGCGGGATATCCAGATTTTAGTATACGACTGCGATGATAACCAGGCACCTGAGATCGAGGCGCCAGATGAAATTTGTGTGGTGGCCGGCGATGTGGTTGAATTTGATGTTGTCGGAACTGATCCTGATGCAGGTGATCAATTGAAACTAACGGCGGTGGGTTCTCCTTTTGTATTGGACATCAGCCCTGCAGATGGAATTGACTTGTGGAGTACCGATGCTATTTTTCGGGACCAACCGGTGTCGAAGACTTTCCGTTGGCAAACGGCCTGCGAGCATATTTCTGACCTGCATTACACCGTCGTTTTCAAAGCAGAAGATGATTTTTTTCTGCAATCCGTCAATGCAACCGGGCTGGCTACCCTGAAAGCTGTACGCATTAAAGTGGTCGGCCCACCTCCCGAGGATGTGCAGGCAGTGCCCAGCTCAGACAGTATTACTGTAAGTTGGGAGCTGCCATATGTTTGTGAAAATGCAGCAGATGATTATTTCCTCAGCTTTTCTGTTTGGCGAAAAGAAGGAAATGACAACTTTGTGAGGGATACCTGTATGCCGGGCCTTGATGGGGCAGGTTATACTTTGCTGGCCAACACCACCAACGAATTCAATAACCGTTATCAGTTTGTTGATCAAAATGTCGAAAGAGGCCGCACCTATTGCTACCGCATACTTGCGCGTTTTGCACGCCGCACCCTGACAGGGCAAGCCTACAATATCGTGGAAAGTTTGGCTTCTGATAAAATATGTGTGCAGCTTAGCCGGGAGGTACCGCTCATTACCCGGGCCAGCATCAATACCACGGCCAACAGCAATGGAGAGGTGGATATCCGTTGGATCAGGCCGGTGGCGGAGGACTTGGATACCCTGGTCAATCCAGGGCCTTACCGCTATGAACTGATCCGAACCACGGGTTTTCAGGGAGGCGGCAATGATGTTATTGCCACGTTCACTGCCCCCAACTATACTTCCCTGACGGACAATGCCTTTATCGACCAGGCGCCGGTGCTCAATACGGAGGCCAACGCCTACACTTATGAGTTAGCGTTTTATGTGAACAACGAGCCGGAACCATTGGGTTTTTCGCCCAGTGCCTCTTCCGTGTTTTTGAGAATAGAACCGACCGATAATCGAAATGATCTTTCCTGGAGCTTTGATGTGCCTTGGGTCAATACGGAGTACCATGTATTTCGACAAAACAATAGCGGTGGCTGGGATTCTATTGCAACGGTTTTGGATACCCTTTATTCAGATGAAGGATTGGTCAACGGCGAGACTTATTGTTACTACATTCGGGCATTGGGATCGTACGGTATCCAGGGTATTCCTTCACCGCTGATCAATCTTTCACAGGAGGCATGCGGCGTTCCGGTCGATAACGTGGCACCTTGTCCGCCTGAACTATCGGTCACCAATATTTGTGATGATAACCGAACCTGCGAGGAAGATGAAGTATTATTTAATACTCTTTCCTGGATCAACCCCATGGAGCTGTGCGAGGAAACGGACGATGTCGTCAGCTATAATATCTATTTCTCTGCTTCCGAAACGGGAGAGCTGATTTTGGTCAGTAGCATCGATGATTCGGGAATCACTATTCATGAACACCAACCTGACATTGGTGTGGCGGGTTGTTATGCGGTGACGGCATTGGATACTTTCGCCAACGAAAGTGATTTTAGCAATATCTTTTGCGTCGATAATTGCCCCAATTTCTCATTGCCCAACACTTTTACGCCCAATGGTGATGGCTACAATGATCTTTACATTCCCTATCCTTTCTGTTTTATTGAAAGCATTGAGATGAACATTTTTAACCGATGGGGACAATTGGTTTATGAAACAAGTGACCCTAGTATCAGTTGGACGGGTGAAAACCTGAACGGCGATCAGTTGCCGGCGGGTACTTATTATTACACCTGCAAAGTCTTTGAACAACGCGTCACTGGAACCGTGGAATCACCCGAACCACTTAGCGGGTATATTGATTTGATCAGGTGATGGTTTTTGGTTTTTGGTTGTTGGTTTTTGGTTCCTGGTTTTTAGTGTGATTCGGTGAAAACCAGGAACCAAAAACCAAGAACCAGGAACCAACAACCAACAACCAATTTGCTATGAAAAATAACCTACGCCTTCTCGCCTTTTTGGCTTTTCTTCTTTTGATAAATGCTGATGTACTGGCTACTCATAACCGGGCAGGCGAGATTGTTATTGAACAGGTTGATGGATGTACGAGCAATACCATCAAGTGTACACTGTACATGTATACCAAGACCAGTTCTTCCATTGACCGGCCGGAACTGGAAGTGTTTTGGGGGGATGGTTCAAATGAGCTGATACCTCGGGTCAATAATGGTGGGGCAGGTGAATCATTGGGCAACGATGTTTCGCTGAACATTTATACAGCGTTTCATACCTACGACGGGCCAGGGCGTTACCGGGTTTCTATGACGGACCCCAAGCGGAATGGCCAGATCGTCAACCTCGACCCGCCCAATGGCTCCGATAAAGTTGACTTTTTTATTCGGACTTCTTTTACACTTTTTGATGGACAAAGCCAGGGTTGCAACAATACTCCACGCCTGGACAATGCCCCGATCGGCTATGCCTGTATCGGTGAAACCTATACCCACAACCCCGGCGCCTATGACCCCGATGGGGATTCACTGAGTTATGAAATGACGGTGCCGCTCGGTACCAGTGGCGCTCAGTTGCCGGTTTATTTTTTCCCTACACAAATTCCGGGAAGCTCTGGAAATTCTACCCTGGAGATTGACCCGGAGATCGGGACCATAACCTGGGATGTGCCTGAATTTGGAGGTGAGTACAACATTGCCTTCTGGGTAATCAGCTGGCGCAATGGCATTCCTATCGACACGACCATGCGGGACATGCAAATCCTCGTTTATGGTTGTGATGGCAACAAGGCCCCCGAAATTCAAACTGCCGACGAAATCTGTGTAGTGGCAGGTGACCTGGTCGCTTTCAACGTCATTGCAACCGATCCTAACGCCGGTGATCAAATAAAATTATCGGCTACCGGCACACCCTTCTTGCTGGATATTAGCCCCGCTTCCAATATAGAAATCTGGCGGCCGACCGGTACTCCCTCGGCAGAATTTGAAGATCAACCTGTGGCCAAAGTTTTCCGTTGGCAGACTGCTTGCGAGCACATTTCCGATCTGCCTTATACCGTCGTTTTCCGGGCAGAGGATGATTTTGTGCTTGGGCTGGATGATGCAGGATTGGCATTTTCCAAAGCGGTACAAATCAAAGTAGTCGGTCCCCCTCCACAAGATGTACAGGCCGAAGCGGAATCAAATCAAATAAACGTAAGCTGGGAAATGCCTTATGCCTGTGAAAATACGGCAGATGAATTTTTTCTTAGTTTTTCTATTTGGCGAAAGGAAGGAGGTGATAATTATACGGTCGATGAATGTGTCCCCGGTCTGGCGGGCTCAGGCTATACCTGGCTGTCCAACACCTCTGATGAGATCAACGGCCGTTATGTTTTTACCGATGTCGATGTGGAACGGGGGCGTACCTACTGTTACCGCATACTGGCGCGTTTTGCCAGAAGAACGGGTAGCGGGCAGCCGTACAACATCGTTGAAAGCCTTGCTTCTGATTCTGTTTGCCTGCAATTGAGCCGGGAGGTGCCGCTGATTACGCACGTCACCGTCGATGAAACAGCCACCACAAATGGCCAGATAGAAGTTCGCTGGGTCAAGCCGCTGGCAGAAGATTTGGACACCCTGAACAATCCGGGGCCTTATCGCTACGAACTGCAGCGAGCTGCTGGTTTTAGCAACGGGACTTTTGAGACGGTCACCACGATTGCCAGCCCTACTTATTATCAGCTGACCCAAAACTCATTCGTTGATCAAAATATTGATGTCAATACGGAAGAAGAGCCGTATCACTACCGTTTGGCTTTTTATGTCAACAATGAAGTAGAGCCGCTTGGGTTGGCGGCCGATGCCTCTTCGGTTTTCCTGGAAATTGATCCCACCGACAACCGCAATGACCTGAGCTGGTCATTTGAGGTGCCCTGGGCCAATCAGCAGTACGGTGTGTTCCGCTGGAACGGGACAGACTGGGATTCCATCACCACTGTGCAAGATCCCTTTTATCAGGATACCGGCCTCGTCAACGGCACGGAATACTGTTATTACATAAAAGCCTATGGTTCTTATGGCCTGGCTGATATTGAGTCTCCGCAGATAAACCTGTCGCAGGAAGCCTGTGCCGTGCCTGTCGATGATATCCCGCCCTGCCCCCCGACGCTGGAAGTTTTCAATATCTGCAACCGGATGGAGTCGTGCGACGAAGTGGATGCCCTGGAAAACCTACTGCAGTGGACGAACCCCATGAACCTCTGTGAGGAGACGGATGATGTGGTCAGCTACCGCATTTATTTTTCACCGCAGGAAGGGACTGAACTGGAATGGATCGCAACGGTCGACGACTCTGGCATTACCGATTTTTCCCACCTGCCGGAGAGGGGGATTGCAGGTTGCTATGCCGTCACGGCATTGGACACTTTTCTGAATGAGAGCGTTTTCAGTAATATTATCTGTGTGGACAACTGTCCAAATTTCACTTTGCCGAATACATTTACGCCCAATGGCGACGGCGCCAATGATTTTTTTATCCCGTATCCCTATTGTTTTATAGAAAGTATTGAGCTGAATATTTTCAACCGCTGGGGTGAACTGGTTTATGAGACCAATGACCCGGACATCAATTGGACAGGTGAAAACCTGAACGGTAAATTACTGCCCGCCGGAACGTACTATTACACCTGCAAGGTATTCGAGCAACGCGTGACCGGAACCGTGGAAGCGCCGGAACTGCTGAGCGGTTATATTGATTTGGTGAGGTAGAGATACTTACAAAAAGGGGTTGTATCAAAAGTCCCGATTTACTAAATTTTAAAATTTAGTAAATCTATAAACGACTGATCTTAAATTGACTAAAATATTGTGATTTAGCAAATTGACGATTAGTTGAGACTTCAGATACAACCCCTTTTTTCCATTTTTGGTGATTGCCTCCGCAAAAAATCAAGTGTAGATTTCAACCAGGCCCACCCACTCTACACCCTTCTTAAAAGCATCAGATATGTTGTTTTAAATACTAGAGATGTTCAGAAAGAAAGAGTCCTGTTTTATTGCTTCCCCCCGGTTCTTATAAAAGGGGAGATATGCTCGTTCTTTCCTCCCATTGGAGGGGCCGGGGGCAGGAAACATGGATTGAACGAATTACGATGATTATTTTTTGAACACCTCGTATTATATTAGCCTTTCATAAACCAAATCAGTAGTTAAAATGAAAGACCAAAACAAAAAACAATTTATTGACGATGCAAAGGAAATTATTCGGGGAAAATCTATTCAGCTTCCAGCATTGAAAAAATTAGTGAAAAAGCTGGAGTCCGGTAAATATTATTCATTGGCCAGGGAGGTACTGGAAACGGTTTTGGAAGAGCCCGGAAAGAAGGATGGGGAATTGATGCAATGGCTGGCAAAACGGACCTATAAAGACCCCGGCCTCCCAAACGATGTAAAATTTGACAAAGCCATTGAAATACTTGAATTGGCATTTGACCTTGATGAAACGACCGATCAGGAAACGCTCGGACTGCTGGGGGCGATCTATAAAAGAAAATGGCAGTATTACGGACAGCCCCAATATCTAAGGTTCTCACTGCATTTTTATGAAAGGGGTTACCTCGAATGGCTGAAGCTGGTGGAAGCGGGCGGTGATGCAGGTGACGGGTATACTGCGATCAATACCGCTTTCATGTTTGACTTGATCGCATATAACGTGATCGAAGATGGCAAGGAGGTAAACACAGGTTTTGAAGAAGCCAGGTCCTACATTGGCAAGTCCCGGGAAATCAGGAAAAACATTATTGAATATGTGAAACCGATACCAGGTAATTATTGGGTATACGCGACTCTTGCAGAAGCCAATTTTGGTCTCCGGCAATTTGAAAAGGCCGAAGCATTGCTGGTGGAGGCCGGAGAAATGATCGGTGATAGTAACGAGCAATTTGAATCCACTTCCATGCAAATGGTTACGCTCGCAGACCTGCTGGTTCTTTTTGAGGAAGACGAAAGCAAAAAGGCAGCTATTTTAAAAAGTGCGAGAAAGACCCTTGAGTCGTTCCTGAAAAAAGACGTGGACGCCATCGACTCGGCTTTCACCGGCAAGGTCGGGCTGGCACTTTCCGGAGGAGGTTTCCGGGCGTCCTTGTTCCATATCGGGGTATTGGCCAAGTTGGCGGAACTCGACATCCTGCGGCACGTTCAGGTTTTGTCTTGTGTGTCCGGAGGTTCAATCATTGGAGCGTACTATTATCTGGAGGTCAAAAAGATTTTGGAATCAAAAAAGGATCACCGCGACCAAAATGACGGATCACCTGAACTGAGCAAAAAAGACTACATCGATGTTGTAAAAAGAATAGAAAAAGAATTCCTGGCCGGTGTTCAGAAAAACTTGCGGATGCGCGTATTCAGCAACTTCTTCAAAAACCTGCGCATATTTTTCTCCAGTTCCTACAACCGCACCTACCGGCTGGGCGAACTGTATGAGGAAGTCCTGTACCAGCCCGTTGTGAAAGGAACCAAAATGGAGGGTAAGCCCATCGCCATGAAAGACCTGATCATCCAGCCCAAAGGCGAAGAGGACTTTAACCTCAAAAGAGATAATTGGCGACGAAAACACAAAGTACCGGTTTTGGTACTCAACGCCACTTCCATGAATACGGGGCACAACTGGCAGTTCACCAGCTCTTGGATGGGAGAGCCTCCTGGCAACATCGTTTCGGAGGTCGACTCCAAGTACCGTCTCCGCAGGTTGTACTATGGAGATGCACCGACGGGCCACTACCAGAATTTCCGGCTGGGGTACGCAGTGGCCGCCTCGTCTTGTGTGCCGGGGTTGTTCGATCCGCTTCCGATGGACGGCTTGTATGAAAATATAGACCTGCAATTGGTGGATGGCGGAGTCCATGATAACCAGGGCATTGCCGGGTTGTTGGAGCAGGAATGCAAGGTCATATTTGTCAGCGATGCAAGCGGTCAGTTAAATACGGAAGACTTAGCGGGCCAGAGCCCCTTGTCCGTACTGGCACGTACCAACAATATCCTCATGGAAAGAGTGCGGGAATGCGGGTTTCTTGATTTAAAAAACCGCAAGGACACACGGCTCGTCAAGGCCATGTCTTATATTCATCTGAAAAGAGAATTGGAAGCGGAACCCAAAAGCTGGATCAACTGCCAGGATACGGTCGAAAAGGACAGTGTAAAAGGAAAGCTTAAGCGGGAAAAGGATCTCACAAGTTATGGCGTCCGGAAAAAAATTCAGGAGCAGCTCTCCGGTATAAGAACCGACCTCGACTCCTTCAATGAGGTAGAAGCCTACGCACTGATGTACAGTGCCTATCAGATGACCGACCTGGATTATAACGAAAACATGAAGACCGTTTTTAAGCAGCCTGAAAATTATCAATCAGAGGACTGGGATTTTCTCAAAGTCAAAGCATATGTGACAGATGCCAAAAAGGAGCAATCGATCCACCATTTAATGGAAGCCGCGCAAGAATTGCTTTTTAAAGTTTTTAAGTTGAGTATACCGTGGAGAATGGCCGGGATTGCTTTCGGAGGGTTATTGTTTTTGCTGTTAGCCTGGGGAGCTTGGTTCATTTGGAATCACGAGACAGTAATTCTCCAAAAAATTGCAGTCGTTTTAACTTTTCTGATTATCGCTATCCTTTTGGTCAAAGTTATCGCCAGGGTATTTAATTATGAAGGGAAATTGGGAAAATTTATTGCGGGCTCGTTCCTGTCGATTGTCCTGTTTCTGGCTTTCAATTTTTACCTGACATTTTTAAATAAAACTTATTTGAAAAAAGGGGAAATGAAAAACCTGCCATAGTTTTTTTTTGACAACTTGAACCGAACTATTTCTACAGGCACCACATCATCTTTTTACAGCCCGCCAATCAATTTTAATATTGATTGTAGCACGAAGCAAAGGTCTTCGAATTAGTTTAGCAGTATTTCTACTGTAATTCAAAAAACTTTGTGAAACAAGGAGTCTGCTTTGTGGGAAAACGGATTGGCCGTTGCACAAAGAACCACAAAGTAGGCACCGGGCCCCACAAAGAAATATTGATGAAATATGTGAAACCCTCAAATAACCTCCTAAATTGCAAGCCATCCGATTCTTCATTGACCATTCACCATTATTCAGTTGAAAGCGAACATTCTTATCATCGACGACGAAGCCGACATCCTCAATCTCCTGGCCCGCATCATGAAGCTGGAAGGATACCATGTATACAAAGCAGACACGGGCCAACGGGGCCTGAAGATGTTGTCACAGGAAAAAGTACATGTGGTCATCTGCGACGTAAAACTGCCGGATGCCAACGGTGTTGAGCTTGTCCCCAAGTTAAAAGCCATCAGTCCACAGAGCGAAATCATCCTCAACACCGCTTTCGGCACTATTCCCGACAGTGTGACGGCCATTAAAAGTGGTGCATTCGATTACATCACCAAAGGTGACGACAATAATAAAATCATCCCGCTCGTCAGCCGGGCCGTGGACAAGGCGATGCTGCAGTTTCGGGTACAAGAGTTGGAGGAGCAGGTCGGGGAGCGGTTCAGTTTCGAAAAAATAGTCGGGAAATCAAAGCCCATGCTGCACGCCATAGACATGGCCCAAAAAGTGGCGAGGACAGGAACAACCGTTTTGCTGACGGGGGAAACGGGGACCGGGAAGGAAGTTTTTGCGCAGGCGATCCATTATGAAAGCGATCGCAAGCAGAAGCCATTTGTCGCCATCAATTGCAGTGCGCTCGGCAAAGAGTTGCTCGAAAGTGAAATGTTTGGGCACAAGGCAGGCTCTTTCACAGGGGCTACCCGCGACAAGATTGGCCTGTTCGAGGAAGCCAATAACGGCACCATTTTTTTGGATGAAATCGGTGAAATGGACCTCGTGCTGCAGGCCAAATTGTTGCGGGTACTCGAAACCGGAACCTTCCTCAAAGTAGGTGAAACAAAAGAAACCAAGGTCGACGTCCGTATCATTGCTGCCACTAACCGCAACCTGGAAGAAGAAAGCGAAAAAGGCAACTTCCGCCTCGACCTGTTTTATCGTTTATCGGTCTTTTCGATCCGGCTGCCCGGCCTGCGGGAACGGCAGGGCGATATCCCATTACTGGCCGATTATTTCATCAAAATGTTCACGGCCAAAATGGCCCGTCCCATGCTCGGTATGGACGATGCTTTTGAAAAAGCCCTCCTCAATCACCAGTGGAAAGGCAACATCCGGGAGATGAAAAATGTCATCGAACGGGCCGTTATCCTCGCTTCCGGTGACCTGTTGACGGTCGACTGCCTCCCGTTTGATTTCCTGGTAAACGACTCCGGCAACCCAGCCGACTCCCTCAAACTGTCGGCCATGGAAAAACTCCACATCCGCAAAGTGATGGCCTACACCAAAGGCAATAAAACCCGCGCTGCCGAACTGCTTGGCATCGGCGTAGCGACGTTGTATCGGAAGATCGAGGAGTATAGTTTATAAGTAGAAAGTAAATAGGCAAAAGTAAAAAGTAGGCCCTCCATACTTTTTACTTTTGCCTTCCTGTTTAAGAAATGGAATTCAGCAATTTTACTATTTACTTAAAAATGAAATACACCCCCATTTCCTGCGACTATTACGACGAGCTCACCCTGCTCGCCTTGCGCCATAAAACCTGTCCGGTCGTTTTTAAAAATGAAAATGGTACGAAAGAGACGGTTGAGGCCAGCATCAAAGATATTTTCACCCGCAATAGCGAAGAGTTTCTACTTTTGTCCGATGGCCGGGAAATCCGCCTGGACCGGCTCATCAGTGTGGACGGAAAGATCCTGTCAAATTATTGTTAATTGCCCATTTTTTTTAACAACCAAAAACCAAATTGAGCGAAGCGAAATCCCGCACCACAGGTCGGGAAACCAAAAATCAAAAACCATCAAAATGAGCAACCTAAAAGAACTAATGAAGTTCATCCCGCAAACGGGAAAAGTAGAATGGATCAGTATCCGGCCTGAAAGGCGGGGCACCGTACAATCAGTGGAAGAGGTAGAGGTAAATACCGCGGAAGGCCTCGTCGGCGATCATTATAAAGGCAGCAGCGGCAAGCGGCAAGTAACCCTGATCCAAAAAGAGCATTTGGATGCAGTGGCAGGTATTTTAAAAAAAGATATAGACCCCGCACTGACCCGAAGGAACATCGTGATTTCCGGAATTAATTTACTGGCTTTTAAAGAGCAACAATTTCAGATAGGTGATGTGGTGCTTGAAATGACAGGACTCTGCCATCCCTGTTCCCGCATGGAAGAAAATTTTGGGCCCGGCGGTTATAACGCCATGCGGGGCCACGGTGGCATCACCACCAAGGTAATTAAAGGCGGAAATATAAAAATCGGAGACGAAGTAAAATTAATTTAAAATAATTTATCCTGCATCTTTATCGGGATAGGCACCTAGGACGTATAGAACTTTTTTGATTTAATTGAGGTGTTCGGAAATAAAGAGTCCTTATGCGTATTTCCTCCCCCCGGCCCCCTCCAAAGGGGGAGATATTTACAGTATTTTATACCCCAGTGGGGGGGGCCCGGGGGAGGAAATAAAC
>JBCBRY010000215.1:0-12001 GCA_039819485.1 Bacteroidota bacterium | reverse complement strand
CGACCACCTGCCGACATCGTCGGCAAACGGCTGCCCGGCTTCGTCCTTACCTTCCTTCCAGTGTCAATGAACTTTTTGGAGCGAAACATACTTCTCACACATTTGTGAATGCATGCTACTCCTTTTTATCTTTAGTATTAGAACTGTCTGAATGTTTTAAAGGTGAATACCTTTTTTTGAAAAGCGGATGCAAAGGTACAAGTAAAAACGTTTCCTCCAAAATTTATTTTCAAAAAAAATAATTTTTGTGCGGTTGTTTGGTTGTATTATTTCATCACAGCGAAGCGCTTGGCCACTTTTATTCCATCCATCTTTACTTCAATAGAATACAGGCCGGTTTTCAGCTCACTAGGAACAACCCATATTTCATTTTCGTTCCAGGTGGCCTGACGTTTTTTCCAACTGTCAATTAAAGAGCCGGCAAAATCATATATGGTGTAGGTGATTTCTTTTGATGTGACTGATTTATGACTAATGAATAGTTGGTCAGTGGATGGATTGGGATAAATATTCAGTTGAATTTTTTTTGAAAAAAATTCAACTGAGGAGTTAATTATAGAGTCAATATTTTCAAACAATAAAATCACGTCTGCTTCTTCGTCCGTTCCGGTGATGTCCAAGTCGCCATCGTTATCCCGGTCATGAAGAATGGCACAGGAAGAAGCTGCTGGCGCCAATAAGGTGACGGCTGGAGTGAAAAGACCATTTCCATCATTTTCAAAAACAGTGTAGGTGTCTGAACTATAATTGCTGGTAACAATGTCGAGGTCATTGTCCCCGTCGATATCGCCTAAATCAACTGCCAGAGGAAATGAATGGTCGGCGGGGGTATAAAAAGTGGGGACCCCGAGGGACCCATTGCCTGACCCGAAAGCAACCGCTGTATTGTTGCCGTTTGAGTTGACAGAGACGACATCGGCAAAACCGTCTCCGTTTAGATCTCCTGCAGCGATCATCCAGGGGCGGCCTATGGTTGGGATCAAAGATGATGAGACTTCAAACCCTCCGTTTCCGTCGCCCAGCATGATGCCCAAGCGTTGGGAATTATAAGATGCAAAGAAAATGTCGGAGATGCCGTCGTTATTGGCATCGGCCAATGCGCAAGAGGTTTCATCTATATCGGGAATATCCATCTTTGATTGCTCGAAGGTTCCGTCTCCTTTATTCGTGAAAATGGAAATATCACCGTCGAGCCTGTTGGTGGTCAGCATGTCGTCCCAGCCATCTCCATTGAAGTCGCCACAAACAACTCCGCGGACGCCATTGGAAGTATAATAAATTTCCATGTTGGAAAAGCTGCCGTCCCCATTGCCAGTCAAAACCCTTACTTCATTGTCCCAGGCGGTAGTTACAACGAGGTCGATTTCACCATCATTGTTAAAATCGGCCCCTTCGCTGGGGCTTGGCGTACTGTTGTCGCCGGTGTCATAAATTTCAAAAGAAGGATAGCCGCCGAATCCATCGTTTAAGAGAATTCGTAAATCATCAGAGCTCTCGTTCACTGCGACCAGGTCGGAAAAACCATCGTTGTTCATATCGCCGGCGTAGGCGCCGTAGGTCTGTAAATAATTTTCACCTGGAAGGCGGAGCTCGATGGTTTCTGTAAGAGGTTGGTTCAGTACGCCTGGTTTGGTGGCCATCCAGAAGCCCCAGGTGTATCCGGTTTCCATATTTTCGCCGTCGGCACTTTTAATGTTTTTAGTCAGAGAAACATTGACCCATTCTCCCGCAAATAAATTTTCCGAAGGAAGAAAAGAAACGCGGGTGTTGTTTTCAAAAAAAGAAAAAGTGCCGCTGGCAGGGCCGGACCATTTGCCAAAGACACGGACCGATTGTTCGCTGATGCTCGCCGGGTCGATGGGGTTTTCAAATTGAATAGTTATTGCAGTCCCGGTGGGGGCATTGATAATATGAGGAGCAGGGGAGACATCTGAGACAGTTGGTGCTTGTGCGTCTATCATGAAAGGCGCACAAATTAAAGTGGCCAAAATAAGAGTCTGATATTTTTTCATGCCTAAATAATTTTAGGCAATAATAATTAAGAAAAGCCAAGGCCAGCTTTTCAATCGTTGAGAGCGTTTGCGAGGTGACAATATAAAGGAGGAAAATTTTATTGATTTCTGAAACCGGTTGTTTTATTTTTTTAACTGCAACAATGCTACAGTTTCTACATGGTGGGTGTGTGGGAACATATCGACAGGCTGAATTTTCATCAGGTCGTATTTTTCGCATAGCACCTGTAGGTCGCGAGCCTGTGTGGCGGGGTTGCAGCTGACGTACACAATTTTTGGAGACTCCAATTCCAAAAACATTTTTACGACATCTTTATGCATGCCAGCCCTCGGTGGGTCGGTAATGACGAGGTCCGGCTTTCCATGTTTTTTGGCAAATTCGGGAGTGAGTATATTTTTTACATCGCCGGCATAAAAAACGCAATTGGTGGTTCCGTTCATGCTGGCATTTTCCTCTGCATCGACAATGGCCTCGGGCACTTCCTCGATCCCGACCACTTGCTGGCAATATTTTGCGACGTATAAAGCAATGCTGCCAACCCCTGTGTACAAGTCGTAAACATTCTCTCGGCCCGTTAGCCCGGCAAATTCAACAACTTTGTCATAGAGGTATTTGGCCTGGGTGGAATTGGTTTGGAAAAAAGATTTGGGACCTATTTTAAACCGCACGTGCCCCAGCTGTTCTTCGATGAAGCCTTTTCCGTGATAAAGCAGCATTTCAAGATCGCCGATATAATCATTCATTTTGGGATTGATACAGTAGTATAGTGTGGTAAGTTCTGGAAACTGGGCGATGACGTCGTCAAGGAAAGCATTTATCTCTTCTTTTTTGTTTTCAAAAAAGCTGGCGATCAGCATCAATTCCCCGGTACTGGTAGTACGGATCATGATGTGGCGCATCATGCCGACATTTTTGCGCAAGTCGTGGAAGCTGAAACCGTGGCTGATGGCTGTCTCTTTTACAGCTACCCTGAGCTTGTTGGAGGGGTCGGGCTGTAGCCAGCATTTTTTGATATCGACGATTTTGTCAAATGCACCAGCACGGTGAAAGCCCAGCACATCTTCCAGGTTGGAGGTGCCGTCATTGATTTCCTCCTTGGTGAGCCAGCGCTTGTTGGAAAAAGCATATTCCAGCTTGTTGCGGTAAAAAGTCGTTTTTTCGGCGGCGACAATGGGAAGGAATTCTTCTGCTTTTACCTTGCCGATCCGCTGCAATGCTTCCCTCACCACTTTTTCTTTGTGAAAAATTTGCGCTTCATAGTTAAGGTGCTGCCATTGGCAGCCGCCACAAACGTCATAGTGTTCACAGAAAGGCTCGGTTCGGTCGGAAGAGAGTTGGTGGTAATTGATGGCGTAGCCGTCCCAGAAATCCTTCTTCTTTTTTACGATCCGAACGTCGACCACATCGCCGGGAGCAACGTGTTCAACAAAAAGCACCCGGCCATCGGGGCTCCTGCCCACGCCCCTGCCTTTGTTGGCAACGCCGGTGATGGCGATATTTTCAATGATGATTGGCTTGCGATTTCTTCTTCCCATCCTTCCAGTGGTGATTGTTGCTTATAATGTGCGCAAACTTCTGACTATTTTTTAATTGTTTGGGGGAATCGAAGAAAGTATTGTGTCCTCTTGGAAATGATTTCGTCTAAAAAACTGATCGAAATAGTGAATAGCTTGTTTATATTTCGGCACCCGTTCGATTTACATCAAATAATAATTTTTAAATAAATTAAATTTTTCAAAATATGGATATGACGTATTTGCTCCTCGTCGGGGGTATGTCTTTAATTGGCATGATGGTGAGTGGGCGATTAAAAAACAAATTTCGGCAATACTCACAAGTTCCGACCCAGGCAAACATGAGTGGCCGGGAGGTAGCCGCTGCCATGCTTCAGCATTATGGCATTAATGATGTGAAAATTGTGCAGGGAAAAGGGACCTTGACGGACCACTACAATCCGATGAGCAAAACAGTTTCTTTAAGTCCCCATATTTATCAGGGACGAACGGTCATGGCGGCGGCTGTCGCTGCGCATGAGTGTGGGCATGCGGTTCAGCACAACACATCATATGCATGGTTGAAGTTTCGTTCTGCACTGGTTCCTCTGGTAAATATTTCTTCTAAATTTCAACAAATATTAATCGTTGTGGCTTTAGGCGCGGCATCTGGTGGAATGGGCGATACGTTATTGTTGATTACGATAGCTGTTTTTTCTGTGACGGCATTGTTTTCATTTGTGACCCTACCTGTAGAGTTCGATGCCAGCCGGCGCGCACTGGAGTGGTTGGATGATACCGGTGTGGCCAGGGGAGCTGAATATGAAGGTGCCAAGGATGCGCTTTGGTGGGCGGCCATGACTTATGTGTCGGCGGCCTTATCTGCGCTGGTGATGGTACTTTATTTAATTTTGAGATATATGGGGTCGAGCCGTCGGTAGATTTTTTGTAATTGGAAATTGGAAAATTACAGTTATGTGTGTTTTGGTATAAGTGAATTTTCCAATTTCCAATTTATAGTTTCCATTATTTTTTATCTGCCTCTTCACTAAGTTCGAGTCCCTGTAAAATTCCTTTTTCGATAGCCGGCACACCCCGCTCCATCCACATGGGCATGGGTTCGTCTTTTAAATAATGGTCAAAAAACTGCGCCATGCGCTCCTGGAAATCTTTCCGGTTTTGCAATTTGACCGGCCAGTGTGGTTCGCCGTTATAATTAAGCATCCAAGCTGGTTTTCCCAAACGCCGGAGCCCGACAAAATATTCAATGCCCTGATACCAGGGCACGGCTCCATCTTCGTCGTTGTGCATAATTAAGACGGGCGTATTTACTTTATCCAGAAAAAACAATGGTGAGTTTTCCAGGTAACGCAGCGGGTATTCCCAGATCGTTCCTCCGATGCGGCTTTGAGTGCGCTCATATTGGAACATACGGCTCATGCCGCTGCCCCACCGGATGCCTCCGTATGCGGAAAACATATTGACGACGGGAGCGCCACTTTCGGCACATTTGAAAATATTTGTTTTGGTCAATAAATAAGCGATTTGGTAGCCGCCCCAGCTATGTCCCTGTACGCCGATTCTTTCTTTGTCGACAAATCCTTTATCAATTAAAGAAGTAACGCCAGGGATGACCGCATTCAGACAGCTCTCGCCCGGATAGCCAATTTTATAAGGTACGTCGGGGTTGAAAATAATATAACCGCGGCTCGCATAAAATGAATAATTAATGGTGGAGCGGCCAGGATAGGGACGGGGGTAACGATGTAGCCGGTTGGAACTTTTTTCATAAAAATTAACCAGCATCGGATATTTTTTGTTCGGGTCAAAACCTTCTGGTTTGACCAGCATGCCCGTTAGTTTTTCCCCGTCCAGTGAGGTCCATTCATATAGTTCAATGGTGCCCCAGCTATATTCGCTCTGCTGCGGATTTGCATCGCTGATTTTTTTGGGTTTTTGAAAACTTAAATTGGAATATAACAGGTTGGGAAAAGTCTGAAAGTTTTGTTTGGTATAAATTATTTTATCGACGTTTTTGGCTTTTATTGGGCGGCGGGTAAATGAATAGTCGTCTTTGATTAATTGGATAGGTTTGCCGGCACCCAGCAATAAATAGCCATAGCCGCTGGCCTTTGTTTTTTCGTCAAAAATATGGAGCAACATGCGCTGGCCTGGTTCTACAAAACGTTCTTCCCGGTCCAGTTTCATATAACGATAAACGGTCTTGCTTTCTCTTCCGCGCGTCAAGCGTACCGGTTGGTCTGCGCCGGTTGGGTCGATCTGCCAAATATCGTAACGGTCATAGATCAGGACGGCTTTGTCGTCTTTGGTCCACGAAGCAATGCCATAAGGCCAGGGATAGTTGGGGACGTCATTTATTTCGTTATAAAAAACAGAGACGTCAGGTGTGATTTTTTCGGTGGAATTATTTTTTACCGAATAAAAATAATAGGTGCTGTCCAGCCGGTTGTACCAATTGATATATTTGGCGCCCGGTGAAAAACCGACATTTCCATTTAATCCGGACACAACTGCTTTTTTATTGCCGTTTTTTAAGTCCATTAAATAGATGTCTTTGCGCGCGCTGCCTTCCCAGGAAATTAATTGTAAATAATCTTCTTCGGTATAAGCGATTGCATGGTCTGCGTTGTTTTCATCCCCCAACCTTACTTCCGGTAATTCCTTCGAGCCAATATTTGTAAATTTATTTTCGGCAATATGCCATACCGTTTTATAGCTGCGTTTTTTATCTCTGTTCAATCTGTTTTCCTGTTGGGTAAAAAGCCGTCCGTCTTTGTAGTTCCAAACTTCGACGTTTACGATTTCGTCGTCCAGCAAATTGGTGTCCTGTAAAATTGGAAATGGGGCAATCCCAAAAAATAATTTTGATCCGTCTTCTGAAAAATTGATCCTGCCGTTTTCACTTATTAAATAATCTTCGGGTAAAAAGCGGGCATTTTCGTCTGCAATTATTTTTGCTGAGTCGGAGCCGTTTGACCAATATAAAAGATCGATGGGTGGTGTTTGTGCTTTGGTCGTATCGAGGTTGGCCAGAAAAGAAATATGATTGCCGCTTTTATGGATACTCAGTTGTTTGTATTCACCTTTTTCCCGCCACATTGGGGTGATTTTTTTTTCGGGGCAATCAAATAAATATACGCCATTTAAAAAGGTGGAATCTTTACCAGTACTATTAATTAAAATACGGGGTGCTTCCTCCGCCACTGAATATTTTAAAACAAACCCGACCGTGTCTTCTGCTCCGGAAGAGAGGTTTCTGATGACCAATTTAGTACCATTTTTTTTGTTTTCTTTTTTTGCTTTCTTTTTCTTGGGTTTAGGTTTTTTGTTTCTGGTGCTGTCAGGAACGGTAGCAGTGGAGTCAGTGGTTGCTTCTTCTTTTTTTATTTCTTCTACTTCTTTGTGATAAATGGCCCAGCCGCTCCATTTTTCGGGAACGGTGAAAGATTTTACATTGGCTATTTTGACCAATTCCTGAGTGCTTAATTTTAAAATGCCGAGCGAATCTTTGGGGAGGTCTTTTTTCTTCACGTCGTTCCTGCGCATGGTTTTTACAGAGTCCTCATGTGGATGGATTTTAAAGATCAAATATTCACTGTCGAAAGAAAATTTGGCATCCTCCCCACGGTCATACGTACTTGATTCGCCAGTGGTAGCATTCCAGACTTTCAGGATGGCGTCGCCCTCTTCTGCTTTTAATGCGTAAGCGACCCAGTTGCCGTCATTTGAAATGGAGGGGTCTTCAATTTGTTTCCAAGTGACGAGTTCTTTATGGGAGAGTTGTTTTTTTTGTGCTATCAATGTGCAGGTAAACAACAAACAACCTGCAATAAAAAGTATTTTCTTCATGCCGAGTTAATTTTCGGGTGAAGATAGCGAAATGTATTTAACCAAATTCCATTGCATTGTCAGAAAGTGATTTTCAATAAATTTCCCTCTTTTTGGATAATATAGCTGCCCGGCCTGATGATCTGTTTTTTGGGGCCGGAATTTAACAGTGCCGAGGCAGGTAGTTCATACTCGGCATCAACTTGGAAAATACCATTTTTGAAATATTTGTCAAATATTTTTTTGCTCATTTTATTTTTGAAAAAAACAAATTGTAATAAATTGTTATCCAGCAAAAAAATAGTCGCCACCGACCAGCAAGAGCATGGTCTTTTTTTAATTGACAGGGGAGTGGTTACCCTGCAAATACCAAAATGCAAGCAGTTCTTCATAGGTGATCCAAATTCGACTTCAACGATGGCTGAAGGAATTTTCCCAGGTGTTGAATAAAAGACACTTGCTGGCCCATTGACACGATGATCTACTTGCGGATTATTCCTCAATTCCATAAAGTAAATCTTTTAATTTTGATCCATTTAATTCGGCTATGTTGTAAGCCTCGTTGAATTTATCGATTGAATATTTTATATCTTGTTTTAAGGTGGAAAACTGGTGGGGCAATTTGTTGACACACGCCGCTTCATTTTGGTAGTTGGAAACAATGACTTCAAATTTTTGATAATATTTTCCACCCTGTGCGATAAAAGCATTGTATTTTTCCAAAAAATCCAACAGCCGGTCTATGGAAAATTCGAGGTTGGCAATGCCTTTCATGAGACTTCGGTTGGCAATAGGATCGTTGGCACTTTTTGAAGCGTCGGATTCCATGTCAATTATGAAATTATCCAGTTTTTCATAGACGGCTTCCCAGTCGTCTTCTGCCCGGCAAACATCCAGTTCGGTTTTGTAGCCGATTATTTTTGCATAATCTTTAAATAATTGCAGACAGTCAGCTTTTAAGTTATTGTTGCTTTCTTTTAAAAATTCTGTTTCGTAATAAATTAAATTTAAATCCGCAAACATACGTACCGTGAAGTCGAGGATGCAGGCAACCTCCTCCAGGTTCCGCTCTTTTTTTCTTGGTTCACCTTCTCCAATAAAAGAGGCCATTAAAGAATAAGTGGCAGTCATCAGTGGGTTGGTATGCAACAGATTCGGCAACTGGATGCTGAAATCTTTTTTCAACCTTTTTTCAATGTCTTCTTTTGATTCCTTGAAGGCGGGGTACGCATTGGGATTTGTGAGTTGGGCGATATTGTTGTATGTTTTTACAGAATGAAAATGGTGGTCGAGCCCCAATATTTTTTCATACATCAATTTAATTAATTCAAGTCCTTTTAAATAACGGGCTTTTGCCATGTTCAATTGGTACATTTCTTCCAACATATACATTTTGTCCCTCAGTTCCATTTTACGATTCATGGCATGCAGGTACTTGGACATGCCCCTGCCGGCCGGTCCATTTTCCAAAACATTGTCAACAGTAGCCAGTTCTATTTGCAAGGCAGCCTGTGCTTTTTCAAAATCTGTTTGTACGACAGATAACTCCATTTTTAATTCTTTTAAAATAAACTGGGTGGAAATAGAATCGGCCTCGTTTCCTGCAAAAAGAGGGGCGTATATCAATAGCCCCCAAACAAAAAGTATGGTTGCTCTTTTCATAGCTTTTATTTTATTTTTTATTTAAGTAGCCATGCAAGATTATTTACAATTTGTCGGGGCCCATTAATTTGTATGAATAATTTTGCGTGCTTAAGTGGCTGTTCAAAAAAATGACACTTTTCCTTTGCCTGAAAAAAAATTTTAAGATTTGGAAATCAAACATTTGCCCAAATAAAAGTGTCATTTTTAGCGCTCTTTATTTTTGTCCAAACACTTACTTAAGCAAGAGGTCAAATTAAATCACTTGATAAAATGAACGACTTTAAAGCTGGTGCTTTCCCGACGTGAATTCGGGACAGGCTGTCTAAAATACTCGCCATGGCTAAGGCTATGTCTGTGTTTTTTCCTCGCCCCAGCTTTAAATTCATCTCATTTTATTTGGAACCCAATTTTGATCGCCTGCTTAAACGAAGATGATCCCCTGATCAATCAAAAACAATTCGGTAATTGTTCCCTTCCATTGTTTCGACATTATAATTTCCTTTTCTTAACTGGACCGCATCGGAGGATGTTCCCATCGCTGTTAATAATTCGTTGGGCAGTTGAAAGTCTTCTTCCATACTGAAACTGCCGTTCGTTACTTCAGAGACAGCGTCGGTTAGCAGGATATTAAGTTCCAGGACAAAGTGCCCTGAATTGTCAAAATATGCTTTCCCAATTGCGTCGGCCTCTGAGCTAACTCCTTTTTCGTTCATTTGAATAATGCCGCTGCCAGCACATAGCCCCCTCCACGAAAAGCAGTCGGACCCTCTACCTCTATTTACTTCAACGTTGATAGGGCTGGTACTATAAATGCTTTTTTTTGAAAAAGAGGAAGCCATTATAAAAAATGGCAAAGCGAAAAGTCCGGTGAGAATTATTTTTTTCATAGCTCTTGAATTTTATTCTTTCAATCAATTTTATTGGATGTTTTTTGGTTTTGTTAATGAATAGGGTGTTTAAGCAATTAATTTTTTCACATCATTTTCATTGGTTTTGCTCGTCAGGAATAGGCCGATCAATAATGGTATGCCAAAAATGATCACTCTAAAAGTATGGGATAAAATAATTTCGATTGTGGATTTTTCTTTTACAATTGTATCGACTATTTCTTCTTGAGGTAGCAGTTCTCCAATGCCTGCAAAAAAATTGCTTGCAAAATGAAGGAGGGCCAGAAATATTATATTTCTGGTTTTTACGTAAGTGGCGGCATACATTACCCCAAGGCACGAAGCAGCATATATTTGGTTGAATACACCACCTGTTGTGATGCCATATGGTTTCGTGATTATGTTTATAATATGGACAGAGCCAAATATCAAACCTGATAAAACCACACTTTTCAGTATGCCGTTTTTTGTCTGGTAATACTTTGCCAACAAGAGCCCCAGAATGAGCCCTCTGAACAATACTTCCTCCAGCAGTGCGGCCGTGAAAACTTCGGTGCTGTATATCAGTACTTTTTTTAATGGGATTAAATTAAAATCAATGGTCAAAAAAGTATTGAAACCTTGACCAGCAAAAACGAAAATGTAAGCGATCAGCGGAATGTAAAAAACGAACGTTCTGAAATTGATTTCTTTTTTTAGGTTTATTGAAATCAATTTCGAATACATCAATTTAATTATTGAAAAAATAACTACGCAATTAATAATTATATTTTCAACTTTTTCTGTGTAATAATCAGGTAGCTCGTACGAACTTAAAAAAACACCCAATGGGATCTTGTTAATAATGATAATCAACAGGACGACTCCAATTGAAAAAATGACGGGATGTTTTTTGTGGTTTTCTGAAATAAAAAAATCAGTTATCAAAGAAGGCATGACTGTTATTTTTTATTGGTTGTACATTCAGATTAAAGTGTCCGCCTTTGTATGGTTCCTTTTAAATTTTGGGAGGGAGCGATGCGCAATTAATTATTGCGCATCGCTTTCCTGTGTTAACAGGAATTTATTTATCCCCAGCCGATTGATATCCTGCAATCGCTCAAAGTAAAGCAGCAGCAGTCGCACCATCCCCAATTGTCGGCGCGGCAGCCGCACGTACCGAACTCAATGGCACAATCGAGTGAACCAGTGGGGCCTCCGGAGGCTCTTGCAGCAGTGCTGCCTGGCTTCGTATAGCTGCTCAGTCTGCTCTCAATTTCACCGGAGTGTGCAAAGCTTTTGTCCACAACAACTTCCTCCATTACTGAACGAACCTGGTATTCGCTGTTGTAAGGAACATTTGCAGTATGATTGAACTTGGCAGCGGAAGTGTAAATGCCGTCACCTGCTTTCAGGTCATTGTGCGAACCATCATCAAAGAAGGTAGTGCCTTGGAAAATTACAGATGTTTGTTCCATTTTTTGCTCAGAAAAATTGGTGAAAACAATTTCTTTGACATACTGAGAAGAAGAAAGGCTGCGAACCCGTGCATCGGTAAAGGACACGTTGCGCTTGAAAAATTCCCCTTTTTCTGATGCGGTCATTGTATAAGTCGTTTCGTTTTCCTGAACATTATCATTTTCGGCAATAATTTCATAATTCGTTTGATCGAGTGTAAGGTCAGCAGTTTTTACTGTATTTGCGTTGTTGATTACGCCAAATGAAAAAACGGTAATTAATAGAGAATTAAAAATTGAAGTTAACATGTTTGTTAAGTTTTATAGCTTTAAATTGAATGCCTACTCTTTTCTCTGATGGGTTTTTCGGCTTCCACCCACATATATACGCTGGCCAGTTATATGTTTCTTTAGTGTTTGAGTGTTTATTTTTTTTCCTGAATAAATCGAGGTAAATTAATTTTTAATTAAAATTCTAATTTTATTTAGGTTGTTTGAATTTGGGTCAAAAAATAAAATTTCAAGGGTGATGTTTTCATAGCTTTATTTGTAGTTTTTTTTTCATAGTGCAAATTTAGAACGGTTTTGATTTTATTCCGAGGACAAACTTTGTCGATTCTAACACCTCATTTTTGAATCTTTTTTTTTGGGTTGAAAAATCCGGCATTCAAAAAGATAC
>JBCBRY010000214.1:0-12084 GCA_039819485.1 Bacteroidota bacterium | reverse complement strand
AAACAAGTAAAACTGGTATCAGGAAGAGCAGAGGTGCGGGGATGCGGGGATGCAGAGATGTCATTTTTCAAAAAAATGACATCTCTGCATCCCCGCACCTCTATTCAAAACCTGTTTGGCGTCCAATTTTAAAAAGAATTTAAAATAGCAATGCGGCCACCGACATAGCGGAATTTTTCTTCAATCCCGCTCATTTCTTCAACTTGGTTATTTAAGCCAACCATCGTTTGCAGGCCACCCGAAACTTTCCATTTTTTATTTAAATCAAAATAAAACGCAGCATTTCCCTGGCCATAAAACAAGCCTCTTTTTTTATAGGAGAAAACCTCGATTGGAACATAGTTTCCGGAAATGCCATTTTCGGAAATAGTCAGGCCGGAATACTCGGTTGCGATGGAAACGGCTGCTCCCAGTGAAAAAGTAAAACCTGATTTTTTAGTAACCGGCACATCAATTCCAAATAAAACCGGCAATAAAACCGAACGGTTTTTTTGGTATTTAATGACCGAATTTTTTTCCGTAACAAACACCTCCGATTCGCCATAGATTTCTTCTTCTGTGCCATCGGGGCGGCGGATGATTTGGACCAATTGACCGTCCATTGTTTTCCAGTCATTATTTTCAAAATAGTCTTCAAGGCGAGTTGTATGTTGAAGATAGCCCACACCTGTTTGCAGGAATAAATTTAGTGAAATATATTTTCTGAAAAACACATCGGCATAAACAGCGTCCAGTGTTTTTTCGGTTTCAAGGCGCCTGTCGATCCAGTCCTTTCTGTTGGCAGACGTAGCGTTTAAAGAGCGGAAAAAATAGCCGTAGGAAATGGTTGCCCCCCAACCGTTTTTAGGCGTCTTTTGAGGTGGGGCATTAACAGGCAAATGATCAATGGCGACTGAAGGTGCTTTGTTGCTGCTTTCATTTTGTATTACAAAAAGATCAAGCGGTGCAAGGGCTTTAGGTGTTTGTTTTTCAATGGCCGGACTAATATTGGTGTTGGGGGTGGGGGAGGCTGTCTTGTTGGAAATGGTGGACAGCGGTGCCTGTTTAATTGAAATGGAGGGCAGTGGGTTTTTATAATCGAAGGAGGAGTGATTGTTGGTATTTAATGGACTGTTTTCAATCGGTTTGCCAGCAGTTTTTTCTGTAATTGTTTTACTGTCGTTTTTTTCCTTTAAAAAAGAAAGAGACGTGTTCTCAGGCTCAGCGTTTTCAATGTTAGATTTTTGTGGTGACTTATTTTCAAGCGTAGTGTTTGCAACGATTCCCGAAATATCAAAACCAGGGACTGAACTGTTGACGGCCTGCTTTTTATTTTCAGAAAAATAAAAAGCAGTGACCAGTGCGCTACTCACAAAAAATGCAAAGCCTGTCAACCAAAAGAAAATTATTCTTCTTTTCTTTTTATTCCTTTGGTTTTCGATCCGTTGCCAGGCATCGGAAAAATTCATTTCAGAATCGAGGCCTTGCAACCGGTCGTTTAGTTTTTTATCGAGCCAGTCCTGTTTCATGTTGTTGTCCTATTTTTTTTTCTAAAATAATTTTCAGCATTTTTTTCGCCCGCGCCAATTGTGAGCGGGAAGCGCTTTCGGAAATATTCAGCGATTGGGCAATTTCACGGTGCGACCAATTTTCGAAGACGTAAAGGTTCAACACCGTCCGGTATCCATCGGGCAACTTTCGGATGGAGTGGAGCAGGTTTTCTTCATTGATTAAGTCGAAGCCTGATTCCGTTATTTCCTCTCCCTCCGGCAGTTCTTCCAAATAAACAATCGGTAATTCTTTTTTTGCATGGCGTAATGATTTCAGCACTACGTTGGTACAGACCCTGAATAGCCATCCGCCGAAATCTCCCTTTTCAGGGTCGTACTTTTTTATGTTTTCAAATACTTTTAGGAAACACTCCTGCAACATGTCCTGTGCCCGGTGCTCGTCGGGGATGTACCGTCGGCACAGTGTCAGGATTTTAGGGGCGAAATGGAGAAAAAGTTTTTTCTCTGCGCTCCTTTTACCCTTTTTACAGGCAATAACTATTTGCTGGGTGTTCAAGGAATCGGTTTAAAATAGATGAAAAGTTGGTGGATGGGAAGATGGCCTGCGGGCCATCTTCCCATTAGGATAATTTTTTATTGGATAATACCGACAATTGTCATTCTGCTGTTCAGGTACTCTGTCCCATTCAAAGAGAGGGTGATGTCGGCCGCTTCCAATATGATAAAATCACCTGGCTGCTGCCCATCCAGGGTGATGACTGCACTTCCTCCAACAAAAGAAAATACATTAGGTGGGTTGCCAACCAGGGTCGAATTCACTTCGTAGGCAATATTCCCATTTCCCCAATCGACGATCGTGAATTTATAGATGACCTTGTCCGCCGTGCCCTGGTCATCCACCATGTTGAATTCGGTAACGAAGACCGGATTGCCAGAGCCGTTCAGGGAACTGCTGATGGTGGAGCCGAGCAGGTTGAAAGTATTTCCACCATATTCGATGAATACTCCTTCCACTAACTCATTTTCACATGCCTGGAGGGTTCCTACGTCGGTCAAAGGTGACAAATTGAAAACTTCGGGATCGCCCGATTTGAGGTTTTCTGAGTCCATGGCTTTCAGGGTAATGGAGCTGGCGTTGCAGGTATTGATATATTTTGAAAAAGAACCATCACTTGCCAGGTTAAATACCCCAAACTGGTTGCTGCTCCAAGAGCCGTACACATATCCATTTGATACGGGGGCGCCGTCACAATCAACAACTTTGCCTTCTACGCGTGCCCAGGCCTGTGTAGGATTCAGAACATAAGGCCCGACGGTGACATCATCATTGAATGGGCCAATGGTCTCGGAGTAGATAGCAGTGCCGCAATCACCGAAAATTTCCAACAGCAATTCCTCACCGGCGGGTATACCTCCTCCAAAATACCCATCGTTGACGCTGGTTGTGGTGCAGCTTTGGTCGCCATTCGAGAGAATTGTGATACAGACTTCAAGGCCGGCGCCGGACTCTCCGTAGTATGCCTGGCCGTTCAGGTTGATCAAAGTATAGGGATCATCGCAGTTCCAAAAGGAAAAATGATTGACGGTTCCAACGTATTTATCTCCTTGCAGGTTGGCCATTCCTTCTTCCACCCAGCGCTGTTCGTCAGTGTCGAAATACCAGAGCGGAATTGTTGCGGGAGCATGATTTACGATGGAGCTGGGTACCGTCATTTCGATGGTGGCAGGTTGAGTAATCTGCAGTTTTTGCCCGGCATCGCCTTCCAGCTCAACGTTGATCATACCGTACGACACCAGTAGTTGCAGTTGATTGTCCGCATCGATGGCCGTTAAATTACCCGGCATGAAAGTATGCCGGTCAGGGTCGGTCGGGTCTAAATAGGCCGTGTAGATAGACACATCGCCATTGTATGGATCGCCTGATTCATCAACGAAGCTGTTGGCCTGAAAGCTGATGGTGGTGTTTTCAAACTGGATATCCCCGCCAGTATTGGCGCTTAATGTCAGCGGATTCGCGCGGGGCGTCAGCCGGATTCTGGTCTGGGAAATATCTTTTTCGAAATATTGGAAAGCATGCCAGACATCAAAATAACCGGGCATTTCCACTTTGACAATTGCATTTTTGGAATCGGTGAAACCAGTGATTTTAAAATAGCCGTTTTCGTCAGAAGTGGTTTGTGAATTTCCCAGTGTCAGTTGGGCGCCTTCGAGGGTGTTTCCGTCAAGGTCAGTCACCAAACCCAGCAGGGTAGCCTGCGCCGTGATGATCGGCGGCCTCGGCTCCATATCGATATCAGTAACGGTAGAATCTTTTCGGCAGGCAACGGCAAAAACCAGGAGTGCGCTGAGGAACGGATAGAGAATTTTTTTAAGCATGATAATTTTTTGATTGTTTAAAAAGGTTCTGAAGGCGCCTTCATTTATTAACTATCCTGTTTTTGTGAGAACGCTGCGTGGGCTGTTGTTTTTTTACAGAAAAAAAATGAGTCATGCGAATTTTCGGGAAAGGGCAAATGGAGCTGGCTTCATTTGTAAAAGAGGGGTTTTTAGGGGACAGCTTTGAGAAACTTCCTAAAGCTGTCCCCTAAAAACCCCTCTTTCGATTTCGAAGGGCTTCCCGAACTCGCTTCGGGGGCCATCGAAATCGACACCTTAAGTCTGAAAATCAGCTGGTTGGAGCCGGTTCAAAAATTCACATGACTCATATTGTCATCGAGCGCCATCCAAATTACCAAATTCTTCCTCGATGTTCTCATTCTATCAATCCTACGACCCGGATACTTGAGCCAGGATAATCTATGCCATAGGCATTGATCAAAACATCTTCGATTTCAAAAATGACCAGCTCGCCCGACTGTCGGCCGTTTTCGATCAAAAAGATATTTTCGCCCTGAAAAAGTATTGGATGCGCAGTGACAGAGATGTGAATATCGGGTGAGCCGACTATTGAATCCTCCACGCCGTACAAAAACTCTCCTTCACTGAATTCTAGTAAGCCAATCCGATGAAAAATTATATTTCCATTGCCTTGATCATCAATGGCCTCAAACCCGTAGTAGGGAAAATTGTTGATTGGAGCATCTGGTAAGTCTGTAACAATGGCATTTGGAACGACATAAGAAGTGCCGTTGTAATTGTAATATAAACCAGTCACAATATCATTTTCACATGCCTCAAGCGTACCCGCGTCCAAATCTGCAGTGAGTTGGAATGTCACCTGATCCCCCGTTTTGAGGTTCTCCGAATCTACTGCCCTCAATGTGATGTCGGTGTCGCCGCAGGTATTGATATAGACCGAAAATTCACCAGATTCATTTAAACTGAAAGCTCCACTAAGACTACTGTTCCATTTGGCCAATACATATCCGTAGGTGACGGGGTTGCCTTCACAATTGACTACCTGGCCACGAACCACGGCCCAGTCATGGGTAACATCCAGTTCATAGGGGCCAACAGTTGCATCATTGCTGAAAGGGCCGATGGTCTCGCTGAAAACAGGATCCCCGCACTCCGCAAAAAACTCTAATAACAGTAGGGCGTCATTTGGTACACCTCCTTCAAAGTAACCATCGTTGACGCTGGTTTGCGTACAACGCCGATCGTTATTCTCTATATCGGTAATGCATACCCTCAAACTCGAACCTGATTCCCCTAAGAATGCCCGACCGGACAAATTGATAAAGTCATTTGGTACATCGCAGTTCCAGAACGAAAAGTGGGAAACAAGCCCAACATAAGTATCGCCTTGCAAGGTGGCACTGCCTTCTTCCACCCAACGCTGCCTGTCCTCATCGAAATACCAGAGCGGGATGGTTGCCGGGGCTTGGCCGATGAGGGAGCCAGGTACTTTCATTTCGATGGTGGCCGATTCGCTGATCTGGAGGGCCTGTCCATTCTCCCCTTCCAGTTCGACATTGATCATCCCAAACGTTTGCAGCAATTGTAACCGGTTTTCTGCATTAAAACCCGTCAGGTTTCCCGGCATGAAAGTATGGAGGTCAGGGTCGGTCGGGTCGAGATAAGTGGTATAAATGGATACGCTGCCAGTGTACTCATTACCGTTTTCATCAATAAAACCTCCACTTGAAAAATCAACTTTGGCATTTTCAAACGTTATTTCACCACCCTGACCTGCATCCAAATTGAAAGGGTTGGTGCGGGGAGTCAGGCGAATCTTGGTTCGGGCAATATCATTGGCAAAAGGCTCAAAGGCATGCCATGCATCGAAGTAACCCATCTTTTCCACCTTGATAATGGCGTTGGCTTCATCGGTGGTGCCGGTCAACTGGAAATAGCCATTTTCGTCAGAAGTCGTTTGGGAATTCCCCAGCGTCAAGAGAGCCCCTTCCAGGGCATTTCCTGCGGGATCGGTGACACTGCCGAGAACGGCGGACTCAATAGTGATGACCGGTGGGGTTGGTTCCAGGTCGGTATCTGTAATCGGTGAATCATTTCGGCAGGCGAGGATAAAAATGATAAAGACATAGATTGTCCAATAGAGAGTACTTTTAGGCATGGCGATATATTTAAAATAATTAAATGTT
Organism: Bacteroidota bacterium; assembly: GCA_039819485.1. Lineage (GTDB taxonomy): Bacteria > Bacteroidota > Bacteroidia > Chitinophagales > Saprospiraceae > UBA6168. Next base: position 6,050 of record JBCBRY010000214.1, on the reverse strand, counting down.
TTTTCTGCTGCAATCTAACGATAATCTGAAAAAGCACCATGGCTATTCCGCTAATTCACAAAAAAATATTGAAGATGTTTGAGAATTCCTGTAGAGTCGAAAAATGTTAGAATTTTGAAGGGGTGGCCAACAAGGAGTATTCAAACAACTTCGATGTCTAATTTTTAAGCAGAAAGATTTTTTTTAAAAAGTTGGCCCTGCGCCTGCAACCGTACATTGTGATCGTATGCTTTATTGGTCTGAATAAACACATTAGAACCAAGGCTCCAGAAGACGAATCAGATAACGGATAAAATGCGGGTCGTAAAATTGTCCAATCCACTATCTTTACAGACCTAATTAAAGAATCAGCATATAAAACCACTTATTATGCAACGCCCTGATTTCAAAAACATCAAATTTGACCCATCTGCCCTGAAGAACCTCCAGCTCAAAACGCAAACCTCAGCAACTCAAAACCCAACCCCCAAAAACCACGAAACCCCCGAACAAATAGACATCCCTTCCCGCTTTGAGCCACAGGCTTTTGCCCATCAAAAATTTGTCTCCGGTATCCCTCCTTTTTTGCGGGGGCCCTATTCAACCATGTACACCGGGCGGCCGTGGACGATTCGTCAATATGCAGGTTTTTCCACTGCGGAAGAAAGCAATGCTTTTTATCGACGAAATCTGGCGCAGGGCCAAAAGGGATTATCGGTTGCTTTTGACCTGGCTACCCATCGTGGCTACGATTCTGACCACCCGCGGGTGACGGGTGATGTCGGGATGGCAGGTGTGGCCATTGATTCGGTGGAGGACATGAAGATCCTCTTCGATCAAATACCGCTCGATAAAATGTCGGTGAGCATGACGATGAATGGGGCGGTAATTCCGGTGATGGCTTTTTACATCGTGGCCGCTGAGGAACAAGGCGTAAAACCAGAGCAACTGAGCGGAACGATCCAGAACGATATTTTGAAAGAATTCATGGTGCGCAATACCTATATCTACCCACCACAACCGAGCATGCGCATCGTCGGTGACATTTTCCGATATACATCGAAACACATGCCCCGTTTCAATTCCATCAGCATCAGTGGCTATCACATGCACGAGGCGGGGGCACCGGCAGACATCGAGCTGGCTTACACCCTGGCAGATGGACTGGAATATATCCGGACGGGCATTGGGGCTGGGCTCGATATCGACAAGTTTGCTCCCCGTCTTTCTTTCTTCTGGGGTATCGGTATGAACCATTTCATGGAAATAGCCAAGCTGCGTGCGGGGCGCTTGCTGTGGGCAAAAATTGTCAAACAATTCGACCCGGCCAACCCTAAGAGCATGTCGCTGCGCACCCATTGCCAGACGAGCGGTTGGAGTTTGACGGAGCAAGACCCATTTAACAACGTGGCCCGTACGTGCATCGAAGCGATGGCAGCCGTTTTTGGCGGCACGCAGTCACTGCACACCAATTCACTGGACGAAGCGATTGCCTTGCCGACTGATTTTTCAGCAAAAATTGCCCGCGATACGCAGTTGTTTTTGCAAAAAGAAACGGGCATCACCAAAGTCGTTGATCCGTGGGCCGGCAGCTATTACGTGGAATACCTGACCGAACAATTGACCAAACGGGCCTGGGCGCTCATCCAGGAAGTAGAAGAACTCGGCGGCATGGCCAAAGCCATCGAACAAGGTTTGCCCAAACTCCGCATCGAGGAGGCTGCTGCCCGCAAACAGGCCCGCATCGACAGCGGCCAGGACCGCATCGTCGGGGTAAATATTTTTCAAACCGATGACGAAAAAGAGATCGACATTTTGAAGGTGGACAACACGGCTGTACGGGAATCGCAAGTGGCCCGTATAAAAAAGATAAAAGCAGAAAGAGATGATGCGGCAGTGCAATCGGCGTTAGCAAGCCTTTATCAATGTGCTGATTCAGGAGAAGGCAACTTGCTCGCAGAAGCCGTGAACGCAGCCCGCCACCGGGCAACTTTAGGTGAAATCAGTGATGCTATGGAAAAAGCTTTTGGACGTTATACCCCGACTACCCGTTCCGTCTCCGGCGTATACAGCAAAGCGATTAAAATGGACGACTCTTTTAAAAAGGCACAACTGATGGCCGATGAATTTGCCGAAATGGAAGGCCGTCGCCCCCGCATCATGATCGCCAAACTCGGACAGGACGGCCATGACCGCGGGGCCAAGATCATTGCCACCGGGTTTGCCGATCTTGGCTTCGATGTGGACATCGGCCCGCTTTTTCAAACCCCTGCCGAGGCCGCCCGCCAGGCAGCAGAAAATGATGTGCACGTACTGGGCATCAGTTCCCTCGCCGCCGGTCACCTGACTTTGGTGCCGCAAACAATCAATGAATTGGAAAAAATTGGTCGCGGAGATATTCTCGTTGTGGCGGGTGGAGTGATCCCGCAGCAGGACTATGATTTTTTGTATGAAAAAGGAGTGGCCGCCGTGTTCGGGCCGGGGACGAAGATTTCGGAGGCGGCGATGGGGGTCTTGCGGAAGTTGATGGAGTAAGCAGGTGGTCAAAAAAAATGACACTTTTTCTTTGCTTGAAAAAGATTTTTAAGACTTGGAAATCAAACATTTGCCAAAATAAAAGTGTCATTTTTAGCGCTCTTTGATTTCTCTTACGTGCTTATAAAATTGGCGTTGACAATTTCCTTCTATCTTCACTACCTTTCCGCACTATTTTAAAAAGTAAGTGCGCGGCCAAAAATAAGGAGTGCTAAAAATGACATTTTTATTTTTGCAAATGACTGGTTTTCAACGTCCGCAAGCGAATTTTTAGCTCAGTGAAAAATGTCATTTTTTGTCTCTTCACCTATTTCCAAAAAATAATGCAACTCAAAACAGACTATCTCATTGTTGGCTCCGGTGCTGTGGGCATGGCTTTCGCCGACGTCCTCTTAACAGAAACGGATGCGGATCTCATTATAGTAGACAAACACCACAAACCAGGTGGCCACTGGAATGTAGCGTATCCATTTGTCACTTTGCACCAACCATCTGCATTTTATGGTGTGAGTTCCTTGGAGTTGAGCAAAGGAAGAAAAGATGAGGTAGGGTGGAACAAAGGACTGAATGGCCTCGCCACCGGAGCAGAGGTGAGTGCTTATTTTGACGAGGTGATGCGGCACCAGTTTTTGCCCAGTGGACGGGTGCGTTATTTTCCGATGTGCAACTACCAGGGTGATGGAAAATTTGTTTCCATGCTGACGGGGGAAGGATATGAGGTGGAGGTCAATAAAAAAACGGTCGATGCAACTTTTTTGAACACGAGTGTGCCTTCCACGCACACACCTAATTTCACCATTGCAGAAGGCGTGCAGTTTATGCCGATCAATGATCTGCCGAAAATTACTGCCCCGCCAGCTGGCTTTGTGATCATCGGTGGCGGTAAAACGGGCATTGATGCCTGTCTCTGGCTTTTGGAAAATAAGGTCGATCCTGACAAGATCACCTGGATTGTTTCCCGGGACGCGTGGTTGCTGGACCGTAAAAACACGCAGCCAACCATCGAGTTTTTTTATGATTCGATAGGTGCCCAGGCAGCGAAATTTGAAGCAGTAGCAGCGGCAGATTCCATTGAGGACATGTTCAACCGGTTAGAGGCGGCAGGCGTTTTAGTCCGCATTGATCAAACTGTCCGGCCAAAAATGTTTCACGGGGCAACCATCAGCATGATGGAACTCGAGCAGCTTCGTCGAATCAAAAACGTAGTCCGTTTGGGGCGGGTGCAACAACTTGATACAGATCAAATTGTGCTTGAACAGGGGACGATCCCGACCAGTACCGCCCAGGTTCATGTGGATTGTTCGGCCAGTGCCATAACCAATCTGGAAATGAAACCGATTTTTCAGGGAGACCTCATCACTCCCCAAACCGTACGTTCCTACCAGCCGGTTTTCAGTGCGGCCTTTATCGCCCATGTGGAGGCGAGCTATGCAGGGGATGCACAGAAAAATGCGCTCTGCTGCGTCGTTCCATTGCCCAATCACGATACTGATTGGATCAGGATGTTGGCAGCAATGATGATGAACCAGTTCAACTGGTCGCAGGACAAGGGACTTAGAAAATGGCTCGTCAACAACCGACTGGATGGATTTAGCAAAATGGTGCGGAGTATACCAAGAGAAGACACGGAAAAACGAGCCGTTATCCAGCGAATGCGGGACGCCGGTTTCCCGGCGATGATCAAGCTCAAACAATTTTTGGAAGAGCTTGACGCAAAGGGAACCCACTAAAATTGGTCTGTTTTTTTGTAAAAACCTGATTTTCAGTACTCAAATATACCTTTCAGGAAAAGGTGAAAATTCATTTTTTTTCACGCACATATCTGTAGCCATTCATTTCAGGCATCATTCTGGATAAATCAGTAACCTAATTCCTTCCATTCCGAATTCCCTCTTCTTTGCTGTATTCGAAAACTCCCCATGACCTGGTCAGGTGTAACAAATAACTGGTCTGGTCCCTTCGGCAGCTAGGCTAAACTTTGAACATCCACCCTCCGAAAACACCCTGTCATGAAACTGGTCTACTCTTCCTTGTTCACCTTCCTTATTTTATTTGGTTTATTCATAAATTTAAATGCACAGTGCTTTTCGAATAGTTCCGGTGGAAGTTTCACCGATTTTACCGTACCGATCAACACCAATACGGTCACGATTTCCGCCACCGGAGCCGACGGTGGTGATGAGGTCGCAACCGGAGGTGCGGGAGGTAGTGTGCTGGCCACATTTTCAGTAAATGTCGGAGATGTGTTGCGGGTGATTGTAGGAGCTGCCGGAGCTGATCATGCGAGTACAGCTGGCGGCGGCGGCGGTACTGCGGTGATCAATTGTGGGAATCCGGCAGATTGTCCGAATGGCACCTTGCTAGTGGTGGCTGGCGGCGGCGGTGGCGCCGCCGGAGGAAGTACAGGTGGAGGGGGAGTCATCAACCCCGGTACGGGCCAGGGAGGTGCCGGTTTAGTAGGGGCTGGTGGAGGTGGCATCATCAGCGATGGAGCCGACGGGTTTATGAACACCGGAGGGCAGGGAGGGCTTGAAACCGCTGTTTCAAATGGAGGTGCAGGAGATGCTCAAGGTGGTGCCGGATACGGTGGCGGTGGCGCAGGCACCGGGCACCCAGCAGCCAAGGGCGGTGGCGGTGGCGGCGGTTATTCGGGCGGCGGCGGTGGACTTGCCCAGGGAGGAACTGGCGGAAGCAATTTTATTTCCGAGGAAAATTTTGGGACCTCTTCCAATACTGCCGGAATTGCCGGCGGAAGCAATGGCGATAACTCCCCCGGTTCGGTGATCATTACTTGTTCGTTTTTGTTGCCGGTTGAGTTGCTGGACTTTAGGGCCGCAAAATATGAAGAGACCATTCAACTCAAATGGCGAACGGGATCAGAAATCAATAACTTTGGATTTGCCATTGAGCGGAGTACAGATGCTATAAACTGGCAACCCATCGGCTTTGTTGACGGACAAGGCAATAGTTTGGAAACAAGGAATTACTACTATTCGGATGAACACCCATTTTCCGGTGTAAACTACTATCGTCTCAAGCAAATGGATTATGACGGAGAACATGAGTACTCGAAAATCCTGAGCGTTGCGTTAAATTCATCAACCGATCAGTTGCGGCTTTTTCCCAATCCGACAACCGACCTTGTTAACCTGGAATTTGAATCTGATTTTGTAGGACCGGCAGTTTGGGAAATGCTCGATTTTACCGGACGCCGCGTGGCATTCAAATCTGTCTTGCTCGATGGAACAAATTCGAAAAGTACCATCGGCCTCTCTGAGATTCCTCCTGGAATTTATTTGCTGCAATTGACTTTTGGCCAAAAACAAATACAGCAAAGGCTCGTCGTGAAATGATTTAAACACCTGGAAATAATTAATTCTAAAGCCCTTTTTTACAAATCCGGCGGCGCCGAACTGCCTGATTTGTACGACGGTATCGATTTGCCAATTAAGCGGGCGATCAAAAAAAATGACACTTTTCCTTTGTCTGAAAAAGATTTTTAAGACTTGGAAATCAAACATTTGCCCAAATAAAAG
>JBCBRY010000213.1:0-12496 GCA_039819485.1 Bacteroidota bacterium | reverse complement strand
TATCCAATTAATTTTTCCTTGCATTGAATCTTAAAATAAATTAAACCCTATGAATTTAATTTTAGGTCGGTTTTTCCTCATTTTCTTTTTTACGGTTTTGTCTTTTTTTTATTCACATGGTCAGTGTGATAAGGATGATGTGCTTTGCCTTAAATTCAATGAAGCAGGACAGATGAAATCCATCTCAAAAAACAGGATTAATGGTTCTGTAAAAAAGTTGAAAATAACCGTTGAACATAGTGAAAAATACCTTAGGCAATCTATTAAATCTGTTTTTACGAGGTATTATAATACGCTTAAAAATACACATAAGGACTCTCAGTTACCCTACGTTAATTCAGAATTATATAATGAACTTATAAAATTGTCAAATGAATATTCTGAAGTGTTTAATGATGGACAATCAGCAACAAAAATCGAGAAGCTTGCTGGCTTTTGTGATGAAGGTTGTAGGTCGTTAAGTCCGAATTCTAATCATTACGCCCCAAAAACAGCTTCATTGTATTCTCCCAATTATGAATTTATTATAAAATATTTCAGTGGTACGGGAAAATTTTTGAAAGAGCAGAAAGATATCATTGCTTGTGAAGACTTTGCATCTGCGCCTTTAGCAACTGGAAGTACCTGCACTTATACAATGGATCTTGTTATTCCTGGAGAATGCAAGACGATCAATTTTGAGCTGAGGAGAAAGAACAATATTTATGACCATATTCTAAAATATGCTCTTCATAATTGCGTGCCAAAAGAGAAGAGTAGATTTGAAACTTTTATTGAAACTTCAACTGATATCGAAATATTTGTTTTAAAACGTGATCAGATTTTGACTATAGGAACTGATATTAACGAAAAGAAATACCCTTCCCTTTATTATAAGTGGGTCAATGAAGGGCTGAATTGGGAAAAACCATTTGTATACGAACCAAAGACTAATTCTTCTAAAGAAAAAAAATCAAAGTATGAGAGTGAAATAGTCGACATTGATTTCAAATTAGATCATTTGAAAAGCCGAACCGGTAACTCCATCAACGAAATAGACAGCATTTACACAGAGTTGATCAAAATGAAAAGAGCGGCAGCCGATTCGGTTAAAGATGCAAGCACAGCAATTAAAAAAGCAGCTAACTTTAAAAATGTGACTCTAAAAGACTCATTGCTCTACAAGGGCAAGTTGGTTTATTCTGGCAAAGGTGAATACAGGTATATGCGACATCATGATGCAGCTTTAGCCTATACGCTGATGAGTGAAAAACCGAGAGTGGAGATTACCACTGAAGAAGAAATTCAGATTTTAAGTCATAATGAAAATGGAAATGCTGGTAGTGAGTTGTTTATTACTCCAGAAAAAGTGACCAACGATAACCCGGTACTCAGCGACCAAGTGGCAAGTTTTCTCAGCCTGTCAGATAAAATAGAATTACCGGAGATTCCACCTATCGTACCGACTCATGATAAGATATTAGCTGAAGTTCTTCCTCCAAATAACAAAAGTTCAAACCTATTGGGAACGGTGGCAGCCTCTACTGCTATCTTGCTGGATAACATTGGATCGGTTTGTGAAAAAATAGATTATCAATTGCCTGACCAGATAATTGACAAATCGGAAAATTATAAAACCATATATTTTAGACATGCCCCTTTGGAATCTATGGCTCCGTTAAAGGTGAAATATGAAATTAAAAATAAAGGTGGGCAGAAATCTTTATCCGGTAAATATTTTTACCGCTACAACAAATTACAAAATTGGCGATTAAAACCAGGGATAGTGTATAGTTGGTTGACCAACACAAAATATACGTTAAATTCAGAAAAAACCGCTGTAGAAAATGTAACCAGAAATGATTTTGGCATAGCTACTTCTATTGGTGTGCAATTATTTCCTTATAAACAAGATATCAGAAGACTAGGGCTTAACCTTTACTCATCCAATGATAAATATAAAAGAAAATTTTCCTGGCCCATTTACTTTTATGGGGGAATCATGTTGCGCGATAAACCTTGGCGGCAATTTTTGCTGGGTGGTGGAATTGAACCTGTTTATGGATTTGCCATCACAGCCGGAAAACATATAGGGGAAGTGGACCAGCTTCAAGTTAATGAATTTGGTACCTTATCGACCGACAAAGTTTGGCGGCAAAACTGGTTTGTTTCAGTAAACATTGATTATGTCGTTTTTGAACGGTTGATCAAACTTTTAGGAATTAATAATCCGTTCAAATAGTCTAAATCCTTTGCATAAAATGAAGAGTTTATCATTTATCATAAATACCTTATTCGTTTTTTTAATTGTATTAGGTTGCCCGAACTGCGACTTGTCGGAAGATGAAGCATTTTATCGAGGAGACAACAAAGTCTGTGCAACTGTTTCTTATAAAAACCCATTGACGGACGAGGTAGCATTGGTCACAGCGGGAACGGCGATGATCATTGAGGGCACGGACTCCCTGCAATTAACGATCAACGGAGGACAATTAAATTCTTCGGCAATATTTACATCAGGTTCAATTGACCTGGTTATTTCTACCGAAATAAAAATTTCTGAAACAGAAACCATTCGATTACAAGGTAAGGTTGCGGATTTCACACCAGGCACAAGTTGTGATCAACAAATTTTGATCGATAGTATTGCGGATAGTAATGTAGCCCTGTTCCAGGTTGTTGCTGATTTTGAAAATGTAAGACAAAACGTTTTTAATGCCACTGTTTGTTTGTTTTCGGACCTACCTTCCTTAAATGCCGATGATGATTCTTGTATGAGTGCAGTGTCCAAAAAGTCGAATAATTTAGGCAGGGTCGCTTTTACTAATTTAACAATCGGTGAAAACTATTACGTGAAATCATTTGTCCAACATGGCAATTCTTTGTACAGATATATACCTGACAACCCACCAACGCCGATCATTCCCGCGAATGAGATAACACCCTCGCCTCCCTGGGATGAGCTGGAATTAAAAAAAGTAGCTACGGACCCTACTTTTACCCTTAAAATCAGGGTCCTTGCGGACAGTCCTTCTGGTCTGGAGCCAATGCCATCTTCCCTTGTTTGTATTTACGATCATCTATATAACATGCAACAAATGATTCCCACTTGCCTGGAAAGCCGCGATTCAATGTTTGCCAACCCTGAAGGAGAAGTAGAATTTAAAGGGCTATCGGCAGGAACCTATTATATCAACGCCAAAGCATTTGCCCCCAACAATAATTCCCTGTTGGATAATCATTCCAATTTGGATTCACTCCAGTTGTCAGGGAGCGCTACCAGAGAGATCATAGTCAATTGATTCGGTATATGCAGATGCTTAATAAAAAATGACATTTTTACTTTTTCTGATAAAAACGACATTTTCACTTGTACCTTTTTTGTCCATTCACTTACCTTGAATTTCTAATTACCTATGGCCGTCTTCGGTGAAGGGTTTTTTCTTTCGGGAGTTGTGTCTGTGAAATACGTCTCTTGGTGGCACAGCCGACTTTTATTGAAGCATAACTCATGTCAATGAGGCATCTCATTAAAATGGTGTTACCGTAGTTCTGCCCCCTAAGTCTTTATGTCCCTATATTTTGGTTATATTTTTTGAACCCACCTGAACCTGAGGTGTACCATCTTACGTATCCTTAAAATTGGAGCGGGAGCGAACTACCAATTGATTTTTTTACATTTGCACCGCTTATGAAAACCGATGGCAGATGATTGCTGGTTGTTGATTGTAAAATGTTGATTATCAACTTCTTTTATGCAATAATTCTGTATTTCGTGAAATTTTATTTTGAATAAACCTGAGTTGAAAGGGGTGGTGATTTTGAAAAAAGCATACGTTTTTATCTGAAACTTCTATTTACCACTGACCATTCACCGTTGACCATTAAATAAATGAATTCATTCAAATCATTGACCAACATAACCGGATGGCTTGTTTTTGCCATTGCTGCTGTGGTTTACACGCTCTCTGCCGAGCCTACAGGCAGTCTTTGGGATTGTGGGGAATTTATCCTCGGTGCCTATAAACTGGAAGTAGTGCACCCTCCGGGCGCTCCTTTGTTCATGATCATCGGACGGATGTTTATCTCGGTCGCAGAATTGTTGACCGATACCGAGGCCCATCCGGAAAATATCGCCTACGCCATTAACATCATGTCAGGGCTCTGCACGGCCGGTGTGGCCCTTTTTGTTTGTTGGGTTACCATGATTCTGGGGAGAATGACATTGGTTGGCCGGAATGGAACCACGGACGTTGCACAAAACCTGGCTTTGGCAGGTGCTGGCCTGGTAGCGGGCCTGGCGACTACTTTCGCTTCTTCCGTCTGGTTTTCGGCAGTTGAAGGGGAAGTTTATGCGATGTCTACCTTTTTTACCGGCCTGACGCTGTGGTCAATGATTAAATGGTACAACCTGCCAGATGAACCGACCAATGACCGTTGGCTGGTTTTCACTGTATTTGCGGCCGCCCTTTCGATCGGAGTACACTTATTGAGCTTGCTGACGTTCCCTGCGCTGGCGATGTTTTATTATTTCAAAAAATACAAGAAACACACGTTTAAAGGTATGGCGGCGGCGGCGGCTGTTGGGGTAGTGGCCATCGTGGCCATTCAAAAACTGGTCATCACCGGGATTGCCGAAACGTGGCGGGATATGGAGTTGATCACGGTCAACACATTTGGCTTGCCCTTTCACTCAGGCCTGATCCCAACTCTTTTGGTCATCGCCGGTATCTTCTTTTTTGGTTTGCGCCTGGTACATGTTTCTGAAAACAGGAAATCTGATATTATTGGTTTCACCGTAGTTTCTACCATCTTTTTGCTTTTTGCACTTAGTGGTGGTTTGATGAAAGAAGCAACGGGTTCCAGGATTATGTTGCGGTTGGTTTTGATCGGATTAGGTGGAGTCATTTACTATTTTGCCAAAAGACGGTTCAACAGCGGGACTTCTCAATTGGTCATTATTTCCGGCATGATGGCAGTGGTGGGCTTTTCAACCATTGGTGTGATCCTCGTCCGGGCAAATGCCGACCCGCCGATCAATATGAACCGACCTTCCGACCCAATCCGTCTGCTTTCCTACGTAAACCGCGAGCAGTACGGCGAGCGGCCATTGTTGTACGGACCGAATTTTGACGCCGATCCGGTGGATAACATAGTCGAGAAACGCTTTGGCCAGGTTGAAAAAGTAGTCGATGGAAAGAAGGTACATCGCTATGAATATACCGATGACAAGCTTTCTTACAAGTACCGGAACAGCGATAAGGTATTTTTTCCCCGAATGGGCGATGACTCGCAGGGACGCCCTGATAAATACCGGCAATGGATTAGCAAACCCGCTGGAAATCTGACTTTTTTTGACAACATCAAATACTTGGTCCGTTACCAGATGGGCTGGATGTATTGGCGGTATTTTGCCTGGAACTTCATTGGCCGGCAAAATGGCGAACAAGGCCATTATGCCTGGGATAAGAAAAGCGGCCACTGGGAATCAGGTGTGTCCTTCATAGACGAGGCTCGCTTATTCAATATGGAAAAGCTGCCGGATTCCATGAAAAATCACATGGGAAAAAACCACTATTATTTCTTGCCATTTATTTTTGGCCTGGTTGGCTTGTTTTTCCACTATAAAAAACGGCCGAACGAATTTATGGGAATGCTGGCCCTCTTTATTATTACTGGCCTGGGTATTATCATTTATTCTAATCAACCTCCCAGTGAGCCGCGGGAACGGGACTATGTACTCGTTGGGTCCTTTTTTACTTTTTGTATTTGGATCGGCTTTGCGGTGCTGGCCATTTTTCAATTGTTGAAAGATAAGACATCAGCCGTGCCGGCAGCCGGGATCGGTGCAATTTTGGTGTTGATAGCCCCCGTGCTGATGGGCACCCAAAACTGGGACGACCATAGCCGGGCAGGCCATACAGGGGCTCGCGACTACGCTTCCAATTTCCTGGAAAGCTGTGATCCCAATGCCATCATATTTACTTACGGGGATAATGATACTTATCCGCTCTGGTATGCACAGGAAGTGGAGAAAATCCGTCCGGATGTGCGGGTAGTCAACCTGTCATTGATACAGGTGGACTGGTACATTAACCTGCTTCGCCGAAAAGTAAATGACAGCCCGCCCGTAAAATTGACCATCCCGGCGGAAAGCTACCGCGGTAAATTGCGGAACGCTGTGTTCCACTATGATCCTAATGAGCGCAATACCCGCATGAACGTGCTGGATGTACTTAAATGGATCGGTGAGGATCATGAACTCAGGGCAGGCGGAGGCCGGGTCTTGGAAAGCTTCCTGCCTACCAAGAATATTTACATGAATATTGACCAGGGCAAAGCCATCGAAACGGGAGCCTATGACCCTGCGGATAGTCTGCAGTTTGTCAGGGAATTACCGATCGTGATGCCAGGTCGTCAGTATATCACCAAAGACGAATTGGCCATTTTGGATGTGATTGCTTCCAATATCAATGAGCGGCCAGTTTATTTTGCAGTGACTTGCCGTCCGGATAAAATGTTTGGTTTGAAAGACCATATGCAGCTGGAAGGTCTGGGGCTGCGAATTGTCCCCGTGAGATCACAGAGTGAAACCGGGATGTACGTCTATGGATATGGACGGGTAGATTATGAAGAAATTTATGACCGGGTAATGAACAAGTGGAGATGGGGTAGTTTTAACGATCATCCAACTTTTATTGACCGGAGCTATGGCCCGAGCCTGCAAAGCATGCGTGTAGTTATCTTGCGTGCAGCGCGTGCAATGGTGCGGAACAGCGAAAATGCCAAAGCGGTGGAAATGATACAAAAATACCTGGAAGTTTTCCCTCATTTCAATTTTCCTTATGACTGGAATACCATGCAGATGCTAAATGTGATGGTAGACGCAGGAGGTTATACAGCCGCTAAGTCCCATCTTGAAACCTTAGCGGAAGAGACCCTGCAACATCTTGAATTTTATAACTCACTGGATGCCAGTTTTACAGGCAATGGCGGTGAATTTGAGCAAGATTTCGCCATGTGCATGAACACCAAGGAGCTGATGCTCAGACTTGCCAAAAGGGAAAACGATGAAGAATTTGCCACAAAGTTGGAAGGCATGTTCAGCAGTTTTGCCATTCCTTCCCAAATTCTTGACTAGCGGATAGATTTTCGTTGCAAAAATTAAAGTCAAAAGGGTTCAGCTTATCGCTGAACCCTTTTGACTTTAATGCGGACCTTATCTTTTAAATGGTTGTTTTAGTCCATAATTTTCATCCTTTAGCTCACTTTTGTAAACTTTTATCCATTGTTGTACATTTGGGCAGACAATCACCCCTAATTGAGACTACACGGACATGAAGAAACTTGGAAAGCCTGTTCCTGATCTAACTAAATTAAACAAAATGGCCAAAGCCTGGCGATCATCTGACTCCCATATTCCCATTGACTTCTCCAATACGGAAATAGCCTTCGCTGATAAATCGGATAAGGAATTGAAACAATCTGCCTGGTTGTTTAAATTCATGAACAACCCGACACTGGTCAATACCGGAGCAAGATTGGCTATGATGGCTGTAAAATTAAGACTGCCCTTTTTTGAATATATTACGAAAAAAACCATTTTCCCGCAATTTTGTGGTGGAACGACACTGCTGGACTCCCAGAAGAGCATCGATCGATTATATAAATTTGGAGTCCAATCTGTTTTGGATTACGGGGCGGAAGGAAAAGAAAGTGAAGAGGATTTCAATTTCACCATGAACGAGAATATCCGGGCAATAGAATTTGCCGCTGAACAGGACAGTGTCCCCATAATATCTACCAAAGTGACCGGGTTGGCCCGTTTTCAGATCCTCGAAAAGGTCAGTAATTCGGCAGAACTCTCGCCCTCTGAGCAGGAAGAATACCAAAATGTACTAAAGCGGATTGATTCCATCTGTCATAAAGCTGCCCGCCACAAAGTAGGAGTGTTTATTGACGCTGAAGAATCCTGGATTCAAGTTGCCCTCGATCGCATTGCCAACCAGATGATGAAGCGGTATAACACCGAGACCGCCATTGTGTACAATACTTTTCAGCTATATCGCCACGACCGGCTGGCCTATCTCATGGAATCATTTGACCGGGCTAAACAGGAAGGTTATATACTGGGGGCCAAATTGGTCAGGGGGGCCTATATGGACAAGGAAAGGGCCAGGGCAAAGGAAATGGGGTACCCCTCACCGATCCAGCCATCCAAAAAAGCAACTGATCATGACTTTGATATGGCCGTCCGGTTTTGTATCGAAAACCATCGGCAACTGGCAGCCTGCTTCGCTACTCACAATGCGCAAAGTACCCGCTTGGCGGCAGAACTGATCGCTGAAAAGAACATCGAAAAAAATCATAAGCACCTTTTGTTTTCACAGCTCTATGGAATGAGTGACCACCTTACTTTTAACCTTGCACAGTCTGGGTTCAATGTTTCCAAATACCTGGTATATGGCCAAGTCAGGGATGTTGTTCCTTATTTGATCCGTCGTTCCCAGGAGAATTCTTCCGTTACCGGTGATATGAGCCGGGAGCTTGGCTTTATCATGCGGGAAGTGAAAAGGAGAGGATTATAAATGGATTCACGGTTTTATTGCTCTTTGGTTCCTATGGTTTTTTTATTTTAAGAGGCCAATCAACATCTACAGAGCAATTTAGCTATGAAAAAATGAGCAGTTAATGACCATCCAATCCTTGCAAAACAATCCTTCCTATTCGTTGCTTTTGGTACTTCCCCACAACGATATCCTTCCTTTTATTTCAAAATACCTGAATGCCAAGACAGCAGTTATGCGATTTTATTTTGGCTTTTTGGTTGCCGTTTCCCTGGGGATGATTTTGTGGGCAGCCTGGGACATCGAACAAGGGTCGATCGGGTTTTGGCAGCTTTTGAAATATTTTATGCTGGGCGCGGTTCCCGTTTTTCTTCTTTTGATTCCATTGCATGAAGGACTTCACGGCCTGGCTTATTTATTCGTTGGTGCCAAAAAGATTTCATTTGGAGCTAACTTGAGGATGTTCTATTTTTATGCGGTCGCCGACCGCTATATCGCGCGGCGAAATGATTTTATTTTTGTCGCTATACTTCCGTTCCTTGTGGTAAGTGCAATCGCGTGCATTTCAATGTTTTTTGTTCCTGTTCATTGGAAGTGGATGTTCGTCGGTGTGTTATTCATCCATACCACTGCCTGTGCGGGCGATTTTGCCATGTTGGGTTTTTATGAAAGTTACCGACATGCAAAGGATTTACTTACATACGACGATGTACGCGAAAAACGTTCTTATTTTTATGTCAGGGAATGATAATTGCATTAATATAGCGATTCGTCAATCTACCAGATGCAGAAAAAATTGATCGACACTTGAAATCGATTTTTAGAAAAATTTGTCACCTAATATAATACTGATACAGAGACCAAGTGAAGTGTGCAGTCTATATCCCATCCATTTACCGAGTGATCGTTTCTCTAACGATTATATTGCTTTATGCATGCCAGCCTGAACAACCCGTCAAACAAGTTGAGCAGTTGTTTACTCCGCAGTTTACCAGTCGGCCTTCCGTCGATCCTTTTAAAGGTGTCGACGAGCAGGAGATTGATGCGGTATTGGCTGGGATGTCGCTGGAAGAAAAAATCGGTCAATTAATTATTTGGACGCCTGATTTTGCAAAAAAAGAAACTGCAAACAAAGCAGCGGCATTAGTGAAAGAAGGAAAAGTTGGAGGCTTCCTGCCCACACAAATGGACGTTGAAGATTTTCTTTTCTGGAAAGACAGCCTGGAAAGGACCGCTGCTATCCCTTTGATGACGGGCACTCGCGAAAAGGTCATGCTACATGGACAGTTCAGGGATATGGCCGATTTTCCGAACCGACAAAGTATTGCTGCCATTGACAGCGCAGCGTTGACAGATTATCTGGAGAAGGAATATTTACGGCAGTGTAATGCGCTAAAGATTAATTTTTCTTTTCGATCTGCCGTGCCTTTGGCGGCTGATCATTCCGATCTCGAATATTCCGAAAATTATTTGCTGGAAAAAAGGCTAAAACATGACCATGACGTCCTGAAAAAAAATAGATTATTAGGGTTTGCCAATAATTTTTCCATGCAACATGTTGAACCAAATGATTCTATCCGTATCGCACGGTTGCAGCGTGTTTATGATTTTACCAGTAGCGGTTTGCCAGGCCTCCATTTGACCGAAAATATTTTTGAAAGCGAAAAAATTAAATCCGCTCCTTCAGGTTTTTTGAAAAATTATTTAGGGAACAAATTAGGCTTCAAGGGCCTGGCCCTGGTTGAATTATTAGAAGGGGAGTCACCCGAATTGAAATTATTACAAGGAGCCGATTTATTCCTCACTGCTGAGGTAGGTTATTTTTATGAAATCGTGCAGCAACTGTTTGCCGAGGGCCAGCTGACTGAGTATTCCATCGACCAGAAAGTCCGGAAAATATTAAAAGCAAAATCCTGGATACACGGGGGACGATTGCCCGTCGAACTTTCCATCAGGCCAAAAAACAATGATGGGCTCTTGGTCAAAAAGGTGTCCTGGGTGAATAAACAATCCCCCAAACTGGTAAGAAACTACCGCCACCGCCAAGATGATTTTAAAGAATACGTAAATAATCTAACGACCTATTTTGAAGATCCGGCCTGGGGCCATTTTGCGAAATCCCTGTATAAAAATTCGTTGACCTGCGCCAGTGATTTAAACAAGTTGTTGCCATTTAATGATTTTTTGGAAAAAGACTTTCAGTTAATTGAGTTTGGCAAAAGTGACCTGGAGGATTTTAAATTTTATTTTTCGAAATACACAGATTATTCGGCCCTTAATTTCCCGATGCGTGAAAATGGCCACCTTCCGACCATTAAATTAAATAAATCCAAGAAACAAAAAGTAGTGCTGGTTTTATTGGATCAATTTAGAATGTCGCCTAATCTTGACAAGTCGTTTATCAATCAATTAAACCTGATCAGTCAGAATATAAATGTTGTGGTAGTCAATTTTGGATACCCGGAAAACCTGAGGTTATTCGAAGATTCCATTACCTTTTTGCAGGTTTTTGAAAAAAATAAGATAACTGAAATACAGGCAGCTCAATCCCTGTTCGGAGGAGTGGCCGTGAACGGCCAAATGCCGGTAGAGGTAAGCCAGAAAATCCCCCTGGGAGCCTCTGTTAAAATCAAAAAAGAACGGCTTAGTTTTGATGGTTCCGACAATGCAGAGATCGCTCCGGAAAGATTGGTCGGAATAGATGCGATAGCTCTGAATGCCATTAAAAACAGGGTTTTTCCTGGGTGCCAGATAGCCGTAGTGAAAGATGGGCATGTTGTTTATTCAAAAGCTTTTGGCCATCATACCTACAGCAAAAAAAAGCCGGTCAAGACGACTCATTTATATGATATTGCCTCCGTCTCGAAAATAGCCGCCACGACTTTGGCCGTGATGAAACTGGATGAAAAAAACCAGATATCAATCAATGGAAAAATCGAAGATTATGCACAGTTGTCAGCAAGTGCAACCGTCGGTCATATCAAATTAAAGAACCTATTGATTCACAGCACCCGGCTGCAGTCACCAATGCCGATCGCTAAATTTTACAATTACCGGAGTGTTCCTTCAAGTGGTTGCAACGATATTTTCTGTAATTCAAAAAAGGACAGTTTTGAAATCCAGGTTGCACCTTCGTTATTTTTTAGAAAAGATTTTCAGGATACCATCTGGAACCGGGTCGTTCATTTAAAATCACTGAAAAAAAAGAGTTTCAGATATAGTGATGTGAACTTTTATTTGTTGCAAAAAATTGTCGAGGATATTAGCCGGCAGCCATTGGATGAATTTGTCGACAACCATTTTTACCATTCACTCGGGTTGCGAAAACTAACTTACAACCCATACCTGAAATTTGACAAACAGGAAATTGTGCCGACAGAGCGGGACCGGGTATGGCGCAAGGATTTAATTCATGGATTTGTACATGACCCTTCTGCGGCCTTGATGGGTGGGGTTGGTGGAAATGCAGGACTGTTCTCAAATGCAGAAGATCTGGCTGTTTTATTTGAAGTTTTAGCCAATGACGGTGAGTATGGTGGCATACAATATTTTGACCAGCACACAATCAATAAATTTACCACTGCCAAATACGGTAACCACCGGGGGCTGGGATTTGATAAACCGACTCCCCGAAAATATCAAACCTATTCGAGAAAAACACCGGCATCTACCTTTGGCCACAATGGCTTTACCGGAACCTGTGTATGGATTGATCCCGAAAATGATCTGGTTTATGTTTTCTTGTCCAACCGTATTCATCCTTCCACTTCCAATAAAAAAATATTTGTAGAGGGCGTGCGAAAACGTATTCACGATGTGGTATACAATTCTTTTAATAGCCTGGACACTACATTGCCGACTTTAGGAAATTAGATATTTAGACAGAAAAAATGTTTAATAAATATCTCTGCGAGCTTTGCGGTCTCTGCGTGATCAATGGCAAATTTCCA
>JBCBRY010000212.1:0-12609 GCA_039819485.1 Bacteroidota bacterium | reverse complement strand
CCGAACAGAGCAGTTAAGCCCCTCAGCGCCGATGGTACTGGCATCCGCTGGGAGAGTAGGTCGCCGCCAACATTTTTAAAAGCCCGGAGATGGATTACAAACCGTCTGCGGGCTTTTCTGTTTATAGTCTTTAATTTAAGTGCTAAGGATTTGATTGAAATTTCATTCCATTTCTATCCAGGTTCTTATCTGATAAATCATGAATAAAAAGACTGCACTTTCCATCCGGCTGGAGCTAATCTGGTGGGTTGTTACACTTCTCGTACTGGCGGGCGTTTTATTTCCGATCTACAGATCGGAAGCAAATTATCCTTTCTGGCTGTCCAACACTATTTTCGTTGTAGTCGCCATTACAATCTCTAGGTATGTTTTCTTGTTGAAATATACATTTTTAGCCAACCAGCAATGGCTCAAAGTAGCCGTGGCTATCCTTTCGATTCCTTTATTTATTTATTTGCTGGATGACTTCAGTTTTTTCAGAGCAATCGCAGATGAAATCGGCCTTGAAGAAATATTTGAACACCTTTCTTTAAATGGCCAGATAAGTATGGCTAATTATGTCAAAAGTGAAATGCTGTTCTTTGGTGCAGCCAGTCTTATATGCTCTGTTCTGTTACCCATAAGGATGGTTGTTTCATTTTGGAGAACCCATAATAATAGAGGAATATAAATCAGTCGATCGAACTGTTTTATTATTGGTTTTCACAGCGTGAAAGACAATTAAATATTGACCCAGTAAATAAGTGGTCATTATTATTACTCCCATTATTTCAGCAGAAATACCTGGATTTTTAAACTTATTAATTGCTATGCACGAATCGGAAATAACGAACAAAAGTGCCCCAACAATTATTCCTGTAGCTTCCTTCTCCCCTACCCTTCCCCTCATATTGATTGCATTTGCCAACATGGTTGAAATAATTAAACTATAAATCAACACGGGAATCAAATAGGCATCCGGGATATCTGGAATCAAATAATAAACAAACGATAGAAGATAGGCTACTACGGGCAGAGCCATCCATTTTTTATTAATGATAAACCCATTTTTAAATTCACGGAAATTAATGAAGGCAAATATGTAAAGCAATTGAGTAATTAAAAAACTGCCCAGTCCTGCCAGAAAAAAAGCAGGGTTTTTATCCACAAACATCAGAAATGTATCACCTCCTATCGAAAAAACAATCCCTGCTAAAATAAATTTAGAAAATACCGTAAAATTATTTTTTGTGTGCATGTAAAACCATGCAGCAAGCACCGTCATTAAAAAAGGTTTGGAAAAATAAATACCCGACTGCCACTGTGTGGCTACTGCATATAAATTAAAGACAGATAGCAAGAAAAACAGTATAACTAATTTTTTGCCCATGATTTATTTGGCTGTAA
Source organism: Bacteroidota bacterium (assembly GCA_039819485.1). GTDB lineage: Bacteria > Bacteroidota > Bacteroidia > Chitinophagales > Saprospiraceae > UBA6168. The sequence goes on along the minus strand of JBCBRY010000212.1, from coordinate 11,223 downwards.
TTTCCTCTTCTATTTTCCCAATTAAATCAACAGCTTTTTGATAGGTTTCGGCCATATCTGCCGCATTGTCCATTCCTGCATAAATTGCCATTTCGCTTGTTTTTATTATTTTCATATAGCCTTCGATCAGGGGAGCACTTACATGAAGGGAAACCAGTTTTTCCCGCACATTTTCCTTCGATAATTCAGATAATGGGATGCCCAATTTATCACAAACGTAACCCAAACTGGCTTTTGATATTTCATCGTAAAAATTACGGCTGGCCTTTTTTTGCAAAAAGTCATTTGCTACGGAAAGCCGTTGCAATGCAACCTTATTGGCCTGCTTTGTTTTCAACGTGGCGCTGTCCAATTCCACTGAAAACCTTTTTGATTTTCTAAAAATAAACAGTCCGATAAATGCTAAAAAAGGAAGAAGAGCAGCCCCTAGGTAAATTGGAGAAACAATAAAATATTGTCCTTTCTTTTTCAAGTAGGTATCTCTTTTTATGTAGCGAATATCATTGGCGGCAGTTTCTTTTTTTACCGGTCGGTTTTGAGTAATATGTCGATCAGTGCCTTTCTTTACAAAAAGTTGATATGGTCCAGCACTCATTTTTTCATACGATTCTGTCTCCGTATTAAAATAACTGATCGCAGGCTCAATGGTATAATCACCAGGAAATTGGGGCAGAATTAAATATTCAATCACTTTCCTTCCAACGAGTCGGCCCTGGTTCTCATTTATGTTTTCCTCGATCACTTTAGGAGGATAAATTTCAAAAGAATCGGCCAGCAATAATGTAGGAGGCTGCACCCGTTTGAGGTCGCCGTCGCCGATTATCATCATGGTAATGGAAATGGCATCATCAGTAGTGGCCTGGCGCCGGTTGACGGAAGCCTGAAATTGATACTGGCCTACAGCGCCGGAAAAATTTTCGGGGGCACCGTTGGGCAATTCCTTTACCGAGATGGTAATGGGTTCGGTATCAATGAAAATCGGCTTGATGTTTCGCCTGAAGAAAAAACCTGACCTGCTATTGTCTTCGACCAAGGCCAATTGTATCCGTGCCGCAGGAATCGTTAGTTCTCCGGTCTGTTGTGGAAACAGGGCGAGCCGCCTAAGTACTTTTGTGGTGACTTGCCTGCCATTGATCACCTCCCTTTGAGTCCTTGAATTAAATCGCCTCAATTCCTGCACATAAAACCCCTTGTAATCTGGCTCTTCTGTTATATCATAACCATCAAGAGAAACCGTTGTATAAAGCTTGAAGTCTAGCAACAATTGCTCGCCAGGGTACACCTGGGTTTTGCTTGGTTCTATCAGAACATATGCCTCGCCCTGCTGATCGTCATTTTTTGCATTCGCCGCATTTCCTTTCACTACTATAATGGTGATTGTTTTGGTTTTTAGAGTTTTTCCATTTGCTTTTATGGAAGCACTACCGATGGTAAGTTTTCCTTCTTTTTTAGGTTGCAACGTGTATGAATATCCCATCTCCCGCGATACCTGGCCATTGATAATCTGCATACTGGTGGAAGAGTTAGGTCCGGAGAGGATATTGAACTGACTAAAACTAGGAGGGACGAAATCTACTCCGTTGGCATTCTTGATAGTAAATGTTACTTCAAAATAACTGTTGACCAATACTTCTTTTGCATCGGTGTATGCCTCGAATGAGACCTGGGCAAAAGATGTGGCACGTAGTGTAAACAACACTGCGAGACAAAGAACATGAGAAAAATATCTAAACTTTATGAAATTCATCTATTGCGTTAAAGGATTTCGTACACCAAAAGTAAGAGGAAGTCCATCAATCTGCACATAAATAACTGTTAATCATTTCTGATACGTTTCAGTTGAGTTTGTTTCTTTCAGTTATTTGGTTTTTGCCTTGATAATTACACTGGAACATTTCAGACTAAAAAACTTTGCAATGATATATTTCAAAACATTATTTCACTGGATTTTCTTTTTTAAAATTAAGACGGATATCCAGCGCCCGGGATAAGATTAACTTTAAAATAAAATTTTCTATATCAATCATTTTGTAAAAATTAGTTTATTTTACAATCCTATTTATTGAATAGGCAAATCACTGCACAGCCGAAAGGCAATTCTTCAAAAAGCAAAACCACTTTACTTCATGATCATTAAAATGATAAGCCTGATCCTCGGGGGAGGAGCTGGAACCAGGCTTTACCCGCTCACTGAACAACGTTCAAAACCCGCAGTGCCCATTGGAGGCAAATACCGTCTGATTGATATTCCTATTTCCAACTGTCTTAATTCGGGACTAAAACGAATGTTCGTCCTGACCCAGTTCAACTCCACCTCACTCAATCAGCACATAAAGAATACATATCATTTTGATGCTTTTAATTCCGGTTTCGTAGACATCCTGGCTGCCGAACAGACACGTGGCAGCGACAAATGGTACCAAGGAACTGCCGATGCCGTTAGGCAGGCCAAGCGGCATTTGTCTAATCATGACTATGATTATATACTCATCCTTTCCGGCGATCAATTATACCAGATGGATTTTGAGGAGATGGTTCGTTATCACATCGAGAAAGAGGCAGACATTACCATAGCTACCATTCCAGTAGTGGCCAAGGAGGCCACGGCATTCGGCATCATGAAAGTTGGCAAAGAAGGCATGATCGAATCTTTTGTAGAGAAACCTTCAATGAAAGAACTATCCAAATGGAAGTCGCCTGTCTCTCCTGCCAATAAAAAAGCTGGGAAAGAGTACCTCGCCAGCATGGGAATTTATATTTTTTCAAAAAAGGCAATCTGGGATCTATTTGACAGCCATAAAGAGGCCAATGATTTTGGAAAACAAATAATCCCTGAAGCAATTGCAGAAAAACGAAAAGTAGCCAGTTACGAATACAATGGCTATTGGACAGACATTGGAAATATTTACTCCTTTTTTGAAGCCAATATTGCACTGACTGACAACCTACCTGATTTTAATTTATTCGATAATGTTAAACCTGTTTACACTCGGCCAAGAATGTTGCCACCCAGCAAATTTTTTGGGACAGTCTTCAGAAAGGCCGTGGTTGCAGAGGGATGTATTATTCATGCTGAACGGATCGAACGGTCACTGATCGGCATTCGTTCGAGAATTGGCCACTATACAGTTATTTCCAATTCAATAGTTATGGGTAACGACTATTTCCAGCAACTGGAAGAGGTAATTGAAGAAGACACCATCCCAATGGGAGTAGGTCGCCATTGTATTATTGAAAATGCCATTCTCGACAAAGACTGCAGGATTGCAAATAATGTGGTGATCCGTGGAGCAAAGGAACTTCCCGACGAAGAAACAGCCACCTACTGCATAAAAGATGGAATTGTTGTCGTTAAGAAACGGGCCATCATTCCTGCCGGTAGCCGAATAGGCGCTCCACCGCCAAAAGACTGGACTTTTGTCGGATCGTAAATGGCGACATTTTAATGATTATTTTAAAAATTACTTGTACGGTTAGCGGGTGTTACCATCGGTAAAATTCGTGCTAGGCGTTTCAGCAATTTTTTAGAAGACAAAATTTATCTTAAAAAATAAAACTGAGTTTGACTCCCAATATATGGCTACATTCTTTTGTGTTTCATGTGAATTTAAAGGCTCCGATTTTCTAATTGCCTGTAAAAAGGCCGGTAACAAAGTTTACCTCGTTACGGCAAAAGATACCCAGGACAAACCATGGCCCCGCGAATACCTTGATGATATATTTTTCATGGAAGAAATAGAACATGGCAGTTGGAACATGAACCATTTTACCGCTGGCCTTGCCTTCTTTATGCGTTCCAACAAGGTGGACAAAATCGTTGCTCTTGACGATTTTGATGTGGAGGAATGTGCTGAACTGAGAGAGCAGTTCCGTTTGCCGGGCATGGGGCAGACAACAGCCAGGCATTTCAGGGATAAATTAGCTATGAGAATAAAAGCGGTTGAAGCTGGCCTGAAAGTGCCGTGGTTTACTCCTCTGTTCAATGATGAGGAAATAACCAATTTTACGCAAAATGTGAGACCGCCTTACATGGTCAAGCCACGTTTTGAGGCCGCCGCAAAAGGTATTAAAAAAGTACACTCCGCTGACGAATTATGGCATGTCATACACGGGCTTGGAGATAACCGTCACAACTACCTGGCGGAACAGTTCAGGCCGGGTGATATCTATCATGTGGATGCTCTATCTTTTGGTGGTAAGGTGCTTTTCTCCCGAGTTTCTCAATATTTAAGTACGCCCTGGGATGTCGCACATGGTGGGGGTATTTTCCGCTCCGTTATCAGTGAATATGGCTCTAAAGACGAAAAAGAACTAAACAAGTTCAATGCAAATGTGATGAAAGCTTTCGGCATGCAGTACAGTGCCTCGCACACCGAATTCATCAAGTCCAATGAAGACGGTGAATTTTATTTTTTGGAAACTTCTTCCAGGGTAGGCGGAGCTAACCTGGCAGAGATGGTAGAGTACTCGGCCGGCATCAACTTGTGGGCTGAATGGGCCAAAATAGAAAATGCAGCCCTTCACAAAGAAACCTATAAGCTACCTAAAGTAGCAAAGGAATATACCGGAATAATCACTTCTTTGTCCCGTTTTGAAACACCCGATTATACAACTTTCAATGACCCTGAAGTCGTTTGGAGAAATAGCAAAGCGTACCACATTGGCGTGATCGTAAAATCAAAGAAACAAGAACGGGTATTGGAGCTATTGGATAAATATGCTGAAATTATTCAGCGGGATTTTCACGCGGCCTTGCCCAATGATTAATGAAGGTTGCGCCTTGCAATAAAAAAAGGACTAAAGCAAATCAATACTTTAGTCCTTTTCTTGTTGCATCACTTCAACCTAAGAAATCATTTATTAATTGGTGGAAATGATGGACATTTATTTCCATCGTTGGTGAGAATCGGCCGCTTTTATAAAACCTCGACTGCATACTCCTTTTTTTAGCAATTATTTTTCCACGATGGTACACACAGTTGATTTTATCGTCCATGTCTTTGATCGGGCACCAACGGCTCATTTAAAACTCCTTCCAATAAAATAAACGGGCGGAAATCACCACAGGTTGAACCACTACGTCAGCACCTGTGGCATAGAGCCAGGTTCTCAAAAAAATTTTCTCCGCTACCTCATTAAAAACGGCTGCATCCCGATAAAATGAGGCGGGCAATGTAGGAGAGGAATCCATTTTGGAAGAAATAGAGAAACGAGACATGTATGATTGTTTTCCACAAATAAAATAAAATGCTCATTGTATTCTAAAAAGTTCGAGCGCTTCATTTTCTTTTTTCCGCATTTCCTTTTTTTCATCGGAAGTTTTATCACCATATCCACAGAGATGCAAAACTCCATGGGCCATTACTCTGTAAAGCTCCTTTGCAAAGGAGACATTATATTTTTCTGCATTTTCCTTGATCCGGTCAACGCTAATGAAAATATCACCTTCGATAAAAGGCTGTTCGGCATAGTGAAAAGTAATTACGTCAGTATAGGTATCGTGCCGGAGGTACTCGATGTTGATTCGGTGAAGATAATCGTCAGAGCAGAAAATAAAATTGAGCGAGCGGAGATGTTTCTCCTCTCGCCCAATTACCTTTTTCAACCATTCCCCGGTAGTTAATTCATTGTCCAATTTAAAAGGAACTTCCTCCGATGAGAATGTAATTTCATTTAATTCATCACCGAAGGATGGGAAATGCTCGATTGACATCTAAAGTTGGAAGGTCGAATTGTTTCGATAAATTATAATTTAAACCGCATTTCAACAGTGCTGCCATTGTTGAAAAAACGGATATTATCAGCAAGTTGGCGCATGAGGTAGACACCACGGCCTCCACATTTGCATATATTTTCAGGTAAAGTTGGATCAGGAAGGTTTTCGAAGTCGAACCCGCGACCTTCATCAGATACACGGAGTGCCAAGACGCCTTTCTCTTGTTTTGAGTTGACTTTGACACATTTTTCTTCTTCCCGGCAGTTGCCATGTACAATGGCATTGGTGACAGCTTCCGTAAGGCTTACAAGAATGTCACATTGTCTATCTGGGCTTAGGTTATAGCGTCTAACCAATTTATTCACGAAAGGTTCTATCTTAGAAACACTTCCGGTAGTAGATGCGAGTTTTAACATGCTTTTCTTTTTCTAATGCTTAATTTGTGCAAGAAATAGTTCTCTCATTTCAATGTTTAATGAAAGAAAGCCGTGTGTTTCGCTTTTGGATAGTTCGTCTAAGGATGGATTCTCAAAAAGAAGGTGAGGTATTGGGATCTATATGTTCTTCTAAAAGTCCTGCAATTTATGTTTTAAAACAACGTTTGTCAAGGCAAGTATAAAATATTGGCGAAAAAAATTATTATAAATATTTGATTATCATAATTTTATATAAAACTTTACTCTTGAAAAAAATTGTAACTATTACACTTAGTCTCTTGCATTTACCTATAAAAAAGCCCTGATCAATCCAATGATTGATCAGGGCTTCTCTTTCTATCATTAATCATATTAATATTCGATTGTCGGGGCAGAAGGTGTTGGCATTGGATCATGTTCTTCTGCATAGACATCATCCAAAAAGCCTTGCTGGCGCATCCATGCATCGTTAAAAACCTTGCCCAGGTATTTACTGCCATGATCAGGAAGAATAATAACCACAATATCGTCTTTGGTAAACTCATCGCTGATCTGCAGAAGGGCCTGAATGCAACCGCCGGCGGAATAACCTGCCAGGATTCCTTCCATCAAAGCAAGTTCGCGGGTCCGCAATGCCGCATCTTTGTCTGTGATTTTGACAAATTTATCAATCAGCTCAAATGCACAGTTCGCGGGGATAATGTTCTTGCCCGTTCCTTCGATGAGATAAGAGTAAATTTCCCGCTCATCGTATTCACCTGTTTCGTGATACTTTTTCAGAGCAGATCCATAAGCATCCACGCCAATGATCCGAATGTCGGAGTTCATTTCTTTTAAATACTGGGCAGTGCCTGATAAAGTACCTCCGGTACCTGCACTGGCAATCAGACAAGATACCTTACCATCCGTCTGGTTCCAGATTTCAGGCCCAGTGGACAAGTAATGTGCCCGGGCATTCTGAGTATTAAAATTCTGGTTGACGTAAAGGGAATTCTTGATTTCCCGGGCCTTCCTTTCGGCAGTCCGGTAATAAGAACGCGGGTCATCGGCTTTCGCCTCTTTAGGACAGACGATTACCTCAGCTCCCATCGCTTCCAGCGAGTCTTTCTTTTCTTTGGAAATTTTACTGGTCACAGTAAGCACACATTTGTAACCTTTGATGGCAGCGATCATAGCCAAGCTAAACCCAGTGTTGCCACTGGTTGCTTCTATGATTGTTCCGCCTGGTTTGAGTCTCCCACTCTGCTCAGCATCCTCGATCATATGCAATGCGATACGATCTTTGGCTGATTGCCCAGGATTGAAACCTTCAACTTTTACGTAAACGGTCGGAGCCAGTCCTTGGGTTATTTTATTGAGCCTGATGAGAGGCGTTTGCCCGATAGTTTCCAAGATGCTATTATAAGTCATATTACCAGGGATAGTTTTTTTGTTTTTCCTGATTAAGGCACAAAGATAAAATAATGCCTATCATGAAAAGCATTTGTTACAATATATCTGTGATTTAAGGCAATATTTTAGAAAATTTTCAAAAAAACGAGGAATATGCCGAAATAATTGTATAGTTTGTAATAAAAAGCCTTTGATCAAGAAAAGCATTGAAAAGTAATCAAGCTTCCTAAATAAGCAAGAATACTCATGTATGCAAACTGTAAAAATGCCCATTTCCAACTTCCTGTTTCCCGCTTGACTACGGCAAGCGTACTCATGCATTGCATCGCAAAAACGTAGAATATCAATAAAGAAAGAGAGGTCGCAGCAGTGTAGACCTTCGCTCCAGTCGTTGGGTTTCGGGCAGCCGCAAGTTTGTCATGGATGGTCTGCTCATCTTTGGTGCTTCCGATGCTGTAGATGGTCGCCATGGTTCCTACGAAAACTTCCCTGGCGGCAAATGACGTAAGTAGCGCAATACCTATTTTCCAATCAAACCCCAAGGGGGTGATCGCTGGTTCAATAGCTTTACCAATGTGCCCTGCAAAAGAGGCTTCTATTTTTTTTGCAGCGATGAGGTCAGCGGTAGCGACTTCGTCGAGCGATGTCTGTTGAGCGATCTGGGTAGCTTCCAGTTCTGCCTTTTGCATTGCTTCCTTTGGTCCATAAGTTGCCAATACCCAAAGAACAATACTTATCACCATAATCACCTTCCCTGCCTCTATCACAAATACCGAAACCTTCTCGAATATGTTTTGCCAAACGTTTCGCCACACCGGCCATCGATAAGAAGGTAACTGCAGCATGAGGAAAGATTTTTCGTCAGATTTCAAAATCAGTTTAAACACCCACGCTGAAACAAATGCTGCACCGATCCCCAACAAATACAGTCCCATAAAAGCCAGTCCCTGCAAATTAAAAAAGCCCCAAACCGTAACCGATGGAACAACGAAGCCGATCAGTACCGCATAAACAGGTATCCTTGCAGAGCAACTGATCAAGGGGGTTACCATAATCGTGATCAGCCGTTCTTTCCAATTTCCGATGGTTCGGGTCGACATGATGGCAGGAATGGCACACGCCCCTCCCGAGACCAATGCTACCACACTCCTTCCATTCAACCCGAACTGCTGCATCAATTTATCAAAAATGTACACAGCCCTGGCCATGTAACCTACTTCTTCTAAGATGCTAATCAGAAAAAACAAAATGGCGATCTGAGGAATGAAAACCAAAATGCCCCCTAATCCTGCCAGCACACCGTCGGTCAAAAGATCCGTAAACCAGCTTTCAGGCAAGGTATTTTTTACGAAATTTCCCAAAAACATAAACCCTTCCTCTATCCAATCCATCGGGTAAGATGCCCAGGCGTAGATTGCCTGGAATACGAAAAACATAATGACAAAAAATATCAACGGTGCAAAAATGCGGTGGGTCAGAATGGCATCCAGCCTATCGGTCAGTGCTTTTTTTTCTCCTTCTTTCGTGATCGCCGAATTTAACACGGGGACGAATTTATCAAAGCGCCGCATGGTTTCATTGATCTGCAAGGCAAGGTTATCAAAACCAGATTCCTGACAAATAATAGCAACGGACTTTCTTTCTTCTTCCGTTAAAAAAGGGAGTTTTTCAAAGTGATGGGCAATTAGCTTCGAACGATAGGAATTATTAGATTTAAATAAATCATCAACTTTATGAGTCGCTTCTTTTTCGATATCATTGAACGCGTAAAAAGAGTTTTTCCCATTAGTATTTTTTTTCAGCAGATTACTTATCGCTGATTTTAATAAATCAATATTATCACCTGTACGGCCGCTGACCATAACAACAGGCATCTCCAGAAACTCGGCTATTTTTTTCTCATTGACTGAGATCCCTTTGCGGTTAGCCAAATCCGACATATTCAACGCCAACAAACACGGAAAGCCTAAATCTCTAACCTGCGTCAACAACAAAAGGTGTTTTTCCAGGTTGGTCACATCCGCCACGTAGACGACTACATCCGGATAATTCTTTTCCGAAGGATTGGTCAGCACATTCAACACGATTCTCTCATCTGAGGAAGTAGGGTAAAGACTATAAGTACCGGGAAAGTCAATCAGAGTTGTTGCTTTCCCGTCGGGGAGTAGGAGCTTACCGGATTTTTTTTCAACAGTTACTCCGGGAAAATTACCTGTCTTTTGTCGCAAGCCGGTCAACTTGTTAAAGAGGGAAGATTTACCGCTATTCGGATTACCTACTAGTGCTATTATCATCTTTATCCGTAGTCGTAAGGGTGGTCAGGTTATTTACCATGTTTGCGCTAGTCAATCATCGAAAGAATGATGGTTTCGGCTTCCTTTTCCCGCAATACCATATTGCTCCCGTCAATTTTCAAATAAAGTCCTCCTTTGAAGGGCGCTTTTCTGACAACCCTGACCTTGCTTCCGGGAAGCACCCCCATGGTCATCAATTTTCCGGCAATGATATTGTCCATAAACTGGACAATGATACCGCTGCTGCCTACCTCAATGTTTGATAAAGGACTATTCATTTTTCATCATTGATTTCTTTCCAGCATCTCTTAAAGTGCTAAAATAAGAATCGCCAGATCTCTTTGATAAAACCAAATTTATGTGTCGCTAAAACAGATTTTATTCTGGCCCTGTTAATCCACTTACTTTGATTAGAAAAACATTAAATCTAATTTTTATTTAGATTTAATTTAGACTGCCAAAGATAAAGCGTTCATTCCGTAATTAAGATAGCATTCATCAGTTTAGTTATAATTTGGGAGCATTTCAATACCTAACTCTTGGTAGGTCTTTTTCATCTGCTATCAGAAAGGAAGTATTTTGGGCTGAAACCCATCATGGACTGATTGGAGAAACTGTGCTCCCGATTCTTCAATTGTTTGTTCAATTGGTGTATACGAAAACGGAAAAGCATCAAGGGATTTTTCATTTTTATAATAAAAGGTCCGGGCGGAAGCACGGGCGGTCTGCTTGGTAATAAAAGGTGGGCGGCCAATAATTTTTGATCCGACCCAGACAGCCCGCCAAGCAAGTTCCCGGATAAAAGGAGTCACTTTTATACTTGGCTTTTTTTTGCCCAACACCTTCGCTATTTCAAACAATACAAACTTAAAAGAATGGTTTTCGCCATTTAAAATGAATCGTTCATTGGAGATTTTGCTATCCATTAAAAGTACCATATACCTGGCAACATCTCTCACATCAACGAAACCCGAACCACCCATCGGATAAAAAGGCAGTCCTTTCCATATTTTATAAAAAAACTGCCCTGTGGCTGTACGCCCTTTCCAAAACCCACTTCCCAATATATTGGAGGGATTGACGATTACTGCATTCAACCCTTCAGCTATTCCTCTCCAAACCTCCATCTCCGACAAATGTTTACTCAAACCGTAAGGACTGTTCCATGGGTCATCATGCCACTTTGTCTTTTCATCTACGGCGTTTTCATTTTTGCTCCTGCCCAAAGCTGCAATAGAGCTGACATGCAATAGTTTCTCAATACCCAAATCCAAAGCAACATTGACGACGTTAGCAGTTCCTTCTCGGTTTATCTTCATCATTTCTTGATTGTCTTTTGCCCGAAACGAAACCATTGCGGCGCAATGATAGATTCTTGATACCCCGTCCATCGCTTCCTCCAATG
>JBCBRY010000211.1:0-12713 GCA_039819485.1 Bacteroidota bacterium | reverse complement strand
CACCATCCATTCTATTTCATATCCCTCAGCACCACTACTCCGATAAGCATAATCATTTAACATTTGACCAGTACTTATATCCCATAGTTTAACATTTCCTCTTTTTCCTGCTGTCACTAAATAATCTGGGTTAGTAGGATGCCAAGAAACCAGTGATGTAGCCCATTTCCCCAAATACGTTAACCATATTTTTTTCTTTAATCCCTCAATATTATACTGGTATGGCCTGGCATCATCAAATTTTGTGAGGATTGAGTAATATTTATACTTTCTTGGTTTAAGCCTGACTATGTTATACAAGTCGGCTATTAGGCCCATTAACGATCTTATAATAAAAAGATGATTTATGCCTATTGCAATTCCTGATGGTACCGAGCGAGTTATTTCCCATTTTTCATTATTTTTAGGAACATTAGATTGAATGACATTTGTACTTGCTGATTGAATCTTAAAGAAATTCTTTATTTTTTCAATTTCGACCTTATCTAAACTCGACAATCTCCTTAAGAATATTTTATTTTTTTTGATGTAGTCTTTAGTATCAATTCCATTAGCTGATTCTATTTCCCTAATTTGCGATTCTATAAAATGATATTTTTCAATTGTTTCATTAAAAAGAGATTCAGCTTCTTTTTTTTCTTCAACTGTCGAGTTGGGATACACCTTTAAAGAAGCCGCTAGATCAGTACAGCTCAAAAGTAATTTTTGTTTTAAATAAATTTCAGATAACAATTCTGCCTGATTTATTTTCGAATGTATGTAATCAATTCTTTTTCCGTGAGACTTAAGTTTTCTTAACTTAGATAAATGCCAATCATAAGATTGATTTGCACTAAATTTATTTCTGTAACTATTTATTTTATTTAATAATTCATTATAGTCCAATGAACCTTTTGGTAAAAAAAATATAATGAGTCGCCAACTAATTAATGCAAAAAATACAACATAAAGTACATTTATTAAAACATGATTATCACTCATATTATATTCTGTTTTTTGGAATTTTTACTCCTATATCCAAAGGCTTATAGTTTTGTTTATTATTCCGTTTATCTACTTTCTTACTATCTTTTAAATACACTTTCATTTTTTCAATTGACCCTTTTCCTGCCAGCAAAACTCCTTGCTCAGATACTTTACCATGCGCCCCCAGTTCCCTTCTTTTATATTTGGAGACAGCCGTTTCAAACAACTCTGCTTCGAATTCACTGTCAAGATAATCTAAAATATTGCCTCTCATTTTTTTGTAAACTGTAAATTCTTCCAGAAACAGGGCGGATGCGCTTGTAATAAAACAAAGTCCAAGACCGACATCTCCACCTGGAACATTTATAAATAGAAAGCCTAAGGAAGCTACAAATAAAGGTTCCACTACCATCCAAACCATTGTATTAGAAAAGACTAAACTCGAATTTCCCAAAAATGACTTTCCTACCAACCATCCAAAAAATACACTTTGACCCCGTTCACGGGAATAGTCATTCTCATAAAAAATACTGCTTTTGATTTCTCTAACTAAATGCGAGATTCCTAAAATGAGAACAACAAAACCAAAAATATAGGTTGCGACAGAAATTTCATCCCAGTTTTCGGGCAGAAAGAAATTATAGAGAACATCCCCAACATTAAGGAAGAACCTTGCAATATAACCTAATACCCTCAACAAGAATTCGAAAATTGTATTTAGGCTCTCGCTTTCAAAAATATCAGATTTGGTAACTGGATTTTCCCAGAGTCCCTCAAAGTTTTTTGAACCAAAAGCAAAGGATTGAACCCAGATGAAAGCGAGAATAACTACCAAAATATTCGATGTACGTTGCCCCATTTTAGTGCGTAAAAACACCCTTACACTAAATGCACCAGACATAAGGCATATAGACCAAATGGTCTGGACAAATCCTTGAGTATCAAGTACAGGTTGTGATGATCGAGCATGCCTCTGCCCCCACATTCTTCTACGCCTGCTGGAAAACCCGGATCGATTCCCTTGAGTCATAATTCATCTATTATTCAACAAAGAATTCATCTTCGTTTTGATAAAAAAAAGTCTGGATATAATTCCTGCCATTACTCCATGGTTTCCCGCTCACAGTCACAATACCATCAACCTGAAATTGGTTGGTTTTCCCTCCATTACGCAATAGCGTGAAATCCTGTGGTTCAACCTGATTCTGTAGGGCTTTCTTCATGGTCGTGCTGTGACGTTCATCACCCATATTCATACTCATTTCCGGTTGGCGAGTCTGGCCAATTGTCTTAGCTGCCCATTCGTTGGTCACATAATCATTATTGGCATGAAATATCTTAGTTGACAGGTTTCCTAAGAGAGAATTGACCCTATCCCTCGGATTTTTGCCTCCTATTGTTGCATAATAATTTGAAATGTTTTGGGAGATCATCACGGTGCAAGCCCTTGAGCTTCTTGCGGTCGTTTGGAACATCATATCGTCTTCGGACAAGAAGAATTGAGCTTCATCCACCCACATAAATACAGGTTTAGTCGTTTTATCTACTTTTCTTCTTTCAACAGCCTGTTGCCAAAGTCTTTTATAAATAGTCTGCGCATAAATGCCCACTTGCAAATATTCTTTTACGGGAAAATCAATGATGATAATTTTGTCTTCACCAAAAGTCTTTTCGGGCCTGACATCATCTTCTACATCTGATGCAAAATAATCGGCAAGTAGCCCGGAAAGGAAAGGATCGGCAAAAGCATAAAAGCTTTCGAGTACGGAACTTCTTACATTTTCCGGCATGGAACCAAAATCTATTTTAAAATAACTGTCCATAGCCTCAAATATGCGCTTTGTACTTTCACTACCTTGGGCTGCCGCATTTCCTGCACTGATCAAACACTCAGTGACATAATCTCCTCCTCCTTCTTTTTTATCATCCAGCAATAATTGCGTATCACGAATGACTTTTGATATGTTGGCAACACTGAGGTCAAACGTCTTCTTCTTAGTTGTCTCTTCTTGAGTCAACTTCAGCAAATCAATCGTCTTCTTCTTAGTTGTCCCTTCTTGAGCCAACTTCAGCAAATCAATGGTAGATTTGATCATCCTTTGCAGGGCCCTATCCCAAAAAGGATCGTTGCTCGATCCTCCCCCCATGCCACTGATACGGTCACCAGCTTTTATGATCGACATGAAAAGGGCAACAATATTGGCCGTCTTTCCTGATGTTTCCTTTTTCTCCGAAAGATAACTGAGAGGATTGAACTGATATTCTTTATTGAACTTATGCCGAAAATCTTCATGAATCCCATCTAAGGGTCTTGTGGCACCAAAAATCACAACGTCCTTCAACCTATTTGTCTTCTTTGCATATTTGAGCCATGTGGTTGTTTCGTCTACCTTCCCTGTCAGTACAATTCCACCAAATCCGTTTTCCAGGTACGAATAAGCAAGAGTTTTTCCGCTTCCTGAACTTTTGCCTGAACCTATTCCACCAAAAATCTGAACACCAGCTACAGCATTACGGATAGTCCATAAATCTTCTGGTTGCTCTGAGAATTCCAAAAGAGGGGTATCTAAATAATCAAATTCGACTTCCACGGAATTGTAGATTTTTAATTAACGATTTCTTTCCTTTGAGTTCGATTTATTAGCCCTATTTCTGATCTCTTCCCTAAGCCTTCCCCTTAAAGCTTCCTTGAGTTCCGCCTGGTATAATTCATTGGTCAGCTTGTTATACCCGGATGTGCCATATACTTTAGATTCAATCTTCTCTACAACCTGTTCCTCTTTCATTTTTCTATTTATCCCCTCCTCCACTTTCCGATTAAATTCTTCCGGCGAATTAGCAGCATAAGGACTTTTTGAAAGTTCCGAAGTAACTTCATCCCTTATTATAGCTTTATTACGGGCAAGATTTTCCACAAAGGATTTATCCAATAGTTCCTTATTTATTTGATCCACTACGAATAGAGTTTAAATAATACATAAATAGTCTTTCCGTGAATTTGAAAGGGTCATATACGGGCAGGTGTAAAATCACATGGTGCTTGCAAACTACAAACACTTTAATTTCTGTATTTTTTAATTGAAAATAAATTATATCAAAATAAGCTTTCTACTTTTTACCTGCTTATCTCTTTTCCAATGACTTTGTGTTTATTATTCTTTATTCTTCTGATACCCTCTCTTAAAGTTGCTTTTCTTCTTGCTTTCTCTTCCGCAGCACTTAGCTTTCTTGCAGCTATTCTCTGAAGTTGTTCTTCAGTAAGAATGGGTCTTCCATATTCATCTGTTGGCCAAGCATTGTATACATTGACATTGCCATACCTGTCATATATTGGCCTACCTAAATGATCGAGTGGAATCTTATAATTTTCCATGACATTAAAACTTATGTAAATATAAATAAATTAGACTATCGGTCAAAATTAATCCCTCTCTGCTTTCCTTTGGAACGGTTTCTTATTTCTGCCTTTAGTTCGGCTTTACGTTTTTCAATTTCTTCTTTATTAGGCTCTGGCTTTTGTTCATTGCTGACATTCTTGGAATGTTGCTTTTTCTGGCGCTCTTCAATTTTCGTTTCCAAGGCAGACCGATATTCCCCTATCCGTTGGTCTACATTTCGCAAGGTCTTTTTCTCCGCATTGAGTTTTTCTTTTGATTCTTCATGCTTCCCGGTCAGGCGACCAATAACAGAATCATGCTTTTTGACCTGCTTTTCCAATTCCTTGATCTTTTCAATGTGCTCGTCCCGTTTATAGAATGAGGTCATTTTTTCTTCAAGCGAACGCCGCTCCTGTTTCTCCATCTGCGAACGTTCACGGATACGATCCACTTCTTTATAAAAAGGTTCGGAAATGGAGGAAGGTTTTTCCTTGGCAATCGGTTTTTCTTTTTGGGCTTCTTTAGCTTTTAAAGCTCGATCTTGGGATATTGATCTGGATTTTTTCGTTTGTTGATTTTGTTTATGCTGTTGTTCCTCTACGTGGTTTTTACCTGGCTGATTTTCTTTCCTTTTCTGTTCGTTGCGTTTTATTTCTACCGATACTCTCTTGGCATTAGGTAGGTTTTCCAGATCGGACAAACGGGCTTTGATATCCTTGGCACGTTGCCCTTTCAACTGGCGTGAAAGACTGCTGATTTTTCCTTGTCGATCAACAAATACAAATCCCCGTCTGTCACCTTTTGCAAGGGTGTACCCTGCTTCATCCATTGCAGCTTGAAATGCTTTGCCACTGTCTGAGCGGTTATAGAGCTTTTGGATTTCCTCTGCCCGTTTTAGTTTCTCCTCACGGTGCTTCACTATTTTGTTTTGGTCAAAATCCTGACTTCGTTCTTTCCGCCTTGCGTTGTTTTTGACCCGCTCTTCACAATAGATTTTTCCATGTTCCACTTCATGTTCTTGTGCCCATTTTGAAAGGGTCAGAAAATCATAGGAAGGAAACGCCATCTTTCCGTTGTTCGGATTGACCAGATTACAGATGACATGGACATGCGGATGATCTGTTTCCTGATGACACACAATCACCGCTTCATGATCTTTCAGCCCCAGGTTCTCCAAAGTCTCCATTGCTGAGTGGAGCATGGATTCCTTTTCGGGGTTTTGCTCTGGGTGCCAGCCTAAACTGAATGAATAAACCGAACCCGCTTTTGCTTTCCGCCCGGTCATTGGTACACCTGCTTGTTGCTTGAGGTAGTTGGCATTCATTGCGGTATAGGCCATCCACTTCATTGCCTTCTCTGGGTCTTGGGTAGGGACATTATGGGTATGGGTCCATGCTACCCGTTCAGAAGTCTGCGCCTTCTTGTCATGCAGGTAGTACTGCCCTGCCCCTTTGAATGAATGTCCTCGCTTGGCGACCCTTGGAACCATTTAATGCATATTTTCAAGAATGTGATCGATCAATGTTTCGAGCTTGCCCCAAAGAACTGGAAGTTCCGGCCGGACGACGCCAGTCGAATTGAGTGCCTTTGTTTGTTGGTTGAGGTTCACACCGATCCGTCGCAACTGCTCGACAAAGGCATGATCATATTTGGACTGTCGAATGGTCACCTCACCATACAACGACATCTGCCTGATGTACTCACTCATGGTCATCCCTGCTCGTGCTGCCCTACTTCGGATCATCGCCTTTTCACTATCTGTCACACGCACAGGGGGAAGAACTTTCGACGCCTTGTCGGCGGTGCTTTTGCTGGGTCTTGCCATAGGTCAAAAAATCAGGTTCTGTGATTTTCGGTGACGCTGAGGTGCGTCTGAAAGAGGGGATCAAACGGGGATTCTTCCCCTTTGCAAGATCGTTTTTGTATATACAAAAACATATCTTGCTATTCCGATCTTTGACCCAAGGTACGGGTTTTATTCTTACGCCGCAAACCCATGTCCAAATCTGTCCACAAAAAGTTGTGCTCGCCTGTCGGCTCACAACCCATGCTTGAAGTTTTGCTGGTTAAAAGAAAAAAGTAATTGGGTTTCAATGGTGTATTGGAACCATTCTGATGACACTCGGCAAACAGCCCGAACTTCAAATGCCTTTCGGATTCTTCAATATTCTTGGGCCAGCATAATGGTCATCACCCTTCTCGTCTTTTCAGGATCAGATGGGTCTTCACTGCCTTTGGTCATACTTTCATTGTAATAATCGATCTTCCAAAAAACCCTGTTCCCGTTCTTTTCTATTGCACCAAAATCATGTTCACCATATGGATTGTTTCCTTTTGAAAAATCATTAAATTTTTTTATCAGATTGAGTATTTCTATCTGGTCATCTGGTGGCAATGTTTGAAAACCCCTGGTGACCATGACCATTCCGGCGGCCGGGTTAAAAGTGGTTCTTAGCTTGTCATTTAACTCTGCTATGCGCTCTGTTTTTTCGCTCATGGTTCATACCCCGTAAATTCTGAATCAGATGCTAAAGTCATTTTTGAAAAGGAATGGGACGGGGAAATCCCCGTCCCAAGTGGTTAGGATTTTGGTTCAATTTTGCGGGCTACAAGCTTGAAACCAAACATCTTTAACAGGTCGTTGGTGAAGTTGATCCCCTTGCCGTCCTTGTTTGTCCAACCGACCGCCAACTGCGCCCATTGTGACCCGAACTGGGTATCACGGACAAGGCTTATTTGGAAGTCTGGCCTTTTGTTTTCGGCTTCAGTCTGTTGGGTTGTGTTTGTAGTGTTTTCCATTGTTCTATCCTTTCTGTTTGGGTTAATGGAACGGGGACTGAAAAAAGACCGAATACATCTGTGTCCAGAAAAATTTGTTGTGCGGGGAATCTTCCTGCTTGCAGGAAGAGGAGAAATTTTTATTGACACAATAGATGTTGACGGGATTTATAGTTACCGTTTTATCTATTAAGCCAAAGAGAAAACAGGTTAGGACTTGGAAATCCCTATAGGCACACCCCAATGACCTGGAACCCTTTTTAAACCAGATTGGCTTATTG
Organism: Bacteroidota bacterium; assembly: GCA_039819485.1. Lineage (GTDB taxonomy): Bacteria > Bacteroidota > Bacteroidia > Chitinophagales > Saprospiraceae > UBA6168. The sequence goes on along the minus strand of JBCBRY010000211.1, from coordinate 5,311 downwards.
TCCTTGTCCATCGAATTGCCAAATAAGGCAACATGGGGGCTTTGATGGTCTGGTATTGCAAACATTGGCAACATGACTTCGCAAACGAATTTGTTGAATATCTTTTTAGTTTCAGCTTGGCCCACAAAACCCATCAAATCCTGATTTATGGGACTTGGGGTTACTCCGTCCCATCACTTCACAAAAATGACTTTAGCATTTATTGTCATGGCACAGTTCACATAACGAAACACTTGGTGCTATATCAGAGCAACAAGTTTCGCTCTTTAGCTATCTGTTAAATATTTGTTTGATTTGCAGGTAGAGTAACTTAATTGAAATGCCACCACAACGGGAAAATGAACCAACCTATTTTTTGATCCGGTTTTGATGTGGATTACAAATCTGTAATGGCACTTAAATTAGGCACCGTTCACTCGTGGGTTTGCCATTTCAGTTTTTAGGCAGGATGGAGCCTTCAGGCGGAAAAATCGATGTGCGGGCTTCTGTGGGCAAAAGAATACGTTTTTTGAAATCAGCCCTCTCCCCCGCACGCAAAATATCATTAAGGTCTACATGTGGAGAGAAATGGTGACTAAATGAAGCAATCTTCCCTTCAAAATCCATTTGGAACTTCCCAGTACATTTTTGCCCGGCTTCGTTGTTATCCAGGAAAGTATTTATGTTGGTGTATTTTTGATTTTCAATAAACTGCCGTGCCTTGGTATAGGTAGATACTGAATGCATGATAATTACGTCTCCTGAAAGTTTGGTTACATCCAGCATGACCAAAAGCGACAAAAAGTCTGTCATGCCTTCAAACACATTAACGGTTTTCTTTTCGGGCGAACTCCCGTTTATGACAGAAATATCCCTTCCGTTCAGAACAGATTTAAAACTGTATTCATCCGATGCGGAACGGATTTCAAAACCACCACTTTTGTTTTCCATCCCGAATGCAAAGAACTGCTTGCCTTTTTTGGTATTGAAATATTTAACCTCCAACAAATGAAGGTCAGCGAACTTCTTGGGTATCTTCCGAATTTCTGACAAGTAATCGTAAATCCTTTTTTCCCTTATTTCATGCATCGTAATGAATTTTAGGAAAGGTTCTTCTTCCTTGATACCAATATTGGCAGGAGTCACATTTTTCGCTTGCTGGTTAAAAGAAAAAGGAACATTTGCATTTGTGCTTTCTTTCTTGGACTGACCATCCAACAGCGGCCCTGGGAACATGTCTTCAAGGAAACGCAGAGCTGGTTTTATGTCACGTTCGCTGTACCCTTTTAGGTAGTTGACCAATGTTATAATGTTTCCACTTTCTCCGCCGAAGTCGTTCCATATCCATTTATCACCTACATCTGTTGTGACGAACGAAGCCGTCCTCTCATTTGGCCGCATCGGTGATTTGTACCAATATTCTTTGCCCCCTTTCTTTACTTGAACTGGTTCATGCCCCAATCGTGAAAGGAGTTCAGGAATTGAAATATTTTTTTTAGCGTACTCGGCATTCATGGTTCAGGGTTTGTTTTTAATAGAACAGGCTTAAAGCCATTTTAGCGCAACCGAACTATTTTAGGTAAAGGAATTTCTCTTTTTTTAAACAGCAACAGAAATTTGCAATCAACAACAGGCTTTTCCTTTGCATCCAAAGGATGCAGTCTTTCATGATTTGAAATGTACTTATGAATATTGTTTGGCCCTATGAAGGCAAGAGTTCTGGCATTGAATACCCTGCTTTCTTTGCAAAGCTTTCCAATTTTATCCATAATTCCTTATCCATATCCTTTTTTAAAGTAATCTTAGAATTAATCTCGGACTCATCTGTCACCTCTAAGATTTCTGCGGGTTTGGCAGCTTTTTTTGTTTTGTGCCTGAACCTTCTAAAACGGATCGCTGCAAAATTCAGCCATACCTTAATGCCTGTGTATCTCCCTATCCTATCGGTTGTCCGGCAATAGGATAGGTAACCCTCCTCCAAAGCATCCTTTAAATAACGGAATACTTGTCTTCTTGATCTTTCCAGTTTTTTGGCAATGGTTCCAATGGTTGTTTCAATGGCCCTCCCCTGCCCTGCCCAACCTGATAAGAGCGTTAGCATGATCCTGGTCATGGGCATGGTACGTGGGTTCCTGATGAAACATTGTTTTATTGGTTTGACAAAGGTGTTATTGTCCATTGGTGCATCCAGGCTTTTGCGTCGAGGTTTTGTTGGATCATATTCCCGCTTGGTATGAGGAAGGTATTCCATCACTGGTGCTGTAGTGGTCAATGGCTTGAATGTAGAGATTTTTCTAAGTTTTTCCTTGCAGGGTGTTCTGAGCTTTGGATAGATCACTTCCCTGCTCTTCTTTATGATCTCAAACGGTTTTGGGTATGGTGTAGGGATGTTTTTTTGCATGGGCATCAAAAGCAACAGCCGATAAAACCTGTGAATAAGGATGCAAAAAACCTTTGCACAATCACTTTGGACTTGCATTCCGAATCGGAAGGAGGTATGTTTGGATTATCGTATTAAATCATACTTCCCACGTGAAAAGCCGCAGCGCCAACTGCGGTTTTTTATTTCATGGTTTTAAAACTGTATAGCTCCTCCTTCATAGTTAGGTTGGTGATAGATGGTTAACATTCCTTCTGCCGAATGGAGAAGGAGATCAATCTGCATTGGATAAAACTTCAAACGCAGAATCACTGACTTGACAATACCAGATGTCCAACTGTTCATCAAGTGGACAATGTTTGACATTGTTCAATGTAAAGCTTTGTACACCTCTACATTTAAGTGTTCAATGGAGATGCCTTTGAATTATAAGGGCAGGGAGCTTTGATATCGATAGGTTGAACAGTTATTACTGAACACTTGAACACTCTACTGTCTGTCCAACTTCGCAAAGCTAAACAGTCATAATGTGTTCAGTTCTGTCCAGTTGACAAAAAGGCTTTACAATATTGGACAATTTCCCAACAACACATTTATCTGATAAACTCATGTAAAGAAGTGTAAACGTAGGACGGGAATGAACATGAAACTGTCAATCACAAAAGCAGCAGAACTGGCTGGGGTAAGCCGAACCACTTTATACAATGATATCAATTCAGGAAAGCTGAGCTATGATATTCAAGGCAAGAAAAGGAAGGTCATTGATGTTGCAGAACTGGAAAGGGTGTATGGCACACTTGAGCAGCCAGAAAATACTGAATCCTCCAAAACTGTAAACCCTGAACAAAAATTGACAACTTATACTTCAATGTCCAGTGAAACAGAATTGGAAGTACTTAAAGAAAAACTATCTACTTTAGAAAATGAGCGAAAGCGGGAAAGGGAAAAACTGGTGGATGAAATCGAACATCTCCGCAATCGGTTAGAAAAAACAGATAATGAAAGAACCAGATTGACAGCTGTATTGACTGATCAAAGAGCGGGGCAGGGGGCTGATGATAAAGAACGGAATCAAAAAATGGAAAACTTGGAAGCTATCGTTCTCAAGCTGCAAAAACAAAATAATCAATTTTTGGTAAGGGAAAAAGCCAGGAAAAAAAGAGTGGAGAAACGCAGACTGGAAGCTGAGAATAAGAAAAAACGAGGTTTCTTTAGAGGGCTTTTCGGGCTATAGAGATTGTTACAATAAGCGTGTCAAGTTAAATGTTTGAAAATTAGACAATATCCTATAAAATGCTTAGAACTTAATGGCTCAGAAAATAATCCTCGGCCATTAGCTTTAGTTTTAAAAAAGCTATAAATACTAATCGTGATATTCTTCATACCAAGAATTCTTAAAAGGCAAGGGCAAGGACATCAGAGATTTACTTCACGAAAGATGAATGAAATTGAGGAGTGGAGACTGTTCAATAAACTGTGTCATGTAAATTATTTACCTTATGAGCCATTATCAAGATGACACAGTTATGGCAAAATCAAAAAAGAAGTCTGGAGGCCGCCCAACCGACCCTGAGTTTGAGTGGTCTGCCTTTGAATCGGAGGCCATCGAACGGTTGAAGAACGGGGAGGAACTTGGTGGGAAGGACGGCATTCTGGCCCCGATGATCAAACGCCTGTTGGAGGCGAGCCTGGAGGGCGAGCTCGATTTCCATCTGAAAAAAGAAAAGGGGGCCGGTGCAACGAACCGCCGCAACGGCAAACAGAAAAAGGGCCTCAAGACCCAGTACGGCAAGATCGAACTGGAATCCAACCGGGACAGGGCCGGGACCTTTGAGCCCCGGATCGTGGGCAAGAGGCAGACGACCCTGGGAGAAGGGCTGGACAACAAGATCATTTCCATGTACGGCCGTGGGATGAGCTACGACGACATCCGTGCCCACCTGGAAGAGCTTTATGGACTGGAGATGTCCAAGGGGGCGCTGAGCCAGATCACGGACAAGGTGCTGCCGGTGCTGGACGAATGGCGCAACCGCCCTTTGGCCAGTGTCTATCCGATCATCTGGATGGACGCCCTGGTGTTCAAGGTGCGCAGGGACGGCAGGATCGAAAAGCGGGCCGTTTACTGTGTCCTGGGCATCGACGGGGACGGGATGAAAGATCTCCTGGGACTATATGTGTCTGAAAATGAGGGTTCCAAGTTCTGGCTCGGTATCCTGACGGACCTACAGAACCGGGGCGTTGAAGATATATTGATCGCCTGCATCGACAACCTGGCCGGATTCGGCGATGCCATCGAGAGCACCTTCCCCAAAACGGAGGTCCAGCTCTGTGTCGTCCACCAGATCCGCAATTCCCTGAAGTATGTGACGAGCGAGGACGAGAAGCCGTTCCTGAAGGATTTGAAAAAGGTCTACCAGGCGGGTTCAAAAGAATCGGCCGAATACCAACTTGAGGAACTGGGCAAGAAATGGGGCGAAAAATACCCGGTGGTCATCCGGTCGTGGCGCAACAACTGGGAGCGACTCAGCCAGTACTTCAAGTTCGGAAAGCACATTCGCCGCATTGTCTACACGACCAATACGGTCGAGGGCTTCAACCGCCAGCTGAGGAAGGTGACCAAATCCAAACCAGTGTTCCCCAATGACAGGGCACTGTTGAAGATGGTGTTTTTGGCCTCTCAGAATATCATGAAAAAATGGACGAGCCCGATCCCGAAATGGGCGCTGGTGGTCCAGCAGTTGGCCATCCATTTTGAAGGAAGGCTGAAGCTCCGGCTCAATATGGGTGAAGACCTATAGAATGAAGCCCGGGTGATATTTTTTTCTCCAAAAAGCCCCGTTTGGGCGAGGGCTTTTCGGAAAAAAAATATCTAATTGAAATGTGATTTTTTAACCCTTGACACAGTTCATTGAACCAATCCGAGGAGTGTGAATCACCACCTCTCTAATACCT